>CAYVWB010000030.1:0-43202 GCA_964455395.1 uncultured Desulfovibrionaceae bacterium
CAGCATGGGCATGCTCGCCGCGGGCGTGGCCCACGAGATCAACAACCCCCTCTCCTATGTGCTCTACAACCTCGAGTTCTTGTCCGAGGAGCTGCCCCGCGCCGGCACCCGGGACCAGGAGCCCCCGGTAGACCTCGACGAGCTCATCACCAGCGTCCAGGAGGCCCTGCACGGCACCGGGCGCATCCGGGACATCGTCCGCAGCCTGGGCACCTTCTCACGGGTGGAGCAGCGGGAGCTCACGCCGGTGAGCCTCGCGACCAGCGCACAGCACGCCATCACCATGGCCCACAACGAGATCAAGTACCGCGCCCGCCTGATCAAGGACCTCTCCCCCGTGCCCAGGGTCATGGCCACCGAGGGCAGGCTGGCCCAGGTCTTCCTCAACCTGCTGGTGAACGCGGCGCACGCCATCGACGAGGGCCACGTCCAGCAGAACCAGATCCGCGTCCGCACCTGGGCCGAGGGCGACGAGGTGGTGGCCGAGGTGGCCGACACGGGCGCGGGCATCCCCCCGGAAAAACACGACGCCATCTTCGAATACTACCGCCAGGCCGGCAAGGAACACGCGCAGAGCGGCTCCGGCCTGGGCCTCGCCATCTCTCGCGAACTGGTGCGCATGATGCGCGGCGCCATCTGGTTGCGCAGCCGCGAAGGCCATGGCTCCACCTTCTTTTTCACCGTGACGCTGGGCCACGCCCGCTCGCCGCAGCACGCTCCCCCCCCTTGCGCCCCGGCCCCCCTCGCAGCCACGGCGCAGCCGCCGCAGCGCGTGCTGGTGGCGGATGACAACGAGGTGAGCCGCAAACTCGCCGTAAAACTCCTTGGCGCGCTGGGTTGCGAAATACTCACGGCCACCCACGGCGTGGAGGCCCTGGCGGTGCTCGCCGGATCATCCGTGGACCTCGTTCTCACCAACATCGAAATGCCCGGGATGGGCGGCGTGGAGCTGCTGCAGCGCATCCGCACGGGGCAGGAGGGCGTCTCCCCCGAAATCCCCGTGGTCGCCATGACAGCCCATGCGCTCAAGGGCGATCGTGAGAATTTCCTGGCCCTCGGCATGGACGGGTATGTCGCCAAACCGCTGGATTCCGAGGAATTCACCCGCGTCGTGCTCCAAGCCTTCAACCGCAGCGCGACCGAAGCGTGCGCGGATGAACTGCCACCATCACGATGACCACCGCCTCGCCATCCCTCACCGAACCCCACGACGCCGACTGGGAGGCGCTGGCGCGATTCCTGGTGGAGGAACTCGCCGACGCCCCCGTGCCGTCGAAGTGGACGCCCCACGACACGACGCCGCCACCGGGTCTGACGTATGCGCTGACCCAGCTGGGAGACGCGCTGGCGCTGACGCCGACCGCCGCCTACGGCCGCCTGCTGAAGGCGACCGCGCATCCCCACAACACTGCGGCCCTGCGCCAGGCGCAGACGCTCCGCCAGCGCAAGACGTACACAGCCTACGCCTTCGAAGTGACCTCCGAGACGCGGCATGCGCGCTGTCGTGTCCACCCGCGGCCGGCGCCCGCGGCCCTCGCCGGAGAGGAGGCGCCGGACGTCTTCGCTGTCCTGGAGCTCACTTCCGGCCCCCGCACGCCGGGACTGCTGGAAGAATCGCCGGAAGCCCTGCAGGCCGCGGCCTTCGAGAATGCGGAGACGCCTTTGGCGATCCTCGATCTGGAGGGGCGCCTTTTGAGCTGGAACCTGCGCTTCGGCGAGGTGTGCGGCGCCGCTCGTCCCGAGTCGGGCATGGCCCTCGCCTCGCTCTATCCGGAACGCATTCGTCCCGCCCTGGACGAGGCCGTGGCCAACACGCCGACCCAAGGGCCCCAGCGCGTGCTGGCGCCGGCGCACGCAGGCGCGCCCGCCCACCATGTGCGCTTCGTCCCCCTGAACAAGGACGGCGGCCCGCGCGCCATCTGCTTCGTGGCCCGTCAACCCTTTGCGCCCCTGCAGGAGGAACACGCCTGCTTCCTCTTCGAAAAGGTGATCGAGACCTCCAAGGAGGCCATCGCCATCTCGGATCCGGAAGGCCGCTTCCTCTACACGAACCCGGCGCACAAAGCGCTCTTCGGGGACATGTGTTCGGATGAACCCATCAATTACCGCGACCTCTATCCGCCCGAGTCCATCGCCGTCCTGGAACGCGACGTGGCGCCGGCGCTGGACTCCGGTCAGGGGTGGGAAGGCGAGCTGCTCTGTTACGACAAGAACGGCCGACTCTTTCCACTATGGGAACGCGCCGACTCCGTGCTGGACGAACACGGCGCCATGCTGTTCGCCTTCGGGTTGATGCACGACGCCACAGCCGCGCGGGAAGCGGTGCGCTCCCTGGAGACGCTCGGCGGCCTGCGGGACACCTTGTGGGAGATTCTGCCCATCTGCGTGGCCGTGACGGACGAACAAGGCCGCATACTGGATGTGACGCCCGCTGCGGAACAGATCCTCGGCATTCCACCGGACGACTTGATTGGCAAACGGTTGCAGGACGAGGGGTGGCCTCTGCTGCGGATGGACGGCTCCCCCCTCCCGCCGGAGCACTACCCCTCCCGCATCGCCTTGGAGCAGCAACGCATCCTCCGCGATGTTCAGATCGGCTTCGCCAAACCGGACGGCGGCACGGCGTGGCTGACCGCCTGCGTTGCGCCGCTGCCTCTGGAAGGCTACGGCGTGGCCTTGGCCGTCGTGGACATCACCGCCACCGTGGAGGCGGAACGCGCCCTGCTGGAGCGGGAGCGCCGCTACCGCATGGCGGTGGAGGCGGGCCGCATCGGCGTATGGGAATGGGACATACGCACCGGCGGCATGCGGCTGGACGACTCCCTGAAGAGCATGCTGGGCTATGCGCCCCATGAGATCCGCGACCATATCGACGACTGGAGCCGGCTGGTCCATCCCGACGACAACCCGGCCATGGAAGCGGCCCTGCAGCGACACTTCGCCCGCGAGACGGAGATGTTCGAATTCGAACACCGCATGCTGCACCGCGACGGCTCCCTGGTCTGGGTGTTGGCGCGAGGAGCTGCACATTTCGACGCGCACGGCGAACCCACGGTCATGGTCGGCGCGGACCTGGACATCTCCATGCGCAAACACGCCGAACAGACTGCGCACAAGGAGCGCCAGCGGCTCTTCACCCTGCTGGACCGCCTGCCCGCCTACGTCTGTCTGCTGGACCCCGAACTGGATGTGCGCTTCGCCAACCGCTTCTTCAAGGAGGAGTTCGACGAAACCACATGGCGCCCCTGGAACGCGAACGCCGACCGCTGCCCCCCCCGGGAGGTGCTGGAAACCTCCCACATGGTCGTCTGGGAAATGACCTCCCCAGCCTCGGGCCGCAGCTTCCAGGTGTACGACTACCCTTTCGAAGACGTGGACGGCGAGATGCTTGTGCTGGAACTCGGCATCGACGTCACCGCCTTCCGTCAAGCCCAGGAAGCCCTGCAGGCCAGCGAGGCCCGGTACCGCAGCATCACGGACAATCTGGCCATGGGCATCGCTTTGGTGGACGACGACCACCGCGTGGTGGCCGCCAACCCCACCCTGCGTGCGTGGTACTCGGACGTGGATTTCGACCGACATCCCCAATGCGCGACCCTGGTGCGGGGGGAATGCCCCGCCAAGAAGGGCGAATGCGCTGCCATGTGGAGCGAACATCCCCCACGGGATCTGTTGCTGGAAATCCCCCTCCCCACCGGCCGGCGCTCCATGCGGTTCAACTTCTATTACGCGCCGTTGCAGAGCGGACGCCGCGCCTTCATCGTGCTCATCGAAGACGTGACCCAACGTCTGCTCGACCAGGCGCGCATGCAACGCGTGGAGAAACTGGAAGCCCTCGGCGCGCTGGCGGGCGGAATCGCCCATGAGATCAACCAGCCCCTCAACGCCTTGGAGCTCTACGTCTCCTCCTTGCACATGCGCCTGGAACGGGAGCCCGCCATGTCCGTGGAGACCATCCGCGAACGCTTGGACGCCGTGCTGCGCGAGTGCGGCAAGATCAGCGAGATCATCACCCACATGCGCTCCCTGGTGCGCCAAGGCGAAGCGACGGGCCTCGCCCACGTCAACCCCAACCACGCCGTGCGGCTTGCGCTCTCGCTGCTCTCGGCGCAGCTGGAACGCGCGCGCGTGCACCTCACCCTGGAGCTGGAGGACGTCCCGGAAGTCCACGCCAACCCTGTTCAGCTGGAACAAGTGGTCATCAACCTCGTGGTCAACGCCATCCACGCCTTCGAAGCGCTCCCGGAGGAGCCCCGCCGGCGGCGCATCATCGTCCGCACCCGGCTGCTGCCCCAAACACCACGAGAACAAGGCGACGACGGGGAAACCCCACCCCCCGACACCATGGTGGAGCTCGCCGTGGTGGACAACGGCCCCGGCGTGGCCGAGGACAAGGACCGCCTCTTCGACCCCTTCTACACGACCAAAGAAGTGGGCGCAGGCATGGGCCTGGGCCTCTCCATCGTCCACACCATGACGCAGTCCTGGGGTGGCGAGGTGACCGTGGAGAACAACCCCGGGGGCGGCGCCGCCTTCCTGGTGCGTCTGCGCGCCGTCCAGGACACGCCCGCCACGCCCAATGGAGACGAGTGAGATGCGCGTGCTGCTGGTGGACGACAATACGGACAGCCTGCAGAGCCTGGCCGTGGTGCTGGAAGACCTGGGGCACGACCCCGTGCCTGTGCGCGACGCGGAAACCGCGCTCAAGACCGTCAAACAGGAGCGCTTCCCCCTCATCATCTCGGATATCCGCATGCCCGGCATGGACGGCATGGAGCTGCTGACTCGATTGCGGGCTTCCCGACACGCCATCGCGTCGGATATCGTCCTCATCACCGGCCATGGCGACCGCGACACGGCCGTAGCCGCCTTGCGCAACGGCGCATACGACTATCTGAGCAAACCCATCAACGCGCGCGAACTCGCCGCCGTGGTGGAGCGCAGCGCCGAGCACCAGGCGCTGCTTTCCGAAAACCAGACGTGGCGGTCCGAATTCCATGGCCGCGTGGAGGACGTGGCGCACACCCTGCGTCAACAACTCTCCTTGAATGGCGACGGGGTCGCCCCCACGCCGGGGGGGAACCGCATCGTGGCGGAGGCCCCCGCCATGGTGGCGCTGCTGCGCGAATGTCTGGTCTATCATGAGGACCCGGACGTCCCCGTCCTGCTGGAAGGGGAGACCGGCGTGGGCAAGGAGCTCATCGCGCGACTCATCCACCACGGTCCCGAGAATGTGGAGAAGCCCTTCATCGCCATCAACTGCGCCGCCATCCCGCCGGAACTGTTCGAAGCCGAGCTGCTGGGGCACGACCCCGGCGCATACACGGGCAGCGCGCGTCAAGGCGCGCCGGGCAAGCTGGAGCTCGCCGGCGCAGGCACGCTCTTCCTGGACGAGATAGCCGAGATGCCGCAAGCGCTGCAGCCCAAACTGCTGCGCGTGCTGGAGTCGCGCAGCTACTACCGCGTGGGCGGCTCCAAACCGCGCGAGTTCAAGGCCCGCGTCATCTGCGCGGCCAACCGCTCCATTGCCGGCCTTGTGCAAGCCGGCCTCTTCCGCCGCGACCTCTACCACCGGCTGAAGGTGGGCCACCTCGTCATCCCCCCCTTGCGTGAACGCCCGCAAGACATCGAACAACTCGCCATGCACTTCCTCATGCGCCAGGCTGCGCGCAAGAAGAAGCGCTTCCGCGACATCCACCCCACCACCCGGGAACTGCTGCTCTCCCACCCTTGGCCGGGCAACGTCCGCGAACTGGAGAACGTCATCGAACGCGCGGTGCTCACCAGTGACGCCGAGACCCTGCTGCCGGGCCATATCTACTTCCTCTTCCAGGGGGATGAGTTCTCCCGCCATGCGACGGAGTCACCCGCGCTCCAGGAGGCCCCGCCGAGCGCAGTCCCCGGGGGGCTGGACCTGGAACGCCTCGAACTGCCCGAAACGGCGCTGGATCTGGACGCGCTGAACCAGACCATCATCCAGAAAGCGCTGGAGAAATTCGAAGGCAACAAGACACGCGCAGCGGCCTATCTCGGCATGTCGCGGTATGCGCTCCACCGCCGCCTGCAAAAATAGAGCGATTTCGCACGCCCGCGCACTGCCTGTGCGCATTCGCCCACTCGAACCGCCAGTTTGGCTCGGCGCGCTCTCCGCCGTGGCGTCATCCCCCATGATCGATCGCCATGCATTCCAGGCTGCTGACTGCTCATTTCCGATCAGACGCCTGCGTGGCGCCGAATTTGCTCTACTCGACCAAAGGACGTCGCGGTGCATGACTTCCCCGCACGCCTTTCAAAGCGCCAATCCATGAATGTTCTTTGCATACATCCCGACGACGACGTCCGTGCCGGCGTCCTGGCCATGTTGCACACCCTTGGCCTGGATGGTGAAGGACACGCCTCCCCGGTGACGGGGCTCTACGCACTGGCGTTCAACCAGCGCGTGGCTGCGGTGGTGCTGGGCGGCCAAGCTGTGGCGGGCTTCACCTGCGAAGCCCTCATGAAAGCGTGCCGGTGCATGGCGCCCGATGTCTCCATCGTTCTGCTGGCGTCCCCCGAGCAAGCGCGGGAGACCTCGGAAGCGACGCCCGCCGCCGAAGCAATGACCCATGACGGCGGGACATGCGAGGAAGAAGCCTTCATCGTGCTGCGCGAGGCGTTCACGAAGGACTGTCTGCAGGAAGCACTGCTCCAGGTGATGCGAGCGCCGTTCGTTTCTCCGGCGACGGCCATGACGTACGCGTATTGATGACGCCGACCCCGGCTCGTGTCGTGCTGCCGGGGTTGACCATACAGTTCGGGCGGCGCCTCCCCCCCAGCCGCCCGAATCGTCTGCGCCTTGGCCGGGTCCCCCCCATACACCCCTGCCCATGCGTCAAGACGTTTCAGGGAGGAGCCCCCCCTCCTCCCTGAACGAGACACGCCAGCCGCCCTCCCCCCCCATGGCGCGGCGTGTCTTCCCGAGAGGGATCCCCCCATCCCAACTCGGACCCCCCCAGCGGCCGGTCCCCCCGCCGGCCGCTCTGCATGTACAAGGGCGGCCTCAGCGCCGCCCTTTTTTTTACGATTCCTAACGACGCAGGCGGCCTTTCCGAAAACATCCCACCGGCTCTGGCCATATCCTGGCAGATGCGCTATGCTCTTGCCGGAACCTCATGATTCAACCAAGTCGAAACCAGGAGAACCCATGCACCGCTTCCACACCAAACCCATCTGCTCGCTGCTCATCGCGGCGATGCTGTTGACCCCGCTGCTGGGTTGCCAAGGCAACCAGCGCTCCGCCGGCACGGCCATCGGCGCAGCCACGGGCGCAGCCGTGGGCGCAGCCGTGGCGGGTGGACCTGCCGGACAACGTCTCGGCGGGGCCGCCATCGGCTTGGCCCTGGGCGCGCTGGCGGGCTACGCCATTGGCGACTACCTGGCGCGGCAGGACGAAATGCGCATCGCCCGCGCGCTGGAGAACCAGCCTTCCAACCAACCTGTCTACTGGACGAACCCGGACACCGGGTATGCGTGGCAGGCCACGCCCTACTCCGCCTACAACCAGAACGGTCAGGTTTACCGCAAGGTCCGCATCGGCGTGGACCACAACAACGACGGCTACTACGACGAATGGGTGGTGGCCACAGCCTACCGCCGCGCCGATGGCAGTTGGCAAATCGTCGAATACAACTGATCACGCCACGCGTCACGGCCTTCGCCGAACGCGCCCTGCGGCGACCGCATCATATGCAACGCCGCCCCGACCTCTCCGGCCGGGGCGGCGTTTCCTTTGCGGGGTGATGGCAGTTCCGACGAGCTCGAAGCGCAATGCCGGCGTGACACAGGCGCGATGGACGCTGGAGACGGCGCGCAACGTGCGCTGCAACGGACGGTCTCAGACGCGCATCAGCCACGCTTCGAACGCCTGGCCCTCCTCGTCCTCCGCACTCCAGAAAGCCACTCGCAGGCCCAGCCGCGCGGCGAGGCGCTCCATGCTCTGCTTGCCGAAATACTGCACGTGCGCCGGCGTGTGGTTGTAGCTCCACTCGCGCCACTGGGTCCGGTGTTCCTCGCCAAGGACGCTTCCCGGAGTGAATCCGGGGGGACGGTGCGGCGCGGTGATGAAGAGCACGCCGTCGTCAGCGAGCATGTCGGCGCACATGGCGAGCACGTCGATGGGCTCTGTGAGGTGCTCCACCACGTGGGTGAGAGAAATGATGTCGAACGGGCCTTCCTGGATCAGTCGCTCACGAAGCGCAGCCATGTAGTCCACCAGATAGAGGTCCACCCAGGGTCTGGCGAAGAGTTCCGCTTCGGGTGTGATGTCCTGCGCTACGGTGTGGAAATCCTTGGCGTGGGCCTTGGCGGCGCGGGACATGGCGGCCAGGCCGGCGCCCACCTCCAGCAGCCGGGGGGCTTCCCGTGGGCCGAGGCGCGTCATGATGCGCTCGATGCAGCGCAGATAGTGCTGATAGGCGGCGTACTGCCCGATGCCCACATAGTGGGGGTCGTTCAGAAACTGCTGATTGCCCACATAGATGCGCGCCAACTCGTCTTGCGTGGGCAAGGGGTCGAGATAGAACAGATCGCAGCGAGCGCAGCCCACGAGTCGAAAGGTCGAATCGATATTGCCGCAGTTTCCGGTCAAATCGCAGATGACTTCGGGGCCTCGCTCCTCACACACCGGACACCGGCGCGGCTTGTTCCTGCGAAACAGATTCTCCAGTCGAACCATGAACGAACTCCACATGCTGGGTGAGCCGACGTCTTGTCGGGCGTTCATTTCTTAGGCCCGCCGAAGGCCTTGTGTCAATTCGTCGCCTCGCCGCGAATTACCCGTTCGCGAAGAACGGCGCACACGGTATCATGGGGTGTATTGCGCATCGTCCGCCCACACGCCGTCCGGCTTCCGGAGGCTGGGCGCCCGTCATGAACACCCCCAAGCCAAGGAGCGCCCCCATGGAAACGCGCCTCACCCCGGAGCTGCTGGATCGTCATCTGAAGACGCAGGAATGGCCCGCCAACCGGCAGCAACTCCACGACAGTCTGGTGGCCCAAGGCATCGAAAGCGCCATGCTGGGCGTGCTGGACAACATGCCCGAATACGAATTCACCAACAAGAACGAGTTCTACAAGGAACTCGAACGCTACCAGCGCAAGCAGGAAGAAGGCGAACAGGAATAGCCCTTCACCCTGGAGCTCCGGGCGCCTGGGAGTGGGGGGCCGTGAGCGTCATGGCTCCCGTCGCTCCTCGGGGAACTCGGAGGAACTCGGGGAATTCGGGGGGGGAACGCGCCGCCCTGCTGGTTCTGGCGGCCCTGGCGGCTTGCGCGCTGACAGCTGTCGTGACGGAGCGCTTCCTTGTCGCGCTCGAAGAGGTGGTTCGAATCCCCTTGGCGTCACGGCGGACGACACTGCTCGGGCGCGACGTCCACACCCCGCCGCCCCCGCCCGACGCCCCCGCCCGACGCCCCCGTCCGGGGCTCCGCGGCATCGCGACCCCTTGTGACGCGCAGCGCCGCGCCGGCGTGAGGCCGCCTCATCCCGATCCGCCGAAGGACGCCATGGCCCAGGCGGGGAGACGCGCCCAGCCCTTCAGCACTCCACGCTGGCCGTTCCACTTGCCGCGTCAGCCTCCTTCGACTCGATTGACAGCCAGGCGTCTTCCAGGCATATCTTCGGTATTCTGAACATCTCAGTGCCGACAGCCGCCCTTCCCCGGCGCCGCATCAACCGTGTCTCTTGTTGGAGGAACCTCGCATGCCGTTTTTTCGCACTCTCACCCATGGCGCCCTGGTTTTCGCCCTGTGCCTTCTCCTCTCGGCGCCAGCCGCCCAGGCGCAGGACAACCTCACGCCGGATCAAGTGGACGCCCTCATCAACGCCCTGACGCCGCAGGCGCCGGCCGATCCCGTGGCCGCCGATCCTGTTGAGGAACCCGTGGCTGACGACCCTGTTGAAGAGCCGGTGGAAGAGGCGCCTGTCGAGCCTGTCGAGCCTGTCGAGCCTGTCGAGCCTGTTATCGTGGCGCCCGTCGAGCCGGAAATCGACCCCACCCCGGAGATCATCCGCATCGGGTTGGAGAACCAACGCGCCGCCGCCGAAGCACAGCTGGAAGCCGCCAGACAGGAAGCCATCTCCCGCACCTTCGAGGAAACCACCCGCGCCGGCAGCCGGTTCGCGCACAAGATCCTGAGCAACCGCGTACGCGACGCCCTGGTCCCCGGCGCCACCCCCGCCGGCGCCCCCGAGACCATCGCCTACTCCCTCCCCCGCACGAGCGATTCCTCCGGCCTTGCTGCAGACGCCGAGACGGAAAGCGCCATGAGCGACGCCGTCTTCACCATGTGGACCAACGGCGGCGTGAGCATCCTCTCCGCCAACAAGGGCCTGGAGAGCTACTCCGGCGGCCTCTGGACCGGCTTCATCAGCGGGGACGTCGTCCTTAACGAACGCGTCGTGCTGGGTCTCGTGCTGGGCTACGAACACACCGCCCTCGGCACGGATTTCAACGGCGAACAAAGCTCCAACGGCCTTGTCCTTGCGCCCTACGCCGCTGCTGACATCTACAACAACACCATCCTTGAAGGCCAAGCAGGCTTCACCTGGACGGACACCCGCGGCAGCCGCGTGGACTACAACGCCTTCCGCACCATGGTCGCCGTGAAGCTCACCCAGCACTACATCCACGACCCGTGGCTCTTCGCCGCCACCCTGGGCTATCAGTACACTCACAACGAATCCTACAACAGCCGTGTGGATGATGTTGATATCGGCGAGCTGAACGCTGGCGGCCGCGTCGCCTACGTCTTCGACAGCGCCGAACTCTATCTCCAACTGCTCTACATCGTGGACACCCTGGCCGCCGTGGAGGACGAACCCCACGAGATGGAAGCGACCATCGGCGCCGCCTTCCCCATGACGGATTCGTTCCAGCTCGGCCTGGAGGCTTCCAACAGCTTCTTCCGCGCGCACCACTACAACACCCGGTTGCTGCTCAACGCGCGCTACACCTTCTGATAGCAGCGCCGCCCCTGCGACTCCCAGCGCCCCGCTTCCGGCATACGCTTTCCGGGCGGGGCGCTTTTCATCAGCAACAACGTTCTCGACAAACACGACAACCGCGCCAGACAATCGCGCAGTCAACCACGTCGTCAACCGCGCCCAGCCACACCCCACGCGTGCAAGGGGAACACGCCGCCATGCTTACCCCCTCCGTCGGCAGCGGCGGCCGCTTGCCACAGCGGCTGCTCCCGGCCCTCATCATCGCCATGTGCGCGACAGCGATTATTTGCCTGGCGGACCATCGCGGCTGGATGGGATTCCTGGACCGCAAAAGCTACGACGCGCTCACCGTGCTGCGACTGCAGGTGAACCCCACCGCCTTCCGTGCGCCCATCGTCCTCATCGCACTGGATGACGCCACACTCAACGACCCCGACTTCCGCATGCCCCTGGTGCTCTGGCACGAGCGCCTCGGCGAACTCCTCACCCACGTCGCGGCGGCTCGACCGGCCGCCATCGGGCTGGACTACCTGCTCCCCCCCGTGCTCTTCGACGACTCCGTCCCCGGCTACAGCGCCGTGTGGCTGCGCGCGCTCGCCTCCGTTCGGCGCCAGGGGGTCCCCTTCATCACGGGGTACATGCAACTCCAGAACGACCAGGTGACGCCGCACCCCTTCTACCTGCAACTCATCGGCGCGGAGGGCCTTGCGTTCTTCAATCTGACCACGGACGAGGACGACGCCGTGCGCCGCAGCCGGCTCTGGTTCGAGACGGAAGAGGGCCAGCGCGCGCCGAGCTTTCCCTACGCCATCGCCCGCGCTTTCGATTCCTCCGTCACCGCGCGGTTCATGGCGCAAGACGACCCCATGGTCCACATCGACTTCCTCCACCCCTCGCCAGCCTTCCCCGTCCACTCGCTGCGGGACGTGAGCGCCCGAGTCCGCGCCGAAGACGCGGCATGGCTGCAAGCGGCCTTCATGGGAAAAATCGTGCTGATCGGCTCCACGGACACGCTCACCCGGGATGTCCACGCAACCCCTGTGAGCGCGCTGCGCCATGGAGAAACGCGAAAACTCCCCGGGGTCCTCATTCAGGCGCACACCATCAACACCCTGCTGGGCGACCGGCTCATGCGTCAGGCGCCGCCAGTCGAGCGCGCGGGCCTCATTCTGCTCATAGCCATAGCCGCCTCGCTGCTGGCCATCTTCGGGCGCCGCATCTGCTATGCAATCGGATTGCCGCTGCTGCTGGTCTTCTGGGCCCTGGTCGTGTTCCTGGCGTTCCTGCAAGGGACGCTCTACCCCCTCCCCGCCGGCGTGGCGGTCCTCCTGCTCTCCAGCTTTGTCGCCGTGGGGTGGCGCGAATACGGCATGGAGCGGGACAAACGCAAGTTGCGCGCTCTTTTCGCACGGTATCTGCCGGAACATGTGGTGGACACCCTGGCGGTACAACAGGACGACGCCGCCTTCTTCCAGGGAGAGACGCGCCAGCTGTGCATCCTGGTCTCGGACGTGCGCGGCTTCACCACCTTCGCCCGCGACCGCTCCCCCCAGGAGGTGGTGCGGCGGCTCAACGAATACTTCGAAGCCATGACGCAAGCCATCCATGCGGAAGGCGGGGTGGTGGACAAGTTCATCGGGGACGGGATTCTGGCCTTCTTCGGTTTGACGTCGACGCGGGAGCCGGCCAGCGTGGCCGGAGCGCGGGCCGCCTTGGCCATGCAGACCGCTCTGGAACAGCTGAACGACACGTGGCAGGCCCGGAGCGAACCGACCTTCGCCATGGGCGTGGGATTGCACGTGGGCGAGGTGATGGTGGGCAACATCGGCTCCAGCGCCAAGAGCGACTTCACCATCATCGGCGATGCGGTTAACGTCGCTTCACGACTGGAGAGCCAGACGAAAGACGCCGATGCAACCATTCTCGTCAGCGAGGCCTTTCAAGAAGACGCCAAAGAGGCTATTGTGGTGGAAGACAAAGGCGTCGTGGCCATCCGCGGCCACTCTTCCATGCACGCCTTGCAGCTCATCGCAGTGAGGGACTCATGATCCATCGATCCAATGCTCCGGTTGATTTTCGACACCACGCCCGGCGCCCTTTCCTGGCGCTCCCCATGGCCCTGACCATGGCCCTGACCCTGCTTGCATCATCGCTGGCCCCGACCGCCGCTTCGGCGCAAGCTGGCGGATACGCCGCCATGGTGATGGAAGCGGACCCCGACGCCGCCGTCTACGCCGAGGGCGTCCTCAAGGACAAACCACTTGAAATAATGGAGTTCCTCTACCCTGGGGATGTCCTTACCGTGCGGGAGGGCAAAGGCGTCACGCTCAACTATTTCGAAGCAGGCATGCGCGAACGCATCACCGGTCCGGTGACTGCGCAAGTCACCGCCACGAAGAGCGTCCCCAAGAGCGGCGATGGCGACATTTCCCGCGAAGCCGTGGAGCATCTGCCCAAACGGACATCCATGTCCAGCGAGCAGTTGCAAAATTTCGGGATGGTGGCCTTGCGCGACCCCAGCGCCGGCGTCATGGACGCGCCCACCCCCCTGCTGCCCGCAGACAGCGCCGTCAGTCCGGGCGAGACTGTCCCCTTCGTCTGGCGCAAGGTCCCGCACGCCAGCCGCTACCAGCTGGACATCACGGGCCCGGAAGGCCTCGCCATCACTCAGGAAACCACCACCAACCGCGCCGACGTGGCCATCCCCCAAGTCCCGGGGACGTACCGCTGGCGCGTCACCGCACTCCGTCGTGAAGGGGGCGAAAGCCATGGTCAAGGCGTTTTCACCGTCATGAACCCCGCGGAGACCCGAGCCTTGCGCGAGGAAACCAAGCGCGTCCACGCCGCTTCCCCCGCCGGCGTGGAACGGTATGTGGCTCTGGCGTTCATCCATCGGCTGCACGGTCACCATCATGGCGAAGTCCGCGCCTTGCACGACGCGCTGCAGCGCATCGGCGACTCCCCCGCGGCCACCGGCGTACGCCTGCGCTTCCGCGCCCTCGGCGGCGAAGACGCCATCGCGAAGTAGCCCCCTCGCTGCAACCTCAGGCGTCCCTGTTCCCTGCAGGCGGTCACCCCCGTGCGCATGACGTGAGGACAGGGACGCGTTCGTCCTCAGCCACGAGACGACTTCATGTGCGATGCTGTGGCCTGCGCGACGCGTGGGGCGACTCGCGCAGCCCACCCGGACGAGAGAACGCGCCAGCTGATTGGCCGCAGCCAACCGCGCAAGCCTTACCGCCGCGCCAGGCCGAAATCCGCGCCGCGTGAGTGCGCCGTCGGGAACTGCGCGCGGCCCGCGAAGCGTTCTCCCAACATGGGCGTGTTGTTTTCCACGTAACCCAAGACCTCCCGCACGCTGACCACGCCGTCGCCAGGCGCGTCGTCGGCGCCCCCCCGCAAGGCCTGGAGCAAGGCGTAGGTGAAGACGCCGTGGCCGAGCTGAGAGAGCTCGATGGCCTCCTGATCCCGATCCGTGGCGGCGAGAATATGCACGCCCATGTCCCAGGCGAGCAGCCGCAGTGACTTGAGCCCGGCGAAATGGCTGGGCGGCGGCAGCGCCCTTCCGGAGTAGCAGGTGTCCAAGGCGATGAAGATGCGTTGCGCAGGCAGGGCGTCGATCTCCCGCTGCAGCTCGGCGGCGTCGAGGCGCTGCCCATCATGGGTGATGAACGACCACGATGCGCCCCGGGCCTCTCCGTGGCCGGCGAGGTAGATGACCACCACGTCATCGATGGCGGCGCTGCGGAGAGAGCGCACCGCCTGCAGCACGGCGGGTTTGGTGGCTTGGCCGTCCACCAGGGTCTTGCCGCGGCCTTGACTGAACAACCGCCCCGGCAAGGCGTCGAAGAACGTGGACAGGGCGTTGGCGTCCGGCTTGGCGTAGTTGAGGTTGAGTGAACTGACGCTGTACTGGTTCACGCCAACGGTGACCATCCAGAGGGTGGGCGCGCCTGTGGCCCCCCGGCCGGCGAGCGAAGCCCTGGCCGGGACGGATTCAGTCTTTTGCTTGTTTTCCGCGGTGGCGGTGAAGATGTTGGCGCCTGCAGCGAGGCTGGTCCGATAGCGCTCCACGATAACGGTGGCGCCGCGCTGGGTCTCGGTTTCACGACTCACCCGACGGGACTCGCTGACCCGGCGGCCATTCTGGAAGAGACGCAGTTGGCTGACGCCGCCTCTGCCCTGCTCCACGGCGGCCACTTCCACCAGGACTTCAGGGGGGCCGCTTTCCGCAACGTTGCCTTCGAGCGCTATCTCCACCAGGGGCGGCAAGTGCACGCCTTGCTCGATGGGCCGCACCGGCGCCAGATCCCGGGCGCCTTGCATGGTCCGCGCGAGGAGGCTTGGTTCGTAATACTCGCGGGAGAAATTCTGGATGGGGATAACGGCTTCGGGGGCGCGCCATTCCACCCCTGTGAGTGAATCCTGGGCGCCGTCGAACCGACCGTCGGCGTCCACCACGGTCCAGCCGTCGCGGGTGGAGATGAGACGCAGCACCATGGTTCCGGCGCGCAGACTCCAGAGCCACACCGTGTTGTCCTTGGAGGAGGAGAGGGCGAAATCACCAGCGGCGTCCACCACGGCGCCAGTCACGCCGCCCTCATGGCTGACGGCCACGCTGCCCGCCGGTCCGCTGAGGAGGCGGCCAGAGCCGCCGCGGACCACCATGACCCGCCCCTGATCGTCGCCTGCAGTCACCACGCCGCTGCTCGCCGCCAAGGCGGTCACCGCTGCGCCGAGCACGCCGCGCACTTCGGTCAGGAGCCGCCCTGTTCTTGCCTGGAAGGATCGCACGGCGCCATCGGCGTACCCCACCACGGCCGTGTCGCCGTCCAAGGCCACGGCCGTGGCGCCTGTGGCGCGGGCGTCGCCCAGAGGAATCACAGCGCCGTCCGCAAGTTCCATGGCCCTCGCCCTGCCGCCGCGCAGCAAGGCCACGGCCATGCCTGCGTCCACAGCCAGAGCTTCGACGACCCCGCCCATGGCGACGGAGTTCACCAGCCGCCCGTCAGTGGTCACCTGGGAAAGCTCGCCTTGGGGGGTCCCCAGCAACAGCGTACGGTCGTCAATGAACGCGCCGACTTGCGCCTGCATGGGGAGGGTTCTGCCGGGCGCCGGGGGATCAAGCTCGTAGAGGGTGACGCGCCCCTGCGCCGAGGTCGCCACGGCGCGGCTGCCGTTCGGTGCGATATCCAACATCGTCACCACGCCGCCGGGGCCGCGCAGGGAGGCGATTTGTCGTCCCAGGCGGAGATCCCAGAGTCGCACGCCGCCGTCTCCCATGGCCGTGAGCAGAGAGCGTTCGTCCGGACTCATGGCGATGGCCGTGACAGGGCCGGCCGCGCCTCGGGCGATGGTGAGCCGGGGTTTGATGAGCCGTTCCACGTTCATGGAGATGGCCCGGCTCAGCTGGCGGGAGCCCGCACTGATGGCGCCGCGCGGCTGGGCCGCCGCCTGGGTCGCCAGAATCGTCATATATAAGGTTGTGAGCACGGCGCAGCAGAGGACGAAGGCGGTGGCGTGGCGGGTACGACGTGGGTCTGACATGGGGGACCGCTCCAGAGATTTGCGCCGTGGATGGCGGTTGGTTCGGGACGGGGAGACACGCATGATACCCCGACGCCGGGAGGGTGACAAGGGCGGGACGACTTTCTTCCAGCAAGGTCGCGGCTCGCCATGCGCGGTTGAGGGTGCTATGATGGCGCACAGGTCATCCCAGCGCCCGACCCCTCTCACCCCAGCCTGCAGAGCATCCCATGCACGATTTCTCGGTCCTTACAGGCGTCGTCGTCGTTTTCGGTCTCTCGATTCTGGTTATCCTGGCGTGTCACAAGGCGCGCATCCCGCCCATCATCGGCTTCCTTCTCACAGGATTGGCCGCGGGGCCCACGGGTCTGCATCTGGTGAGCCACCACGATGTGGAAATGCTCGCGGAGCTGGGCGTGGTGCTCTTGCTTTTCGTCATCGGCATGGAGCTCTCCTCCAAGGAGCTCGCGCGGTTGAAAACGCCAGTCTTCCTCGGGGGAGCGGCTCAGCTCGTGCTGACCGCGTTCGTGTTCGCCACCGGCGCAAGCATGTTGGGACTGGAGCCGGGGAAAGCCGTTTTCGTGGGGCTTCTGGCGGGACTTTCCAGCACGGCGGTGGCGTTGAAACTGCTGAGCGAGCGCGCCGAACTGGAGGCGCCGCATGGCCGCATCGCCATGGGCATTCTCATCTTTCAGGACATCGCCGTGGCGCCGATGATGCTTTTTTCGCCATTCCTCGCCGAGGGAGCGGTGGGCGGCAGCGTGGGGATGACGCTGTTGACGCTCATCGCCAAGGCGACATTCGTTCTGGCCACCATCTACATTCTTGCGAAATACGTCGCGCCGCGGGTGATGGCGAAAGTGGTGGGCACGCGCAGTCGGGAAGTCTTTCTGCTGGCGAACCTCACGTTGTGTTTCGCCATCGCACTCGGCACGGCGAAGCTCGGCCTTTCCCTCTCCCTGGGCGCCTTCCTGGCCGGTCTGGTGATGGCGGAGAGCGAATACAGCGTGAGCGCGCTGGAAGGCGTGTTGCCTTTCCGTGACGTCTTCACCAGCCTCTTTTTCGTCTCCATGGGCATGCTGCTGGACCTGGGCTACTTCTTCAGCAACATCCACTGGGTCATTTTCTCGGCAGGCGCCGTGCTGGTGCTGAAGTGCGCGCTGGCCACCGCAGCCGGTCTGCTGCTGGGCTACCCCTTGCGGGTGGCGCTCACGGCGGGGTTCGCCATCTGCCAGATCGGCGAATTCTCCTTCGTGCTCGCGCGGGAGGGCATGAACTACAACCTCCTCTCGGCCGAGGCGTACCAGCTCTTCCTTGCCGCCGCCGTGGTGACCATGGCCGTGACGCCCCTGGCCGTGAACAACGCAGACACGGCAGCACGACGGCTGGCGGCCATGGCCCCGCCGTGGTTGCGCCGTGACGGTCGGGAAGCCCCCCCCGCCGAGGAGGAAGCCCTCTCGGACCACCTCATCATCGTGGGGTACGGGCTGGGCGGTCGCATGCTGGCGCGCGCAGCCGTCTCCGCCGGCATCCGTCACACGGTCATCGAGATGAACCCGGAGACGGTGAAGAAGGAAGCGCGACGGGGCGCGCCCATCGCTTACGGGGACGCCGCCCAGCCCGCCGTGCTGGAGCACGCCGGCGCGGCGCATGCGCGGGTGCTCACCGTGCTCATTCCGGACCCGGCCGCCGTACGGCGGGTGGTGGCCACGGCGCGGGGCCTCAACCCGACGTTGCGCATCATCGCACGCACACGGTTCATGCAGGATCTGGAGGACCTGAAGCGTCTTGGCGCCGACGAGGTGGTGCCGGAGGATCTGGAGACGTCCATCGAGATCTTCACGCGCGCCATGCAGGCCTATCTGGTGCCGCGGCGGGAGATCGAGCGGTTCACCGCCGAGGCGCGGGCCGGCGAATACGGCATGCTGCGCAGTCCCGTGCCGGGGCATGCGCCGGTCTGCGACCTGGGCCGGCTGGCCTCCCGCCACGCGCTGACGACTTTCGCCGTGGACCAGGGCTCCCCACTGGAAGGCCAGAGCCTGGAGGAAGCGGCGCTACGCCGGGATCACGGGTTGATGGTGGTGGCGGTGGAGCGCGCCGGCAAGACCTACGCCAATCCGGAAGCGTCCTTCGTTCTGGAGGCGTGCGATGTGGTGTACGTGTTCAGTGAGCACACCTCGGCCATGGCCAAGGCCATGTTGTTCACGGCCCGCAAGTGACGCTTGAACCGTGTGTTCGTGGCGGCGTGCGATGTCGCACCCGTCGCACATGTCGAAAAGCCCCTGCATGCATATCAGAATATGTACCGCAGTCATGCATTTCTGGCGTCAATCTTTCCGTTTTCCCGACACAAGAATCGAATCGGACGCTCCTCTTGGCGATATTGTTACAATCGTGTGAAATAAGTTTGTTGATGGTGGACAAAATTTAAAACTTTCCCGTATACGGCGAGAAGTCTGGTTAAAAAATTTTAACTTCTTTATTTTGGGGAGCCCACAATGCAACGCCGTATTTTGTGTCTTCTGGTGTCTTTGCTCATTGTCGCCATGGCGCCGGGCTTGAGCGCGGCCGTGGAGGTGAAGGTCAAAGGCGAGTACAAGTTCGCGTTCAACGTCATCAGCCACGCCAACTTCTACGACTACGGCTGGGACCGCCAGTCCGAAGATGAGTTCTTCGTGCGTCAGCGCACCCGGATCCAAGTCGACTTCATCGCCAGCGAAAACCTCCGCGGCGTGTACATGGCGGAAATCGGCGAGCTCCAGTGGGGCCGCGGCGGCGCTTCCCTCAGCGCAGACGGCGTGAACGTGGAGACCAAGCGCGCCTATATCGACTTCAACATCCCCAACACGGAGCTCATGTTCCGCGTGGGTATCCAGGGCGTGGATTTCCCGAACGTCATCGCCGGCCACCCCGTGCTGGACGACGACTTCGCCGCCGTGACCGCCGTGTGGGAGCTTTCCGACAGCTTCGGCATCGTCGCCGGTTGGGGCCGTCACTTCGACCTGGACTCCAACAGCGGCAACAACAACAGCCCCGACCATGACGAAATGGACATCTGGTATCTCTGGCTGCCCATGCAAGGCGACGGCTGGGAAGTGACCCCTACGGCATGATCGGCTCCATCGGCCAAGACACCTGGGGCGCCCTGGACGAAGGCCTGCTCTCCCCCGCGCACTACCTGGTGCGTGAGATCGGCCCCATCGAGCCCATTACCGGCCAGCCCTACCTCGACTTGCTCATCAACGACTCCGACGCTTACGCTTTCCTCTGGATGCTCGGCCTCGCCGCCGAGTACGACGGCCTGGATCCCTGGGTCTTCAAGCTCGAAGCCATCTACGGCGCCATCGACACCGGCAACGGCGTGCTGAACCGCCGCGGCGCATACGTGGCTGCGGAAATCGACTACAAGCTCGACTTCGCCACCCTCGCCCTCATGGGCTTCTGGGCTTCCGGCGAAGACGGCGACTGGAGCAACGGCTCCGAGCAGCTCTTCTGGATCGAGCCCGAGTGGGGTCCGACCACCTTCGGTTTCGAAGGCACCAACATGCTCCCCGAACTCGCCACCATCGCCGAGTCCCCCGAAGGCAAGTGGGGCATCATGTTCGCCATCCAGGACATCAGCTTCATCGAAGACCTGAAGCACCATGTCCGCTTCATGTACGGCGGCGGCACCAACGCGCCTTCCTCCCGTCGGCTGGACTTCCTGCCCCCCACCACCACCAACGTGTACGGCTACAAGGGCCTCAACGCCATCGCCCTGCCCGGCCTGACCTTCCAGCCCAACGGCTTCTTCCCCGGTCCCGGCGTGCCGCTCACGCTGCTGACCACCGAAGACTATTACTTCGAAGTGAACTTCGACCATCACTACAAGCTCTACGAGAACCTCGAGATCATCCTCGAACTCGGCCTCGTGGACGTCCAGTACGGCAACGACTTCTACGTGCATGACGACACCGTGCCCGCCCTCAAGGCGGCGCTGGGTCTGAAGTACAAGTTCTAGCCGTCCGCACTGTCGCACCCCTGGGGCCGCGTCGGAGTACTTCCGGCGCGGCCCTTTTCTTTCTGAAGGACGACGCCGGCCTTGCCATCGTTCCGTTCGCCTTGTTATGGTGGTTTTCCGAAAAATACCGTGGACCCGGCCTTGGCGCCCCCTCGCGCATCCTCTGATGCTGACCGATCCTTCACGCTTGGAGACCCCATGTTCCACCCTCGCCTGTCGTCCCCATCCCATCTGCTGTTGCGGCTCGCGTTGCTCGGCTGCCTGTTCCTCGTCGCGGCCGCAGTCGCTTCGTGCAGCGACGACGACGCCCCGCCCGCCGACAAGAACGCCGGCGCTGCCGCCCCGCAGTCCGCCCCGCCCGCAGTGAAGGCCGTACGGGTGGAGCCGGTGGACATTCCGCAGAACCTGGAGTTCGTGGCGCAGACCCAAGCCAAGGAGACCATCGACGTACGCGCGCGAGTGGCCGGTTTCCTGGAGCAGCGCCATTTCGACGAGGGCGGCATGGTGGACCAGGGACAGCTCCTTTTCACCATCGATCCCAGCCAGTTGCAGCAGACGCTGAACGAAGCGCAAGCCACCCTGGAGCGCAACCGCGCCTCCTACGAAAAAGCAAAGAGCGACACGGGCCGGTTCAGGAAACTGCTGGACCAGGGCGCGGTGAGCGAGGAAGAGTACGAAACCTACGCCACCCAAGCCAAGGAGCTGGAAGCGACACTCGCCAGCAACCGGGCCGCCGTGGAGCAAGCCAAGATCAACCTGGGCTATACGAAAGTCCACGCGCCCATCACCGGCCGCATCGGCCGCGCACAAGTGAAGGTGGGCAACCTGGTCGGCCAAGGGGAGAACACCCTGCTGGCGCAGATCACCTCGGTGGACCCCATCTACGTCAACTTCTCCGTGAGCGAGGACGAGTACCTCGCCCACGTCAAACAACGCAGTGACGCCCCCCTGCCCCAGCTGCAGCTCCTGCTTTCCGATGGCGAGCTCTACCCCCACAACGGGACCATCGACATGGCCGACCCCACGGTGGACCGCAAGACCGGCACCATCGGCGTGCGCGCCGTGTTTCCCAACCCCAAGGGCGTCCTGCTGCCGGGGCTCTTCGGCCGGGTGCGCGCGCCCCTGCCCCGCGTCGGCGACGCCATCATGATCCCGCAAGTCGCAGTCATGGACATGCAAGGCCTCAAACAGGCCCTCACTGTCTCTGGCAACGGCACGGTGCAGGCCAAGACCATCCGCTTGGGCGGCAAGACCGGGTCGCTGGTGGCGGTGCAGGACGGCCTTGCCGAAGGCGACGTGGTCCTGGTGGAGGGTTTGCAGAAGTTCCGGCCCGGCATGCAGGTGGCGCCCACACTGGTCCCCCTGGTTCCAGCCGCCGCTTCCGACACGACAGGCGACGCCGCGGACAACGCCACGACGAACGCTGCGACGAACGCCACCCCCGGCGCCTAACCCGCCCGCCCACGCAGGGAACGCACAGGTTCTCCAAGGAGCGTCGCCATGATCCGCTTTTTCATCCACAGACCCATTTTCGCAGGCGTCGTCTCCATCATCATCACGCTGGCGGGGGCGCTGGCGATGCTGAATCTGCCCATCGCCCAATACCCGGAAATCAGTCCGCCCACCGTCAACGTCGCCGCGCAGTACACCGGGGCCAACGCCGAGGTGGTGGCAGAGACCGTGGCCACGCCCATCGAACAGCAGATAAACGGCGCCGAGGACATGCTCTACATGTCCTCCATCAGCGCCAACGACGGCTCCCTGAGTCTGCAAGTGACCTTCGACATCGGCCGCAATCTGGACCTCGCCACCGTGGATGTCCAGAACCGGCTCTCCCTGGCGACGCCGCAACTGCCGGAGGACGTCACCCGCGCCGGCATCAGCGTGAAGAAACAGTCCCCGGACATCCTTTCAGTCATCAACCTCGTCTCCCCCGACAACGCCTACGACAGCCTCTTTCTCACCAACTACGCCAAGATCAACATCGCCGACTCCCTCTCGCGCATTCCGGGCGTCGGCAGTGTCACGGTCTTCGGCGCTGGCGACTACTCCATGCGGATCTGGTTGGATCCCGCGAAGATGTCCGAGCTGAACCTTACGGTGACGGACGTGGCGCAAGCCATCCGCGAGCAGAACGTCCAAGCGCCAGCCGGCCAGATCGGGCTGCCCCCCGTGCCCAAGGGCCAGGCGTTCCAGTACGCCGTGCGGGTGAAAGGCCGCCTGGCTGATCCGGACGAGTTCATGAACATCGTGCTGCGCGCTGGTGACGACGGCTCCATGGTGCGGCTGAAGGACGTGGCCTCCACGGAAATGGGCGCCCTCTCCTACAATACCTACAGCCGACTCAACGGTCAGCCCACGTGTTCCATCCTGCTCTACCAGCTGCCCGGGGCCAACGCCCTGGAGACCATGGCGGCCGTGCGGGAGACGTTGGAAGACATCGCCGCCAGCTACCCCGCCGGCATGCGCCACCAGGTCTCCTTCGACACCACGCAGTTCGTGAACGCTTCCATCGACGAAGTGATGACGACCCTGTGGGAAGCGCTCTTCCTGGTGCTGCTGGTGGTCTTCATCTTCCTGCAAAACTGGCGCGCCACGCTCATTCCCATGGTGACGGTGCCGGTCTCGCTCATCGGGACGTTCGCCCTCTTCGAGGTGCTGGGTTTCTCCATCAACACATTGACGCTCTTCGGCATCGTGCTCGCCATCGGCATCGTGGTGGATGACGCCATCGTGGTGGTGGAAGCGGTGCAGCGGCTCATCGACGAGGAGGGCCTGAGCCCCCGCGAAGCCACGGTCAAAGCCATGCAGGAGGTCGCAAGCCCGATCATCGCCACCAGCTTGGTGTTGTGCGCGGTTTTCGTGCCGGTGGCGTTTCTGGGGGGGATTTCCGGGCAGTTGTACAAGCAGTTCGCGCTCACGTTGACGGTTTCGGTGCTCATCTCCACACTCAACGCGCTCACGCTCAGTCCGGCGTTGTGCGCCTTGTTGCTGAAACCGGCGCGGGCCGTGCGCGGTCCCCTGGGATGGTTCTTCGCCCGGTTCAACAGCGCTTTCGAGTGGTGCACGCGCGGCTACATGGCGGGCGTACGCAGCTCCATCCGCATGGCTCTGCTCACCATGGCCGTGCTCGGCGTGGTGGTTTTCGCCTGCTGGGGCCTGCTGGAGCGCTTGCCCACAGGGTTCGTGCCGGACGAGGACCAAGGCTACTTCATGGCCAACATCATGCTGCCCCCCGCTGCTTCCCTGGAACGCAACGACGCCGTGATGCAGCAAGTGGAAGCGTATTTCAAGGACGCGCCCGGCGTGGCGGACTTCCTGACCCTGGGCGGCATGAACATCCTCAACGGCTCGGTCTCCTCCTACGCATCCAGCATGTTCGTCATCCTGAAACCATGGCATGAACGAAGTGCGCCCTCGCTCTCTCTGGAGGCCATCATGGGGCGGGCTCAGGCGTTCATCGCCAGCATGAACGAAGCCGTGGGCTTCGCATTCAATCCGCCGCCCATCCGCGGCCTGGGCGCAGCCGGGGGCTTCACCTTCGAGCTGCAAGACCGCGCCGGCCGCGGCGTGGAGGAGCTCGCCAAGACGGCGCAGGCGCTCATCGCCGAAGCGCAGAAACAACCAGCCATCGGCAAGGCGTTCACCTCCTTCACGGCGAACACCCCGCAGATCCGCGTGGAGCTGGACCGCGAGAAGGCCAAGACCCTCGGCGTGCCCATCAACGACATCTTCGGCGCCCTGCAGACCTTTCTGGGCGGCTACTACGTCAACGATTTCAACAAGTACGGCCGCACCTACCGCGTCATGCTGCAAGCCGAGCCGCCCTACCGCACCAGCGCGGACAAGATCGGCTCCTTCCATGTGCGCGCTGCTGACGGAACCATGGTCCCCCTCTCCACCCTGACCAAGACCACTCCGATTCAAGGCCCTGAATACATTCAGCATTTCAACCTGTATCAGTGTATCGAGATCTCCGGCTCGGCCGCGCCGGGCTACAGCTCCGGACAAGCCCTCGCCGCCATGGAGGAAGTCGCCAGGAGTCTGCCTCAAGGATACGGGTATGCGTGGTCCGGCATGAGCTTTCAGGAGAAACAGCAAAGCGGACAAGCCTTCCTCGCATTCGGGCTGGCGTTGCTCATGGTCTTTCTGTTCCTGGCGGCGCTCTACGAATCGTGGCTCATCCCGCTGGCGGTGCTGCTGGTGGTCCCTGTGGCCATCTTCGGGGCCATGTTCGGGCAGTTCCTCCGCGAGCTCACCAACAACGTCTATGCGCAAATCGGGTTGGTCATGCTCATCGGCCTGGCCGCGAAGAACGCCATTCTCATTGTGGAGTTCGCCAGGATGCGCCGGGAGGAAGGCGTCTCCATCGTAGATGCGGCTCTGGAAGCAGCCAAGCTGCGCTTCCGGCCCATCCTGATGACTTCCTTCGCCTTCGTGCTGGGCACCCTGCCTCTGGTCATCGCGTCGGGCGCTGGCGCAGCCAGTCGCCACTCTCTGGGCACCTCCGTCTTTGCGGGCATGCTTGCCGCCACGGTGCTGGGCGTTTTCTTCACCCCCACACTCTACGTCATTTTCCAACGCGCCGTGGAGTGGCGCTTCGGCAGGAAAACCGACCAGCCGGACGAGACGGCCCCGCCCTCCACCCCTTCCTCCGACGCCGAAGCCCCTGCGCACGCGGCTCCGGACGCGACCCGCGAACAATAACCCGGACGCGCCGCCCCTTACCGCCGCCAACGCCACCCCATGAACGATCTCCTCCGCCAGTTCGAAACGCTCAAGCGCCAGCTCTACGCTGGCAGCTACCTCGACGAAGCGCTGGTGCTGGGCCTCATCCTGGTGGTGGGGCTCGGCGTCTACTTCGTGGGTCGGGTCGTGCTGGAGCGGTTGCTCGAATCCGTGACCCGCAAGACCACGGTGCGCTGGGACGATCTGCTGGCGAAGCACAAGCTGGGGCGCAATCTGGCGTGGTTCCCCGCAGCCATCCTGGTGTTCTATGGCGCGGAGGCGCTGCCGCATGTGGAGGTGGCGCTCAAGAAGCTCGTCTACCTGTGGATGACACTGCAAGTGGTGGTGACGCTGCTGAAGCTTCTGGATGTGGCGAACCACATCTACGAGCGCTCCACCCTGGCGCGCAAGCGGCCTTTGAAGAGTGTGACGCAGCTGATGAAGATCTTCCTGATGGTGCTGGGGGCGCTCTTCGCCTTCTCCATCATCACGGAGACGCCGCCCATCGCCATCGTCTCCAGTCTGGGCGCGCTCACGGCGCTCTTCCTGCTCATCTTCCGGGACACCATCCTCTCCTTCGTGGCCAGCGTGGCCATCGCCTCCAACGACCTCCTCCGCAAAGGCGACTGGATCACCATGGAGAGCTTCGGCGCCGACGGCGACGTGGTGGATTTCGCCCTCCATTCCGTGCAAGTGCAGAATTTCGACAAGACCATCACGGCCATCCCCACGCACAAGTTCCTGGAGCATTCCTTCAAGAACTGGCGGGCCATGCAGGAATGCGGGGGTCGGCGCATCAAACGCAGCCTGCACATCGATGTGGCTTCCGTGCATCTCGCCACGCCGGATGAACTCGCCAAATGGGAGACCATTCACCTCGTCGGCGGCTACGTCCATGACAAGGAGTTGGAGCTGGAGTTCTGGAACCGCGAGCAGAACATCAACACTGCAGCCCACCCCTTGAACGGCCGGCGCCAGACGAACCTCGGCGTCTTCCGCGCCTATGCCCGCGCGTATATCGAACACCATCCCATGGTGCACACCGACGGCATGACGCTCATCGTGCGTCAGCAAGACATGGACGGCGCCCAAGGCGTCCCCCTGGAAATATACTGCTTCGCCAAGACCACGGAGTGGGTCCCCTTCGAAGCCGTCCAAGCCGACATCTTCGATCACCTGCTCGCCGCCATGCCCTACTTCGGACTGCGCGCCTATCAGCGCGTGGCTCAGCTGGACGACCGCGACCAAGCTGCGCCAGCTCCCACCGCTTAAGCCATATTCCTCTTGACCACACACCCTGAGTTGGCATAGGGAAAACCACTCTCGACGAGGCGCCGCGCCCTGTTGTTTTGTCGGACCATGCCGGCGCGGCTCCGCCTCCTCCTCCCCTTGACCACCAATCCTCGCCTGAACGCAGGACTGACGCCATGAGCATGATTCCTATTTCCATTGAAGGACACCGCAAACTCAAAGAAGAGCTCGACCGGCTCAAAAGCGAACGACCCGCCGTCATTCAAGCCATCAAGGAAGCCCGCGAAGAAGGCGACCTGAAGGAGAACGCCGGCTACGACGCCGCCCGCGAACGCCAGGGCATGCTGGAGGCTCGTATCAACTATATCGAGTCGCGCATGCCGCGCTTCAACGTCATCGACCTCAACTCACTCGGCGGCGAGACCATCACCTTCGGCGCCACTGTGGAGATCGAAAATGTGGAGACCGAGGAAACCAAAACCTGGACTCTGCTCGGCCCGGACGAAGCCGACCCCAAGACCGGCAGCATCTCCACTCTCTCCCCACTCGGCCAAGCCCTGCTGGGCAAGCACGAAGGCGACGAGATCGTCGTGGACGCTCCCCGCGGCAAGATCGAATACGAGATCATCACCGTGCGCTTCGAGGGCTCCCGCAACTGACGACCCGCCGCCTTCCGGCGGCTTCAGCGTCTCCATGCCGCAGGCCGCGTCTTCATGCGAAGGCGCGGCCTGCGACTTTCTCCACGCGACCTGTTCCGACGACGCACGAAAAAAAAGCCCTCCGCTTGCCGGTCGACACGCGACCGGCCGGCGGAAGGCCTTGTATACGGCGAGGGCCGGCGCGCTTATTTCTTCGCGTCGAGATCCTTCACAGCCAGTTGCACCAGCCGCTGGGCCAGGGTGTCCAGCGTGGCGCCACCGGCTTGCGCCTGGGAAACGCCCATGAAGGAAGAAGCCTTGCCGCCCACTTCCATCTTCTGCTCGAAATAGCCGTTGGTGACCTGGCGGCCCGTGGTGGCGTCGATGACCTTGTAGCGCATGCCCACGATCCAGACTTTGGCGGCTTCGCTGGAATGCGCGGAGCTCATGGCGACGTCCGTGGCGTAACCCGCGCGGCCGGGTATGAAAGCGCCGGCAATGGCGCCGAACGCGTCGCCGTCAAAGCTGTTGGAAGCCTGCGCCACGGGTTCGGCCTTGAGAATATCGAACCGCACGAACCAGTTGGTGGTCTCGAACTTGCCCTTCTTGAGCTTCTTCAGGCCCTCGGCATCGCCCATGTTGGCGGCGATGGCCACTTCTTCGAGCAAGGGGCCCATGTCCGAACGCTCCAGCACCTGGAAATTCGCTTTGGTGAGCTCCATCTCCGCGAAATCGGCGATGTTGTTGGGGGTGATCTTCTGGCAGAAGCTCGCGTTGGCGGACTTGATTTCGCCCGGGATGACCACAAGACACGGCCCTGCAGCTGCAGCGTTGGCGTAGGCCACGGGCTTGTACATCATGGCGTCGGCCTGAGCGTTGGCGGACCTGGAGGCGGACTGCTGACAGCCGGCCAAGACGACGGCCATCGCGATGGTGGTGAGCATCAACAGAATGCGACGAGACATGGCGTTCCCTCCCAAGGGTTACGAATGGAGTGCGTGCAACAGGGTTGACTCTTCGTCTATGGCGAACGCTGGCGGCTACCTCTGGCGCGATGGAGCCGCGTGCGGGCGCGTCGTGATGGAACCCTCAGAACGAGGACACGGTCTCCTGCGCCGCGTCGCCTTCGACGAGGGTGGCGTTGAGCGTCTCCGGCGTCTGCTTCGTCACCTCGGCGACTTTCTGCAGCGTCGTTTCGCTCTTGATGAGGTCCTTCAGCCGCGCAGGCGCCGCTTGCGTCACGGAGGAAGGCGGCAGCCCCCGCAGTCGTTCCATGAGCTGCCCGGCTTCGTAGGCGCTGTCGAAGACGATGCGCACCGTCTGCCCGTGAGCGGCGTCCAGGATGAAGGCGCGCTCGCCGAGCTTGGCGTTGAGGGGCGAAAGGACGGCGGTGTGCAGAAGGTCGTTGAAGTCACCGCGACTGCCGGCGAACTCGATTTCGTACGTGGAGAGGCCGTCGCGGTCGAACTCGCGGAAATCCGCATTGAGCACGGCGCGCAGGCCGAGAAACTCGCGCTTGAGCTCCACACCCACGTCATAGCCGGGCAGGCCCAGCACCTCCACCTGGTGGATGGTGGACGGCGCGAGGGTCTCGCTCCGGAAGAGGTCCCCGGAAAGCTCCGCCCCCATGAGCCGGCCCACTTCCTCCAGGGCGGCGTCCTCGTCGGGCCAGGTCTGCTTCTTGGGGACGTGGGTGTTGTACAGCGCTTCCTCTCCGGTGTGGGTGTTCACCACTTTCACGCTCCAGGAAGTGAGCGCGTATTTGCTCACCTCCAGACCGCTTGCGGGCAACCGCGCCGTGAGCGTCTTGAATTTGGCTTCGCCAGCCACGAAAAAGTCCGCAGCTTTGCGTTGGGCAATGCTCACGGAAGCTTGCACGTGGCTGTCCAGGCTGGACTTTTCCGTGAGCTCGGCGCGCAGCTGGGTGGTGTGCTCCTCGCTCCAGACGCGGAAACCGAACCCCTTGATGCGTTCCTTGAGGATATTCTCGGCGATGGGGCTGCGCATGGGCTCCACGTCGGAGCCACGATCGGCGTCGCGCACCCAGATGGCCACGGAGATCCTGGGATCGCCGCCTTCGCGCAGCAGCGCCACCCGCTCCTGACGGGCCATGGCGTCCAAAGCTTCGCGGACGTCGGTGACAGCCACTTCGCACTGCATCAGCAGGTGGGCGAATCCGTCCTCTCCCCGCCAGGGCTTGGATTCCTTCACCACCCGCGTGATGAAAGCCTCGGGGTTGGCGAGCACACTCGCACGCAGGCTGGCGTAGTGCTCCTGCATGGCCGGGGCGGCCACCAGCGCGCCCACGGCCTTTTCCACACACTGAGATTTCGCGTCCTGCCGGAGGGCTTCCAGAAGAAGGGGCTCGTTTTGAGCGAAAGCCTCTGCGTTGGCGTCGGCGAGGCCTTCCGCGGCGATGATGAGCGTGCGCAGCTCCGCTCGCGCCGGCGTCGCCCACCATGCCGATGCGATGCAGAGGAAAACAACCAGCGCGACAAGGCGCCCGGCGCACCTCTTGCGCATGAAGACGGACGACCGATGCGGCATGACGAGACGTCTCCTTGGTTGGATGTTCATATGCCGTCACCCGCCGGCGCGGGCGCAGAAATCGTGGTAGAGTCGCGCCACCAGCAAGGAGGCTTCGTCACGCAGCAGATCCAGCGCCACGGAGACCGTGTCCGCTCCGGCCCAGGATTCCGCACGGGAAGCGACCGAGCTCAGCGTGCGGCCGCGGTTGTCCGTAAGCGCGAGGGTGATATCCACGGTGACGGCGTTGACCTGCATCTGCGCGCCTTTGACGTTCACGCTCATGGCGTGGTTGGCGCGGCTGGAGATGACGCCTTTGATGAAGAACCGCGCGCCGAGTCGGCTGGAGGCGGCAAGGGCGGCGTCCGGGTCGTTGTTGAGGATGGCGCGGGCCTCGGCCTGAGCGATCTGGTTGCGGATCTGCGCGGCGCTGAAGGTGCGCAGGCCCAGCTGACCGAGCTTCGCGTTCAACTCGTCCACGAGCAGCCCTTGGGAACCGTGATAGGTGCGCAGGCTCCCGCCAGTGCGTTCGCCGATCATCACGCAGACCTTGCTCTCGCGCAGGCTTCGCCTGCACTCGGTGGAGAGCAGTTCAACCACCTGCTGCGCCTTGCGCGCGTTCTCCTGCTCGGCTTGGCGCTCGGCCTCGGAGAAGCTGAACGCGCCAGCCTGCGGCGTGCCGCTGAGCATGAGCAGGACCGCGAAAGCACAGACGCAATGCAGTATGAATCGAACCTTACGGTGCATGGCGAACCCATCGTGCTGGACTGCAGGCGGCGCGCCTGGAGCAAGGGCGTTGCGCCGCCAGTGGACGCCGTGGGGGGGGTCTTGCACGGCCTTGTCCATATAGTGGCGAGGACACGGCCCGTCAAGAATATGGACCGGCCCGTACGCTGCCCGGGCATCGCTCGTCACCTCCAACCCTCCAGGATTGCTCATCTCTGCGCATCCGACTTTTATCTTTACAATTGAATGGCGTTTCAGGCCGCCTCTCGACCGAGACGCCAACCTGTTGAAACAGAAGAGTATCCATACCCCATGACGCACCGCTCCACGCCTTGGCAAGCCGTCGGATCATGGTATATGCTGTTTGCCCGAAGTGTTCGTTTCCACGCATCTTTCCCCTCACGGAGCAACACGCCATGCCCACACCAGCGTCAACGCCACGCCGCCCGCCCACGCCACAGACGCGCATCGCCTGCTTCGTCGCCCGGGCGTTCGTTTGCTCGGCCATGGCTGGGGTGGCTTTGTGGACGCTCCCCGTCTTCGCCACCGAGACGGCCATGGTGCATGTGCGAGAGGGCTTGCTGCGACAGACGCCGTCTTTCCTGGCGGCCATCGTGGGCGCAGCCCCGTACGGCGCAGAGGTGCAGGTGCTGACCAGAAGCGAGGCCTGGACCAAGGTGACCCATGCAGGCGGCGAGGGTTGGCTGCACGAAACCGCGCTCGCTTCCCCCAAGGCCGCCCGTACCAGCGTCCTGCAGCCGGGCGACGGATCACCCGCCGCTCCGGAGCCGCCAAGCGTCACCGGGGCGGAGCTCGCCCTGGCCGGCAAGGGATTTTCCGCAGCCGTGGAGGACACCTTCCGCGAACGCTTCGCATCGCTCAATTATGATGCTGTGGAGCGCATGGAGGCCTTCGATGTCCCCTCCGACCGATGGCGCGCCTTCGTGGCGGACGGCGGCCTCGCCCTGGAGGACGGCGCATGAGTCGTCCCACCCGGCATCGTGCTGCGGTGGGCCGTCGCGTCCTCGCTCTGGCGTGCGGCGTCGCTGTTCTTCCGGCGCTGCTGCTCGTCGCCGTCGGGCCGGTGCTGGCGCGCTCCGCTCTGGACGTCCAGACCTTGCTGGAGGAGCGTCTCGGCCGGAACGCCACCGTCACGCCCCCTCCCGCCGGGTCTTTTCCGCAACACCGGCAGCAGCCGCCCACCCCTGCGGAGGGCGAAACCGCCGGTCAGTCGTCCATTGCCCCGGGTCTGGAAGATGTCCGCGGTTTGGCGCATCGCGCGGTGCAAGAACCCGAGACCCTTGCGCCTCACAACGAACACTACCTCGGTCGAGCCGTGGCGGCGCTCATGCTGACGAATTATCCACCTCTGGAGGATGAGGCGGCGAACGCCTATGTCACGCTTATCGGGAAGACCCTGGCAGCGGCATCGGACCGGCCGGAAACGTTCAACGGGTACCGCTTCCAGATCCTCGATTCGGACGAGATCAACGCGCTGGCGACGCCCGGCGGTTTCATCTTCATCACCCGTGGGCTTGTGGCGTGCTGCCGGACGGAAGACGCCCTGGCCGCCGTGCTGGCCCACGAAATCGCGCATGTGCAGCTGGCGCATGGCGTGCAGGCCATCCGCCGCTCCCGACTTTCGGGAGCGCTCTCCCAACTGGCCTTCCAACAGGCGAAATCCCTGGCCGACGCCGAGCTGGCGTCCCTTGTGGACGCCTTCGAAGGCGCGGTGACGGACATCTTCACCACAGCCATGCGCAATGGCTATTCCAAACGTCAGGAAGGCGAAGCGGACGTGGCGGCCGTGGCCCTGCTGCAACGCGTGGGCTACGACCCCAGCGGCCTCGTGGACATGTTGTTGGTGATGGACGAACGCCTCAGCCCCGCGCGTCACGACTTCTCCAGGACCCACCCCACGCCCACGGAGCGATACCAGCACATCATGGCCCACACGCCTTTCGAGTACACGCCCGTGCGTAGCCCCCCCGTGCGCGCCGAACGATTCCAGGCCGCGCTGGACCGCCTCCTGCCTGCGGAAGCCACGCCATCCGCCGCCCCATGAGCGAGGCCTCCGCGACCTCGCCGCAACGGGACACGTCGCGGCGGCTGTGCCGACCCTGGACCGCGCGGGCCAATCCTTGCCTGCGCGCCCTCGTGGCGGCGATGGCGGCGCTGATGCTCACGGCGGGCCTGTGGCTCGCCGGGGCGTTGCCGGCGTGGGAGCTGCGCTTGTGGGACTGGCGGGCCAGCCTCTTCGCCGCGCCAAGCCCCCACACCGAGGCCATCCACCTCATCACCCTGGATCAAGCGAGCCTGGACTGGGCCTACGAAGCCAATGGACTTTCCTGGCCGTGGCCGCGGGAGCTGTACGCCGTCATCATCGACTTCTGCCGCCGCGCCGGCGCCAAGGCCGTCGCTTTCGACGTGCTTTTTACCGAACCCTCCGCCTACGGGGTGCAGGACGATGCGACACTGGCGCGAGCCGCCGGCCGCAGCGAGGCGTTTATCGCCGCCGCCTTTCTGGGTGATGCCGTGGGTCGCGCGGACACATGGCCCAGGCGCGCGCCGCGATTGCCGCAGCCGGAAGGACTCGACGCGCTGCTCTCCGCCTCCGCCGGCTCCCCGAAGCTGCGAGAAGTTCTCACACCGGCGCGGGGCGTCTTCCCCATCGCGGAACTCGCCTCCAACGCCACACTCCTTGGCGCAGTGGACGCCGCACCGGACGACGACGGCGTCTACCGCCGCGTGCGGCTGCTGCGGAGCTTCGACAGCGTCGCCTCCCCCTCCCTCGCTCTGGCGTCGTTTCTGGCCGGCGAGGAGGCCGCGCCGACGCTCCGCTTCCAGGAAAAGAGCTTGCGCATCGGGCATGGCGAGGCGGCCATCCGCGTCCCACTGGATGAAACCGCGCAGAGCGTGTTGCGATTCCGCGGACCTGCCGACGTCTTCACCAGCGACACGGCGGCGGCGGTCATCCGCAGCGAATTGCTCCTTCGCAGCAGCCCGAGCGCTCCCGCAGCGATGATTCCCGTGGACCCGGAGAGGCTTGCCGGCAAATACGTCTTCTTCGGCTTCACCGCACCGGGACTTTTCGACCTGCGTCCCACCCCTGTGGACCCGGTGACGCCGGGCGTTGTGGTGTGGGCCACTGCGTTGGACAACCTCCTTGCCGACGACTTCGCAACGCCCTTGCGCATGGAGGTGGTCGTCGTGTTCTGCATGCTCACGGCGCTGGCCGTGGGCGCGCTCGGCGCCATGCTGGCTCACCCCTTGCGGCAGGCCCTCGTGTTGGCGGGCTCCACGAGCGGCGTTGTGACCGTGGGATTCGCCGGGTACGCCATGCATCTCTGGCTGCCCATGGCGGCGCCTTTGGTCACGGCTGTCGGGGCTTCGGCTGTCGCCATGATCCTGACCATCGCCGTGGAGAACCGGCAGCGGCGCTTCATCAAGACCGCCTTCAGCCAGTACCTGCATCCCTCTGTGGTGGAGCAACTGCTGGCCCAGCCGGACCGCCTCTCCCTGGGCGGGGAGCGACGGGAAATCTCCATTTTCTTTTCGGATCTGGAAGGCTTCACCGCGCTCAGCGAGAAGCTCGCCCCCGAAGCGCTGGTCGCGTTCCTCAACGAGTACCTCACCGCCATGACGGACATTCTCCTCGCCCACGGCGGCACGGTGGACAAATATGAAGGCGACGCCATCATCGCTTTCTGGAATGCGCCGCTGGAGCAACCCGACCACGCGTGGCGCGCTTTGGCGGCAGCCATGGCGTGTCAGGCCAAGCTGGACGCCATGGGGGAGCGCTTCGCCGCAGTCCTGGGCGCACGGCCGCGCATGCGCATCGGGTTGAACACGGGATGGGCCGTGGTCGGCAACCTTGGTTCCCACACGCGGTTCGACTACACCATGATCGGCGACGCAGTGAATGTGGCGGCGCGACTGGAGAGCCTGAACAAGCAGTTCGGATCCAGAACCCTGCTCTCCGGGGCGCTGCGGGACGCCTTGCCTGCTGACGCTCAATCCGCCGACGTGCGCTTCCGCTTCCTGGGACGCATCGCCGTGATGGGCCGCGCCGAGCCCGTGTCCATCTTCGAGCCGCTGACGGCCGAAGCCTATACGCAACGACGCGACGAGATCGAAGCCTTCGACCACGCGTTGGCGCGCTTCTGCTCCGGCGACATCGAGTCGGCGCGGGCCGACTTCACGCGGCTCGCCGAAACGGACCCCGCCGCCGCACCCTATCGCGACCACTGCGAACTGCTTTGTTGCGAGGCCGACCGGCGCGACGCCTCTGTGTCCCCCGAACCGTGGGACGGGGCCCTGGTGATGCGCAGCAAGTGACGCCCCTCACCGCGCCGTGCGGGTACGGCGCAACCTGCCGACGTCTCCCTGCAGCTTGGCCGTACAGCGCCTTCCCTTATGAGGATCGCTCCCCTCGCGTCATGACGCGAACCTGCCACCCGCGGCATCGATAATGGCCGACACGGAGACGGAAAGCGGAGAATCATGCCACCCGCCATGAGGGGATCCGCCAAGCGAATACAGGCGCGCCATCAACGACAACTATCCAGTATTCCAGATCAACCCATGAGTCTTCGCATGAAAGGGCCGCCATTGATGACGCAATTTACTGCATTTCACCACATTTTTTTGTACAAAACTTGTACTTAACGCGCACACCGTAACCTGTTCGTAACAAAAGTCACATATTGTCCACCCATCGCGCCTGCACCACGGAACAGGCGCACCCCGTCACCCATCGCTTCAGGAGGAGAACACGCGCATGGACACCATCGCCCCCCGTGAGCGCCCGAGGACGACAGCCTCCCCGGCTGCGGCCCGGAACCCGCGCCGGCCGCGTGGCCGCCATGCCGTCCTTCGCCTGTCGAGCGCCACGAAGTACCCAGCGTGAGGCCGCGCCATGGACCAGTCGCACCCCATCCACACCAAGGGGATGTCCCTCCCGCTGGACGACGTCTCCGGAATCGCAACGGCGACTCCGAGCGATGAACTGACCGTGGGCCGGCTCGCCGCTGCGGCGCAGACGGCGTCGCCGCGGATGCGCATCGCCGACGCCAAAGTGCTTCTGGACGCGGCCGGCGTGCTGGGGGCCATCGTGGTCACGGCGGACGGGGGGCCCCACAGTCCCGTGCGCGGCCTTTTCATGAGTCACCTCATCAACAGAATATTGGGGATGCGTTACGGCGTCTCCCTCTACTACGACAAGCCGGTTGCGTCCTTGATGAACAGGTCCCCCCTCATCCTGGACGCCGGGGTCTCCCTCCACGAAGCGGCGCGTCGAGCCATGGCCCGCGACGAGGCGGAGCTCTATGACGACATCATCATCGTGAAGGACGGCGCCCTGCTGGGCAAGGTGGGCGTGCGGGAGCTGACGCAGGCCCTGGCCGACTCCTTCGCAGTGCGCTTCACCCAGTCCATGAGCGCCTACGAGACGATCTTCCGCAATACGGGGACGGCAAACGCCGTCGTCACGCCCGAGGGCGTCATCATGGCCGTGAACGACGAGTTCGTCCGCCTGAGCGGCTACAGCGCCGACGAACTGGTGGGCGCGCCTTGGCGGCGTCTGTTGCGGGTGAACGGGAACTCGGCCGCGCTTCCGGACGACGCCGCCTTGCTGCAGCAGTCCGCGACGCATCACGCGTTGGAGCTTCGCCGCAAGCACGGCGGAACGCGCCACGTCAACATGATCTGTTCCAAGGCGGAACAGCTGAACAGCACCATCCTCTGCATGATGGATGTGACCAAGGAGCTCGCGGCGAAGATCCAGCTGAACACCATGGCGCATCAAGACCCTCTGACCGGCCTGGGCAACCGTCGGTTCTTCCAGAACACGTTGCGTCTGGCGCTGCGCCAAGCCGAGAGCCGGGGCGAATCCGTGGCGCTGATCTTCATCGATCTGGACGAATTCAAGTTCCTCAACGACAGCCAGGGGCACCCTGCCGGGGACCTCGCCTTGCAGACCATCGCCCAGCGGTTCAAGCAGCAAGTGCGCGAGCACGACACCATCGCACGGCTGGGCGGCGACGAGTTCGCCGTCATCTCCGTGGGCGCGCACAACAAAGCCACCGTGCGCCAGGTCACGGTGCGGCTTTTGGAAGCGGCGCGCGAGCCCATCCAGCTCGACAGCGTGAACGCGCATCTCGGTGCGAGTATCGGTGTGGCGATCCACCCCGAAGACGCCGCCAGCGCCGAGGAGCTCTGCAAGGCCGCCGATCAGGCCATGTACCTCGCCAAGGACTCTGGCAAGAACCAAATCCGATTTTATTCCAAGGAATTGACCGAGTCCATTCACAGACAGCTGGAACTGGAGCGACGCCTGCGAGAGAGCCTGGAGCGCGATCTCGTGCTGCCCTACTTCCAACCGCTGGTGCACACCCAGACCGGCGCCATCGTGGGCGTGGAAGCGCTGGCGCGGATGCTCGACCCCGACGGCGGCCTCACGCCCCCCAGCGAGTTCATCCCCAAAGCGGAACAGCTCGGTCTGCTGGACCTGGTGACAGAGCGCATTCTCGACAAGTCGCTGGCGTACATCGCATCACTGCGCAGCGCGGGCCACGCGCTCCATCTGAACTTCAACATCTCCCCGAACCAGCTCGAAGGAGATTTCCTTCCGACGCTGCTCTCCAGACTGTGCCGTCAATATGTGTTCGAACCTGGTGACATCACGCTGGAAATCACGGAGTCGAACCTCATGCGCAACCTGGAGTACAGCAGAACACGCGTGGAAATCTTCAGCAACGCCGGGTTCATGCTCGCCGTGGACGACTTCGGCTCAGGCTATTCGTCGCTGCTGCACATCAAGTCCCTGCCCGTGCGGATTCTCAAGGTGGACAAAGCGCTCATCACGGGACTTGGCACGGACGCCTCCACGCACTCCCTGGCCAAAGCGGCGGTGCAGCTTGCGCGGGGGCTGGGCATGCAGGTGGTGGGCGAAGGCGTGGAGACCGAGGCTGACCTGCATGCGTTGTGCAACCTCGCCTGCGACTTCTGTCAGGGTTACTACTTCAGCCCGCCCCTCCCGGCCGAGGCCTTCACGGCGCTGCTTGCAGAGACCGAGGCCGTTCCCGCGCCACCTGGTGAGAGTCGGCTCTTCCACGCCTGCTGACAGCCCCCTCCCCCCCGGTGGGGCCCTGCGGACGCCCTGCCGATTGCCCGCCGAATCCGCCTGCCGACGCAGCAGTCGCGAGGGCGCTTGCTCCGCCTGAACGAACCTGCGCATGGGGCGCGGGATATCGTGAAGATTTCCAATACTTGCCAGAATTCATGCAAGCCGGCTATAAACAAGTGGCCTGTTTTTTTGATATATATACACAATACTGTTTGACCTGAATCGCTTCTCATACTATATATTGACGCGTTGCCCATATGCATTCCAACTTGCCGTATACTGCGGCGCTCCGCATCGGAAGCGGCTTTGGCTGAAGCAACAGTCGGGCGCTCAATAACAGATAACTATAAATTATCCATGACTACGCCAGACAATCCCGAGAACGAGCAAGCGCTTTGGCGGCAGTTCGAAAATCTGGCGACACGGCTCATCCGGAACGAACTCAAGATCACGCCGACGCAAGTCTACGTCACGCAAGCAAGTAGAGACGGCGGCTACGATGGCGAAATCGTGTACCAAGTGGCAGACGACGCTCAAGACGGACTCGGCGCGCTGACCTTCAGGATATTCCTCGAAGCGAAAATTCGAACAGGGCAACAAGGCATCGGCCTCCGCGATTTCGCAGCCACCCTCGTCATCGCGCACAATGCAGCCGCCAGAACCTTGGTTGTCGTGGCGAATCGACACTTTACCGAACAAGCCATCACACACGCCAAGACCTTTTTCAGCAAAACCAATCTGGATGTCCGCTTGGTCGATGGCCCCACCGTCTCCGGCTGGGTGCGCAGACGTCGCAATCAGCTTGCACGGGAGTTCCCGGCGAAACTGCTCGATATGCTGACGCTGGAGAATCCCGATGAGGAGAAAAGCCGGGAGTACAGAGCCGCCGCCGACACGCCGGGCAGTCGCAAGACGCCTTCACGGGATCTGGTGGTGGAAACAGGCTGGCGGGAGGACGGCGCCATGGCGGACTGCCGCCTGCGCTTCCTTCCGGACGAGCGCCATGCGCCGGCAGCGCCGCCGCCCCTCTTGAGCGATGCGCGGCGGCGACTTGCGAGCGACCTCGCCACTGCGATGTCAGCCAGCGCAGCACAAGGCGGCGTCTTCACGCTCTTCGGCGCGGGCGGCGTGGGCAAGTCGGTCCTCGTCGACCATGTCCTGCACGGGCTGAGCACGTCCGCAACACAGGACGCGCCGCCGTGGGTCGAGCGGGTCGACGTCAGCAAATCGATATCCAGCCGCACACTGTTCACCCACATGCTCAAAGCGCTCTACGGCTTCGATCCCAGCGAACTGGTCGCCGACACGGAAGACGCCTGGAAGCCTGAAGCGCTCATCGACAGGCTTGGCGGCGCCGATGTCGAGGAGGCCATGCGCAACGCCGTGGTCAGCACCCTGCAGAGCAATTCAAGGGAATATTCGAGCAGCCTGGACCTGAACATCGAACCACTGCTCGGATTTCTCGGCGTCGTCGCCAGCAACCTCCGCCGGGGACGCGCCATAGCCCTGGTCTTCCACGAACTCAACAAGAGCTCCTCGGAAAATCTGGAGTTCCTGCTCCAGGCGGCGCGGCTGATGGCGCAGAAGGGCGTCGTGGTCCTGCTCGAAGTCCGCCACGAGGGGTTTCAACAACACGCCCACACGCGTGACGACCACGGCCTGCAGTCACCTCTCTCCCAGCGACAATGGGATGCCTATGTACAACAATTCAAGGCGCTAGCGGACAACGGCGTCTTTCAGGTAAACCCCCCGCAGCCAGCGGAGGCCCACGCCTATCTGGAGTCGATGCTCCCCGGTCTGGGGGACGAGCGCGCCGCAGTCATCACCCGCCATGTGGGCTTTATCCCCTTGCATCTGCGGTTGACCGCGGCGTGGCTCAAGGAGGAGCGCATCCTCGCGCGGCCCCACGAAAGCGGCGTATTCCTCGTCGAGGACCTGGAACGGTTCTTCGGCGAACACGATATTGCGCCACACTCGGTCGCCACCATTTTCTCCCAGGTCATCGCAGCGTGGTGGAGCCGGGAAGAGCCCGCCTTCCGCCAATGCCTGGCCGCTGCAGGCCTGCTGCAAGGCAGACTCCCCTTCGAAGCCGTCACGAAGCTGGCCGAGGGCGGCGATCCCGAGAATATCGCGGACAAATTGATCGACTCGGGACTCTTCGCTCTGGCGACCGACACCATGCAGGACCTGGAGGCGTCGCACGACCTCATCCGCGAGCAGATGGCGCAGTTCCGACAAGGACGCAGCCCGACCCACGCGCTCGTCGCCCGCAAGCTGCTGCCGCACCTGGATACGCTCTACACGCATCCCCTGACGCGAACCATGCGCGAAGTGGACCTGCTGAGCGTACTGGGGCAAGACCAAGCCGATCGAATGCACGGCCTCGCCTACACCGTCGCAAATGAACTCGCCACGACACGCGACTGGAGCATGGCGTCGACATACTTCGCCAAGGCGTGTGAGGCGCTCGGCGGCTGCACGGGAGCCGTGCGCGGCGCCGAAGAGCAGCTGAAGGAGCTGCGCACCCTCGCCGACTGGCTCGAAGTGGAGGTGCTGCGCTACCGCATCGGCAGTGAAGAGAACTTCAATCGTCTCAGCGCTTTGCTGACCCTGCTGAACTTTCCCGGACACCTGGATCCGCAGAGCGCGGAACACAAGACGTTGCGGATTCGGGCGGCCATTCTCGAATGGCGATACCACTTCGTCCAGGAGAAGTTCGACGACGCGCTCGCCGCAGCCGAACGCGGCCGCGAGATCGCTCTGGAGGATGACGCGGCCGTGGACCTCGAAGTGCGCGGCAAGGCTTTATCCAACCATGCCGTGACGCTCAAGGTCAAAGACCGGCGTGAGGAATCACTCGCGGCGTTCGAAGAAGCCCGAAAGCGGCTGCCCCTTTCCTACACGGTGGAAGCGGAGCGCCTCTCCAACATCGCGGCCTTCGCCTTGCGGGACGACCCGAACAAAGCGCTGGCTTGCTACCGGGAGCTTCTAGAAGTCACCAGGAACACGGAATATTCCTTTTCTGAGATCATCCACGCCCATGTCGACATCGCCATGGCGGATTTCCTCCAGGACGAGTTGCACGCCGCCGAGCGCGACGCGCATATCGCCATCAAACTCGCCATGGACAACGGCGTCCCGGCTGAGGAAGCCCGCGGCCGCAACATCCTCGGTTGCGCGTACTGGGCGCAGAACAGGGTGATGGAAGCGGACGAGGCCTTCAATAAGGCCGCCCTCGCCTCGGAACGCAGCATCTCCCATCGGTTCCTGTGGCGGATGCGTACGAACGCCGCCGGGACCGCCGTGGAGCGGGGCGACTACGAGGCCGCATACAGCTTGGCCCGTTCCGCCGAGAACGCCGTGCTGACCCCCCGCGAAGGCAACTTCGCACACGTGGAAACCAAAGCCGTGTACCTGACGGCTCGGTGGTACGCGGCCTTGCTCGCCATCGGCGAATACTACAGCATGATGGGGAAAAACGCCGATGTGCAGCGGTTGCGCCTACGCGTGGCTTTGCCCCACTTCAACGAGCATCTGGACGCCTTCCTGGAGGGGACGCCCCCTCCGGCGGTCTTCGCCAGGACGACCCACCTCAAGGCGGGGCGGATCATGATCACCGGCTGAGCCCTTCCCGGGCGAGGCGCGCCAGCGTCTCCCACCGAGTCTGGCTGTCGGCCCGCGCGGAGCTCGACATGGCGGCATGCTTCCGGGCTATCTCCAGGGCGGTGAGGCCGGCCCACGCGAGCAACACGTCCGCTTCGGCGGCGTCCGCAGCGACGGCCGGCAGCAGCTCCCGCCACACCTCGCCTTCACGGGCCGTTTCGCCGGCGTCCTCGATGGCGAAATAGATCGTGACCGCCATGTCTTCACCTGCCTGAGCAGGATGGACGTGTTCGCCGTCTATGAAAATCAATTGGCCGTCGCGGTCGCGGAGGCAGTGCGCCAGGTCCCCGCTGCCGTGGCTGACGACGAGGGGCGAACCCGCTTCCGCTTCCGCCAGCGCGCGGAACGCCTCGATGTCGCGCGGACGCACGAAGTCCATGGCGCCTGCGAACGGCCCGTCGAGACGCGCCATGTCCAGCGCCATCATTCTCCACGCCATGCGGACGCTCACATGACGCGCGGGCGCCCAGGGGGTCGTGGCGAGCTCTTCCCGAATGGTCCGCCGGAGCGTCTCCATGGTCTCCACGTTCGTGGCGTCCCAGTCGCGCGCCAGCGCCGTCTCCCAGGAAAAACGCGGCAAGGGATGGCGCTGCAGCTCCCGATACCGCGCCGCCAACTCGATGAAGAGCGCGGGCTCACACGTGGCCGGGAGGGGTTGCAGCGCCGGCCTCAGCAGCAGTCCGGAAGCCGGATCGCTCGCAGTCCACGGAGAGAAACACGGGAGCGCGCCGGAAAACAGTTCCCGCTCGAACCTGGTCCGGGTGGCGCTGAGGAGCGAGTCCCCGTGGAAAGGATCCCACAGGACCCGGGTGACGAGGCGGGGATAGGGCCATTTCACGATCCAGTCGCCCGTCTCCGCTGTAAGCCGCCATCGCGTGGAGCTGCCCGGACCGTGCTCGATCCGACGCGTCTTGATGACGCGACGGTCGAGATGGCGCTCGGCGAACGCGCGCACCGTGTGTGTATCCGGTTCGTCATCGACGTTCGGATGCGTCGGGATGACGCGTCGGCTTCCGAAGTAATTGCGGGGAGCGGCGGGGGCCGGCGTTCTGTTCGTCCGCTCCACGGGCTGCGCGCCTGTCGCCTGGTCGTAGACCTGGATATGGGCGTCGAGAAAACTCCATTCCTCCAGGGCGTTGCGGACAGTCTCCCGCGCGTTGGCGCCAAGCACGTTGCGCAACAGCGGCTGGAGGACGAAATGGGCCATGCGGCGGGTCAGCAGGTCCGTGTCGCCGAATTCCACCAGAAACCCGTTGCGCCAGTCCCGGATCAGGTCTTGGGCGAAGCCGTTGGGTGTGGCGATGACCGGGACTCCTTGCGCCATCGCCTCGATCACCACACGACCGCCCGGCTCGTAGCGGGAGTGCGTGAGCAACACGCAGGCCCGGGTCAGCAGCGCGCTCAGGCCCGGCGGGTCCAGGTAGCCCCACCAGTGCAACACCCCTTCGCGCTCATGGGGGGCGATGCCCTCCGAAAGACCTGACACGGCGCGAACATGTTCGACTTCCTGCGGCGAGCCGCCCGCCAGCCACAGGGGAGGACACTGGTGGGGCCGCCACGATTTCAACGCGGTCCAGGCCCGAACGAGCGAGGTCACCCCTTTGTCTTCCGCCATGCGACCGATGTACACGAACGGACGTTGCCACCACCAGTGCCTTGCGCCTTCCATGGGGGCTACCTCAGCGGTTGCGAGTGCTGGAGGGGCTCGGGACACCTGCGGCACGCAGAGGGTCGCGTCCCGGCGGCGGCGCGCAGCATCGCCGCGATGTCCATGTGTTCCAGGGCATGCGCGTGGCCAATGGGTTCCAGCTCCTCATGTTCGCTTCCATAACAGCCGTACAGCGCGCCGCCTGGATGAAGAATCGCCAGGCGCCCCAGCGTGTTGCACGGTGGGACGGGGTGTTCCTCCGGCCATTCGCCGTGGGTCAACAGTCGGCGCGGGACGGTCTCGGGTGAAAGCGCCGCAGCAAGGACGGGGTCGAGCCGCTCCTCACGAAGGCGGTTCTCCAGCCACTCCATGTCGCTGGAGGTGAGC
>CAYVWB010000030.1:43212-50034 GCA_964455395.1 uncultured Desulfovibrionaceae bacterium
GAGCGCCAGCTCGGGATGCCGCGCTGTCCCCTCCAGCAAAGCCGGCAGCCACCGGTCCACCTTCCAGGCGCGCAACTGCGCCGCCAGGGCGTCGAGGTGGCGGACGTTGCGCCTGTGGACCACTGTCACCACCGTGACCTCCGGCAGGCCCGTGCGTTCGCGCGTCTGCACGGCCTCGTGTATGGCGCGGGTGGCGCGCGCCCATCCGCCAGGGCCCCGGACAGCGTCATGGCGCAGCGGTTCCGCGTGGTCCAGGCTGATGCAGAGCTTCCTGAACGGCGTGTGCGCAAGCAGCTCCTCCCAGCCGCCCCGTGGGCCGGCCCACCCGGACGTGGCCGCCGTGAGGGTCGCCCCGGCGGCGTGCAGCCGTGCGGCGATTGCATGGATATCCGGACGCATGGAGATTTCCCCGCCGGTGAGGTGGACTTCCTCGAAGGGGTGGCCGGTCGCTCGGCGGAGCATAGTTTCGCAGGCGCGGAGCAGCGCTTCCGGCATGACGCGCGCTCCTCGTGTGCGTCCCATGCGCTTGCGCTCCTCGCAGTAGAGGCATCGTCCCGGGCAGTGGCGCGTCAGCTTCAAGGCGAGCCGGACAGCCCTCATGGCGTGACGTCCATCAAGCCCCCCCCTTCCAGGACGAGAGGGCGCGGATTCCCGAGTTCATCATGCGCGGGCTGCAGATAGCAGGGGGCCACGGGACGACCGATCACTCGGATTTTCTCCTCCGGAACGCCGTACAATTCGACCAGGTCGCGCTTCTCCGCCGACGCGATGGAGAAAATGCGATACGCGCCATGGTACACCGCGTGCTCCACCGCCTCTCGTTGCGACGCCTGCCCGGCGGCCCCCCGCAAGCGCCGTCCTTTGCCGTTGGAGATCACCGTATGGACGTAGGGCGCGCCAATGCGCCCGGCGAGGTCCATGGCGGCGCGTCCGGAGTTCCAGTAGACGCTGTGGAGCACGCTGGGGGGTCGCTCCATGCGCGCGATGACGTCTTCAATGGCCGCCACTGTGGCGTCGTGGAGGCCGTTCAGTTCCCGTTTGTCGAGCGGGCCGGGGGGGCCTATGTCGATACGGAAGAGTTTCGTCAAGGGGCTGATGACGAGTTCGGGTTCGTGCTGGGGCGAGCTCCTGCGGGTGACCACGACGCACTGTCGTCCGCGGCTGGCGAGTCCGGCTGCGAGTTCCCGGACATAGGCGTGGGTGCCTCCGCCTTCGCCCACGCCTGACGGCGCGCTGGGGTCGGCATGGAGGGTGATGACAAGAACGACGCTGTCGTTCATGGCAAATCCCTCAGCCGGGGCCAGCGTCCCAGCAGGTCGAAGGGGTGGAAGCTCTCCGCGTAGTCGCACCGAGCGCGCATGCCTTGGACCGCGCAGGCGTGCCGGGCCATCCGGAGAAGATCGGGCGGCGACTGGGAACGGTGTTTCCCGAGGGCGGCTGCTTTTCTCTCCCAGGTATCGGTGATGTCCACCAACATCGACCAAGCGGTAGGGGAGCGGGTCAGATAGTACGTTTCGAAGTGATACCACCGCGCGGGGTAGCGCTGGCGATGGCGGTGTCGCGTGAGGGCGCGCATGACTTCACGACAGACTTCCTGGTGCTCGGGATGAGGGTCATAAGGGGGATGCGTGATCAGCACATCGGGCGTACAGGCGGCGAGCAGTTCCAGGATCCATTCGCAGCAGCCCCGTTCGTCCTCTTTGAACACGGGCATGAACCCGAGAACGGTCGCCGCCTCATGGGTTTCGCGTTGTCGTTCGGGGGTATGGCCGGCAATGCCCACGACCGTCCGCACCCCATGGTCGGCCCACCGCGCGATGGTCCCGCCCGCCCATAATTCCGCATCGTCGCAATGGGCCGTGCACAGCAAGACATGGCGCGCTTCTTTGTCAAAAGTCATGGATAATTTATAGTTATCCACACTGCGGCACACGGGGAGAGGGGAAATGAAGGGGTTCCTGGCTGTGCGCACGACCCTGACGACGGCGTGAGAGGGTCCGGAAAAACACCTGGGTCCTTCGAAGTCGACCGACACCTCGCGACCACAGCCGCCCTGTCATGAATCCGCGACCCAGCGTCTCCGCGCCCCCCCCCACGGTCCGCTGACCAGCAAGTCGCCAACACGCGTGGCGCGCCGTGCACACCACACCGCGCGCAGAACCCGCCTGTCGGGAGCGACGCCCCGGCCTCAGACCAAGGCGTTTTCCCGCCGGGAATCCAGGGCGAACAGCGCTGCCGTGCGCACCCGGTCGCACCGCGCGCGCAGCGACCCGATGTCCACAGGCGCGGTCATGCTGAATATGGTGATCTCCGGGCGGGATGCGCCACGCTCCAGGCCGGGGTCCAGAGCTTCCTCGCTCTCCACTGCGCGCAGGAAGGCGTTGGGGATGCGCGCCAGCTCAACCACGGCGCGCAGGTACTCCAGGGCTTCCGGTCGTTCCGCGGCATCCTCCAGCCGGGCGGTGATGGTGAGCTGCGCCGGCCAATTGCGCTTCAATTTGTAAGCCAGCAGCATGGCCAGGTCCGCCTCGTCCAGGTCCGTGCCGATGCGCCAGCCGTCGCCGGGTCTGTCCAAAACAAGATGCACGGCCCGTTCGTCGCGAGCGTGTGTTTTCAGGGCGTCTTCGACAGGAGCGTCGTCGCCCTCGGCCGGTTCCGGCGCCACATAGATCAGCGCGCCCAGGTCGTAGGTTCTGGCGTCTTGCACGAGGCGAGCCATCTCCTCGTCGCGCTCGCGATTGGCTGTCAGCCGCAGGAAGAGCATGTTGGAGCGGAAAAACGCGCCGCCCAGCGCCTGCAGTCCGGCAGCCACGTTCTCGCTGAAGTCGGCGGCGCGCACCACGGTCCAGGTGGCGAAGACGGAGTCATCCTCCAGCCGCGCGGCCAGGTCCGGCAGGTTGCGCGTCAGTTCGTCGTAATTGCGCGCACCCGTCAAGCCCAGCAACCGCACGAAGCCCTTGGGGTAGGCCAGATTACGCACCAAGCCGTAAACCTCCGCGGCTTGGTTGGAGTTCTCCACAGGCACGAGCATGTTCGCTTTCCAGGTCTTTTCACGCGGGCCGGTGAACTGCTCCATTTTCTTGGCTGCCCATTCCGCCATGGCCACCAGCAGGCCGCTGCGCACATCGCCGAAAGGAGCCTTCAGGTGCTTGCGCATCAGGTAGCCGTGCATGGCCGCCACCACCAGGATGGCCACCACACTGAAGAGCGGATTGACGATGAACATCACCGCAAGACAGCCCACCGCGCCAGCCAGAGAGACCGCTCGCGGAATGCGCAACAGGGGACGGAAGCTCACCAGTTTGAGGCTTTGCTCCAGCAACACCACCAGATTGATCATGGCGTACGTCAGCAGGAAAAACATGGTGATGAGCGGCGCGATGGCGTTCAGATTGCGCAAGAGCAGCGCCGCCAGCACGATGGCGCCCGTGGCGAGCATGGCGTTACGCGGTTCGCCGGCAGTGGTCTTCTTCGCGAACCAGGAACTCCGCGGCAGGATGTTGTGTTCCGCCAAGGCTTGCAGAATGCGCGGCGCCCCCACCATGGAAGAAAGCGCGGAGGAAAACGTCGCGCCCAGCAAACCGCCCAGAATGGCGGGACCCCACGCCGCCAGATCCACCATGACGGTGTAGTTGTTCGTCAACTGATCCGGAGTGGCGCTGGCCGCCAGCCACCACGCCAGCGCCAGATACACCAGCAGGCTGAGGCCGATGGCCGAGAGCGTGCCCACGGGGATGCTGCGACGCGGATTCTTCAACTCGCCGGACATGTTCGCGCCAGCCATGATCCCCGTGGAGGCCGGAAAGAAGACTGCGAAGACCGCCCAGAACCCCACGCCCTGGAAACCCGTCTCCGGGCTGCCGGGAAAGTCGCCCCACCATTGGATGGACTCCGTCATGGAGCCCCCCGCGGCCGCCCAGCCCACCGAGACCAGCGAGCCGATGATGATCGCCAGAATGACGTACTGCACCTTGAACGCCAGCCCCGCGCTGATGTAGCCGATGCCGAAGATCAACCCGAAAACAATGAAATCCACCATGATGGCGGGATGTTCCGGAAAAATGTATGTCCAGCCGGCGCGGAAGCCGAAGATGTACATGGCCACGGCCAGCGCCTGGGAAATGTACAAGGGCAAGCCGATGCCGCCCCCCATCTCCAGACCCAGCGATTGCGAAATGATCGAGAACGCGCCCCCTGACCCGATCCGGATGTTCGTGACGATGGAGGAAAGCGACAGCGCCGTGCACGAGGTGATGGTGAACGAGAGCAGGATGATGAGCCATGCGCCCAGCAAGCCTGCGTTGCCCACCACCCAGCCTTCACGCAAGTACATGATGACGCCCAAGATCGTGAGCAGCGTGGGCGTGAACACCCCGGGGATGGTCCCGAAGAGTTTGCCGGCTTGCTTCTGCTCGGCTTTTTCCTCCACGGTTTCGCGTATTTCCTGATCAGCGTCGGATGGCGTGCGCACTTCGCCGTAGGCGGAGGGCTCGGGGGTCTGGTCATGGGCGGGGGTCATGGCGGCCTCGTCTTGTGCTCGATGGTGGACGCAAACAGCGGCTACAGCGGAAATGCGCCGCCGGCGCGCGGACGGGGAATTTCACTCTGCCATTAGCAACGGAAGGCCGGGCGATGTAAAGGCGGGGCCAGACGACAGACGCAAGACCATCAACGGACAATATCAATAATAACAGCAGCATAAACAGCAACACGATGCCCCCGCGGGGGAATATCGGGGAGACCCGCCGGCGTTGGCGGCGCTGGGCGAGGCCGATGGCACACTCGATTCCTTACCCGTTGTGTAACCAGTTTACAGACACGGCCAGCGGGTCATGGTATGCAAGAAGACACGAGGCCCTGCCGCCACGCGCTGGCCGCCCGAGGCGCATGCTCGCCATGGCCCAACGCGTACGCCGATCCAGCCGGCCGACGCATACGGCTGACGTTGTCAGGCGGCGGGCAAGGCGTTGATTCGGGGCGCGTTCTCGGTCTGGAAAATGAACACGGCTCGAGAATGCCCAGGGCCGGTCGACCCTGTCCGAGGCGTACTCGGGGCGTACCCGAGGCGTACTCGTCGCATACCCATGGGGGAAGCATGCTCGCGGAACACAAGCGTCTGGAGGCGCATCGGCAGGGGCGTGAGGATTGGCGCCAGTGGGGGCCCTATGTGGCGGAACGCGCCTGGGGCACGGTCCGCGAGGACTACAGCGCCGCCGGCGACGCCTGGGGGCATTTCCCCCATCACCACGCCCCGGTGCGCGCTTATCGCTGGAATGAAGACGGTCTGGCAGGCCTCTGCGACGAGCAACAGCGCCTCTGCCTCGCCCTCACGCTCTGGAACGGCCGCGATCCCATCCTGAAGGAGCGCGCCTTCGGCCTCACCGGACCGCAAGGCAATCACGGCGAGGACGTCAAGGAATACTTCTTCTATCTGGACGCCACGCCCAGTCACAGCCGCCTGCGTTTTCTCTACAAGTACCCCCAGGCGGCGTTCCCCTACGCTCGTCTGGTGGAGGAGAACGCCCGCCGCGGCAAGCACGAGGACGCCTTCAGCCTCCTGGACAGCGGCGTCTTCCACGACAATCGCTACTTCGACGTGGACGTGGAGTACGCCAAGGCCGGGCCGAAGCGCATCCATGCGCGCATCACCGTGACGAACCGCGGTCCCGAAGCCGCCATCCTGCACGCACTGCCGACCCTCTGGTTCCGCAATACGTGGAGCTGGGGCGAAGACGCCGCGCCGCCGACGCTGGCGGCCCTCCCAGCGACAGCCACCCCGCACACCGCCGCCTGGGCCGTCCGCGCCAGCCATCCCGAGCTGGGCGACTATTCCCTCTACGGCCGCGACGCGGCGCAGCTCCTCTTCACCAACAACGAGACCAACCATCAGGCCGCTTTCGGTTCGCCCAACGCCTCCGAGTACGTGAAGGACGCCTTCCACCGCCGCGTCATCCATGGTGAAGAAGCGGCCGTGAATCCTGCACAGGAAGGCTCCAAGTGCGCGGCGTGGCGCGAGTTGGCGCTGGGGCCCGGGGAGAGCGCGCAGATCGACCTTGTGCTCTGCGAAGGCGCCATGGACGCGCCCTTCCGGGACCACGACGCCGTGTTGATCGAGCGTCTGACCGAAGCCGACGCCTTCTTCGCCGACCTCGCGCCACACCTGACGCCCGGCAGCGAGGACGCCCGCATCTTCCGGCAAGCGGCAGCCGGCATGATCTGGTGCAAACAGTTCTTCCATTACGATGTGGCGCGCTGGGAGGCAGGCGATCAGTTCCCACCGCCGCCGCACCGTGGGTCCATCCGCAACGGCGACTGGCGTCACCTGAAGGCCAAGGACGTGCTTTCCATGCCGGATTCCTGGGAATACCCCTGGTTCGCGGCGTGGGACCTCGCCTTCCACTGCATCGTCTTCTCCATCATCGACATCGACTTCGCCAAAGACCAGTTGGAACTGCTGTTGAACGACCGTTACCTGCACCCCAAAGGGCAGGCGCCGGCCTACGAATGGAGTTTTGACGACGCCAATCCGCCCGTACACGCCATGGCCGTGCTGGAAATCTTCCGCCGCGAGCGCAAACAACGCGGTCGGGGCGACCACGCCTTCCTGCGCCGGGCGTTCAACAAGCTGGTGATGTATTTCACCTGGTGGCTGAACCGCAAGGACGCGTCCGGCGCGAACGTCTTCGAAGGCGGCTTCCTGGGGCTGGACAACATCTCCGTCTACGACCGCTCCAAGCCGCTGCCACCGGGATATTCGCTCAAGCAGGCCGACGCCACGGGCTGGATGGCGATGTTCTCCTTGAACATGACGGGCATCGCCGT
>CAYVWB010000031.1:0-29580 GCA_964455395.1 uncultured Desulfovibrionaceae bacterium
TGCCACCGGGATATTCGCTCAAGCAGGCCGACGCCACGGGCTGGATGGCGATGTCCTCCTTGAACATGACGGGCATCGCCGTGGAGCTGGCCCAGGAGCTGCCCGAGTACGAGGACATGGCCATTCAGTGTTACCAGCAGTTCCTCGCCATCGCCAACGCCATGGCCGGCCACACAGGCGTCAGCATCTCCCTGTGGGACGAGCAGGCCGGCTTCTACAAGGACCTGGTGGTCACACCGGAAGGAGCCGTCCAGCATATCGACGTCTACTCGTACGTCGGCCTCATCCCCTTGCTGGCCAGCGAAGTCACCCGACCCGAGAACCTTCGGAACGTCCCACGGTTCAAGGCAATGCTGGACCGCCACGGCGGCGGCGTCTACGACGGACACGTGGTCTCCGCCTGCCCCGTGCATGTGAACGAAAAGGGCGAGCACCTGCTCTCCTTGGTGGAGGCGGACAAGCTCAAGGCCATCATGACGCGGCTGCTGAGCGAGGATGAATTCCTCTCGCCCCATGGCTTGCGCAGCGTCTCGAAACTCCACGCCACCCACCCGAACCTGGGTTGTCTGCCCGGGGTGGGCGAGGCGCTCATCAGCTACGAACCCGGCGAGTCCCAAAGCTTCCTTTTCGGCGGCAACTCCAACTGGCGAGGCCCCGTGTGGATGCCCATCAATTACGCGCTCATGCGGGCGCTCTCCCGCTTCCACGAATTCCACGGGCCCGAGTTCCGCATCCCCCTGCCCGGCACGGACGAAACCATCTGCCTGGAAACAGCCGTGGAGATCATCAACCAGCGCCTGCTCGCCATCTTCCGCCGTGACGACGAGGGCCGTGTGCCCGCCTTCCCCGCAGAAAGTCCCTTCCAGCACGACCCCCACTGGCGCGACCTGCGGTTGTTTCACGAATACTTCCACGGTGAAACCGGACAGGGCCTGGGCGCTTCGCACCAGACGGGCTGGACCGGGCTGGTGGCCAACATGCTGCAACGGCCCAAAAAGCCTGTGGATTGACCCGAAACGAAGCCGCACGCCCCACCAAGCCCCGCGAGTGCGCCACACGTCTTCAACAGAAGAGGAACCCTCATGAAAAATGCCACGGATTTGCAGCTGCTTGCAGGCCAGTCCGCCATCGTCACAGGAGCCAGCTCCGGCATCGGGGCCGGCATCGCCGCCCATCTCGGAGCGCACGGCGCCAAGGTGCTGGTGAATTTCGCCGGCAGTCGTGAGGGCGCGGAGCGCGTCGTCAGGGAGATCACGGAAGCCGGCGGCGAGGCCTTCGCCTTCCAGGCCGACGTGAGCCGGGAAGAAGCCGTGCAGGCCATGTTCGCCGAGGCCGTCAAGCGCTTCGGGACGGTGGACATTCTGGTGAACAACGCTGGCGTGCAAAAGGACGCCGCCTTCGTGGACATGACCGTGGCGCAGTGGAATCGGGTGCTGGAGATCAACCTCACCGGCGCGTTTCTCTGCGCACGGGAGGCGACCAAGGAGTTCTACCGCCGGGGCATGACGCCGGAACGCTCGTGCGCGCTGGGGAAGATCATCTTCATCAGCTCGGTGCACGAAGTCATCCCCTGGGCGGGGCATGTGAACTACGCGGCCTCCAAGGGCGGGCTGATGCTCCTCATGAAGTCCATCGCGCAGGAGCTCGGCCCAGACAAGATCCGCGTGAACTCGGTCTGCCCCGGCGCCATCAAGACGCCCATCAACCGCGCGGCCTGGGAGACCCCGGAAGCCCTCGAAAGCCTGCTCACGCTCATCCCCTCCAAGCGCGTCGGCGAACCGGCGGACATCGCCCGTGCCACGGCATGGCTCGCTTCGGACCAGGCCGACTACATCCATGGCGCTTCCCTTTTCGTGGACGGCGGCATGACGCTCTATCCCGGTTTCGCCACAGGCGGCTAACGCAATCGCTATATCAGCACCCGTGTATTGAGCTCCACCATACGCCTGGCGCACAGTCTGTGCGCCTTGGTTTTCGACCTGACACACAGCCTCGTCATGCGACGACAGAGCGAACAGGGTCATTGCGAGAGAGAACATCCATCTTCGGCGCGTTCATACCCTTCAGAAGCAAGGCGCGTTGCAGTCGAACAAGGCTCTGGACGTTCATCCATGGATGCGCATGATGGACGCCGACCTCTGATTGACGTCACCATGGGCGTTCTGCTGTTGCGCACGAACGCCTGTATTGAACAGGAGCACGCCGCTCCGCAGTGTCATCGACTCGTGACAGAGTCACATCCAACGCGCCTCCACCCACGTTGCAGAGAGCGAGCCCCTGCGCCTCGGACCACGACATGCGCGCGCCACGCCGCAATGGCCGGCTGGCTCACCGTCCACCCTGGCAGAGTCGACCCCACACCGCGAGCCCTGCGCCGCATCATCCTGATTTTCCATACGCATTCAGAGACCACGGCGCTTCAAAACGGGAGCTGCACGCAGGCGGCCTGTCCGCTTTCCCAGCCCTGTCGGCATGCTCTTTCGCGACACGGCCGCAGCGCGCGCCGCGGACCGCGTTCCCTCCACATGCTTGCCCGCGCGGCGTTCGACAGGGAGCCGGACGCGCACGGCTGCGGCGCCGTCGTTCCCACCGGACGCGCACGTTGGACTGCCGGACTTTACTTCGCGGACGATCACGGTAGTATGGACGAATGGCGATACTCCCACTCGCGGCTCCAGTCGCGCCTCCCCTCGAGGGGGCCATGTCCTCGCCCCGTCGCGCCGCCCCATCACGTCAGGAGCGCGCATGATGAGGGACGCGGCCATCACCTTCGCCATTCGGCCGGCCATGCTGCTGCGCGCCTTCGGATCCATGGGGATGATCCTGGCTGTGCTGACCCTGGCTCCCATGGCCGTGGCGCTGTTGGATGGCGAATACGCCATGGCCTGGCGCTACGGCGTGGTCATCCTCGTCATGACAGGGCTGACTCTGTTGGGACGCCGGGTGCGGGTCTCCTTGCAAGACATCCAGACGAATGAGGTTTTCGCGCTGGCTGTGCTGCTCTTTCTGGGCGCGCCGTTGCTCATGGCGTTTCCCATGGCAGGCGTGGGCGTCCCGTATGTGGATGCGTTCTTCGAAGCCCTCTCCGGCGCCACCACCACGGGGTTGAGCACCATCCCCACCCTGCAGGACGCGCCCCGGCCATTCCTCTTTTCCCGCGCCTGGATGCAGTGGTACGGCGGCTTGGGCATCGTCGTCGTCTCGCTGGCGTTGCTCACGCCGCCGGGGGGCGTTGCCAAACGACTCGCCGCCGTGGAAGACGTGGGGGACGATCTCTGGGGCGGGGCCAAGGCGTACGCCCGGCGGGTGGTCATCGCCTACGGCGCCATCACGGTCGCGGCCATTGCGGCATTGCTGCTGTGCGGCGTCGGCCTTTTCGAGAGCCTCACGCTGAGTTTGGCGGCGGTCTCCACAGGCGGTTTCGCGCCCACGGACGCCAGCTTGGCCGCCTTGAGCGCGCCGGGGCAGTGGGCGGTCATCGCGGCGTGCGTGGCGGGGGCGGCGCCGCTCATCCTCTACATGCCGCCGTATCGCACCAGCCGGGTGCGCCGTTTGATGCGTCTGGAAGTGGTGACGATGCTGGGCCTCGCCGTGCTGGGCGCGGTGGCCATGACGGTCTGTCTGCGGGCGTTCGAGGACTTCGGCTGGTCGCAGGCGTTGACAGTCGGCCCCGTGATGGCGTTCTCCGCGCAGACCACGGCCGGTTTCTCCAGCGTGGAGCTGGCGCCCATGCACGACGCCACCCAGGCTGCGCTGCTGCCGGGCATGCTCATCGGGGGGTGTGTGGGATCCACGGGCGGCGGCGTGAAGGTACTGCGCGTCCTGTTGTTTCTGGGGCTATTGCACACGTTTCTGGCGCGCATCAACATGCCGCGCCGGGCAGTGCGGCCGCCGCGTTTTCTGGGGGAGATCATCGATTCGCGAGCCATCCAGAACGCGCTGGTGCTCATCATGCTTTATCTGCTCACGGCGCTGGGTTCATGGATGGCGTTTCTCGCGTACGGTTATCCGCCCATGGAATCGCTCTTCGACGTCTGCTCCGCCGTGGGCACGGTGGGCCTTTCCGCGGGGGTGGTGGACGCCAGCCTGCCCACGCCGCTGAAGCTCGTCCTCTGCCTGGACATGCTGATGGGCCGTCTGGAGGTGCTCGCCGTGCTGGTGTTGTTGAATCCGTCATCCTGGTTGGGAAGGAGAGCCACGCCATGAGAATCGTCTTCATCGGCGCGGGGGAGACATCCCTGCGCACTGCGGAACAGCTCATCCGCCGAGGCTACGAGGTCGTCATCATCGAAAAGGACGAAGACAAGGCCGAAGCGCTGGCCGAGACCATGGACTGCAGCTTCCTCCACGGGGACGGGAGCAGCCCCGCCGTGCTCAAGCAGACGCAGCCCGAGGAGTCGGACGTGTTGCTGTGCCTCTCCAACAGCGACCAGGACAACCTCATCGCCGGGCTGGTGGGCCGCTCCATGGGATTCAGCAAAGTCATCGTGAGCATTCTGGATCCGGACTTCGAGCCCATTTGCCGGGAGCTGGGTCTGAGCGACGTCATCATCCCCACGCGCACCATCAGCCGCTTCCTGGCGGACTCGGTCATCGGCGTGGACGTGCTGGAACTGCGCACGGTCATCAAGGGGGCGGCGCGCATTTTCTCCTTCACCGCTCGCAAGGAGGACGCCGGGGAAGTGCAGGCGCTCGAGTTGCCCGAGGAGGCCCGGGTGGTCTGTCTCTATCGCGGCAAGGAGTTCCTGCTTGCGGATCCGGAGACGACCATCAAGGCGAACGACGAGGTGGTGGTGCTGACCCACAGCAGACACATGGACGAACTGCGCGACCGCTGGACCATGCAGACGGAATGAGGCCGCTGCGGGAGCGCGCGCCACGCGCCGGGCGTATTGTGGCGCACGGCGCGCCGGCCCGGGGGCGAAGCAAGGCATGGCCAAGACGGCGTGGTCCATGTACAAGAGCCAGGCGACACCAATCCGCAGCATCCCTTCGGGTGCATGCGATGAGGCGCCTTTTCATTCAAGAGGAGAAATCATGAAGAAAACCTTCGTACAGACCATTACGGGAAAGGACAAGAAGGAGCTGCTCAAGGAGCTGGCTCGGGTCACGCGCGATTCCGGCGGGGAGTGGCTCAACACGAAGCTCATCCGTGTCCACCACCAGTTCGCGGCCATGATGAAGCTCTCGGTCGATGCGGAGCAGGAAACCGAGCTGCGAGCCACCCTGGAGACGAACTTTCCGGATTTGCATTTTTCGTTCGCCCCCATGGAGGCCGACGACGGCGAGAAAGTGGAAGTCGCCACGCTGGTGGCTGATTGTCAGGATCGTCCCGGCTTGACGCACGACATCACCAAGACCCTCTCAGATCTCGACCTGAAAGCCGAGAACATGGAGTTTCACCGGCTCCCGGTCACCCCGGTGGGCGGCACCGTGTACACGGCGCGCATGACTGTGGAATTCCCCGACGAGGCAAGCAAGCAAGAGCTCCTCGAGCGGCTCGAGTCCATTTCAGACTGCATGCACATCAATTTCGAATAAGCCGCCTGACGCATAAGGCTCAAAGGCCGGCGTGGAGCGTCTCCATGCCGGCCTTGTGTCGTTGTCTGGCGGCTCTATTTGATCAGCGCGGGAATGCCGGGGATCATGCCGACTATCGCCATGGCGATGGTGCTGACAGCCAAGGCGAGACCGGGGATGACCAGACGGTCGGCGAGCTTCAGGCGCTTGGGGCGTTCCTTGTCGGCGATCAAACCGTTGTTGTCCAGAAACAGGGTCAGCGCCCAGCCGAACACCGGGTTGACGATGGCCGACGAGAAAATGCAGATGCCTGCAGACTTGGTGTCCCGGGGATTGTGGACCATCTCCATGCCGGCTTCCAGCAGCGGGAGGTAGACGCCGACCAGCAAGGCGATGCTCAAGACGGGCTGCCACACGGCGATGTCCATGGGGAACCCCGCAATGGCGACGACGACGCACAGCACGCCGGTCAGGATGGCGCCCGCGGGGATGGGCCGTTTGGCGATGGCGGCGGGGATCATGTACGTCCCCCACGACGAGGTCATGCAGCCGCTGCCCAGCAGGTTCACCACCACCTGACGCGCGGAACACCCGACCATGGTGTCGTCCACATCCATGAGCACCTTCTTGGCTTTCCGCGGGTAATTCATCTCCTGGAAGATGCGATGGCCCAGGAAATCCGGCGACCACATGGCCACCGCCAGGATGGCGAAGGGAAGCGACGCCACGAAATGTCCGACCCCGGGCAACCCGAGGCGCCACCCCGTCTCATCGCCCCACCAGTACATGGGATTGAAGCTCGGCAACCCCGGGCTCGTGGTGAACTCGAACGGCGCCCCCAGACCCAGCGCGACCATGGCCGCCAGCAGGGAACACAGCGGAATGGAAAGCCACCGTTTCCCCATGCGGGCCAGCAAGGCGTACAACAGCAGATTGCAGAACAGCACCAGGAAACTGACATACCCCAGGCCGAGGGCTCCGGCCCAGCTGCGCATGGCGTCCACCTGTCCTATCGTGCCGATGGCGCCCAGATAGACCAAAAGGCCACCAGCCACGCCCTGGCTGGTCACCTTGACCAAGCGCGACCCACCCTTGGTGATGCTCATCACCACCCCGAACACGGCGATGAGCGCCCCCAACGCCAACGGATGGGTGCCGGAAGCCGCCATGAGAGGAATAAGCGGCAGCATGGGGCCGTGAATTCCGGCCAAATTGGCGCGGGGGTTGAACACCCCGGAAAACAGAATGACGAACAAGACCGAAGTGGCGATCATGTCCACACGGACGTTCTCCACGATGAAGCCCATGTCCAGACCATACGCCTCGGCGAAGGTCTTGGTCACGGCGGTGCACATCACGGTCAGCCCGATGGTCCCGGCGATGGCCGGTATCATATCCTCCATCTCGAAGCGGAAATCGCGGCCCGGCAGGTTCAGTCCCCACCGCTTGGGCTTCATGATGGTCAATTCATGGTCGAGATACTCGGAACGGGAGTCGAAATCCTTTGCAGGTTTGTGGAGATCACGATAGCTCGCTTCAGATGTCGTTGGCATTACGTCGAATCCTCAGTTTTTCCAGTGTGCACAGACTTCTACATCTCAGACGCTTGAAACATGTTCCATTTAAACCCATAGGAACATTTTCTTAAACATCTGGCAACAATTCCTTTCAAGAAGACGCACTGCATGCCATCCACGCATGGCCCCACGCGCCTCCCTCGCAAGCCTTCACAGGAAAGAGCCGGCGCAGAAGCGAGCCGCGTCCCTCGACGCCATCGTCAGGATCCAGCCGGACGCAGCGACCGCGCGGACATTGCCCGCAATCCCACCTGACGAAATTGACAAAATCCGCATGGGTGAATAATTTTTTGATTTGAATCGACGCCACGCCAAGCATGATTGTTTTCCATGAACTACCACGACGCGAATGCGTACCGCGGGTTTGCGTATGTCCACCAAGCACGCCTCGAACTCCGAAGCCTCCGAGATCATTGCACGAATGATGAAAGCCTCCGGCAAGCGCACGCAGAAGGAGCTTGCCGGGGAGCTTGAAACCATCCCGTCGACCATCAGCGCCTGGAAAGCGCGCGGCGCTGTGCCCATGGAGTGGGTCTACCGGGCTGCGCACCTCTTCAAAGTGGCCCCCGAGTGGCTGATCAGCGGCGAAACACCCGGCAGTCAGGCCAGCCGCGCCGACCACCCCGGCATCACGGTGTTGGACATCGCCGGCGCGGCCGTGTCCGTGCGCATCACGCTGCCGGCGGACCAGCAACTGATCGGCATCGTGTATTCCGAAAGCGGCGCCACCCGGCTCAGGGAGTATGTCTGCCGCCCGGTGGTGCGCCCAAGTCTCAACGAATTCGGCGAGATGGTTCCGGATCTGGGCAACGTCCCCTACGTCATGCGCCGCTCGGAAGCAGACCGCATGGGCGACTGGCTCGCCATGGTCTGCTTCAGAGCCAGCGAGGCGATTGGACCCATCCTGCCTGGCGACTGGATCCTCGTGGACACAGGCCAGACCCTGCCGGTGGCGTCCCGCATATACCTCGTGGCCGTGGGCAAGCGCCTTGTGGTCCGCCGCTTCGAGGTCTCCGCGGATGGCGGCGTCTTCATCGCCGAGCGCAGCAACGCGCCGGCCATCCCGGAACAAGACGCCGTGGTGCTGGGCCTCGTCCTGGAGCGCGCCGGCCCGATCTGAGTGCACGGAATTGAATTTTCCTCGCACGACACGGGACGACCGCCGCCGCGCTGCATGACAAATTTGTCAATTATTGCTCCCTGAAATCCGCCCTCTTTCACACGCTGCTTGAGGCGCCGACAACGTCACGCGGTCGACGCATTCCATCTCAACATTCTGTAATTTTTACTTAATTCTTCCGACCACGGCCACGACTCGGCTCGCAGAGGACGCGCTGACGCCAGTGCGCCACCGTACCAACAACTTATTGAAAATAGGAGATTTCTCCTCCCCGGCACGGGAAATGCTTATTTCGTCACACTTGAGCTCGCGCCCGTCGGACGGCGCGGAGGCTACCGTCGGAGAAACCGGGACAATCGCTGGGAGGTGCGCCCATGGACGTCAAGGATATCGAGAAATACATCAAGGAACACGACATCGATTCCATTCGGGTCGACTACTCGGACCTGCACGGCGTGAACCGGGGCAAAGTCGTGCCGGCGCAACGCCTGGAAGAAGTGCTGGAGGAAGGCATCACCTGCGCGCAAGCCGTGTCCGCCATTCTCCTGAACAACGATATCGCCGAAGGCTCCGGCGTGGCGGACGAAGTGAGCTACGGGGACATGAAGATCGTGCCGGACATCACCACGTTTTCGCCTGTGCCCTACCTGGAGAAGACGATTCGCTTCATCGGCGACCCCATTGTCAATGACGCGCCCTGGCCTTACTCGCCCAGAAATCTGCTGAAGCGACTGCTGCAGGAATACGCTCAGCTCGGCTTGAACCCCATTGTCGCGAGCGAGCTGGAGTTCTACGTCTTCAAGCAGAACGCCGACGGCGAGTGCGCTTTCTACTGCGACAAGCCATCCAACGTCTATACCATGAGCCCGCGCGTGGACCCACAGAACGTAATGCGCAAGCTGCAGCACACGCTCACCACGATGGGATACGAAATACTGTACTACAACCACGAGTACTTCCAGGGACAGTACGAATTCAACTGGAAGCACACGGACGCCTTGAAGATGGCGGACCAGACTTTCACCTTCAAGAATGTCTGCAAGGATATCGGCCATCTGGAGGATCTGCTGATCACCTTCATGGGCCGCCCTCGCAATGACATCGGCGGCAGCGGCTTTCACATGCATTTCTCCATGAACGACGCCGACGGCAACAACATATTCGACGACCCAGACGGCGAGCTCGGCATGTCCGACGTCATGCGCCAATTCATCGGCGGCGTCATGTCCCACGCCAAAGCCAGCACGGCTTTTCTGGCGCCCACCATCAACTCCTACAAGCGTTTCCAGCTGGACAGCTTCGCGCCGTACTTCATCGGCTGGGGTCTGGACAACCGTACGGTGTATCTCCGCGTCCCCTCGGAGCGCGGCGCCGCCACCCGCGTGGAAGTGCGCGCCGGCTGCGCTTCCGCGAACCCCTATCTGGCCATCGCCGCCATGCTGGCTGCCGGCATGGACGGCATCAAGCGAGCCCTGGACCCCGGCTCCCCCTTCGATGGCGACCTCTACCGCGAAAGCGCCGAGAATTTCGAAGTCGTGCCCCTGTCGCTCTTCAGGGCCTTGCGTGAACTGGAAGCCGACCCGACGCTCTGCGCCAGCATGGGCGAAGCGATCGTCCAGAATTTCAAGGCCCTCAAGGAGACGGAAATCGAGCTGTACCGCAGCTGGGTCTCCGACTGGGAATTCGAACACTACTCGTACCACCTTTAAGCCGACGCGAAGTGGCGCACCAAGGAGATTCGCATGTGTGGAGTAGCCGGCATCATCGCCGCGGGTTCCCAATCGCTGGGAACGGACCTGCTGGACATGCTGCATTGCGTGCAGCACCGGGGCCTGGACGCAACCGGGGTCGCCATCTACGAACAGCGCGACCACGTGAGGATTCGCGTCGCCATGCCCAGTCCGGAGCTGGCGGAGGATTTGCGGGGGTTGGTAAGCGAACGCGCCATCGAGCTGGAACACCGGCTCTACCAGGGCGAGGGCGTCTTCACCTTCTACGAGGCGAGCCTCGACATGGACCCGAGGGACCTGCGTGATTTGCACACCATCGTGGACGCCCATCCGGACCTGTGCGTGCACTCCATCGGCAAGAGCCTCTCGGTCTACAAAGACCAGGGCCACGCCGAGGACATCCGGACCCGCCACGAAATCAAACCCGCCGCCGGCACCCACGGCATCGGACACGTGCGCTTGGCCACGGAAAGCGCGGAAGACATCAACGCCGCCCACCCCTTCACCACCCCCCACTTCCCCGAACTGGCCATCGTGCACAACGGGCAGTTCACCAACTACTTCAACATGCGCCGTTTTTTGGAGTCCAGAGGGACGAGGTTCAAGACCCGCAACGACTCTGAAATGGCGGCGCATTATATTGGCTGGCAGATGGGTTCTCAAGGCCTGCGCCTCGAAGACGCCTTGGCTGCTGCGCTGGACGACCTGGACGGCATCTTCACCATCCTGGCCGCCACCCCCACCGAGATCGGCTACGTCAAGGACATGCTGGCGATCAAACCCCTGCTGATCTATCAGCGCGACGGCGTCACGGTCTTCGGCTCGGAGCAGATCAGCCTCACGCCCATCTTCAACGACGTCTATGCGGACGAAATGGATCCAGGGACGGTGAATGTATGGTCGTTGTAGACGCCGCCGCGCACAAGAAGCGCGCACTCAACAAAAGGCTCAAGGAACTCATCCACGCTGGCGAGACCCACATCACGGTGCAAAACCCCGGCTCGGTCCACAACCTGGGCACGGCCTTGCAAGGCGACGCTCACATCGTCGTCGAAGGCTCCACGGGTTTTTACACCGGCGGTTTTCTGGAAGGCCCCCGGCTCGTCATCCAAGGCAACACCGGCTGGTACACGGGCGACAACATGCTCTCCGGCGAAATCATCGTCGAGAAGAACGCCGGCAGCAACTGCGCGCCATCCATCATCGGCGGGACCATCGTCATCCGCGGCAACGCTGGCAGTCGTGCGGGCCTGGGCATGAAAGGAGGAGACCTCGTCATCTGCGGCTCCACAGGACGCTGGTGCGGGCAGATGACCATGGGCGGTCGCATCGTGGTGCTGGGGGAAGTCGGGCCGGGCCTTGGCGAGTCCATGTATCGAGGCCTCATCCATGTCCGCGACCCGCATGCGGAGTCCAAGCTGGGCGGCAACGTGGAGTTCCACACCATCTCCGACGAGGAAGCCGCCAGCCTCCAGTCGCTCTTCGCCGCCTACGCCATCGACGCGGATCCCCGGGAGTTCATGTCGGTGCGGCCCATGACGAGCGGTCGGCACAGCTACACGATTTTCAACCCCAAGCTTGACGAGGCGCACGCGCGATGAGTGATCAACCCGAAAAGAAACCCGCCGTGGTGAAGGAACAGCCACACGCCACCTGGAGCAAGGAAGCGATCTCCGAGATTCGCTGGAAAGCGGAGCACGGCTCCCACCGCATACGCGGATGCGGCACCCCGCGCCCATTCCCCACGTTCGACGACTTGACCGTGCTCCCTTCGCAGCTCACGCGCATGTCCGTGGACACCTACCGTGAACCCTGCGAGACCCGCACCACCCTGGGTGGACGCCACTGCACAGAGCCCCTGGTGGTGGAGACGCCCATCCTCATCTCCGGCATGAGCTACGGCGCCCTCTCCAAGGAAGCCAAGATCGCCCTGGCCCGCGCCACCCGGCTGGTGGGCAGTTCCATCAACAATGGCGAAGGCGGTTTGCTGCCCGAGGAGCGGGACGAATCCTACAAGCAAGTGGTGCAGATTCTCCCCAGCCGCATGGGCTTTTCACTGCGCTCCATAGAAGCGGCCGACGCCTTGGAGATCATCGTGGGCATCGGCGCCAAACCCGGCTTGTCGGGACACCTGATGGGCTCCAAGATCAGCAAGGAAGTGGCGGCGTTTCGGCAAATCCCCGAAGGCATCGACCTGCACAGCCACCCCCGCCACGGCGATATCTTCGGCGCAGACGACCTGGTCATCAAGATGGAACAGCTGCGCGAACTGACGGACAACCGCATTCCCATCTTCCTGAAAGTGGCGGCCGGCCGCGTGCGAGAGGACGTGAAAATTGCCGTGAAAGCCGGCGTGGACGGCGTGGTGGTGGATGGCGCTCAAGGCGGCACAGGCGCTGCGCCGGTGGTGGCTGCAGACCACATGGGCATTCCCACCCTGCCCGCACTGGTTCAAGCCGTGCGCGCGCTGGAGGAAATGCGCGTCAAGGACGAAATCTCCCTGATCATCTCCGGCGGCGTGAAGACCGGCGCCGACGTCGCCAAGGCCTTGGCCCTCGGCGCAGACGCCGTGGCCCTGGGCCAGTCCGTCATGGTGGCCATGGGCTGCACCGTCTGCCAACACTGCCACACCGGGCGCTGCGCTTACGGCATCGGCACGCAGGACCCGGCCATGCGCGCGCGCCTGGATATCGACGAAGCCGCCCGACGCGTGGCCAATTACATCAAAGCCATGACCCACGAAGCCGTCATTTTGGCCAAAGCATCCGGCAAGACCAAACTGCGCAACCTGGAACGCGAAGACCTGCGCTCCATGACGCTGGAATCATGCGCAGTCACGGGCGTTCCCCTCATGGGCACGGACTTCACTTTCACCGAACCGTTCGGGTTCTTCTAGAAAAAGGGGCGCCGACATGAACAGGCTCGAGGAGCATCCCGTGCTTGGCCCGTACCAACGCGGCCCCAAGGTCGCCTTCACCTTGGATGGACAACCCATGGAAGGCTATACAGGCGAGCCCATTGCAGCGGCCTTGCGCGCCGCCGGGGTGCTCATCCACCGTCACACCGCACGACGCAACGAACCGCGCGGCGTCTTCTGCGCCATCGGCCGCTGCACGGACTGCGTCATGGTGGTGGATGGCAAACCCAACGTGCGCACCTGCGTGGAGCCGCTTCGCGCCGGCATGCGTGTGCAAACGCAGCAGGGGCTTGGCGCGGCCGCTGGAGGCGAACAGCCATGACGCGTCGGGAACTGATCGTGATCGGCGCAGGACCAGCCGGGCTTTCCGCGGCCATCGAAGCAGCCAGTCATGGCGTGGACGTGGTCGTGTACGACGAAAACCCCTTGCCAGGCGGCCAGCTCTTCAAGCAGATCCACAAGTTCTTCGGCTCCAAGGAGCACCGGGCCAGAGAGCGCGGCTACCGCATCGGACGGCAGTTGCTGGACGAAGCCGCCGCATTGGGCGTGCAGGTGGAACTGGGCACCCAAGTCATCGGGTTGTATGACGACCTTGTGATCCAGGCTGTGCGCGGCGACCGCATCGAACGGGTGCGCGGCAACGCCGTGGTCATCGCCACAGGCGCCTCCGAGAACATGATCCCCTTTCCCGGCTGGACACTGCCCGGCGTCATCGGCGCCGGCGCAGCGCAGACCATGGCGAACCTGCACGGCGTACGCCCCGGCGACAGGCTGCTCATGGTGGGCTGCGGCAACGTGGGCGTGGTGGTGGCGTACCAGATGCTCCAGGCGGGGTGCGCCGTCGCCGCCATGATCGACGCCGGCGGCGCCATCGGCGGTTATGGCGTGCACGCCGCCAAGGTGGCCCGCACCGGCGTGCCCTTCTACCTGGGCCACACCATCCTGCGCGCGGCAGGCCACAACAAGGTGGAGTCCGCGACCATCGCGGAGGTGGACAAGTCCTGGCAGCCCATCCCGGGCACGGAAAAAACGTTGGAAGTGGACACGGTCTGCCTGGCGGTGGGGCTCGCCCCGGCTACGCAGCTGGCTCGCATGGCCGGCTGTCGCATGGTCGACGCCCCCGGCCTGGGGGGCCTTGCGCCGGCCACCCGGAGCGACGGCTCCACCTCCGTACAGGGACTCTACGTGGCCGGCGACGCCGGCGGCATCGAGGAAGCGAGCTCGGCCATGGTTCAGGGGCGCCTGGCGGGACTGGCCGCAGCCATCGAACAAGGCTACGCCAATGCGGACGACGCAGCCCCACGGCTCCGGGATCTCCATGAATCCCTGGAGCGCCTGCGCAGCGGCCCCTTCGGAGAGCGGGTGCGCGCCGCCGAAGCCATGATGCGCCAAACCCTGGAGGATTCGCCATGTCCCAATGCCTGACGACCAGGGGATACCTGCGGCCCGAAGACCTGGACAACGTCCCCGGCGCGCCGACAGCGGCGCGTCGCGCGAAGGGGCCCGTGGCCGTCTTCGAGTGCGTGCAGGAGATCCCGTGCAATCCATGCGAACAATCCTGCGACCGCGACGCCGTGAAGGTGGGCGCGCTCATCACCGACCGGCCCACCCTGGTGGAGGACGAATGCACCGGCTGCGGCAAGTGCGTCTCCGCATGCCCGGGTCAAGCCGTGTTCATTGTGGACGAGAGCAGGCCGGATGAAGCCCGCGTCACCATTCCTTACGAGTTCCTGCCGCTGCCGGCGAAGGACGAGATCGTCACCGCCCTCGATCGCTCCGGCGCGGCGCTGGGCGAGGCCCGCATCGTCCGGGTCAGGTTGAGCGAGTCCATGGACCGCACCGCTCAGGTGACCATGGCCGTGCCGCTTGCGTGGTCCATGACTGCCAGATTTTTCAAGCGAAAGGAGTCGCCCCATGAAGACTGAGGGACCCCCGGGGGGAGCCGCGACCGGCGGCCGCACCCCCCAGCCCGACGACGACCTGGTCCTCTGCCGCTGCGAAGAGATCACCCAAGGGGAGATCCGTGACGCGCTGGCCACGGGCATGACCTCCGTCAGCGCGGTGAAACGCGCCACGCGCGCGGGCATGGGCCTTTGCCAGGGACAGACCTGCGGCCGACTGGTGGCGGGCCTGCTCGCTCGCGAAGGCGTCACGCCTCGGCAGGACATCCAGCCCATGACGGCTCGCCCCCCCGTGCGGCCCACGCCCATGGGCGTGCTGGCCAACGACCAGCCCGCAACGCACGGGGCCCATCTGCCTGATGACGCGGAGGACGCCTGACATGTCGACCAGCTATGACGCCGTCGTCATCGGAGCCGGGGTCAACGGGTGCGCCATCGGCTACAACCTCGCCAAGCGGGGCCTCAAAGTGCTCATCCTGGACAAAGGCGATGTCTGCGGCCAGGCCTCCGGTCAGAATGGCGGCGGCGTCCGCCAGTCCGCCCGGGATCCCCGCGAGCTGCCTTTGGCCATGTACAGCGTCTCGCTTTTCGAGGGCTTGGCTGATGAGCTCGGCTACGATGTGGAATATGTACAAGGCGGCAACCTGCGCCTGTGCGTCACCGCGGAGCACGAAACCGCCATGCGCGACGCCGTGGAGAAACAGCGCGCCGAGTTCGGTCTGCCTGTGGAGTACCTGGACCACGACGCCGTGCGCGAGGTCAACCCCCATGTTGCGGACATCGTGCGGGGCGCCAGCTACTGCCCCACGGACGGCCACGCCAATCCCATGTTGACCACGTACGCATTCCTGCGCAAGGCCTTGGCGCTGGGGGCGGAGCTGCGTGTCCAGGAAACCGTACGGTCCATACGACGGTCCAAGGGGCGCGTGGCGGCCGTGGTGACGAACAAGGGGACCTACGGCGCGGGGCTTGTCGTGAATGTCGCCGGCATAGGCGGCCGCCGCGTGGCGAACATGGTGGGTCTGGATTTTCCCATGACTCCCGTTTTCACCGAAGCGCTGGTGACCGAAGCCCGCGAACCGCTGTTCCCCCAAATGATCGGCACGGCCGCCTCGGACTTCTACGGCCATCAGACGGAGCACGGCTCCTTCGTCTGGGGCGGGTTCATCGGGTATGACGCCTTCCTGTATGACGACCGTGGCGTCGCTGAACGCCGGCCCAACTATCCCGAAATCGCGTCGGCCATTTGTCGAACCGTGCTGCGCTACTTCCCGTTGCTGCACGATGTGCATGTGACCCGCGTCTGGAGCGGCCTCATTGCGCAGGTGGCGGACAAGGTCCCGGTGCTGGGCGCGGTGGCGGAAACGCCCGGCTACATCTCGGCGACGGGGTTTTCCGGGCACGGTTTCGGCATCGCGCCGGCCATCGGTCGCGTCATCAGCCAGGTGGCGCTCGGCGAAACGCCGGACGTGGACATCGCAGCGTTCGCCCACGACAGGTTCCGTCCCGCGTATTGAACCGCCAGCCAGCGCAGGTCCGACCGAGCAGGACCGTGGCGTGCGGCGTCCTTCACTCAACAACACGACAGGAGCAGAGCTATGCAGTTCGACCGGCAATGTATCGCATCCGGCGCGCCCATGGAGGAAAAAGTCGGGTACAGCCGCGCCGTGCGGGTGGGCCCTTTCGTCTATGTGGGCGGCACCACGGCCACCAACGCCGACGGCCAGGTGGCCTGCCCCGACGACGCTTACGGTCAAGCCAAGAACGTGTTCGAAAAGATAGGCGAAGCCCTGGAGGCCGCGGGCTCGGGCTATGCCGAGGTGGTGCGCGTGCGCATCTACATCACGGACATCAGCAAAGCCGGCGACTGCATGCGCGCCTATTCCGAGGTCTTCAAGGCGATCAAACCCATCGCCACCATGTGCGAGATCAAAGGCTTGTTCCGCCCCGAGCAGATCGTGGAAATCGAGGTGGACGCCGTCATCGGATCCAGCGCCCCGTAAGCCGGAAAGGCGCGGTCTTCGGTTCGTGACCTGTCCCGGGCAGGGGGGCCGCGCTTTACGATCGCCTTCCAGCCCCCGGCGTGGGCTGGCGGTCGCCCTCAGGACGCCCTGCACGCACGACGCCCCCCTACGGCGCGCCGGCATACATCTGGAGGGGCGTCTCGGATCTCGTCGCCGGCGGGCTCTCCATGGGCGCGAGGACAACCTCCGTCCCTTGCCGGATTGTATCTCGCCCGTGGCGAATCGCCATCACCAGCCGCCGAATGAGCTCTTTGAAAGATCCATGCGACGGCAATATTCCACCTGGAAGAGACCGCGTTCCCGCCACTGTTTCATTGCGTTCCCAGTACCTGACTTTTCATTGCTGCAAGGCGTCACTCCTTGTTGAGCGACCTCATGCCTGGATCCTGAAAAAGCGGAAGAAGCAACCACTTCGCCTCTTCCACGGAGTTTTTAGTAGCGTTTAATCGATGCGGAAAGTGTGCTTCGTGGAACAGAACCCTATCCTGGAAGAAAACCACATCAATTCTCTTCCGGGGTATGCTCTCGTACACTCTTGGGGCGTTTTACATCACACGGTGGATGTATGGGCCACCACCCGTAATGCAGCCAATCGTGTCAAGGTCAACGGCTTATTACATATTGCGTTGCATTCGGCTGATGCCGAGATCAATCCTACCCCGGGTTCTTGGCTTGAAAATTAACAGCGTTATGTCTCTAGTGATGCACTGAAAAGATGCCATCTCGAATCATGGCGCATCCTACGCCTTGAGATGGACCAGAACCCTTTCAATCCAGGCAAGTCCATAAACAACGCCTGGGAATACAAGAAAATCGAGGCATGAACATTTTTCGGACATTCGGGATTGGCTCGGCGGATGGCCCATGGAATTCGTCTACTTCATGAAGAATCTTGGTACAGGCTGGGACCAGACATGCCCCACGAAAAAAGGCTTACAGCCGCAAAGCTGTAAGCCTTTGTTTTTACTGGTGCCGAGGGACAGAATCGAACTGCCGACACGGGGATTTTCAGTCCCCTGCTCTACCGACTGAGCTACCTCGGCTCCGAAGAAGCGAATATGTACGGCAAACCTCCGCGCTTGGCAACCCCTGCTGCCGCATTTTTTTGACGCCGGCGGCCCCTTTCGTCTCCCTGTCGTCTCCCTTTCGTCTCCCTGTCGTCATGCAGCAGGACCTCCGAGCGGGCCTCGCTCACCCCTGCAGGCGTCGGAACGAGAGAAACCGTTCGCGGCGCTGCAGCGCCTCCCGTTGGTGGCGCTCGTCTTCCGGAGTCTCGGGCTGGAGGGGCGGCGCAAGCCGCGGCCGGCCGACCTCATCCAGAGCCACCAGAGTCACATAGGCGGAGTTGGTGTAGCGGACCTCCCCGGTATAGAGGTTCTCCGCTTCCACGCGCACGCCCACCTCCATGGAGGAGCGGCCCACGCCGTTGAGGTTCGCCTTCAGCAGGACGAGTTCCCCCACATAGACGGGGCTCAGGAAATCCACCCGGTCGATGGAAGCCGTCACGCAGGGTCCGCGGGAATGGCGCATGGCCACCACGCCGGCGGCGGTGTCGATGAGCTTGAGGATGACGCCGCCGTGGCCGTTGCCGGCGGGGTTGGCGTCATGAGGCAACAGCAGGTGCGCCATGGTGAGTCTGCTCTGGCTGGGGGGCTTGGCGTCCATGGGGTCTCGTCGATGTTGAAGGTGAAGGGAATGGGGGCGACGCCTGGGCCGGCGCTATCCGCTTTCGGGCTGCTGGTCGGCTGCGGGCGAGGCGAACTCCGCCACGTCCCCGGCAGTTTGCATGGGCGACGCTTCGGGTGGGAGGGTCGGCCACTCCACGTGGAAGACAGCGCCGCGGCCCGGTGTGGATTCCGCCCAGATGCGCCCTCCGTAATGAGCGACGATCTGGCTGGAAATGGCGAGGCCCAGGCCCGCGCCGTAGGGCTTGTCGCGCAGGGTGTCCGCAGCGGGGGCCTGGTGGAACTTGTCGAAAATGCGCTCCAGCTCGGCGGGGGGCACGCCCATGCCGGTATCCGTCACGCTCACCCGCACCGTGCTGTCCTCCCCTTGCGCGGCTTCCAGCCGCACTTCGCCTTGGTGGGTGAATTTCAAGGCGTTGTCCAACAGATTGATGATCACCTGGAGGAAGCGGTCCGGGTCCACCCTGAGCGCGCCCAGCCCCGGCTGCGTCTCCACTGTCAGCGCCACCTCCGGTCGGGCGAGGAACTGGGAGCGAACGGCGTCCGCCGCCTCTTTCACCAACGTCTCGGGCGAACAGATGAGGTCGCGCCACTGCGCCCTTCCGGACTCGATGCGTGTGAGATCCAGGAGCTCGCTGATGAGCCGGGTGAGCCGCTCCCCCTCCTTGGCGATGATGCCCAGATTCTCCTGCAGACGCGCGACCCGTGCGGTGAACGCCGCGGGCGCCGGGGGCTCTTCCTCCATCCGCGCCAGCTCCTTGGCGATGAGCTTGGTGAATCCGAGGATGGAGGTGAGCGGCGTGCGCAGCTCGTGGGAAAGCGCCGAGAGAAAGTCGCTTTTCAGGCGATCGAGTTCCTGCAGGCGCTCGTTGGCCGCCTCCAGCTCGCGGGTTTTCGCACTCAGCGTCGCGGACCGCTCTTCCACCAACTGCTCCAGCTTGTGGTTCAACGCGTCCAACGCCGCCTGCGCGCGTACGCGACGGGTGATGTCATAGAGCAGGATGTAGACGGTCTGCGCCGACCCCTTTTCGTCGAAGGCGCCTTTGACGGAAAGCACGGCGTGGAGCACATCGCCGGCGCGCGTCACGAAGCGTGTGTCCAGAGTGTAGCCCTCCACTTCCCCGCGCAGCAGGGCCTGATAGCGTTCGGCTTCCACGGCGGCGTCCTCGGGGTGGATGAGGTCCGCCCAGGTCCGGTGTACGAACGCCTCGGGCGTGTAGCCCAGAAGCTGCCCGAAGCGTTCGTTCACCAGAAGCCACTCGTCCTTGGCGGGATCCTTGATGGCCATGCCCATGAGGCCTTGTTCGAAGAGGCTGCGGTAGAAGCGTTCCCGGTCGGCGAGGGCCTGGTGGGACCGCGAGAGGTCCTCGATCATGTCGTTGAAAGCGTCGCGGATGGCCCGCCATTCAGCATCCTGACCCCTGGCGAGCACATCGATGATGTCGAGCCGACCGGAACGACCGAGGCTGTCGAAGTGGTCGAGGCGCGCGTCCAGCCGCCCTTGACGCACCGCGGCGAGACCTTCCTGCAGGCGTTTCGCCATGCGGCTCGCGCGGCGCCGCGAGGCGAGCACACCCACCCCCAACGCGACCGCCACTGCGACGCAACCGAGCAGGAGCAGCCACCGGGTCCGTGCGGCGGTGGCTTCGGCGACAGCAAGCGCGCGTTCGGCCTCCACCAGGCGCGTTGCAGCCGCGCCGTGCACGGCCTGGAGAGCGGCTTCGTGCAGGCCAACCAACCCGTCGACCTGCGCGGTAAAGGTTCTGGATGTCTCCAACAATGTCGCGAGGTCGGTCTCCAGCGCCACGAGCGAGGCTTCCACCGCCGCTCGGCCGGTAGCGAAGGACGCCGCCGCAGGGCCCAGCTTCGCCGGCAGCTCACCGAGTGTGGACCTGATGCGGGCGATGGGCTCCGCCACGGGGGAGAGCATCCCACGGGAAGGCAGCGCCATCGCTTCCACCGTCAAGGTGGAGAGGGTGAGGGTCATGGCGAGGGCGTCGTCTTCCATGGCCTCGACCAGGACTGTCGATGCATCGACGACGGCCATGGAATCAGCACCTTGCCGGGCAGCTGCTCGCAGGACTTGATGCGTCAGGTCGCGCACATCCGCCATGACCGCATCGGCGTTGCTGCGGACTGCGCGGCGTTGTTCCATGAGCGCGAGACCCAACGCGAAGGCTTCGTCCTGCCCCCCCTGCAACGCATGAATCGTGTCGCGGACGTCTGGCGTGGTCGCCGCCTCGTGGAGCGCTGCCGTGGCTTCCCGGAGCCAGCGCCGCTCCTCCTGAAGCGCCGTGGGTTCCGTCGGGAGGGCGCGCAGCACAACCTGCGCCTCCGTGTGGACGGTCATCAGCTCCTGGACCCCCTCTGCCTCGGCCACGGCTTCCGGCCCCGTGCGCGTCGCCAAAGTACGGACACGGTCTTCCAGTTCGTCCAGCGCCGACCACGCGACAAAGAGCATCGTCGCAGCGAATGTCGCCACGAAGATGGAGGCGAAAAGGATGGGCCGCGTCATGAGCAGACGCTCTTGGGGCCACCGCTCATGGACTGCGGCGCCGGTTTCGTCGCGCCGGAAACAAGGCGGTGCATGTCGTGATCATCTCCTCTCACTGGGTTCACGCGTCAACAGGCGCTTTCGATGCATGCGGCTGAATTCATGATACTCCATTTTGGGTGGCGAGTGAAGTTGTCGCCGAGGAGGGAGGCCTCGCCGCTCTGGTGGCCTTGCGAGAATAATTGACGTACCCTCGCGGCATGGTTCGCATCCTCCACTGCATCACGGGAATGGGGGTCGGCGGTGCGGAACGGCTGCTCGTCGCGTTGACAGGCGCACTCCGCGAATGCCGTCACGGCCCTGTGCGTCACGAAGCGGTTTCGCTCATGGCGGCTGGCCCCGTGGCGACAGCCTTGCAGGAGGCCGGCGTCTCCGCCACGCATCTCGGGCTGCCCGCCGGGCTCGGTCCGGCCACGCTGTGGCGCGCCCCCACCGCGCTGCTTTCACTTCGACGCATGCTCATACGATCTGATATCGACATACTCCATACGTGGCTCTACCATGCAGACTTGGCCGGCTCCCTGGCGTGCACCCTTTCCGGCAGAGCCGCCCCGCCGCTGTTGTGGAGCGTCCACAACGGCGCGCTTTCGCCGCGCGGGTTGCGTGCGCCCACCCGAGCGCTTGTCGGCATGCTCGCCAAGCTTTCCAGGGCGCCGCAGAGCTTCCCCGGCGCGCCTGCCGCCGCGGTCTTTCCCTCGGCGACGGGTCTCGCGCTTCATCGCGCGCTGGGTTACCGCGCTTCACGCCTCCACCACATCCCCAACGGCGTGGACACCGCGCGTTTCGCACCCGACAGGGAAGGCGGCCGGCGGCGCCTCGCCGCAGCGCTTGACGTCCCCCTTGCAGCGGAAGATCTCGTGCTCGGCTTGGTGGCCCGTTGGGATCCCGCCAAGGACGTGCCGGGGTTCCTGGCGGCCCTGGCGCATCTGGCCACGGCGCATCCTGTCCTGACGGCGCGGTTGCGCGTGGTCTTGCTGGGCGCTGGCCTGGATGCGTCGAACCAGGCCTTGCACGCGCTGCTGAGGGATCATCCCCTGACTGCGAGGATGGCGTTGCTGGGCGTTCGCGAGGACATCCACCGCCTTGTCCCCGGCCTGGACGCGGCGGCAAACGCTTCTCGCGGGGAGACGCTGCCCCTGGCCATCCTGGAGGCCATGGCCTGCGGCGTCCCGTGTGTGGTGACGGATGTGGGCGACAGCGCCGTGCTGGTGGGCGAGACGGGCTTTGCCTGCCCTCCGGAAGACCCCGCCGCCTTGGCCGCGGGCATGGAGCGTCTGCTGGGGATGCCGGATCAAGAACGTCGCGCCCTGGGCAAGGCCGCGCGCCGACGGGTGGCCACGCAGTTCACCCTGGAGCAGACAGCAGCTCGTTATGCTGCCGTCTATGACGCGCTTCTCGACAGTGGGAACGCAAGGCGGCCCCACCCTGCGGCTGCAGCTCGCTTGGAAGCGTGACTGAACGCTCTCTCCCCGACAGACTTGACAAGGCGCCGCAATCAATGCCTAAAGTGAGTTCATGGACGCACGCTTTTCCCTCCCCGCAGCGGCGCGCAGGCTGGCGGACGCGATGAAGCCTCCTACCGTGGCGATCGTCCTCGCGACGCTGCTGGCCGCGGCCTTGCTCACCGGCTGCGCGCCCAAGCCGGACCGCCTCGGCATGTTGGCCGCGCCATCGGCAGGCCCTGATCCAACGTTCTACGAAGGGGGTCCGGACGTCATGTTCGGCCTGGGCCATGGGTACCGGCTCACGGCGCCTGTGGAGTCTGCCGAATCCGCCTCGCCAGATCGGTCGGGGACGCTCGCCTACCCCGAGGAGGTGTCGCCATGAACCACAGCACCCTGCACGCCGCAACGCGGCCTGCAACGCGCTCCGATGCTGCAAACGCCCGAGGGTGGCGACGCTGCGTGGTCGCGCTGGCGCTCGGCGTGGTGCTGATGGCATGGAACGCCACGCCAACCCTCGCGGAAGAAGTCAACGACGCCGGCTGGTTCGTGCCAGAGTACGAACGATACGGCCTGCAGTTGACGTCCCACACCAGAGACCGCGACTTGGTGGCGCGCTGCCCGGGTCGTGAGCATGTCCAGCAGCTCTGGCTGATGAACGCCTTCAGGCTGCCCCAGGCCGTGCGGGAGGAATACGACCTGGCGGAGGACGCCCTGCTGCTGCTGGTGGTGAACACCTTGGCCTCGAACGGCCGCGTCAGCTCCATCTTTCTTGATACGGATTTGACGTTTCCCATGGAGACCACCCTGGTGGACCGCGCCGGAGACGGCGTCTTCCGCCACCGCTACGGCCCCGAGGACACCCGCATCGACACGCCGCCCTGGCTGCTGGAGGCCTGCGGCGGCGACGGCCGCTGAACAGCCCACGCGCCAGACAGAACCGTGCGGCGTCGACAGCCTCGAACGGCCGCATCAGCTCCATTGTTCTTGATACGGATTTGACGTTTCCCATGGAGACCACCCTGGTGGACCGCGCCGGAGACGGCGTCCGGCGGCAGGAGACCGGAGGGAGCTTGCCGTATCGGAGCGAGGGTCAGAACTTGTCGAAGTAAATCAATATCCCCATTATCACGAAACCCACGGCCGCCACCTTCTTCACCACGTGGGTGGGGACGTAGTCGCAGATGATGGAGGCGAAAACCACACCCAGCGCGCTGACCAGCACCAACGCCGCCGCCGAACCGAGGAACACGGTCAGCGGTTTTTGCGTTTTCGCGGTCATGAGGATGCAGGCGAGTTGCGTCTTGTCGCCCAGCTCCGCCACGAAGAGGGCGCCGAATGTTGTGGCGAATAGCTTCCAGTCCATTGAGTGCTCCTTGAAGTGCGCCGCGCGTCATACAGAATGCGCCGACTGTGTATATATCATGAGGGGAGCCGTGGTCCCGTTGTCGCCAAGAGGGTGAGCCGCCGCCGCGCGGCCGTGAGGGCCAGTCCCGCCGAAACGGCGGAGACCAACGCCGTGGACCAGGCCACGCCCGCCGGGCCGAAATGACGCATGAGCACCCAGTTGGCGCAAGCGTTCAACACCAGGCAGACCGCTGTCACCCGCGCCATGAGTCCGTGTGCGCCCACGCTGATGAGCAGCCGCATGGCGATGGCGTCAACCAGCGCGCCCGGCGCCTGGAAGGCGTACGCCTGCTGCGCCGCCGCCACCACGGCCACGTCCTTGGCCGTGAAGGCGCCCCGCTGGAAGAGCCCTTGCACCAACCACTCCGAGGGCCACGCGATGACCGCCGCCGCCACGAACCCCGCCGCCGCGGCCAACATCGCCAACCGCATGGTCAGCCGCAAGGCCCCGTGATAGTCCCCCGCGGCCACCCGTTCGCTGAAGTGCGGCAACAGCGCCGTGGCCAACGCCACAGACCCCAGGGAACGCGCCACACTGGGGACCCGGTCCGCAAAGCCGAGCGCCGCCACGGCTCCTTCGCCCAGGGTCGCGGCCATGGCGCGGTCCGTCAGTGCGATGGCCGTGACCATGGAGGCCGCCACGGAGACGCCTCCCATCCGCCGGAAAAAGCGTCGACCGACGGCTCCCCACGGCGCAAGGGGTCTGAAACTCAGACCACGGCGGCCCAACAGCCGGACGAGCACCCCCGTCTCCAGCGCAACGCCAGCCGCCACCGCCCCTGCCAGCAACGCGATGGGCGCGCCCTCGGCAGCCAGCAGCAAGGCGATCAGCGTCACTCCGTGCCCCACCGCCGGCAACGCTGCAGCGAGCAGGAAACGACCTTCTCGATGGAGCACGCCGTGTCCCAGGGCGTTCACCGGAGTCAACACCAGCAGCGCGCCCACCAGCCAACCCAATCGCTCGATCGCGGCGGGGCCTGCCTCCGTCCCCATGCCTATCCAGGAGACCAGCGTGGGAAAAACCAGCCCCTGAGCGACCCACGCCAGCCCACCCAACGCCAACGCCTGGCTCACCCCCGCGCCCAGCAGCTCACGCTGCTCGGCTTCATTGGACGCGGTCCACAAGGGGATGAACGCCGCCTGGAAGGCGCTGACCAGCACCCCCGCCGTGAAAAGCGTGACAGCCAGCGCGAACAAGTACAGGTCCAGGCCCGCCGAGAGACCATAGACCGCGGCCACTTGCGTCTCCTTGAGGAAACTCGCCACAGCCGCGAGGCCCGCGCCTGCCGCCACGCGTCCCGCACCGCCCAGCACCACGGCCAGGCCGCCGCGTCCCCGCGACTCGCCTTGTCGCCATGCCCTGCCGAAGCGTGTGCTCACTCCGGGGCTCCGGGGTGGTGTGGTGGATGGCTGACAGGGTGCATGGCTGAGAGGCTCCGGGGTGCTCGACCGCTGCGGGTCCGCCACTCTACCAGATTTCTCCCCCTGCGCCAGCCCTTGTTGGACCGCACGGCGTGCGCCCCTCTTGACGGACGATCAAAAGGTTGTATGGTTTCTACCCCGGGAGCGTCCGAGGCCGCCGTCCGAGACACCCTGCTTCCCCCGCCTCCTCCACTTTCCTCGTCCCTCCCGAACCCCCAGCCGGCGGAAGCGCTCCGCGCACCCGCCACGGACCCGCCATGCCACAGCCCGACGCCATGGATTTCGCCTTCCTGCGCAAGGAGCCGCTGCCGCCCAAGCGCCGCACCGTCGCCATCATCGGGGCAGGCCCCTCCGGACTCGCCGCCGCCGGGTATCTGGGGAGTCAGGGGTATCAGGTGGATGTATATGACAAGCTGCCCCAGGCCGGAGGACTCATGGTCTTCGGCATCCCGGGGCAGCGTATCCCGGCGGAGCGCATCCACGCCGGCGTCCGGGACCTGGCGCGCCGCTACGGCGTCACTTTTCATTTCAAGACGAAAATCTGTTGCTCCGCGCCTCTCCACGAGGAGGAAGGCGACCACTTCTCTTTCGATATCAGAGGATTGGGCGAGCTGGTGGAGGATCACGACGCTGTCATCATCTGCACGGGCAGTTGGCGTTCCCGCAAGCTGGGCGTCCCTGGTGAGGACCTCCCCGGCGTCTTCACCAGCCTGGAGTTTCTCTTCCCCATCCGCGCCGTCCGCTACGACGCCTCCTCCGTGCAGGCGCCCCCGGTCACGGGGCGGACCGTGGCCGTCATCGGCGGCGGGCACTCCGCCGTGGACGTGGCCTCCAGCGCTTTGAGTCTGAAAGCCGCGCAAGTGGTGATGCTCTACCGCCGCACACGCGACGAAGCCCCATGCGGCCGCTACGAGATAGAACGGCTGGAAGCGCTGGGCGTGGAGTTCGTGGAACGAGCGACGCCCTTGGCCTTTCTGGGCGAAGAAGCGCTGACCGGGGTGAGCTGCCGCCGTCGCGACGACACAGGACATGAACGCGAGGAGCGCCTCGCTTGCGAAGTCGCCGTGACGGCCATCGGCGAGATTCCCACGCCGCCCTTCGCCAAGGAACTGGGGCTGGAACAGGTCCGCCAAGGCGAGGTGAAGTGGCTCAACATGACCGCCATCGAGAACGTCTTCGTGGCGGGGGACGTGCTTACGGGGCCGTCGAAAATAGGCAAGGCCGTCTACAGCGGATTGATGGCCGCGCGCAGCCTCTCCAACTGGCTGGATCTGAAAGCCATGCGCCGGGAAGCGGAGTTCCGGCCCGAAGGCGGCCCGTTCTCTCCCCCCCATCGCGCAGAGCGCTCCGGCTCCACAAGCGCCGCCACGCAGGCGAAGGATCCAGCTCACCCAGCTCACCCAGCTCACCCAGCTCACCCAGCTCACGCGGAAGGAAACGACGCATGACCGACGCCCCCGCCGACATCCCCCCGCCGGGCCGCAAGACGCTCTTCATCGACTACTCGAAATGCATCGGCTGCGAAACGTGCGAAGCCATCTGCAAGTTCATCCACGACGCGCCCCGCATTCACATGACCCGCACCCAGGACGGCGTCATGGCGCCCCTCTACTGCCGGCACTGCGAAAAACCCGCCTGCGTGACGGCGTGCGACAAAGGCGCAGCCGCCCGCGACCGCGACGGCGCCGTGGTGTTGCAACCCATCCTCTGCCGAGGCTGCGAGACGCGCCAGTGCGTGCAGCGCTGTCCCTACAGCGCCGTCTTCCTGACAAAAGACTCGGGCACGGCGCGCAAGTGCGACCTCTGCGCCTCCCGCCGGGACCTCGGCATGGAGCCGGCTTGCGTGGCCATGTGCCCCACGGGGGCCATCCGGTACGTGGATCGCGACGAAGTCCCCGCGCTGGAGACCGAGGAGTCCCGGGCGGCGCAGCAGAAGATGCTGGATTTCCTGAAGCCTTCCAGCCACTCCCGGGACTGACGGGACGCCTGGAGGATGGGGGACGAGCCGCCTGCCCGATCACGGGTCGTGGGACGGAACATGTTCGCGCAGGCAACTCCGGCGTTCCGAGCGAGGGACTCGCGCGATTCGTGATGCACAGCCGCGTCACGGAAGCGAGTGAGGGGAGCGCGTCCGCGCGTGCGGGGACAGGAGCCAACCCCTCCGAAGCGCTCAAGCAGCAAGTCGAGCGCGTCCGCGCGTGCGGGGACAGGAGCCCGCCTGCGGGGCCGTCAATGCGGGGGGGGGGGGCGGCCGGCCGCCGTTTCGTGTCGGCGTCTGCTACTTCCAGGCCATGTCCCGACCGATGGAGAAGGCGTCGCCCAGCACCCCGCCCAGGCCGACGTACTGGTTCGTCTTGCCTGCGTAGCACAAGGGTTTGAGCCGGGTGATGTGCAAGGCGCCTTTCGCTTCGTCGATGACGTTGTTGTCCGCCTTGATGTCCACGATTTCTGCGATGAAGTAGGTGTGCACGCCCAAGGGGACTTCATGCAGCACCACGCACTCGCAGACCACGGGGAAGTTGTCGAGGATGGGGGCGTCCACCTGCTCGGCGTGTTGCACGCGCAGTCTGGCGCCAGCGATCTTGTCTTCCGTGCGGCCGGTGCGGATGCCGAGGTAGTCCACGATCTCCATCTGCGACTGGGTCGGCACGTGCACGGTGAAGGCGCGTTTCGCCACGACGTTCTCCATCGTGAGCGAATTCTGCTGAATCCCCACCCCCAGCATGGGGGGATTGGAGCAGCACATGCCGCACCAGGAAGCCGTCATGGCGTTGGCGACCCCTGTCTCCGAATATGTACCGATCACCCAGACCGGCGCCGGCTGCGCCAGGGGCTGTGCGCCCAACGATTTCTTCATGGTCTCTCCTCCCCAGCGCAGGGGGGCCGTGCGTTCAGGAATGGGAATGCGCGTCCTTCCCGCATATTCAGGATATCCACCATAGCAGGACGCTCGCCTGGGGAAAAGGGCGCCAGGGAAAAATCGTCGCGATCGACCTCACCAGTAGCCGTGAGCAGCCGCGGTCTTGTGCAGCGCTTCCGCCACGGCTTCGGCCCGGGCCGGGCTTTCGTCCGGCGGGGTGTATTCGTACGCGAGCCGGCCGGCGCCGGTGTTGCGATTGGCCTTCACCGCCACCACCAGCTCGCCGAGATCCCATACATAGGTGGTCACGCCGAACCGCGTGGAGCGCCGGTTCTCGCCGTATTCGAGGTTCAGCCGCGCCACCGTCTTGGTGACGACGTCTTTGTCCAGCTGGAGATAGACGGCCCGCAGCCGGCCCTCGTAGTACCCGTAGACCACAGGGGTCAATCCCATACCGGCGGGTCTGTAGCTTTCGTCGGTCCTGCGGTAGAAGCGCGCCTCGCCACGACTGGTGTCGGCCGGCGCCATGGTGGGCGTCGCGTTCAAGGGGGAGTCCCACGCCACGCCGTTGAAACCGCTGGGCCCGACCATCTGCGCATGCGCGGCGCCATCGTCGAGCACGGGAAGCACGACGCAGGCAAAGAGCACGAGGAGGATGATGGCGGCGGCGAGCCCACCACGGCTTGCACCGACGCCGCCCTTGCAATACTGTGACACTCGCGTATTCATGCGGGAAACCTACGCCAAGCAGCGCTCCGGCGCAAGGCGTCTTCGCGGCGTCAGCCCACCATTCCGCCCATGGCGCACGTCATCCCCATAACCCGCCCCCGCGAGACGACCGACAAGGTGCTGGACGCCGCCTGCACCGAATTGGCGCGACACGGGTTCGCCGCCTTCACCGTGGAACGCGTGGCGCGGCGCGCTCATGTAAGACCGGGGCGTATCGGACGGATGTTCGGCGGCCCCGAGGGGCTGGCCCGCGCCTTGGCGGAAAGCCCCCTCTTCTGGCCCCACGCCGAGGAGCTGCTGCGCGCCGACGCGACGAACCCTCCTTCGGCCCTGCGCGACATGAGCCCGCCAGAGCAAATGAGCGCCTACTTCACACGCTGCCTGGAAGCGCTGCTGGCGCGACCCCGCACGCTGGACGTGATGGCGTGGGAAACCCTCGAATCCAGCCGCCTCGCCGAGGTCATGGAGGCGCCACGGGTGCGCTCCGCTTTGGAGTTCTTCGAACACCTCACCGGCGACGTGCCGGAAGAGGACGACCTCTCCGTGATGGTGCTGCTGCTCGCCATGGCGGTGCAGCACCTGGCGGTGCGTTCGCGTACGCGGCGTAGCCTTGGCGGGGTGGACTTGACGTCCGCGGCGGGGTGGCGGCGCGTGGAGCGCACCGTCAGCAAACTGGTGAAAGGCTATTTCGC
>CAYVWB010000031.1:29590-35746 GCA_964455395.1 uncultured Desulfovibrionaceae bacterium
TGGCCTCCGAGGAGCAGACGCGCAAGGCCCGCCAGCGCGTCGGCCGGCCCGGCCCCGAAGGCGTCGACCCGCAGCCGTGAACCCCGCGGGGCTCAGCCCGACTCGTCCAGAAGCGACCCCGTGTCGCGCATGATGAGATTGAGCAGAATGTCCTCGGTGGAGAGGGTGGGCTCCTGACGACGCGCCTCCACAGCCTGATCCAACAGACCGGACTGCGACTCCAGGCGCGCTGCCTGAAACTCCAGACTCTCCTTGCGGGACTCGTAGGAGTCGCCGATGCTGGTGACCTGGCTCTTGAGCTGCTGGACTATCCCGAGTTGGTCGGCGCGGCTGGGGTCTGTGGCGAGGTCGGCCCCGCTGAGGTCGTCGAACGTCTCGCCCCCCCCGGTGGAGAGTGCGTCCACAGCCTGGAAGTTGACGTTGAACCCGCCGTCCTTGAAGGCCTGGATGAACACGGAGCCGTTGGAATCGATCTGCTCCGTGCCCCACTGGGTGCTGTCCAGCATGTAGATGCCGTTGTAATCCGTGTTCGCGATGTACCCGTCGATCTTGGATTTGAGATCGTCGTAGGTCTGCTGCACGGTGGCGTCCGAACCATCCAGTTCGCCGCTGTTGATCTGTTCGATGATGTCTTCCATCTCGTCGAGGGCGGATTGCACGCCCCGCACGCCCTCCTCGCCCACGCCCATCATGGCGGCGGCTTCGGAGACATTGCGGGCGTTCTGCGCCACGGCGCGTGCGTCCGCCCGCAGCGTTCCGGTGATGGCTTCGTCGAAAGGATTCGTCAGCGGCTGGACGGGCTGACGCTGCAACACCATGTCCCGCAGGGAGCGACCCACGGAGGAGCCTTGCAGATAGGCGTTCGTCAACAGGTCCTGCTGGAGAAGCTGCAGGGATGTGTCGTAGACGAGGTACCGTTCTGTTTTGCTGAGCGTCATGAGCAAGCTCCGTGAAGGCCTTCGGTCGTCGGCCGGCGCGGGACATCATGCGCCTGCATCGTCTCCCATCGGCGGCGGCTTCACGGATCTTTAGGGCGTCCCCCTCATTCTTCACGATACTGCGCCAAGGCCCCCAGGGGACGTGGGGCGAGCTGTCGTCCGGGGAGAACTCGGCGCTGCGGCGGGGATATCCCCGCAGGGAGGCCATCTGACGCAGCGACCATGGTACGGTGGGATGAAACATCCATCGAACCATCGGAAGGAGCCGCCATGCGAATGCGCTTCATGTCATCGTTGCGCCTCCCCGCCGCCTCCACGGCAGGCGGCGTCACCCAAGGAGATCAGACCATGCGCGCCATCACGCCGCTTTCCCGGAAAGCCTCATTGCCCATCGCCCTGCTTGTTGCGTTCGTCTGCGTGGTCGTGATGGGCGACGCCGCTGGGACGCAAGCCCAGACGACGAGCCTCCCCGAGGATCCGGCCGAGCAGATGGACATGTACGACCGCCACTTCAAGCGTCATGGCGGGAACCTGGATTTCGCCGGCCTGGACGTGAACCGGGACGACGTCATCGATCCCAACGAATGGCGAGGGTTTGTGGAAGCGCGTCGGCTGGCGCGCCAGGGTGAGCCGGATCCCGTTGCGGACACGCCCTTCGAGGCTTTGGATCTGGACGAGGACGGCGTGCTGGACGGCGATGAATTCGCCCGTCACTTCGAAGGGTTCGAGGAGCACTGGCGGGAGGACCAAGCCCCCGCCGACGCCAAGTGAACGTCAGTCCAGGAACTCGTAGGGCGGCTGCCAGACCGCGTCGCCTTCACCGTTGTACGCGCCGGCCTTCCCGGTGTCGTGCAGTTCGCGCACGGCCTCCAGGGTGGAAGCCGCTTCCTCGGCGTCTTCCAGTCGGGCGATGTGGAAGAGCGCGTCGCCGCCATGGGTCAGCGGCATGTTGTGTTTGCCGATGACGAGCCCGGCGCCGGTGCTCACCACGGGTTCGGCGCTCTGGCCGAAGGGGTCCACCACCGTGCCCAGGGTTTCGCCCTCCTCCACGTGCGCGCCAAGACGAGCGCGCGCCTGGAAGAGTCCCGACGCCGGCGCCCGCACCCAGAAGCTGGAGCGCGCCACCAGCGGTTCCAGCACAGGCGTCTTGCGCCGCCGCGACGGCGGGGTGAGCATGCCCACGGCTTCCATCACCATGAGCACGCCGTGCACCCCGATGCGGATGGAGAGCGGATCGAACCGCAGCGCTTCCCCTGCTTCGTAGACCAGCACGGAGACGCCCCGCTCCGCTCCGGCCTGGCGCAGGCTGCCGTCCCGCAAGGAAGCGTCCAGCACCACCGGCGCGCCGAAGGCCATGGCCAGCGCCCGTGCCTGGGGGTCGTCCAGGTTCACCCGGGACTGCGGCAGATTCATGCGATGGTGCGACCCCGTGTGCAGATCGATGCCGTACTGCGCGTGGCTGACGATCTCGTCCGTGAAGATGCGCGCCAGCCGAGAAGCCAGCGACCCCTTGGCGGACCCCGGGAAAGAGCGGTTCAGGTCCCGCCGGTCCGGCAGGTAGCGGCTGTGGTTGGCGAAGCCGTAGACGTTGAGGATGGGCACGGCCAGCAGCGCGCCTTTCAGCCGTCGCAGCCGTTTCAACGCCAGCAGTTGCCGCACGATCTCCACCCCCTGCACCTCATCGCCATGCACGGCGGCGCTGAGGAAGAGGGTGGGTCCATCCGTCTTCCCGCGGATCACGTGCACGGGCACGCTCATTTCCGTAAAAGTGTAGAGCCGTGCCGAGGGCAGGTGGATGGTGGCGCGCTCCCCCGGCGCGATGCTGCGGCCTCCGATGACGAGCGGCTTGGCGGCGGGCTTGCGTCGGGACCGCTTCGGCGTGGGCGGTATCGCCTCTGGCGGCTCGGCCATGGGGTTATCCCTTGCCTTTGGTGCGTGTCTTGCCGGCTTTGGCGTTCTTCTCGATGAAGCGCACGATCTCCCCGGCGATGTCCTTGCCTGTGGCTCCTTCGATGCCCTCCAGTCCCGGGGAGGAGTTCACCTCCATGACGACAGGTCCATGGTTGGAGCGCAGCAGGTCCACGCCGGCGACGTTGAGCCCCAGGATCTTGGCGGCGCGGGTGGCTGTGCTGCGTTCCTCCGGGGTGATGCGCACGGCTGAAGCCGTGCCGCCGCGGTGGATGTTGGAGCGGAACTCGCCCTCCTTGCCTTGCCGACGCATGGCGGCCACCACCTTTTCGCCCACCACGAAGCAGCGGATGTCCGCTCCCTTGGCTTCCTTGATGAACTCCTGAACGAGGATGTTCACCTTCAAGCCGCGGAAGGCTTCGATGACGGATTCGGCTGCGTGGTGGTTTTCCGCAAGCACCACGCCGATGCCCTGGGTGCCTTCCAGCAACTTGACCACCAGTGGGGCGCCGCCCACGATATCGATGAGATCTTCCGTATATTTGGTGGAATGCGCGAACCCCGTGACAGGCAAGCCCACGCCCCGCCGCGCCAGCAGCTGCAGGGAGCGCAACTTGTCCCGGGAGCGGGTGATGGCCACGGACTCGTTCACGCAGTAGACGCCCATCATCTCGAACTGCCGCACCACGGCGGTGCCGTAGAAGGTGATGGATGCGCCGATGCGGGGGACCACCGCGCCCACGTCCTCCAGCTCCTCCCCCTTGTAATGGATGGTGGGATGCATGGAGGTGATGTTCATGTAGCAACGCAACGGATCTATGACGCGTACGTGGTGGCCCCGACTTTCGCAGGACTCCACCAGCCGTTTCGTGGAGTAGAGCTCCGACTTGCGCGAGAGGATGACGATGTTCATGGTGTACGAGTATCCATTGACTGTTTGTACGCCTTGGCGAGCGCCTTGCCATGCAGGAAGGAGGCCCCCGGGTCCACCAGAATGCGTCCCTCCATGGCTGTGCGGCCCAGCAGCATGCGGAAGCGCATGGTTTCTCGATTGGCCAGGGAGAGCTCCGCCACGAAGCGCAGCGGCCCCAGCGATATCGGCGCCGCGATGAAGAAGCGCTCCTCGCGGTGCCCGCCCGAATCCGAGACCACGCGACGGTCCGTCACCAGCGCTTCGCAGACTATCTCCGGCGTGGTGCGTTTCTGCAGGGGGTGCAGCCCGAAGCGGACCATGGGCCCGGCTGCGCCTTCGAAGGGGTCGATGAAGTATGTGTGCAGCGCCGAAGTGCGCGCGCCCGTGTCCACCTTGGCCTTGATGGCGGGGATGCCCAGGCCAGGGACGGCGAGCCATTCCCGCCATCCCACGGTTATCATCTCGGACGGACCGGCGGCGTCCGCCGTGGGGGAAAGCGTCTGTGAGGGCATGCCTGCACCATACCCCGGAATGGACTTCACGCCAAGGGTTTGGCGCCATTCATCCTTTCCGCGCTCCCGGCAAGGGGACGCATCCCGAAAAGCGCGCCACGCAGGGATGAACACTGGGGGGCGTCTGCAACGCTTCGAAAGCGACGCCAGGACGCCGGCCTTGGGAGCCGCGCGCCGGTTCGAGCGAATCCGCGGATGACGGCCGTGGCGCGGCGGCTGCCGTGGAGTGGGGATCAGGGCATGGACTTGTCGCGCATGCGCATGATCTCCAGCCAATAGAGCTGGTCCATGCGTTCTTCCTCGATGTCCTCGAAAGCCTCGCCCATCTCCACCCCGGCAAGCTGCACGTGCTCGTACAAGGGCATGTAATAGAAGGCGAGTTTCATGGAGCCGGTGCGCTTGTTCTGCTTCAGCTTCACCTTGAGATGCTTGAAGCGCCACTGTTTGACGTAGACTTCCTGCTCGTCCACGATGCGTGGTTCGCCCCACAGGGCTGTCTTCTCGCGCAGGAGTTTTTCGTAGAGCTCCGGCGAGTCCACATCCATGTAGACGGCGAAGAGTCTGTCCTCCAGGAAGCCATAGACGATGCGCGGCTGGGGGAAGCCCTCCACACGGTAGTCTTCTTCGCTGTCGAAGTAGAACTCGGCGTTGCCTTTCTGCTTGAGCTTGACGAAGGAGGCCAAATCGTCGCGATGGGTCCCCCAGGGCGTGCCGTTGAAGGCGGTGGGGCCGATGGGTCGCCCGGGTTGCTCGTCCAGGGTCACGATGGCGGGCGGTTCGAACCGGACCGGGTCTTCCGGCTGTGTCGTCCGGTTGGCGGACTCGGAAGTGCGGGCGTGGGCGAGATCGGTCATCCCGCCATGCGGACCACCCGGGACGACGAAGACAGCCAGGGCGACCAGCAAGCCCAGCGATACTAAGGAAGCGAAGCGAAACGCCATCGCGCCGCGCAGGGGGGCGCCGTAAGCTCCCGCGCGCTCGGCGGAATGGCGCGGGCTGCGGAGGGTCTTCGTCTGGATGTGGGACCTCATGACCATCTCCTCCTGTCCATCGGGACTGGGTCGCCCTCGGGACGAGGGCATGGGGATGCGTCGGGACGCTCTCCCAAGGCCGTGTGCGCGCAGTCCGGGCGTCGCTCGGCCTGTGTTCCTCATAACATCAAAGGGCGATCGTTTCCAAGTGAAAAACCCTGCGCCGCATGGACGCCAAGGGTCCCCTCGTGGTATGCTGGCAGACGTCTCCTTCCAGCAAGGCGGTCCAGCGCCGTCACTTTGCAACCTCGCAACGCAGGAGCCCTCGCATGCCCCGCATCACGCCCCGCATCGCCTCTGTCCGCCCGGTCGTTCTGCGCGCGCCGTCCCTCGCCATCCTCGTCGTCCTTGCGCTGTCGCTTCTTGTCGGCGGTTGCGCCGACCGGGGAGCTCTTGTTCAGACCGCTGCGCCGGCGAATGTCACGCTCTTCAAGGATCTGGATTTCAAACGCCGCGCGCCGGACGCCTTCGACCCCGCTCCCGTGGAGCGTCTGGACGGCGTCTCCGTCATCGGCTACTTCAACCAACGCAGCCGCAAGCACCGTCCGCAAACCACCCTTTCCCTCGCGGGGTTGCCTGCAGGCAAGCGCGTGGTGCTGCGTTTCGACCTCTACTTCATCGGCAACTGGGAAAGCGCCGGCTCCCTGCGGGACACCTTCCGCGCCTGGGTGGATGGCGGCCCCACTCTGCTGGAACAGACCGAGTTCCCTTGCGCCCTGCGTGAACGCAACGTGGAGACCTCCGCCATCGACAACGACGGCTGGGCCACCGCCAAAGGCCGCACCCTGGGCTACTGGGTGCAATCCACGGAGCTCGTCATTCCGGCGACTGCCGTGCAGAACGGCCGCGCAGAC
>CAYVWB010000031.1:35756-49313 GCA_964455395.1 uncultured Desulfovibrionaceae bacterium
GGATCACGCTCGTGACGCACGGGGCGAACCGCGGGAAGGGCGCGGCGGTGCGGACCGGGTTCGCGGCCTGCACGGGCGATGTCGCGATCATCCAGGACGCCGACCTCGAGTACGACCCGGCCGACTACGAACAGCTCCTCGCACCCATTCTCGATGGCCGCGCAGACGTCGTCTTCCGCGGGAACCTCTCGGGCAAAGGCACGGAATTTTGGGGCTTGGCGAAGATGAAAGTGTTCGTGGAAGCGTAACGCGACGCACCCCTCTCCACGCCATCCGACGCCCCCGGGCTCTCCTGCCCCGGCCGGGGACGTCGCGGTGGGCTGCACGACGCGGTGGGCTGCACGACGCGGTGGGCTGCACGACGCGGGTGGTCACGGGGCGTGCGTCGTGGTGACGCGACCAGGACGCCCCCGGACGCAAGCCGCCTGTCGCGTTGGCGAACGAAGCCTTCCGAGGCGCGCCCCCTGGACATCCGGACTGTTTTCATGGAGAAGTCGTAGCCGCATCTTGACCGCCTGCGACTCGGAACGCGGGACGCGAAACAACGCAGCGCAGGACGACGCCGCCGCTCCGGGCGCGGGCGTCGTCCATTTCACCAACCGCCCGGCAACCCACTGACGACACCCCACCATGAGCGACGAGACCACTTCCAACAGCAGCGCCAGGACCGCCTCCAACTTCATCCGCGAGATCATCGACGCCGACCTCGCCGCCGGCAAGCATGACCGCGTCGTCACCCGATTCCCGCCGGAGCCCAACGGTTATCTGCATATCGGGCACGCCAAGTCCATCTGCCTGAACTTCGGCATCGCCCGGGACTACGGCGGCGACTGCAACTTGCGCTTCGACGACACCAACCCACTCACCGAAGAAGTGGAGTACGTCGAATCCATCCAGGAGGACGTGCGCTGGCTCGGTTTCGAATGGAGCGAATTGCGCTTTGCTTCCGACTATTTCGAGCAACTCTACGCACACGCCGAAGCGCTCATCAAGTCGGGCGAAGCCTATGTGGACGACCAGTCCGCCGAGCAAGTGCGCGAAAGCCGCGGCACGCTCACCGAACCCGGCGTGGAAAGCCCTTGCCGCGCTCGCGCCGTGGAGGAGAACCTGGACCTGTTCCGACGCATGCGCGCCGGTGAATTCGAGGACGGCTCCCACGTGTTGCGCGCCAAGATCGACATGGCGCACCCCAACCTCGTCATGCGCGATCCCACTCTCTATCGCATCCGCAAGGCCGCTCACCACCGCACCGGGGATGCGTGGGTCATCTACCCCATGTACGACTTCACCCACTGCCTCTCGGACTCCATCGAAGGCGTCACCCACTCCCTGTGCACCCTGGAATTCGTCAACAATCGCGCGCTCTACGACTGGACCCTGGATCAACTGGCGCTCTACCATCCCCAGCAGATCGAGTTCGCGCGGCTCAACCTGAGCTACACCGTGCTCTCAAAACGCCGGCTCATCCAGCTCGTGCGCGAAGGCTTCGTGGAGGGCTGGGACGACCCCCGCATGCCCACCCTGAGCGGCCTGCGCCGGCGGGGTTGTCCCCCCGGAGCCCTGCGGGAGTTCTGCGAACGCATCGGTGTGGCCAAGGCGGACAACCTGGTGGACATCGCCATGCTGGAGTTCTGCATGCGCGAGGAACTCAACCGCACCGCGCCGCGCTACATGGCCGTGGTCAACCCCATCAAGGCCACCATCCGGAACTTCCCCGAAGGCGAGACCGAGTGGTTCGACATGCCCTTGGATCCCGAACAACCGGACGGCCCCACCCGGCGCGTCCCCTTCAGCCGCACCCTCTGGCTGGAACGCGACGACTTCCGCGAAGAAGCCCCCCGCAAGTTCCACCGTCTGGCGCCCGGCAAGGAAGTCCGCTTGCGGTACGCCTACTATGTCACCTGCGTGGATGTGGTGAAGAACGACGCCGGCGAGGTGGTGGAGCTCGTCCTCGAGTACGACCCGGAGACCCGGGGCGGGCAATCCGCAGACCAGCGCAAGGTGAAAGGCACTCTCCACTGGGTGGCCGCAGAACACGCAGTGCGCGGCGAGGCCCGGCTCTACGACCGACTCTTCACCGTGGAGAACCCCATGGACAAACGGCACGGGGACTTCAAAAGCGTCATCAATCCGGAATCCCTCACCGTGGCGGACCCCTGCTGGCTGGAGCCTGCGCTGGCCGAACAGGCCCCCGGAACAGCCGTGCAGTTCGAGCGACTTGGCTATTTCTGCGCCGACGCCAAGGACCACGCGCCCGGCGCGCGCGCCGTCTTCAACCGCACCGTGACCCTGCGCGACAGCTGGGCCCGCATCGAACGTCAGCAACAATAACGCACGCTTGCGAAACGCTCTCTCGCTCCGCCGCCACGATTGGCGACATCCGACATGATGCCGGGATTACGAGCGACAGCCGACAGGGCGACGTCTTTACGAGGGGGTGGAACGCCACAACGACACGAGGCGCCCCGGGGCCGTCCCGGAGCGCCTCGTGTCGATGTGGAGGAGATGTGCCTTGAACCGTTCGTTGCGTGTCCCGCACGAAAACTAGCATGAAGCGGGCCAGAACCAAGGCGCCGCTATCCAAAAAACCATGCAGCCAACCGCAACCATTCAAGACGACAACGATATTTATTTCCAGGCAGCGCACAATGGCGACATCAGCCATGCCGACACCGCCTTCTGGTGACTCCTCAGGCTGTCGATACTTCGCCCTCAGCCTCACACGACTGACAGAATTGAACACACATCATACATTTTTGTATGATCTTGTCACGACGCCGCTCACGCCGCCAGCCGCCGCAACGTTTCCAGATTCTCCATGTCCAGCAGGTCCGGCGACTCCGGCTTCGCGCCCTGCTTCTCCGCTTTGGGCGTCTCGATGACCATGGGGACGCGGCGCAACGCCGGATTCGCGAGCACCGCCGCAAAGCCGGCCGCGACGATGGCGCCTGCGCCTATGGCGGCATGACGATCCTTGTGTTCGCCGAGACCCTCGCGAGAGTCGTTGAGATGCGCCAGCGCCAGCCGGTCGAGGCCGCCCACCGACGCGAGCCCCTCCTCCAACGCCGAGACCGTGGCGGCCACGGCCGCAACGTCCCGCATGTCGTACCCGGCCGCGAAGGCGTGGCACGTGTCCAAGCAGACCGCCAGCCGCTCCCGCCGTCGTGATGCGCTGATGATGACGCCCAACTCCTCGAAGCGGCTTCCCAACGCCGCGCCGGCGCCGGCGGTGTTCTCCAGCAATATTGAAAGGGAATCGACCGTAACGCCCGGCCGCAGCTCGGCGACGTCCGCGTGCCCCTCGCCCCCTGCAAGCCACGCTTCGGCCTGGGCCAACGCTTCGTCCAGCCCCCGCGCCACGATTTCGGATGCAGCGGCGACGGTTCCATCCTCGGCAGCGCCGCTCATCCCCGGGGAGCCGGGATGCAGCACCACGCCCTCCAGACCGAGCACGGCGCAGCGCGTCACCTCCCGTGCCAGCGCCGCCACGGAGTTGACGCGCACGTCCGGCTTGGGGCTCGCCAAGTTGATGAGATAGGCGGCGTGCGCGAACACGGGCCAGGGACCCCAGGCGGCGCGGGCGACGCGGAAGGCCTCGGTCTCCTCGCGGGTCAGGGGTTTGTGCCGCCAGGTGCGCTGGTTGCGGGTGAAGACCTGCGCTGCGGTTCCGTCCAGACTGCGAATGCGGGCGATGGCGTGGACCAGGCCGCCGGCGGCGCTGACGTGCGCGCCCAGGCGAAGGGTGTGCGGTGTGTTCATGATGTGTTGGGGGGGTGGAGGTGACGCGCCGCGTGTGGGCGACTCATGTGAGAGGTGATCAAGAGTTTACATATTCCCTGGAAAAAGGATACCCTGGCGCCACGCAACACACGACGCACCCTCAGCCATTGGAGTCGTACGTCCATGAACCCCTTGCAGAAGCTTGCCCCACGCGGCGCGTCCATTTTGCTGGCGATCGCGGTGGGCTGCCTGTGGACGTGGAGCGCCCCCGCCACGGCCTCGGCGAAGCGCGTCATCACCATCAACTCCTGCTACTCCCCGCCACTTTCCTCGCCTTCACAGGACGGGTATCTCGACCTCGTGCTGCAGGAAGCTTTCGGCCGGCTGGGGCTTTCCGTGCGGGTGGCGCAGCTGCCTGCCGCGCGGGCCCTGAAGGACGCCGCCGCCGGCCACGCGGATGGCGACGTGGGCCGGGTGGCCAAAATCGCCATGCTCTACCCGACCTTGAAGCGCGTGCCCACGCCCATTCTGGAACAACGGGAGTTCGTCGCCTTCGCCCGGGATCCGACCATCCGCCTCGCGCGATGGGAGGACCTCGCGCCCTACTCCGTCGCATATGTGGGAGGATGGAAAATCTTCGAAGCAGGAGCCCGTCACGCACACACGGTGACGCCCGTGGAATCCACGGAAGCGCTCTTCCGATTCCTCTCCATGGGCCGGACGGACATCGCGCTCTCCGCCAAGCTGGACGGTCTGGCCGTGCTGAAACGTCTGGGCCTTTGCGACGTCCAGGTGGTCTGCAAGCCCCTGGCGGTGGAGACCATGTACCTCTACTTGCATGAGTCCCGAAAGGATCTCGTGGCGCCGTTGGACAGGACGCTGCAGGCCATGCGTCGCGAGGGCGTGCTGGACGCCATCGAAGCGCAGTCGCTGCGCCGTTACGTCGACATGCAGGACACTCCATGCGATTGAGGCTCCACAGCCTGGCGACGCGCATCGTGCTCACGGTGCTGGCGGCGTGCGTCGCCGGGTTCGCGGCCTTTCTCCTCATCCAGGGGCAGCTCTCCCAGGCCCGCGTGGAAGCGAATGTCGAACAGGTCACGCGGAGCATCGCGCAGAATTTCGTCCCCCCCCTTGCCGAGGCGCGCTGGATTCTGAGCGACCGGCTCACCGTCTCCATCATGGAGGGCGTACTGGGGCTGCCGCTGGTGGAGCGCGTCACCGTTCTGGAGCAGAACGCCACCATCCACACGCTGGGCGAGGTCGCTTCGCAAGACACGTTCATGGAGCAATTCCCCCTGCGGTTGGCGCGTCTGGATCAACCGCAGGTGGGCGAGCTGCGGGTCCATTTCGGACTGGGCCCTCTCCGCGAGGCGGAACGCGCCGCCATCATGCGACTGGCCTTGTGGCAGGCGGCGCAGCTCTGCATCGTGGCGGCGGTGCTGCTTACCCTGCTTTACCGTTCCCTCCTCAAACCCCTGCGGGCCGTGGCGCGTCACGCGCAGGCGCTGGACTCGTCCAGAGGCTTCGTCCCCTTCGCCAGGCGCACCCATGATGAGACCGTGCGCGGCAAGGCGGACGAGCTCGACGAAGTCATCCATGCGCTCAATGACATGGGCGAAAGCCTGCAGTCCCGCAGCGACCAGTTGCGTCTGGAACTCATCCAGCGCCGAAAAATGGAGCGTCAACTCACCGACGCCCGCGACCAGCTGGAAGCGCGCGTCCAGGAGCGCACGACGGAACTGGCTGACGCCAACACCTCTCTGGACGCCATGAACGACGAGCTGACCGCCGCCAACCAGGAACTGAAGGGGGTGAACCAGGAGCTCCTCGCCGAGGTGGAAGAGCGCCGCCGGGTGGAGCACGCGCTACGTCTCTCCGAAGCCCGGCAGCGCACCATCGTGGAGCGCATGCCCGTCATGCTGGCGGCGGTGGATGAACGGGGTCTCGTGGTGGCGTGGAACCAGGAATGCGAACGCGTCACGGGGTATCCGGCCGACGCCGTGCTGGGACGCGCCGAGGGGCTGGCGGTCATCGCCAACGCTCAGCAATCCGGCGGGCGCGCTCCCGACGCACAGGCAGACGCCGCGCCCCAGGATCTCGCCGCGCGGTTCTTCGCCAATGATGATTTCCGGGATCACATCGCCCGCCTGGTCACCCGTGACGGAGAAGAGCGGCTCATCGCATGGTCCTCCATCGCCCACAGCTTTCCCATACCCGGCTGGCGGGCATGGGCGGTGGGCGTGGACGTCACCGCCCGCGACCGCGAACAGGCTGCGCTCACCCGGCTGAACCGCACCCTGGAGGCCATGGCCCTGGCCCACCGCGCCCTGCAACGCGAAAGCGATCTGCGAGCCATGTGCGAGGAGGTCTGTCGTGTGGGCGTGGAAGCCGCAGGCTACGACTTCGTCTGGGTGGGGCTCGCGCCCACGTACTCCTGCCACTCGGACCACAAGCGCCCCACGTCACCCCATCGAACCGTGACGCCCTTCGCCAGTTACGGCGGCCTCGGGACACTTTGTGACGACAACGCGCACGCGATGGGAGACAGCCTCGCCGCCGCAGCCCTGCGTCAGCAACGTCCCGTCTTCGATCGACAGAAGGCCGATCCGACGGCGGCCCAGCCGACAGGTTCGACGGAGACCGGAAGCCACGCGGACACCCCACACGACGCCCCCGTCCGGAATGCGGACGGCTTCGTCTCCAGACTCGCCTTGCCGCTCCTCGTGGGGGACACGGTCATCGGCGTCATGTGCTACTGCTCTCACGCCGAGAACGCGTTCGAAAGCGCAGACGAGCGCGCCCTGCTGGAACGCCTGGCCGACAGCCTCGCCCACGGCGTGCAAGGCCGCTGCGCCGAGTCGCGCAGCCGGGAAGCCGAAGAGGAGCTGCGCCGCAGCGAGGCCCTGTTGAAGGAGACGCAAACCTTGGCGCGCGTGGGCGGCTGGGAACTGGACATGGCCACCGGCGCCATCGTCTGGAGCGCGGTGACGTATGAAATCTTCGAGGCGACGTCGGACTTCCCCACCAGCCTGCAGGCCGTGCTGGATGCGCTCTTCGACCCCACCCCCCGCGCCATGCTGGAGACCGCTCTGGAACGCTGCGCTGCAGGCGAACCCTTCGATCTGGAGCTCCCGGCGCACGCCCGCACGGGGGAACCGCTCTACGTCCGCGTGCTGGGCGCAGCCCACATGAAGAACGGACACGCCACGCGCCTGGTGGGCGCCGTGCAAGACATCACCGCGCGCAAGACCGCGGAGCACAACTTCGAGGCCATCTTCAACCACTCCCCGGACATGCTCTCCATTACGCACTTCGACGGCCGGTTCCTGGAGCTCAACCCGGCCTGGGAGCGGGTTTTGGGATGGCCCGCCGCGGAAACCCTCGGCCGGCCCTGGACGGAATTCCTCCACCCTGACGACCTGGACGCCGCCCTGGACGCGCACGAACGTCTGCTGCACGGCGAACGCATCAGCAATTTCGAAAACCGCTTCCGACACGCGGAAGGCGGGCACCGCTGGCTCGCCTGGGACGCCTACCCGGACCTGGACCGGGGGCTCATCTTCGCCGCCTCGCGGGACGTCACCCAACTGCGCGCCGACCGCCTGGCCCTGGCCGAAGCCAAAGCGCAGGCCGAAGCGGCCTCCCAGGCCAAAAGCGAATTCCTGGCGAACATGAGCCACGAGATCCGCACCCCACTGAACGGCGTGCTCGGCATGTTGCAGCTGCTCACCCTCACCCCCCTGGACGAAGACCAGCGCGCCTACGTGGATACCGCCGCCGGCGCTGGCCAGAGCCTGCTCACCCTGCTTTCGGATATCCTGGACCTCTCGCGCATCGAAGCCGGCATGTTCCAGCTGGCGGAAGAGCCTTTCTGCGTGGGCGAAGTGGTGGACGTGGTCACAAGCGCCCTCGAAAAATCCGCGCACGACAAGCAACTGCGCCTCACCACCGAGCTCGCGGACGACCTGCCGGAGACCGTACTCGGCGATCCCGGCCGGCTCCGGCAAGTGCTCTTCAATCTCGTGGGCAACGCCATCAAGTTCACCACCGACGGGGAAGTCCGCATCGAAGCCAGCCGCCTTCCGCGCATGCGTCCGGACGGTCGCATCAATCTGCTCTTCGCCGTGGTGGACACCGGCCCCGGCATCGACGACAATACCGCCGTACGCCTCTTCGAACCCTTTACCCAGGCGGAGACGTCCCCCTACAGCCGGGAACACCAAGGCGCCGGCCTCGGCCTCTCCATCGTCAAGCGACTCGTCCATCTCATGGAAGGCGAACTCTGCCTGGACTCCCCACCCGGCGAAGGCGCCACCTTCACCATCATTTTGCCCTTCACCCCCGCCGACGTCTCCCCCGCGCTGGAGGAACCCATCACGCCCACCCGGCTGCAGGACGCCCGCATCTTGCTGGCCGAGGACAACGAGGTGAACCGCTTCGCCATTCACCAGATGCTCGCCAAATGGGGATGCCGCGTCACCGAGACCGAGGACGGCCTCGAGGCGGAACGCGCCCTTGGCCGGGAGCCCTTCGACGCCGCCGTGCTCGACGTGCAAATGCCCCACATGAGCGGCCTGGAGCTCATCCGGCGGCTGCGCGAAGGCGCAATCCCCAACGCGAACCCCGCCATGCCCGTGCTCTCCCTGACCGCCTACGCCATGCAACACGACCGTGAAGCGCTGTTGAGCGCCGGCGCCGACCGCTTCCTCGCCAAGCCAGTGGACATGCGCCACCTCAAGCGCGAACTGGAACGCCTGCTCGCCAACGTCCACGCCGTACGCTGAGGCCCTCTCGCGAGCGCCGCCCCCCCTGCGTTTCCTCGGCCGTCTTCCGTACACGCCCGCCCTTTCGGTGCGGGTTTCCGACGCAGCCACTGCGCCACGATCTCACATGGCGCGCTTCACACCTCGCCCGAGGCGCAGGGTGCGGCCCACAGAACGCGCTCTTTCAATGATGAAATCAAAACGTCGGCTTTTAATACCTGAGAGCGATTTATCATCCGTTTCAGAGGCTTTTTCCGACGAAACGTCTTGCTTTGCCTTTACAGATCGAATAAACGTCTACCCATGAAGGCCGACGCACACGACACCCAGCGCGAAACCCTCCTCCGCGACGACGCCGAGGTCCCCCACCCCGTCGGGACCGAACACGCCGCCTCGCCCGTGGGCGCAGCTCTGGACGAGGTGGACCGCGCCATCCTCGCCGCTTTACAGCACAATGCGCGCACCACCAACGCCGCCATCGCCCGAGACGTGGGCATGGCCCCCTCCGCCGTGTTGGAGCGCATCCGCAAACTGGAACGCCGCGGCCTCATCCAGGGCTACACCACTCGGCTCAATGCAAAGGCCTTGGGCCGCAGCCTGACGGCGTTCACTTTCGTACGCACGGAGGAACTTCCCGGACACACGGACGCTGGCGCGCAGCTGGCCGCCTTGCCAGAAGTGCAGGAAGTGCACCACACCGCCGGCCAGGATTGCTACCTGCTGAAAGTGCGCGTGGCCGACACGGAGCACCTGGGCCAGCTTTTGAAGAATTTCGGGAGGATACCATCCGTGCGGGATACCCGCACCACCATCGTGCTCTCCACGTTGAAGGAGTCGACGCAGCTGCCGTTCGGGCTCGCGGACGATACCGACGCCGTATCGATATAATCTGCGCACCCCCATCCCAGGAGCCACGTCATGGACACAAGACCACTCGATCCGCAGATCATCGCGCGGGGCCAGGAGTTTTTCGCCTCCATCGCCGGCGAAGCCCCGACCATTTTCAACAAGGGGTGGTGGACCGGCAAGGTGATGGACTGGGCCATGCGCCACGAAGATTTCAAAGTCCGCCTCTTCCGCTTCGTGGACGTGCTGCCCGCCATCGACACCGGCGAATCCCTCACCCGCCACATTGACGAATATTTCGCCGACGACTGCGGCGAGCTGCCGCCCGTCATGAAATTCGGCGTGAAGACCGCGGGCGCTGGCGGCGTGCTGGGCGGTCGCATTGGCGCCAAACTGCTCGCCAAGACCATCCGCAGCAATATCGAAAAGATGGCGCGCCAGTTCATCGTGGGCCGGAACGCCAAGGAGGCCGTTCACAGCATCGAATCGCTCCGCAAGGACGGCTTCGCCTTCGTGCTGGATGTTCTGGGAGAAGCCACCGTGAGCGAGGCCGAAGCCGACGCCCGCCTGCAGGAGCACCTGAATCTGCTGGAAGCGGTGGGTAACGCCCAGGCCAGGTGGAAACCTCTGGCCGGCTCGGCCGGGAAGCGGCTGGACTGGGGCCACGCGCCCATGCTCAACCTCTCCGTCAAGCCTTCGGCGTTCTACAGCCTGGCGAAACCCCGGGACTTCGAAGGCTCCGTGCAGGGCATCCTCTCCCGGCTCAAGCCCCTGGCGCGCGCAATCCGCGAGCTGGAGGGATTTCTCTGTATCGATATGGAATCGTTGGACCTCAAGGATATCACCCTCGAAGTCTACAAGCGCCTGCGCGCCGACCCCGAATTCCGCGACTATCCCCACATCGGCGTGGTCCTGCAGACCTACTTGCGCTGCACGGACGACGACGCCGTATCGCTTCTCGCCTGGGCCCGCAGCGAAGGTCTGCCCATTTCCATCCGGCTGGTGAAGGGGGCCTACTGGGATCACGAGACGATCAAAGCCAAGCAGAACGGCTGGGAAGTCCCCGTGTACACGGTGAAAGCCGAAACCGACGCAGCCTTCGAGCGCGTGGCCGGCCTCATCCTGGAGCATGCAGACATCTGCAGGCTGGCGTGCGGTTCACACAACATCCGCTCCATCGCCGCTGTCATGGAGCTGGCGCGCGCCCTCGACGTCCCGGAGGATCGCTATGAATTTCAGGTGCTTTACGGCATGGCGGAACCCGTGCGCCGCGGCCTGCAGAAGGTCGCCGGCCGGGTGCGGCTCTACGCGCCTTACGGGGACCTCATTCCCGGCATGGCGTATCTGGTGCGGCGGTTGCTGGAGAACACCGCCAACGAGTCGTTCCTCAAGCAGTCTTTCGCGGACAAAGCCGACTACGAGGCGCTGTTGCGGAACCCCGTCGCCATGCTCCCCGAGCAAGCGCCGCCCCCCGAGACGCTCCCTTCCGCCTGCGAAACCGTGGGACCCTTCGCCAACGACCCCGCCATCGACTTCACCATCCCCGAAGCGCGCGAGGCCTTTCCGGAGGCCATCGCAGCGTGGCGCACCCGGCTTGGCGCCGTGTATCCCCTCGTGATCAATGGCGAAAGCATCGAGACGCAGGACCGCATTCCCTCCACCAACCCCGCCAACACCGAGGAAGTGGCGGGCGTGGTCTGCCAAGCCGCCCCCGTGCATGTGGACCAAGCCGTGACAGCCGCGGTCGCGGCCCAGCGACTCTGGGGACGAACCTCTCCCGAAGAGCGCGCTCGGGTGGTGCTGCGGGCGGCGGCGGCGGCGCGGCGCCGCGCCGTGGAGCTGAGCGCGTTGCAAGTGCTGGAGGTGGGCAAACAGTGGGAGCAGGCGTACGCAGATGTAGGTGAAGCCATCGATTTCATGGAATATTATGCACGGGAAATGCTCCGGCTGGGCCAGCCGCGGCGCATGGGCCGCGCCCCTGGCGAATTGTCACATCATATGTACCAACCCAAAGGCGTTGCTGCCGTCATCGCGCCGTGGAACTTCCCCCTGGCCATCAGCGCCGGCATGGTTTCCGCGGCCATCGTCACGGGGAACGCCGTGGTCTACAAGCCCTCCTCCATCAGCTCGGTCATCGGCTACGGTCTGGTGGAGCTCTTCGAGGAAGCCGGGCTGCCCCCCGGCGTCTTCAACTACACGCCCGGCCGCAGCTCGGTGATGGGCGACCACCTCATCGACTCGCCCGCCATCAGCATGATCGCCTTCACGGGGTCCATGGAGGTGGGGACGCGCATCCTCCAGCGGGCGGCCGTCGTCCAGCCGGGCCAGACGCATGTGAAACGTGTCATCGCGGAGATGGGCGGCAAGAACGCGCTCATCGTGGACGACGACGCCGAACTCGACGAAGCCGTAACGCATACCGTCTACGCGGCCTTCGGCTTTCAAGGCCAGAAATGCTCGGCGTGTTCGCGGGTCATCGTGCTGGACGCCATCTACGACCGCTTCGTCCCCAGGCTTGTGGAAGCGGTGCGTTCCCTGAAGCTCGGCCCTGCGGAAGCCCCCGGCGCGCACGTGGGCCCCGTGGCGGACAAGAGCCGGCAGGAAGCCGTGCTGCGGTACGTCGCCCTCGCCAAAGAGGAAGGCCGCGTTCTGGTGGAACACGCCGCGCCTGCCGAGCTGGATACGGCCACGGCGTGTTACGTCCCCCTGCTTGTGGTGGAGGGCGTCACGCCGGACCACCGCCTCGCACAGGAGGAGGTCTTCGGTCCGGTGCTCGCAGTGATGCGCGCCAAGGGTTTCGACCAAGCCCTCGAGTGGGCCAACGCTTCGCGGTTCGCGCTCACGGGCGGGGTGTTCAGCCGCTCCCCTCGACGTCTGGAGCAAGCCCGCCGCGAGTTCGACGTGGGCAACCTCTACCTGAATCGCAACAATGTCGGCGCGTTGGTGGAACGCCATCCCTTCGGCGGCCACAAACTCTCCGGCGTGGGGAGCAAGACGGGCGGCCCCGACTACCTTCTCCAGTTCATGGACCCCAAGGTCGTGACGGAGAACACCATGCGCCGCGGTTTCGCGCCGGCGGCCGAAGGGGACGACTGGGTCTGACCAGGAATTGCGCATCGCCCGCTCCAATCGCCGTGTGACGTCACATGACGTCCCGTGACACGCTGCAACGTCACCATTGCGTGACCAATGTCGCACACCGACAACAAACGGACCGTCCTTCGCGGTCCGTTTGTCTTTCCCGACAGATTACCCTAGTGTGCTACCCAGTCACTATTGTCGGGTTTGGACACCTCTGCGGACACTTTTTCAGGAGGCTCGAACACTCCATGGCTCTCACCTTGCGCCTGCAACTGCTCCTCGCCGGCTTGGGCGTCGTCGTGCTCGGACAACTCATCGCGGCCTGGATGGAGGCCTCCCACGGCGTGTTCCTCGGCCTCGCCGTTATCGGCATCGGGTGTTGCGCCGCCGCGGCCTACAGCGTCGCCTCAGGGCTTGGCGCGCCCATGGAGAGCCTGCGCCGATTCATGGAATCCGCCGTGGCCTCGCCGAACAAGCAAGCCGAGCCGCCGCGCGGCGATTTTCCGGCGGACCTCGCCGCCCTGCGCGACGCCGCCGACGCCTTGGCCCATGCAGCACACGGGTGGCGGGAGACCGCCCAGGCCCAGGCGGACTCCGCCAACCACCGCGCCCAAACCGTGGAGAGCGAACTCGACGCCGTCAGGCATGAATGCGAGACCGTGACAGCGACGCTCGCACAGCTGGCCGGAGGCGCCGCCCGCGCCGAGGAGATATCCCGACAAGTGGCGAGCAGCGTGGAGGAACTGGCCCAAGAGGTGGACAGCGTCAACTATGGCGTGGACACCCAACGCGACCGCATCACCGAAATAGCTACCGCCATGGAGGAGATGAACGCCACCGTGGCGGAAGTGGCCTCCAGCGCGGGCGCCGCCGCCAACCAAAGCAACGAGTCACGCAGCTTGGCGCAGACCGGCGCAGATGAAGTGCGCGCCGCGGTGGAATCCATCACCCGCATCAAAGACCGCATCCTCGCCCTGAAAGAGACCATGGCCACGCTGGACACGCAAGCCGCCTCCATCGGGCAGGTGCTCTCCATGATCAACGACATCGCCGATCAGACGAACCTGCTGGCGCTGAACGCCGCCATCGAGGCCGGCCGCGCCGGCGAAGCAGGGCGTGTCTTCGCCGTGGTGGCTGACGAGGT
>CAYVWB010000032.1:0-47640 GCA_964455395.1 uncultured Desulfovibrionaceae bacterium
CTCCCATTCATGCGCCCAGAGGGCGGGTCATCCCCGCGGGCGCGGGGAACACTTTTTCATGTTTTTTCGTTTTTTCACTCCATTCGGGTCATCCCCGCGGGCGCGGGGAACACGGCCGCAATGGCAAGGGGGTGCTGGTTGAGCTCCGGGTCATCCCCGCGGGCGCGGGGAACACATCTCGATAAGCCAGCAGCGCGGCGTTCGCGTCGGGTCATCCCCGCGGGCGCGGGGAACACTCCAATTGCTAATACACCAGCACTATTTGATTTTCAAGGTACGTTTTGACGAAGCAGGTTCAGCTAGACTATATCGACGACTTCGGACGCTTCCAGCGGTAAAAAACTCACCAAGGTCGCCCCGTCCATCGCCTTGGGGATGCGCCTGTTTGTTCCCAACGTCTCAAACGTGAAACCCGCTTCCTCTCGCGAGGTCCACGCCAGTACAGCATTGCCGGTTTCCAGACCTTCCCGCACCGTTTGCCATAGCATCTCTCGGACTTTTGCCGAATAGTCGCCAAGGTACACGCCTGCGCGCACTTCCAGGAGCCATACCGCCAGCCTGCCCCGCAACCGCGGCGGGGCGTTTTCAAGCACGATGACCATCATCGCCTGGCCCTCCTTCCTCTTCAAACGCCGGCATGACGGCGTCATCGTATGGGTCCGGGGGCGCCTTGCCACCCGCAGCCAAGACATCCTCTATGGTGGGGATAATGCGCCTCAACACCTTCTTCTCACGGAAAGCGTCGCGGCAGCTTCGGCGGACCCGCCCCTCGATGTCGTATTCCCCCTTGGCGACCTCGCGGAAGGCGACGGGGACCACCGTCTCGAACTTGAAGAGGTCGGCGATGTCGTACACGAACGAGAGGGGTTTCCCTGTATGGAGGAAACCGACGGCAGGGGCGTACCCGGCGGCGAGCACGGCCGCCTCCGTCACGCCATAGAGGCACGCCGTGGCGGCGGAAAGGGCCTTGTTGACGGGGTCGCTGTCACCCCAATTCTTTGGGTCGTAGCTCCGGCGCTTCCAAGTGACCTTGTAGTGTTTCGCGAGTTGGTCATAGAGACGGCGGACGCGTGCGCCCTCCATGCCACGCAACTGCTCCACGCTTCTTGTTGGGGGGGGCTCCTCCTGAAATCTGAAAGCGAACATCTTCCGCACCACGGCGAGTCGCGCTTTGGGGTCAAGGGCGAGACTCGCTTGGTAGAGGAGCCGGTCGGATCGCGCACCGCCCGGTTGACCCGCCGCGTAAAGGCGCACAGCGGCCTCGCCGACCCAGACCAGCAAGGTCCCGGCCCGGGCGGCGAGGGCTACGGCGGCGTGCGAGACGCGAATTCCCGGCTCCAGCATGAGGCAGACGACGCCACCCACGGGGATGTGCGTGCGGACGCCGCTACTGTCCACAAGCACGAAGGCGCCGTCCTGGACGTCGAGCTGTCCTTTCTCCAGGAAAAGGATGGAGAGCCGCTCTTTGAGTGGGATGGGCTTCAGCTTGGGGAGCATCACGCCCTCCGCACCAGCAGCAGTCCGAAGCCGAAGGCCTTGGCGCGGCCCACGCCCTGGAAGAGCGCGCGGGTCAGCGCCTCCGGGTCGGTCACGTCGGCGAGGCCGTTGAAGTCCAGCCCGGCGATGGTCACTTTCCCGCTGTTTGTCTTGGGTTTGACGAACTCGTGCCTGCGGTGGCCGTCCACGCGCAGGGTGGACTCCAGGATGCCCAGACCAAGCCCCGGGGCTCGTTGCAACAGCCACGCCTTGCCCGCCTCGTGGGCCAGCACGTTGACGAGCGGCCACTCCTCCCGGGGCAGGCCGGCGGCTTTCAGTTCGGTCTTGGCGTGCATCACCACGTCCACGCGGCGCTTGGTTCCGTGGGCGTCGGTCACGGTGCGGGTGGGGTTGGCGCGCAGGGAGAAGGCTAGGCGGTCGCCCCGGCGCAGGTCCGGCGCATAGGGTTTGTGCGTCACGCGCCACCCCGGCGCGTCGGCGGGCGGCCGGTCGGAGACGGCCAGGAAGCGCCGGCCCACGGGGTCCATCGCGCGGAAGAGGAAGTCGCGGTCGCGGTCGGGATCGTCGCCGTAGACCGTCCAGATGGCCTGGTGCGCGGCGTAGGGTGAGGAGGAGGCGGATCGTTCGCGATGGAGTTCGGCTATGTACACGGCGTTCCTCCTGTGGCGGCTTGTCGGGGTGTGCGTGAGGGCGGCGGCGCCGCGAGCACGACCTCGGCGCGTTCGCGGAAGGTCCAGCGGGCGCGGCTTTCCAGGGCGTCGCGGCGGACATGCTCCGCGCGCACCAGATGCGCGTGGGAGGCGGGGACGTCGGCGCGGTCCAGCCAGATTTCAACCTCGACGTCCCCTCGCCCGTGCTTGCGGACGAGTCCGTCGAGCATGGACGGATGGGGAAATGCCGCCAAGGCGTCCAGCGGGGAGTCGGCTTCGATGAGCTCAGGACCGAAGGGCAACGCCGCGACCAGCGCCTTGCGACCCAGATACGGCGCATAGTGCGGGGCGTTCAGGGCGTCGCGGAAGTTGACGGTCGTGTAGGGCGTGGCGGCCTCTTCCGTCCAACAGCAGACAGTGAAGCACGCGTCCTGCAGGTGGTCCCGCCTGGAAAGGATGGTGTTGATATCGGAGTAGCGATCCTCTTGGGGGATCATGGCGAAGAGTTCGTCCCGCCGTGTGAAGTAGTGGCGGCCGCGTTTCTCTCCCGGCGCCTGCGTGGTGTGGTAGTCCCGCAGAAGCACGCCGGATAGATCCACGCGTATGGCAAGGCGGCAGGCGGCGTTGAGGGCGTCGTGGCCGGCTTCGTCCGTACGATCGATCCCCAGGCACGCCGCAAGCAGGCCAAGCACGGCCGTGCGCGATGGCCGCGCCCAGGAGCCGCGCACCTCGCCCACGGCGATGTCCCCGAAGGACGCCAACGGGCCGTAGAGGGTGAAGCAGCAGTAGCTGCGCGTTGTGGCTGTCGGCATGGCTACGCCCCCACGAAGTCGTAGACCGCCTGCATGGAGCCTTCGCCCTTGAGCGGGTAGCACTCGGCGGCGTCGAGGGTGTAGCCGTAGCACTGGTCCATGTTGCCTTTGATCTCCCTGAGCTTGGCCGCGGCTTGGTCGATCATGCCGAGACCTTCTGCGTGACCGATGGGGTCGAGGAAAGCCAGGGCGAGGGAGCGTGGTTGCCGGTCGCCCTTTTCGGCGAGCACGAAGGCGGCGTTGGCCCGGGAGGCGAAGGCGGCCTGCTTGCCCGTAGGCGCGACCGTGCAGGCGGCCTCCACAAGGGCCCGGAGACTGGCCTTGGCGAGGTCTTCGTCACCATCCAGATTCGCCACGAGCAGGTCGCGGTTAATGCAGATGTAGACGTAGAAGAGACCGGCGCCGTACTCGGTGACGCCCATGTGGCCGGCGCCGACGTTTTCCTCGCGGGTGTTGAGGTCATCGACCGCTGTGTAGAAGTCGTCCTCCACGTCCACGCGGTTGACGCTGAAGGCGTGTCCTACCTGGACTGCGGCCTCCACGTTGAAGACGGGGCGATCCGCGAGCATGCGACCGAACATGGCGATGTCCGCGGCGTTGGAGGTCCGGCGCAAGGGCGTGTCCTTTTTCAGGTCCGGGGCCTTGCCTGATTCGCGGCTCTCCTCCACGAGGGTGTCGATGGCGTCGATCTCCGCCGGGCTCACGAACACAAGTTGTTCGATCTCAAGGTCTACAGTGGGTTTCTTTTCGGACGGCTTGTCCTTTTTCAATGCGCCGAAGACTGCGGCTATGGTTTTGGCGATCTCGCGAGCTGGCTTCTCCCCGACGGGCTGTTTGTCAGCCTTCGCGCCATGTGGGTCCAGGAGAAGAGCCCTGAACGACTTGCCCTCCTCCAGGGCTTTGAAAATGTGGACGCCAAGCTCCTTGGTGCGGACGCCTACGTGCCCAACCATGGCTTCATTGAAGGCGGCGCTGGTGCGCCAGGCGCGCTTCAGGCTTTGGGAAGAGACGCGTAGCCGTTGCACGTCGCCCACCCGGACGGTCTTGGGACGGTTCATGTCGTCGCGGTTGAGGTTCGCCGGGGGGTAGGCGGTGAGGGTGTGGATTTGAATGAACGTGCTCATGATTCTATCTCCTTGAGAAAAATGGTTAGTATGTGCGGTCCTGCTTGGGGATGGCCGTGTAATAGTCGATGGCCCACTGCTTGCGGGTCGATTCACTCCAGAAGAGACACGCCCTGGCCATGCTCGGGGCGTGGCAGGCACCCTTGGTCATACGGAGCATACGCTTCAGGGCGAGGAATAAGTCATCAAGTTCACGAATGTTGAGCATTTTTCGGAATCGTGCGGGAGCCACAGGGGCACGCGACCCTCCTTCCGGCGGTGTCCCGAGAAGTTGCGCGTAGGAGCGTACGGCGCGATCGCCGGCGCTTCGGTCACCGCCCGGCTGCATGTGCGGGGAGAGGCCAGCCAACAGCGCCACGCCTTGTAGGTGTCGCGGCGCATACCATTCGAGCTCCATGACTTGCGGAAGCAGGCCAGCGGCGAAGGCCTCCACGAAACAGACATCCGTGATGCTCTCGGCCCTGCGCAACTCCGCCCGTGCGCCACGATCGGCGCGCACGTCCGCGTCGGGATGCAGGCGTTTCCACCAGGGGCGGTACACACGCATGAACGAGGAAACGATTTCATGAGGTGTGGTCGCAACGTCTCGTCGGGAAGGAGCGTGGTCGCGCAATGTCGTGCTCATGCCATTTCTCCTTGTGGTTGGTCCGGGATGCCGGGGCTCGGTGCAACGGGCTCAGACGGCGCCTTTTTGGTGATGTCCAACAGACCCCACGTCTTGGCGCGTGCACCGGTAATATTGTTGCGTAGGTTTTGCACAGCCTGGACGTATAGCTCCATGGCGCGCGCCTCGCCGTCGGGATAGGGGACTCGCTCGTCAAAGAGCTGCGCAGCACGTCGACTGAGCGCCTGAAGGAAGGTGCGTTTAATGGCGTCCGTACGAACATCTGCGTCGGGCTCGGGGAACGCCTCCAGCGCGCGCCGGACGGCCTGGAAGAAATCCACTTCCGTCAAAATCCAGAACGCCCTGATGCATCCCTCCATCGTGGCGTTGGAGGCAGGGACCTTGCTCCACGGGCTCACCAGCCCTTTCTTCACGGCCGAGTAGAGCGCCTTGCGGACCTCCTCGCCGCACGCCACGAGTTTTTCGACAAGGGCGCGCTCTTGCTCACGCGTCTCTTCGTCAACGGCGACAATAAGGGGCATGGTTGCGTCGATCCAGGCCCGCGCCTTCATGTTGTCCATGTCGAAGCCAAAGATGTGCAGTCTCGGGAGCGCGAAATACTCCGGAGCCATTTCGTAGCGCGCTACGAAAGTCGAAACGACCAGTGCGGGGTATTGCCTGTTATCGTTGGTTCGGAAGAGCAACCCCAACCAATCCTTCCAGGCACCCATGTCGGCGGCGCCCTTTATGGATATGGGGCCGGCATTGGGATCGTCGCGATACGCCGAGAGAGGATGTCGCCACGCGCCAGCGTAGTTGGCTCCCAGGTTCTTAGCGCGAAAGCGGATTACATGGTCCTCGGTCTCCCGCTCGCAGATGTCGCAAGGCGCCGCAGAACCCGTGTCATGAATCAGCCTGATGCGTCGCGGCGTGGCCCAAAAGACATGCAGTGGGTGAACATCCTGGGGGAAGGCTTCCCGCCCCGTGGTTTTCTCCGAGGTGCGTGTGGGGGCGAGCCAGGGATAGACGCCGCCAGCCCGGGGGCGGGCAATGTCGCCACCAAGCTTTGGGTACAGGTCAGCAGGCGGCCATACGGCGAACCAGAGTGTTTCCCACAGGGTGCGGCCAAGAGGAAGCGTGGTGAGAGGACCACCGCCGCGCAACCCTGTGCGGTTTCCCTGGCCACCGGAAGGCGCGTACGTCTGCAGTGTCGTCAATGCGGCGGCGGTACAGGCTGGGCAGAGGCGCTCGATGCGGCCGCGCTTGATGAAAAGGTCTTTGTTTTCTTTGAGGGTGTTGTCGCCAGGCGTGTCCATGAAGAGCGCCCCGATGGGGCTTTCCCCGGTGAGGGCGGCAGGGTCGAGGTCCTGCATAAACGCAGGGCCGTCGTCGTCAAACAGCTCGAAGGCGTCGACCTCTGTGGCGAAGGCTTCGCGGAGTTGCTCCGGCGATGGTGGGGCGTCGAGCCACGTCCACCAGTCCTCTTCGTCCTCGCAATGGCGGGGGGCGAAGGCCGTGTTCAGCAGACCAATGCACCATTCCAGGGCGCCGCTGGACATGTCAGCGCGGGGGAAATCGATGGCGATAACGGGGTCCTCATCGACCCTCTCCGTGATCGCCCATGGTGGAATCCATTCACGTGCTCCGCTGGCCCGCCGTACCGGCAGCCAGGGCTCAGTCACGAGGTTGAAGGGCATGGGGCCTCCATCAGTTTGAGATTAACGGGAGCACTCTTGACAAGGGGCTAGGAGTTATTCCTTGATGATGCGCAATCCGCGCACCCGATCATACGCCACGATCCGCCTCTCCCCTGCGCCGTTCTCGCCGCTACCACGCCACCCGCCTGCCGCCTCTTCTGTAAGCAGCAATGGCTCGGTCCACCGGCCACCTCTGTCGCCGTCGGGCATGGCGGCGCGTATGGCGTCTGCGTCGGGTATCGTCTCGGCTGAGGCCCGCCAGAGCTGGTCCGGTCGCAGGGACGTTTCGCTCATGCGCCACGCTTGGAGTTCGTCGGCATCCTCGAGCCAGGGCCTCGGCGCTCCCTTTACAAGCCGGGTGAGACGGAAACGGACACTCTCCCCCAGCCGGGTCGGGATGCGCTCCTCGTCGTCTACCCACCCGCCCTCGGCGTAACCTTCTTCCAGCGTCAAGGCGCGCCACCCCGCCAACGCCTTGTCGGCGGCCTCTTCGCCCTCCGCCTTGATGTCCCTTGCGGTGAGCTCTTCGGGCGTGTCGTCGGCCGAGTCCGCAAAGACGGTCTCCACGAGCTCGCGGGCGTCGGCGGGCAGGCTGATTCGGCCGCGCGCGCTGAGCACACGCGCCGTGCGCCACAGTTCGCCATGCGCCCGGTAGACATGCGCGGCCGAGCGAAACATGGCGCTATACCATGTCGCCTTCGCGTTAGCTGTTGGCTCGGGACCGAGAACGTAGAGGCGCGGCTCGCCGTACCCGTCGGGACGAGGTCGCCACGGGTGGCGGCAGCAGCGGCCAACGCGCTGGATGAGCCTGTCGATGGGGGCGAGGTCGCTGACGAGCACATCGAAGTCAAGATCCAGCGACGCCTCGGCCACCTGCGTGGCGATGACGACGCGACCGGCGCGAGTCTCTGGTGTGGACGCCTTGCCGAACCGTTCGAGCACATCGCGCTCAATGGCCAGCCTGTCGCCCAAGGCGAAACGTGCGTGGAACAGGATGACGCGGTCAGGGGCAAAGCCGGCGGTCAGGAGACAGTCATAAGCCTCCAAGGCGTCGTTCACGGTGTTGCGCATCCAGCATGCGCAGGCGCCGTCCTGGACGGTTTGACGGAGGATGGAGACGACATTCCCCTCATCGTGGATCATTTGCACCTGAACGTCTCGACTACGGGCGGCCACCAGTTTCCTCGCGGGGGTCTCAATCTGGTTTGGAAGAACCCGGTAGGCCAGGGGGTAGGCTACATCTTCCGGTGTGACGGATGGCGGCGTCATGCCGGCGCCGTCACAAAAGGCCGCCACGAATTTGTTCCGGATCGCGATGGGCAGCGTCGCGGACATGAGCACGATGCTTCCGCCGGCCGCCGCGTGGAAACGCACCAGCGTCTCCAGCAGGCGGTTCTGGTAGGTGTCGTAGGCATGGACCTCGTCCACCACGAGGACGTTGCGCGCAAGCCCAAGTAAACGGAGACTCTGGTGTCGTACCGGCAGGACGGCCAGCAGCGCTTGGTCGATGGTTCCCACGCCCACATGCGCCAGGAGGGATTTCTTGCGGTTGTCGGCGAGCCAAGCGGCGCAGAAAGCTTCAGTGGATTCCCCGCGGTAGGGGTCCTGGCTGAGGTACTCCGCTGGTCCCGCGATTCGCTCTTTCGCGTGTACCGGGGGGATGTCGATGGACTCCCTGAAGGCGGGGTCGAGCCTGGTGGCGCCGTGCGCCAGCACCAGGGATGGGCGGCCGCCGCCAGGGTTATAGAGCCGTACATAGGCCGTGCGCAGGCGTGCGTACATGGAGGACGCCATGGCGGTCGTGGGGAGCGCGAAGTAAGCGCCTTCGGCAAGCCCCGCGCGCATGAGTTGATGGACGCAAAGGAGCGCGGCCTCCGTCTTGCCTGCTCCGGTGAGATCCTCAAAGATGTGCAGTTGCGGCCCCTCGGGCGAAACGCATTCAGCAGCCCATTGCTGGAGGGATGTGGGCGGTTTTTCGGCGAGGCCGGGGAAAAGCGTTTCCCACACGGCGTTCTTGGCGGGTGCGGCAGGAGCAATACCTGCCCGCGCCACGGCAGCATGCGCCCGTGGGAGGGCGAAATCCTGGAAGTAGGTAGACAACTCCATAGGCTCGCTATGAAACGGGAAGGCTTCATGGTTGGAGCCGATCCAGTCGGCGAGGACTGCGAGGCCGGCCATCGTCCATGAAGCAGTTACAACTCGGCGGTTCAATGCGTTCCGTTGGGCTTTATCCAGCTTAAGACTGTCCGACGCGGCGCATGGGAATAGTGAGCACAACTCGTTCACAAACGCCTCCACTGCGCGAATATCTCCAGGACGAAAGAGGTCCCCGACCTCTTTGTTTGGCGCCGTTATCGGCCGGCCATGGTGCCATAGAACAGCCTTGACTAGGGGGAGGACAGGTTTGCTGGTCGGGAGGGCGCTCCGCAAGGGCGCTGGCAGGGAAGGCGAAAGCCAGCCCTCTACTCGCGCTCCGAGCTTCTCACCGCATGCGGAATGATGGACATATGGCTTGCCAGGGGCGAGTTGGGCAGGGTGAAAACCTGGTACGAGATCCTGGAACCTCGGTGAAAACTTACCGACATCATGCAGCGCCAGCAGCGAGGCGATGAAGTTGAGTAGCGCTTCCCCCTCAAGCGCAACGGCGTGGGCGAGATTCCGACGCCATAAAGGGTCGGCCTCGAGCAACGCCCACCCGGTCGCGGCTACATCCAGACAGTGGTAGGGCAGAAGATGAAACTGGGCATGCGTCTTAACAGAACTAAGTGCCTTGCCCCAATAAGGGTATACCGATGAGTAGTCAACCACAGGCTTTGTCTGTCACGATTGTAAACGCATGTCACGATATTTAGTCTCCGGCTCTTAGCGCCGGCTTCGTTGCTGCGCCCAAGCAATGAAGGTCTTTTGGGCTCCGCGTCACAGCCCTTCTCCACACAGACCGTTGACGCCGTCCTCGCTCTGCGTTATTTTTCTGGCGAAATCGCTCCAGCCTGAGACCGCGCTAGGAACGACCTCACCGGATTGCCGAAGGGGCTGGGTCTTGTCGGTGCCTTGCCCTGGAGCGGTTTTTCAAACTCGGAAAGAGCTTGGTGAAATGTCGTAATCCCTGATTTGCCTTCGGGTACCTAGAATGTTCCGGGCCTCTTTTAGCGGCTCGTCTCAACGTTTCGCATCCACCTGCTCTTCCAGCTCCGCCACCGCGTCCCTGAGGGCGATTAATCCCAAAGCCGTTGCGCGCGTGCTCAGCTCGTCGAACGTGCGCCAGCGCATCCACTTGGGCTTTTCCATGATCGGTTGAAACAGATTGCGACTCGCGCCGAGCCGCGCCCGCAGTTTCCTTGCCTTGCGTATACGCCGGTCGAATAGCTTTTCCGACTGCACGGCGTAGCGCAGGTCGTGGCATTTGCGGCAGGCGAACCGACCAAAACGAGGCCAAGCATAGAGCATCGCCACGCGCCGACCGCAAGCGGGGCAGAGAAACCAGGGGCGCTCGCCGCCAAAGTGACAAGGCGTATGGTCCAGAAGAATGTGCTGCTCGAAATTGTGGCGAACGAGAAGGCCCCCCGGCGTACGTGTGCATTCCGCCCTGTCCAAATTGCAGTATGGCCCGCACCACACAAGGCGAAAACGAGACCCTTGTTGCAGCAGTCCTTCGCGGTGGAGATACGATATACGCAACTCCAAGCATTGTTCAAGCACCCCACGCCGCGCCTTTCTGCCAGAGCCATACCCGCCCATAGTTGCCTCCAAGATTTATCGAAACCAATTGACAATTTCGGCTCTCACATCCAGCTCTGAAGGTATAGATATGGAGACCTCCGTCAGTAACAGAGAGAGGGCGTGGCCAAGTTGCACTGCCTCAAGTGAAGCAAGTGAAGTTAGTGAACTTTGTTTCTACATTTCTCTCTATGAATGTCTTTCATGTCCCTTGTCGAGGGCATATAAAACGTTCCGCTTGCGCTAATGTAGGGGGGTAAGTTCACTTAGTTCACTAAGTTCACTCTTTGGAGGCCCAGACGTCAATTTTTGGGCGAATCCCGCTGAACCTGTAGGCCCCCCCTGTCCCCCTGTGGGATTCTAGGCCAAACTTTTTTACACGGTCCGTGAAGCTTCTCCGTCCAAGGTGGAAGCGTACGCCAGCGTCATTCGCCCATACTTTGTAGGCGTCGAAAAGGGTTTTGACAGAACAGTTGTGGTCAGGGCCAAGCAAGCACTCCTCTTCAACGAACTGCGCCACTTGGTCAGACTCCACTCGCCAGTCCCGTTTCGCCTGTTCACTGGACGTAGGCGAAGTGAAGATGCCCCGGCGTATGACTTCGGCGTAGGAGTCCAGGCCAAGCCGTAAGATCCCTGGCAGTTCCTCCGTCAACTTCTCCTTAAGGTGTGGGTCCTGTTCATGTTCGGCAAAGGTCCGGTTGAAACGTAGAATAAAGGCCCGACGAAAAAGCGCGTCAGAGAAGTCCCGTGTGTGCGGCATGTGGTTGGTGCCGAACCAGCAGGTGCAGAACGGCGTGAATTCGAAGGGCGGTTTGTGCTTATGCTCCGCCGTGGTGAGTTCGCCACTGACGATGGCTTTCAGTTGCGCGTCTGCGATCTGCGCGCCTTCTGCTATCTCCGTGACAAGGTTCGCCAGCTTGCCGGCAAGGTGCGCCCGTTGGAAGCGGTTCTCGAACTGTGAAGGCTGCACGGCGGCGACGTTCTCAGGTCCCACCAGTGCGCGCACAACCTCCAGCAGCACGCTTTTTCCGTTGGCGCCAGGCCCGATACACATGACGAACTTTTCCCGCTCGCATGTGCTCATGAGCGTATAGCCAATGAGTTCGCAGATGAGAGCGGCCTTTTCCATGGCGTCGTCATCGTCTCGGAACACCTCTTCGAGGAAGCGCACGAACCGGGGGCACTTCGCGGCGGGGTTATAAGCCACGGGAACTTGTGTCGTGCGGTAGGATTCTCGCCTGTGGGGGCGGAGCTCCCACTTCTCGCCGGTCCAATGGAGTTCGCCGTTCAAGAGGTTGACGCCTTGGCGCTCATGGTCCCAGACGTGGCCGTCGCGGTGGGTTTCCGTCTTCACTAGGTCTAGCACGGACTCAACGCAGGACTTCGTTACTTCCTCGAAGGGGATGACGCCGTGAGCTGCTTGCTTAACCAGGCGGTCATCACGCTGTTTCCAGACGCCACGCGTTTCCCAAAGCCAGACGCCTTGTCGGTCAGTCAAGATATTATCTTGTCCGATCCTGGTGATGATCTTGCGCGCAACCTCAAGGTGAACGACCTCGGGTTTTTCGCCGCAGGTGAGGGCGCGCGCGTCGCTGGCGATGTCCTTGGCGGAGCAGCCCATCTTGCGAGCCAAGAGCTTGCTTACGCGCTTCTCCTCGCTGCGCATGAGGCCCGCGCGTCCAATGTCTATGATGATCTCCTGCAATTCGTCAGGATCTTCAGTGTTCTGAATTTTCTCCTCGATCTCAGCGCGCGTTAGCGGCGGGGTCTCATCACACGCGCAAGCAGCACATTCAAAGGCGTGCCCCGGAAAGCCGAAGCCCTTCATGTACGAGCACCCGAATGGGTAGGCGTCCCGGCCTTCCAGGTACCGCCATATTTCCCGCCAATGGTCACGCCGTTTTTGCGGTGTATTGTACGTCTCCGAATGTGGGTAGCGCTCCACGAACTCCTTGACGGCCTCCCACGCCCCGGGACCGTCGTAGCCCGCGTCGCGGAAGTAGGCGACCAGCTGCAGGACCAGCCGGTTGAAGTTCACGCGCTCGGAGTTCGGCGGCATCGCCACCAGGATGTAACCCACACACTGCGGGATAGATTCGCGCAACCTTTCGCGCGCCTCATCCGTCAAAGGTGTGGCCGCATCGCCTTCCTGCGCCTCCTGACGGACGGCCTGCCGCGTCTCGTCATAGAACACAGCGAGGTAGGTTTCCTTCCCTGGCTGTGGTTCGTCGTCCTCTTCAAGATGACGTGGCGCGGCGGTCAACGCCATCAAATCCTCCGTGGGCAAGCTCAACTCGCACGCTGCCAATGGAGCCTTATATCGACCATTCGCCCGTTTGACGTTGGGGATTCGCCACATGCGCCCTTTGCGCATATTGTAGATGGCCATGTCCAACGTGGGCAGGTTTGCGCTCACGGCGAGGCGTGCGGCCATGCGTTTGTGGATGCGAGGCAAGAGCGGGTCGCCGGCCTCGCCAGCGAAGAGCGCCGCCGGAACCTCGACGTGGAACCCCTTCGAACCTGAGGCAAAAAAGCGCAGAGTCTCCGGCTCCACGCTGTAGACTTCCTCCAGGTGCGCAACCAGCCGCTTGACGTCCTCGTGGGCGGCTCCTGGATCGTCTTTGCTGTCGAAGTCGAAGCAGAGGTCTCCCCAGCGGTGGGGTTCTTCCGCTCCCTCCTCATATGGCGCAGACAAGGCGCACATGGTGAAGAACGCGGCGCCGTCGTTGATGGCTTTGTCGCGGGCCTCGGGCGTGTTCTTGATGAGTCGCCATGCTCCTTGAGGATCGGTGGTCCAGTAGCGGAGGCGGGAGGTGTTGCCTTCCTTCTTGACACCGCCGCATGAATCGTCACCCCCTGCCAGGGCCGCCACCTCAGGCGGCCCTTGTTCTTTGTGCTCTGGATCAAGCTCACGGATGCGCTCGGGCACCTGCTCCGCAATATCCTCTTGCTTCGGTGCGGTATTCATGTCCCAAAAATCGGGAGAGAGAGCGGTGCCGCCCATTGGCTAAGCCCCCTCAAGCGCAAGGAGTTCGACATCAAAAACTAACTCACCCTTGAAGTCCACGTGGGGCAAGGCTAGTATCCTACCTTCCAGTAGAAGGGTGTCCACTGCTTCTCGTACCTGATAGGGGGTAATGCCACTGCCCCGTGCAGCCTCCACAATGTGACGGAGTGTGATTGCGATTCCTCCATCGTTGTGCACCTCAATAAACTCGAAGACCAAATTTTTGATCGTTGCAGTAAGGGATGACTTGCGCGTTGCGTTCTTGTGGGTTACATTCATTTTAACCTCTCTAGATGCTTGACCCCGTGTGGAATGCCCTCCGCGCGGGGTCGTTTTTTATTCAGACGCCTGAGCCACGGCGAATCGTTCCGCCAACCACTGTGCGGCCTCCATCTTCGGGTAGACGGCGCGCCGCCGGACCATCACCTTGCCGGGGATGCCGTTCTTGCCGCCGTCCAGAGAATCCAAGTTCGCGAGCGTGCGAGGCGAAAGCATGCCCTCGACGCCAAAGATGCGGGGGAGTTCGGTGCGGGTGACGTACTCGCCGGGGATTGCCTCTGCCATCAATTCGAAATCATGCATAAGAAAACCTCCCAGTGATTTTTGTGTTTCACTGGGAGGCTATGCACGTCCAACGGTGGAAAAAATCCCCGAAAGTAGTTTCTGGGATTAAATTGTGAAGACGATGGCCTCGCTTCGATCCAAGAGGGCTTTTGGGACACCTCGCTTGGGATAGTGCTGGCAGCCATCCTGAAGGTATTGATCCGATAGGGAGAGAAAGGCGCTCAACCCCTTTTGTGTCAGCGCCAACCTTTGCAGTAGACCAAGGGGGTGACAGGTGCCATCGCCCTGGCCTTTATTGTCAAGGTATGCGGCCCAAAGATGAGCAACACTTTTATACGGTCTCCAAGATTCTTGGTGTAGGTGCTTGCCTATCTTCTCATGTTCCAGCGGTGCTGGCCTGTCCGGTGTGAGTTGGGCTTGCAGACAGAGACATGCATCGTGGAGACCACAAGGGATGGCAAGCGCAATCTTGAGTATCGCACCAGAGCGTTGGGCTTTTGAGATGGTTCTTTCTGTTTCATTAGGTAAGGAGTCAAGCTTGCCGGAATAGCAGAGGAGCTTCGCTAAGATGCTCCAGTCTAACTCCATATCCGCTAACGTCGAACCGAACCACTCGCCAAATTGCTTTGTTACCTCCACTCTGGTTTCACAAGAAGAGTCTAGCGCCTCGTACTGCTGTTGCGCCATCAGTGCGAATAGGGCGCGTAATAGCCAACGAATCCGGGCCTCGTTGTGGTTCTCTGGGTCGGGATAAAGCATGAGTGACAAAATGTTGAGGGCGATAATGGAATTGTCACTTATCTCGGAATAATCAAACAGCGGCATCGAAGGCCCCTCCCTATGAGCAGTTTGCCGGCAGGAAGGAAGCCAAGGCCACGCCGGCGGGGTCCGGCGTTTCAGCGCGGGGGATCAGTCCGCTCCTAGGCCCTGGCAACAGTGGTCGCTATAATATGGTGCAGGCTACTTGCCTCAATCCAACAGGTTTATGACCTTTTGGCCCGCCGTCACATTCTCTTCTTCCTCGTCTTCAAGCTGCGAGGTCCGCGCATCCATGGCGGCCACGGCTTCGCGCAGGCTGTCTGGTAAGAGGTGGGAATAGCGCTGCGTTTGGGAAAGGTCCGCGTGGCCCATTAGCTCTTTGATGCGGTAGAGGTCCGTCCCGCTCTCGGCAAGCCAGCTTGCGAAGCTGTGGCGCAACGAATGGAAACACACGCGGTAGCGGCGGTCTTCTACGCCATCATTAAAGCCCAATGATTCCACGACGCGCTCAAATGTTCGGGAGACCTCCTTCACCTGCTGGCCTTTCCTATTGGTGAAGACATAAGCCGCCGGCTCTCCGCCACCGCGTTGCGTGAGCATGGCCTTAACGGCTTGGGTCATGTAGGCGGCGCGGTTGCGTCCGGATTTCGTGTCTCGCAGGAAGAGAATCCCCCTGGCCAAGTCCACGTCTCCCCATGTGAGATTGAAGACTTCACCGGCGCGCAGGCCACAACCCAAGGCAAGCAAGGCTTGGTCGTGCAGGTCGAGGCTTCGCTCTTGCAAGGCGTCCAAGAGTTGACGGGCTTCGTCCACCGTCAGGAAACGCATACGACGATTATCCACCTTGGGAGCTTTCACCTTGCGCGTGGGCGAAACGCAGCTGATTATGCTGTGATCGGCGGCGAAGTTGTACACCTGCCGCACAAGGGCAAGCATGTAATCAACAGTGCGGGGGGCCTTCCCTGCATCTGCCATCTTCTTCTTGATGCGTTCCAGGTCCAATGGGGAGACTTTGGCCATGGGCTTCTTGCCGATGGAAGGCGCAAGCCATTTGTAAAAAAAACCTCGTTCCGTGGCTAGCGAGGCTTGTTTCTTATTCGCCTCCTGCACGGGCCAGTAGTGTTTCTCGAAGACCTCGCCAAAGGTGATGGCTTCCCATTCAGCCTGCCGGCGCGCTTTCTCTTCGGCCTCTCTGCGCTGCATTTCTTCGCTGCGTTTCTCAGCAAGGGAGAACGGGCCGTCACCCTCTCGGATGTTGCGCTTGATTTCCGCCAAGGTTTCAGCGGCGCGGGCAGCGCTCCAGCCCTCAGAGGACCAGCCCATGCCTTCCGTCTTGAGCTTGCCTTCCACCTTGTAGCGAATCCGGAAATAGCGATCCGGCCCGACGCCGTGCTTGCGCGTGGCGTGCGCCCGGCTCTGCACGCCAGGGAATTTCGTCCCTTGCCAGCGGCGCGCATCGGGTGTGCTCTTTTCGTTGGTCATATAATCACTCCGTCAGGGTGTACCCAAAGGTGTACCCAGAGGCAAAAAGCGGAGTGGCCTTGTTTTCTGAATTCTTCGGCCCCGGCCTCTCTTTTTGGGTACACCCTGGGTACACCAAAAACAAGGAAATTGGCAATATCCTAATGACGACAAATGAAGAGAGTATTAGCTTAAAGACCTGTAAAGTAATGGACAAGACTAGGTCAAGTGATGTGGGGTGAAATCGTAAACGTCTGAATGAAGTTCAGAGGGTCGAAGGTTCAAATCCTTTCATCCCGACCAGATATTTCCCCAAGAAAAAGGGCCGGTTGGCAGAGAATGCCAGCTGGTCCTCTTTTTGTGGTGGAGAGCAGGAGGGTGAACCGGTGGGGGGGTGAGTGGCGGGTGGTGTTGACGGAGTTAAGGAAAGAATGAGGCAAGTTTGTGAAAATTGTTGCATGACCCCGCAGAGACCGGGTATTCTGTGCGTGCATTAAGGGTCTCGCAACGCGCTTTAGTGGCTTCGGGCTGTCTTGCAAGTCAACAGGCGACATGCGTTGCAAGATAGCCGCACCGTTTGCGCGAATGCTATATATTGATATTGTTGACTTTTCAGTCTTTCTTGCAAGTTCTGGTCTGTGGTGTGGAAGGATTGCTTCTTGCTCCCAAGGCGTGGTGAAAAAAAGCGCAAATGCTGCGGCGGCCTCAATTCGATCGTGTTGCCGGGGTGGGCCGCCCCCGTAACGCGACAGCTCCCGAACGATTCCCGCCGGCTCATGACGCGGAGGTGAAGATGGTTCCCATGACGATGCTCCTGGTGGATGATGAGGCCGAGTTTCTCGACCTCATGCGCAAACGCCTGAGCAAACGTGGCGTGGAGCTCACCACTGCGGAAAGTGGTGAAGAGGCGCTGGCGTTGTTGCGTGAACGATCGTTCGATGTCGTCGTGCTGGACGTCAAGATGCCGGGCATGTCCGGCGTCGAGGTGTTGCGCGAAATTCGGTCAAACCATCCCGAAGTGGAGACGATCATGCTCTCGGGGCATGCCGACCTCCATTTTGTTGAGGAAGGCTTGGCGCTTGGCGCATTCGACTATCTCATCAAACCGGTGGCGCTTGATGAGCTTCTGGCGAAGGCGAAAGACGCACTTCGCAAACGGCGTGGCGAAATGTAAGCCGGAGGAAGAGCCATGCCCTTACCTCGATGGTTGGAGCGACTGCGCGCCAAGGTGAACCCGAAGGGCAGCCCTGTCGACACCGAGGCGCTCGAAGCGCTGCGGCGCGAACACAATGCGCGGTGTGTGGCCTTCAAGCTGCTCATCTCCGCGAACAATCAGGCATTGGAAGTCATGTCCGACATGGAGATGGCCCAGCAAGGGGACCGACTCTTCGGAATGCATTACATCCGGAGCCAGACGGCGCGCGCGCTAACCAGCGTCCATCAAATTATTAAGCAGTTCCAGGACCTTGGGGGTCCCTGTCCTGAACTGTTCGAACGCTATGCCGCCATCGCCGAGACGATCCATAGCGAACTGGATGTACCATTGCGTACGGAAACGGGGCCGCTCCTGCTCCACTTGGAGGATGTCCGGCAGGAACATTTCGACATGGTGGGACCCAAGGTCGCCAGCCTTGCGCATGCAGCGCGCGCCCTTGGACTGCACATCCCGGAAGGCTTCGTTCTCACTGCGCGGTCCAGCGCCGCCTTCCTTGCAACAGACGACCTCGCCACGCGCATCGAAGCGCAACTGCACGGCGCGGACGTGAACCGGCCGGACGCGCTCTTCACGGTGAGCTCCGCCATTCAGCAAGCCATACTCAAGACTCCATTGCCGGACGATGTCCAGGCGCGCCTCGAAGGCGCGGCATGGAAGGTGGAAGCGCAGCTTGGCTCCCCCATACGCTGGGCCGTGCGCAGCAGCGCGCTGGGCGAGGACCTCCAGGAGACCTCCTTCGCAGGGCAGTATCACACCGTGCTCAACGCGCCAACCGAGGAGCTCGCCGAAAGCGTCAAGCAGGTGGTGGCGAGCAAATACGGCGTCACGGCCTTGAGCTACCGACTGGCGCGGGGGGTGGCGGACGAAGACGCGCAGATGTGCGTGGCGTGCATGCGCATGATCGATGCGGCTTGCGGGGGCGTCGTCTACACGCAAGATCCACTGGGGGATCGACCGGACGCCATGGTTGTCACCGCGGCGCCCGGTCTGCCCAAGACCGTGGTGGATGGGGAGGACCGCTCGGATGTCTATCTTGTCGATCGAAAATCGATACAACCAGTGGCGCGCACCATCGAGAAGAAGCGGTTCAAACTCGTCAACGATCCTGAAGCTGGCCTCCGGCGCGTGCCGTTGACGAAACACGAAGGCGATTCGCCGACTCTCGATGACGACGCCCTCGCTCGCGTCGCAGAGACGGCGCTCCAACTCGAAGCGTTCTTCGGCGCGCCGCAGGACGTGGAGTTCGCGTTCGATCAGGACGGCGCGTTCTATATCCTCCAGAGTCGTCCACTGCAAGTCGCCGAGAAGACTAACGAAGGCGCTGAAAGTCAGACGCCGACCGATGCGACGACGCTGCTGCGGGGGGGCGTCACCGCCAGTCCAGGCGCTGCCTGGGGCGAGGTGTACATCCTCCGGAAGGATATCGACGCCGTGCGGTGTCCCGACCGCGCCGTGGCGGTGGCGCTGCAGGCCTCTCCGCGGTGGGCGACGTTGCTCCACCGCGTCGCCGCGCTCGTGACGGAACAGGGCTCGGCGGCGGGCCACCTTGGCAACGTGGCTCGGGAATTCAAGATCCCCGCCATCTTCGGCATGGAGGGATGCGTGGAACGGCTCGAAGGCGTCGGGACCGTCACCGTGGACGCAGACAACCGCGCCGTGTACGAGGGCATGGTGTACACGCTCCTGGAGAACCGGCCGCGTCCACCGCGACTCATGCTGGGCTCCACCATCCACACGCGCCTGGAGCAGGTATTGCGTCACATCGCGCCATTGACTTTGCTCGATCCCCAGGCGCCGGAGTTTGCGCCGGCGCACGTCCGCACTCTCCACGACATCACGCGCTACTGTCATGAAAAGGCCGTGGCGGCGATGTTCTCGGCGAACCAGGACCACACGGGCCTGCATCGGCTCAGCAAGCAGTTGTTCCATAAGGTGCCCATGCAGTACTGGATAGTGGACCTGGGCGGCGGCGCCACCGGGGAAGACCGCGGGAAGTTCATCCTGGTGGAAGACATCCTCAGCGAGCCCATGCTCGCCGTTTGGAACGGGATGACGGCCAAGCCCATGGAGACGCCGCCAGTGGACGCGAAGGGGTTCATGTCCGTGCTCATGGAAGCCGCGGTCAATCCGGAGCTGGAGGCCGCAGCGGAGACGAGTTTCACCATGCGCAACTATTTCATGATCTCCCGTGAGTTCTGCAATCTCCAGTCCCGATTCGGCTTCCATTTCTGCACCTTGGAAGCCGCCATGGGCAACGAGGCCGCAGAGAACTACGCGGCGTTCCAGTTCAAAGGCGGCGCCGCGGACCTCCGCCGTCGCATCTTGCGCGCGGAAATGGTGCGAGACATTCTGCAGGAATACGACTTCCGCACGGAAGTAAAGCAGGACGCGCTCTTCGCCCGTGTGGAGGATATGGCCAAACCGGCTTTGGAAATACGCCTCAAGGTGCTGGGGTTTTTGATTATTCACACCAGGCAGCTTGATATGGCGATGACGGGACCCGCAGCGGCGACCGCGCAGAAGAACAGCCTTCTGGAAGATCTCCGCACCATGCTGGACAGGCCTTCGGAACCCTGAGAACAGTGGAGCCAACGATGGTGGACAGAAACTACAACCGCCTGCGCTGGCGAATCATCGTGGCGATCCTCGGTTTCTCCATGATCCCATTGATGAGCCTGGGCTATATCCTTTTCGATAAATTCAATACCGCCTACGAAGAGAAAGCGGTTGCGAATCTGGAGACCATTGCAGATAGCAAAGGGCGCGCCATCGATTTGTTTCTGGAGCAAAAAATATCTTTTCTGCGCACATTGGCGTACACACACACCTATGAAGAAATCAGCGATGAAGCGACACTGGGGAAAATACTCACCAGTATAGAGTTCAGCAACAGTGATTTTGTCGATATCGGCGTCATAGATGGGGATGGTGATCACGTCGCATACAGAGGGCCGTACAGCATCATTGGCGTCAACTATAGCGAGCAGGAATGGTTCTACGAGGTGCAGGTGCGTGGGGTTTACGTCAGTGATGTATTCCTCGGCTTCAGGGAGTTTCCGCATTTCATCATTGCCGTGCAACGCAAGGAAGGAAACAGGTTCTGGATCCTCCGCGCCACGGTGAACCTGCGTGTCTTCAACTCCATGGTGCAGAACGTCCAGATCGGTAAACTGGGGGACGCCTATCTCATCAACAAGGACAACATCCTCCAGACCCCCTCTCGCTTCCGCAGTCCGGTGATGGCGCAGAGCAGGCTGCCCGAAGTCCCGCCTCGTTTTGGCGGCGTGCGGGTCGAGCAGCGCGTCGTGGAGTCCCGGCCGCGGTTGCTCGGCATGACCTGGCTCGACACCGTGGATTGGTTGCTGGTGATCAGCGAGGACCCCCGCGAGGAAATGAGTCCCATGATCAAGGCGGAATTCAACGCCTTTCTTGTCTTTCTGGGCGGCACGATCTTCATCTGCATCGGCGCGGCGTTCGTCGCCCGCAACATGGTCCGCAAGATCAGGGCGGCGGACAGGGAGGCGGCTGCGCTGGACGCCTCCTTGTTGCAGTCCAACAAGATGGCTGCGCTGGGCAAGATGGCCGCCGGCATCGCGCACGAGGTGAACAATCCGCTCACGCTCATCCGGGAAAGCGCAGGCTGGATCAAGGACCTCTTGGACGAGGAAGACCCCAAGGCGCTCAAGAATCACGAGGACATCCAGGAGACACTGGACAAGATCGACCGGCACGTGGAACGGGCGAAAAGCGTGACCCACCGCATGCTTGGATTCGGCCGGCGGATGGACCCCCGGCACGAGGGCGTGAACATCAACACCGTCCTTGAGGAGACGCTCAAATTCCTGGAGAACGAAGCCCTGTACCGCAACATCGCCATCGAGAAGCAGCTGAATCCGGACATTCCGCTCATCACCAACGATCCCATCCAGATGCAGCAAGTCTTCCTGAACGTGGTGGACAACGCCATCGACGCCATCGGCGCGGACGGCGTCATCACGTTGCAGTCCGGCATGAGTCCGGACGGTGCGGAAGTCTACGTCACCGTGACGGACACCGGTGGGGGAATCCCTCAGGAACAACTTGAGAAGGTGTTCGATCCCTTTTATACGACGAAAAAAATCGGCGAGGGCACGGGGCTCGGACTGGCCATCGTCTACACAATTCTGGAACGGTTGGGGGGACGCATAGCTGCGGAGAGCGTCATGGGGGAAGGCTCCACCTTCACCATAAGCTTCCCTGTCAGTTGAACATTTCGAGATCGCGCGGATGCACTGCGCAGCGGCGAAGGAGGGCGACATGGATGAAGCCAAACCGAGAATTCTCGTGGTCGACGACGAGGTCGACTTCCTGGATCTGTTCACCAAGCGGTTCCGCAAGCGCGGGCATGACGTGGCGGCCGTGGCGAGCGGACACGAAGCGTTGACGCACCTTGCTGACCACTCCGTGGATGTCGTCGTGCTCGACGTCAAGATGCCGCGCATGAACGGCATCGAGACGCTCAAGGAAATCAAGAAGCGTCATCCCCATGTGGAGGTCATCATGCTGACAGGGCACGGCTCCGTGGAGTCCGGCATCCAAGGCATCAGCCATGGCGCCTACGATTATGTCATGAAGCCGTACACCATGGATGATCTTGCGTATCGCATCGGCAAAGCCCATGAACGCAAGCTGCTTCAGGATGGAGGGGAGGACGCATGAGCCGAGTGGCGGGGGGCGCGGCGAAAGCGCTGACCGGGGCGTTCACGTCATGAGCCGGTCGTGCGTATGGAGGCAGCCTGCGGGGGCTCGGCTGGAGAACTGGCGCCATCGCTTTGCCCCAGTGACGGTCGCGCCCGTGATCGTGCTGCTGGCGTGCTTGGTGGTCGGCGGGGCCTCCGCTGAGTCCTTGCTTGTTGGCGTCGTCAGCGCAGCGCTCGTGCTGGGAACAGGGCTCCTCACCCTCCGCGCCGCCGCCAGCGCTACTCGACGGTCTTCGGAACTGGACGAACAGCTCATGCAGTCGCGCAAGATGGCGGCTATCGGAGAGATGTCCTCGGGAATCGCGCACGAGCTGAACACTCCTTTGGGGATCATCACGCAGGAAGTGGAGTGGCTTCGTCATCTGCTCAAGCAGCATCAGCCTGAAGGGACCGGAGATTTCGTCGAGTCCTTGGACCAGGTTGACGCTCAGGTGCGTCGTTGCGCCGAGATCACCCATGGCATGCTCAATTTCGCCAAGACGTTGCATCTCGTGGAACAGAGCACGGACATCAACCGCCTCGTGGATGACATGTCGCGCTGGGTTGAACGCGACGTCGAAGGGCGCAACATCCGCTTCACACGGCTTTACGATGAAACTTTGCCCGAAATTGCAACGGATGCGCCCATGTTGCGTCATGTGGTGTTGAACCTTCTGAACAATGCCGCCCAGGCCGTGGCGCAGGACGGGGTCGTGACCCTCACGACGTCTCGGGAAGAATGCGACGTGCTCATCCAGGTCGCGGATACCGGACCGGGCGTGCCCGATTCGATCAAAGAATCGATTTTTCATCCTTTTTTCACGACGAAGCCGCCCGGCAAAGGGACGGGGCTGGGATTGGCCATAAGCTTGAGCATCGTGAACAAGTTAGGCGGAACCATTCATGTTGAGAGCGAGCCGGGGAACGGCGCCTGCTTCACGGTGCGTCTTCCCCTCAAAAAGGCGACTACCGACAATGGCGTGTAATGTGGATAGGCACAAGCAGGGCGATCCATTCTGCACCAACGGAAGCGACGGATCGTCAAACTCTTCTGGCTCCGTGCATGTCCCTGGGAACAAGAATTTCGGAGGCGACGCATGGTGAAAATGTACAAAGTGCTTGTCGTGGATGACGAAGAAGTGTTTCGAAACAACATCGTGAGAATGCTGAAAGCCAACGGATATGAGGCTGTAGGCGCCAGCAATGGAGAAGAAGCCCTGGAAACGATCGCTGGGGACGAGTTTGATGTAGTTTTATTGGATCTGAAAATGCCAGGTATGCCGGGTGAAGCGGTGCTCAAGGCGCTTCAAGAATCCGAAAGCGATGTTGAAGTCATTGTGTTGACAGGACATCTTGATGATGATGCAGGGATTTCACTGATTCAGCAAGGGGCCTTCGATTATCGAGTGAAGCCGACAAGTCAAGAATATCTTCTAGAAAGTATTCAACTTGCATGTGAAGAGCGAGCGTTGCGTCAGAATTTGAATGATTGACGCACTCCATTGGGCTCGTTGAAGTAATCCTGCAATCTCTGGAGCGTAACCATGAATCCTGAGTATGATTCGATACGGGTGCTAGTCGTGGATGATGACGAACGATTCAGGAATAATGCTGTCAAGCTCTTGCGATCGCAGGGATTTTCTGCAGATGCAGCTGCAGGTGGGGCGGAGTCGTTGACGTGTGTTGAGGAAGAAGAGTTTGATGTGATCATTCTCGATCAGAAGATGCCTGGATTGAGCGGTCTCGAGACGCTTCAGTGTCTCCGCGAGCGGAACTGCTCGGCAGAAGTGGTTATTCTCACGGGTTTCGCTTCGGAAAAGGATGCTCAAACAGGAATGCAACTTGGAGCAGTGGATTATATTCTGAAGCCGGTCGCCTCGGAGGTGATAGCGGATAAGATTGTTGCAGCATATGAGCGCAAGCTTGAGAAATTGCGCAACAAGGAGTGCTGATTGCGTGACAGTTGCGAGAAAATGGAGAAAGTCGCAGGTTGCGAAATTTTCAATTTCGTTCTAATTTGCAACTACATACCGAGTTGATGGGCCACGCCCTTTTTTGAGCAGCAACCCTTTGGCGACAAAATCCTGCAAATCGTAGTTGGCGGTGCGGGTCGAGACGCCCTTTCCGATGAGCTGTTCATATTCTCCTCGCGTCACGCTTTTCTTTACGACTATATGGGGCCAAGCTTTTTGTTGTCGGGTGTTCAGTTGTGCAAAAAGCTCTGCTTTCGCCATGGAAACAACACTTTGTGCATGAGTGGACATTGATTTTTGAGGGATACGTTGTTCTCTTTTATGTGGAGCCATGGCATACTGAGGCGCTTCAATCGTCTTTGTCTCGACAATTGAGGTATCTTCCATGGAGCTGAAAAAGTAACCCTGATGTTGTTTTGCAGTTTTGTACGAGTGGTCTTGTGAAATTCTACAGTACTCACCATGCGCCACAATGTCAGATTGTTCCTCCTCTGGCGTGTCTGGCTCGATCAATAGTTCATCAGCATGGATGATGTTGTCTTCACTCATGACAGCCGCACGGGTAAGGCAATTTCGCAATTCACGAATATTTCCAGGCCAATCATATATCTTCATTCTTTCCAGGGCTCCTTTGCTAAGTGTAAGATTTGACTTTCCTGTTATCCGTTCAGCCTCTTTCAAGAAGTGCATTGTGAGAAACAAAAGATTTTCTTTGTGGTCGCGGAGTGGGGGTGTATGAATAGTGATGACATTCAGTCTAAAATAAAGATCTTCTCGGAAAATTTTTGCCTCAATGAGGTGCCTGAGGTCGACATTGGTTGCAGCTATGACACGAACATCAACGGCAATATCATGGTCGCTTCCAAGCGGCTTGATCTTTCTTAAAGAAATAGCGCGCAATAAAGATTGTTGAACTTGCATGGATGCGACTTGTATTTCATCGAGGAATAGTGTGCCCTTGTGTGCTTCAAGAAATGCACCTTTTCGATCGCTTTTAGCCTCTGTGAATGCGCCTTTGACATGTCCAAAAAGTGTATCCATGAGAAGATTGGAGTCAAGCTCGCCACAGTTAATGGATATCAACGACCTGTCTCGACGTTGGCTGTGACTATGTATTGCTTCAGCAGTAAGTTGCTTCCCGGTGCCAGTTTCACCAGTTATAAGTACATCAACATCTACTTTTGCAGCCTTGAAGATCTCCAGGCGTAATGTGTCCATACGTTTTCCAAGTCCTTGAATTTCAGGAAGTAGATTCAAAGAAGAGGATTCAAATAAAGATTTGTAGCTTTTATCTAGATCAACAGGCTCCCTAAGGCTTTCTGTTTTTAATCGCATTTCACGAATATGAATGTTGTCCATCTGCCGCTTCATGGTGAAGATCAAGTTGTTGATTGCATCTTGCAAAGCCGACGTTTCATAGCTCGACTTGGGTATTTTGATTAAGTTAAGTTTACCAGTTTTTTGAATGTCAACTATTGCTTGGGTCAATCTGTCGATCGGTTTTGCTGCGTGTCTGCCTAATAAATAAATCATTAAAAAGCACATTAAAAATGATGTCGCTATAAGCATAGTTATTATAAAGAGATAAGAATTATATGTTGAAAGTGCTTTATTGTTCATGTTTAGACTTGCCAGCCCGCTCCATACAGTTGGAGCACTTTCAAGAGAAGACATGAAGAATATGGGTGCAAGTGCAATATTAACTTCTTTAGATGAACCAAAAGAAGAATTTTCATTGTCTGAAAAGGCAAGTAATTCGTTGTTTTTCAATTTGGTTCTAGTGAGTATGTTTTTGAATGGTTTACAATATCTATCTACCTGGAAAATTTTTCCATAAGATGAGTGGATTAATGTATTGTTGCAACTTGAGAAAAATGCGTCCATAGATGGAGCGATTGTGTAAGGATTATCGTTGTAGGGTTGCGGAAGTATCAACCCCTCAAATGTGTAAAAAAAGCTGGCCGTAACGATTTGCTTATTATGATATTGCAGAGATGAACTCTCTTTGTTAAGTCGTTTCGTCAAGATTTTCTTTATCTGCGTTGCATCAATCATGATTATAATAAAGCCAGTTAAAGTGTTTTCAGTGAAAGAAGGCGTGACCATTTGCCAAGCATGTGTTTTTATTTTGTTGCTAGGTTGCAACTCAAGAAATAAAGGATAGGTTGCTTCAGAAAGTGGCGAAATTTCTATAGTACCACTTTCCATCATTCGAAGCTTATCATAAAAGAGAAAAGGGTCAGGGGAAACCTTGTCTAGACTATTTAAAGGTAGCTCGAAAGAAAGTCCTTTGTGCTGCGATACTAGCGAATGGCTATTGTCTATTAACGAAATGTAGCCAGCAATTAAATATTCTTTTTCAACAATTATTTTTTTGGCTGACAGTATAAAATTTTGTTTGTCTTGCTGTGAAAAATTTTGCGAGAGGTGTAAAATATCTTTTTTTATGCTTTCAAGTAATAGTTCAACGCGTTTTGCTTGAAGACTGTTGTAAGTATAGATATTGGCTAGATCGTTCTTTTTAATATGGCTTAACGAATGCATGTACGCTAAATATCCGGTCAAAGAAATCAGCAAAATCAAGAGTGGGGCCAAAGCAAGCAATAGTTTGCTAGCCAATGTTTTGTTTCTAGTGTATTTATGTAACATTTTTTTTGGGTTCGGTTGCTTAGGGTGTTAAAATACTTTATAAAAGTGTAAAAATAATTTCTGAATGTCAAAAATAAAGAGGGTTTTAACTCAAAAACTTAATGCAATTGAGCGGTTCATGGCTATTTTCTATTGCTAAATTTGAAGTGTAAGAATAAAAAGAGTTTCTTGAGAGTGAGGAACAATAAAATTTATATTTGCACGGTTTTGCGAGATTTTGCAAGATTTTTTTCACATAACATTAAGTACTTGCATATGGCACTTTTTTTGCTGATGATTTCAGTTGTCTCTGGTCATGTTGCCTGAAGCCATTCCAGGTTCACTGTTTACGAATTTTTTTGGTTCTTATAAAATGGCATTATTCATGGAGGGACTTGTATGGATGGTATAGAGTTGACTCCGCAGATTATTTCGGTTTCATTGCTTCTGTTGTTGGCGCTTTATTGTCTCGTTACAGAAAAAATTCCTATCACTGTAACGGCCCTTGGCATCATTGCAGCTCTTTCTGCTTTGGAATCCCTTTTTGGCGGCGTTCTTGATCATTCTTTGATCTTCGGATCTTTTGGGAGCCGTGGCCCCTTGGCTGTTGCCATGTTGTTTCTTGTAAGCGCTGCCATGTTGCGTACTGGAGCCTTATCGTTTGTCGTCGATGCTTTTATCAAAGTTACCAAGGGAAATGCTTTTTTGTTGATGGCATTCATGGTTCCTTTGACGGTTGTGCTTTCAGCGTTCTTGAACAACACCCCTGTTGTAATCATATTCATTTCGATTATATTGATGCTCTGCGAGCGTTTTAAGTTGCTTCCATCTAAGTTTCTTATTCCGCTTTCATACGCATCTATTCTTGGCGGGACATGTACCCTCATTGGAACATCAACTAATATTATTTTGAGTGATATGATGGTTCGTGAAGGTCGTCCGCCTCTTGGATTTTTTGAATTGAGTATTGTTGGTGTTCCTGTTGCAATTATAGGCAGCTTGTTTCTCATTTTTGTGGCCCCTCGCTTGCTTCCAGAGCGAAAATCTACTTTCATTTCCAGCGGAGACGTTCAGGTAAAAACCTATATAACAGATTTGGCAGTTCCTCAAAATAGTCCTTTGGTCGGGTTGACAACTGAAAATATTACTACAGTTGCCGGTTTGAACGCCAAAGTGCTCGAGGTTTTCCGTGATGGAGAAAGGGTCTATATTCCAGGGGAAGCGCACGTAGTTTTGCAGTCTGATGATTACATAACTCTCGAGGACGATGCAGACAACATCGCATCAATGCTTAGAAAGCGGATTGTGGCACTTCATAAAGGGGATGAGAACCTTTATTTGTCCGGCCCGAAAGATACACATCCTATAGCTGAGCTTATCGTTCCTCCCAATAGTAAAGCTCGAGGAAGGCGTATTCAAAATACTGAGGTTGGCCGAAACGATGAAATTACTCTTATAGGCGTCATGCGCAAGCAAACCCATTATGCATGGCAAAAGCCTGAACAGTTGCGTTTCGCAACTGGCGACACCGTCTTGGTTCAAGGCACTAGCAATGCTTTGGCCTCCATGCAGGCAGATGGGGATTTTCTTGTTGTTGAGGAAGCTGGGGCGAAAATTCATTACACCAACAAGGCTCCCCTTACTCTTGGTCTGTTTTTGAGTATGATCGGCTTGGCTGCCTTTAATATCATGGGCATCTTGCCTGCTGCTACTATTGTTGTTTTTCTCATGTTTGTTACAAGGTGTCTGACTGTTAAAGAAGGATTTCGCTCTCTTGATGGCGAAGTGCTTATTTTGATTGTTTCTACGATTGCTTTAGGAATGGCCTTAAGTGAAACTGGAGCGGCTGGTGTTTATGCAACTCTTTTCTTGTCTCCCTTTGAAGGGGTCTCCCCTCGTATAATTCTTGTCGCTTTAATCGTCTTTACTGCGTTGGTTACAAATTTTCTCAGCAACAACTCCGCAGCCGCCTTGCTCACACCAATTGCAGTTTCGATGGGGATACAGCTTGATGTCGATCCAAGAGCATTCTTGGTCGGCATAGCCTTTGGCGCCTCTGCCTGCTATCTTACGCCAATCGGCTATCAAACTAACCTTCTTGTGTACAACCCTGGTGGGTACAAATTTGCCGACTTCTTGCGAGTTGGCATCCCAATGACCATACTTGTTATAGTGGCCTCATCTATCTTGATTCCGGTGTTTTTCGACATTTGATTTTCAGGAGTCTCATTCCATGTCACGAAAAAAGCATGTGCTTATTGTTGATGATGAAGAGCGTCTTGTCCGCAACTTTACTACTATTCTTCAACGACAAGGTTTCGAGGCGACTGGGGTTACCTCAGGAGAGGCTGCCCTTGAAGCGCTTGCTTCGGCAGATTCTGTTGATGTCATTCTTCTCGATGTTAAAATGGATGGCATGAATGGAATTGAAGTTCTCAGGGAGGTCAAGAAGCGGTTCGAAACCGTCCAGGTTATTCTTTATACCGGGAATGCAACTATTCAGCAAGGTATTGATGGCCTTGAGCTAGGCGCCTTCTACTATGTTGAAAAGCCAGCTCCAATTGAGGAGATCGTGGACTTGATCCAATGCGCTTGCGAACGAAGAGAGCGCAAGCATGGTGATTCCTGTCGATAGTATTTAGGTCTTACTCTGCGCAAGGGGAGTGGTGTTTTGTCATTATACGCCATTCCCCTTTGAGTTTATTTTCAAAATCTTATTTTCTGAGTGATTCAAATTCATCAGTGAGGTTAAAGTGCGTAGCAGTGAACGTCCCAGGCATTTTCAATACGCCAGACGGATGATATTTCTTGGGATTGTTTTTGTTCCGTTGGCGCCGTATCTTCTTGCAATTCTTGTCTCCTATGGTTTCTTCCTCAATGTTCTTCTTGACAAGAGCAATTCAGCTGGCCTGCGTGTTGCTCAAGATCATGCACTCGGCATCGACCGTTATCTCTCCGAGCGTAAGCAAGACTTACGTTTTGTTGAGCAGGTTTTTGATGCAAATTATTTGTATGAAAGTAATCATCTTGAAACTATTTTCGCTGCTGTTCAAGAGATCAATCCTGCATTTGTGGATATTGGCATAATTGATGAAAATGGAACGCAGGTAGCCTATGCTGGCCCACATGATCTTCAAGATGCTCTCTATGGTGATTCTTCATGGTTTCAGGAAGCCATGCAGCAAGGCTCATATGTAAGCGATGTATTTCTTGGGCATCGCGGGCAGCCTCACTTCGTTGTTGCAATAAAGTCTCACGGCCCGTCGCCGTATGTCATTCGAGCAACAATCGATAGCGCCTCTTTTGGACGGCTAGTGGATTCCATTCGACTTGGTATGACGGGCGCTGCTTATATCGTCAATAAAAATGGAGTATTACAAACGTCTCTCGCTGACGAGGCTCCATTGCTTGCGCAAGATCCAGACTTTTCGGCGTACTCTGCAACAGATGATGAGAGCACCGAGCAAGGATGGCATGCCTTTGATTTCATTGGTGGCTCTTCTTATGTATACTCTACTGCGCCGTTGAATGATGGTCGTTGGAATCTTGTAGCTCGTATTGAATCCGGTGAAGCGCATGGAGCTATTCTTGAAGCTGCACTTTATGTAGTTGCCATTTCTCTTTTTGGTGGGCTGGTCACCATTCCTTTAGCCTTTTGGGTCGCGAACAAGATCGGCGATGCTCTTATTGAGGCTGATAGTGTCAAAGAACATTTGCGCACAAGACTTTCTCGTAGCGTTCGACTAGCTACATTGGGGGAGATGACTGCAAATTTTGCTCATGAAATAAATAATCCATTGCAGGTCATGCGTACAGAGCTGACCTTGATGTCCATGCTTATCAAAGATACTCCTCTCAATGCTTCGGCTGCAACAATGAAAGAACTCAAGCTAAGCCTTATGGACGCCATAGATCAGCTTGAGTTGCAGATAGAACGTTGTGCCACTGTCACACATTCCATCCTCAGCTTTGGTCGACAGGAGCAGCCGCGCGTCACCACGTTGGAAGTAGGCAAACTCATGGACGACATGGTGAGCATGGTCTCCAAAAAAGCTGAAGTGCAGTCCATCAAGCTCAACGTACAAGTCCATCCGGATACTCCAATGGTGCAAGCAGACGCTGCAAAATTGCAGCAAATTTTTCTCAATTTACTGAACAATGCTATCTATGCCATTGTAGAACGACATGGACATGCAGGCGGAAAAATAGATTTTTTCGCAGAACCATACAGCACTGGCTGGGTGAAGATTCAGGTAAAAGACAATGGCACTGGTATTCCAAAAGGAATTCTGGCCAACATCTATACTCCTTTCTTCACTACGAAGCCGCCAAAAAAAGGCACGGGACTGGGTTTGGCTGTCTGCTATGGATTGATTGAATCCATGGGGGGCTCCATAGAGGTCTCTACTGCAGAAAACGAAGGCACGGCATTTACGATACTGTTGCCTAGCGTCTGAGATACTTTTGGAGACAATGGTAGAACTACGACGTTGCAGACACGGTGAACCAGTGCACAGCCTGCTTGTAAGGAAGCGGCTACTTCAAGGCAGAAAAGACGCGGGAAACCGCCGTGCTGCTATTCACCCCAGCGCTTGCAGAGGGCGTGATCCAGGCCGAAAAGATCCAGCAAACGTCCCACAACATGATCGATGAGATCGGCGATGGTCTGCGGCCGGTTGTAGAAGCCGGGTGAGGCAGGCACGATGGTGGCGCCAGCCTCGGCGGCGGCGGTCATGTTGCGTAAATGCACTAGATTGAAGGGCGACTCGCGCACCAGCAGCGCCAGCGGACGACGCTCCTTGAGCGTGACGTCCGCTGCCCGATGCAACAGATTGGCGCCGAAGCCATGGGCAATGGCCGACAGGCTGGCCATGGAGCATGGGACCACGCACATCCCAACGGCGCGCCATGAACCCGACGCTGGCGCTGCGGCGATTTCATGCTGCGAGTAGACCCGCGCAGCCTTGGTCAGCACGGCGTCGAACGCGGTCACAGGGTCGGGCGGGGTACTCCCGGAAGCGGTGTCGACGGCGGTCGCTGTGGGCCCGCCGGATTCGTAGCGCAACACTTCGCGTGCGCCGTCCGAGACGATGACATGCGTCTCAACGATGCTGGCGAGCGGGTCGCTCGTCAAGACCTGAAGCAGCCGCAAGGCGTAGGGCGCGCCGCTTGCTCCGGAGACGCCCACCACCAGCCGACGCGGTGCGGCAGCGCTCATCGGCGACGCCCGCCCCGGCCCCGGGGGGGAACTTTGGGCACGCCGGGCGTGTCGATATTCAATGTTTTCCACAAGGCGTCCACACGCTTGACCACCTCGGGGTTCTGCCGCAGCGCGCTGGGCCATTCGCGGTAATGACCGTCCTCCGGACCCTTCTTGGTGGCGTCCACGCCCAGCTTGCCGCCGAAAAAGGCCTGCGGCGAGGCGTGGTCCAAGGCGTCCAGCGGCCCTTCCAGAATGACGAGATCGCGCCGTGGGTCCACGTTGTTGCCGATGCGCCAGAGCACCTCGGAGACGTTCTGGACGTTCACGTTCTTGTCCACCACCACGATGATCTTCGTGAACATCATCTGCCCCAGGCCCCAAAGGGCGTACATCACCTTGCGGACCTGGCCGGGGTAGCGTTTGTCGATGGAAACGAAACAAAGGTTGTGGAAAACTCCTTCCAGCGGGAGATTCATGTCCACCACTTCAGGGAGCTGTTTCTTGATGATTGGCAGGAAGATGCGCTCCGTGGCCTTGCCCATGTAGCAGTCCTCCATGGGCGGAGGCCCCACCAGCGTGGCGGGATAGACGGCGTCTTTCCTGTGCGTGATGGCGGTGACGTGGAAGACGGGGTAGTCGTCCGCCAGGGAGTAATACCCGGTGTGGTCGCCGAAGGGGCCTTCGCGGCGACGTTCGTTGGGCTCCACATATCCCTCGAGCACGAATTGACTTTCAGCGGGGACCTGCAGATCCACGGTCTTGCACTGCACCAGCTCCACGGGCGACTGGCGCAGGAACCCCGCGAAAAGGAACTCGTCCACCTCGTCGGGAATAGGCGCCGTGGCGGCGTATGTGGTGACGGGATCCGGCCCCAGAGCCACCGCCACTTCCAGGCGTTCCCCGCGCTGTTCCGCCAGGTGATGGTGGTGGGCCCCGCCCTTGTGGCGGTGCCAGTGCATGCCGGTGGTGGTCTTGTCGAACACCTGCATGCGATACATGCCCACATTGCGCATGCCTGTCTCGGGATTCTTCGTGATGACAAGGGGCATGGTGATGAAGGGCCCGGCGTCCTGAGGCCACGTGGTGAGGACGGGGAGCATGGCGAGATCGACGTCCTCGCCGGTCAGCACGACGTCCTGGCAACGACCGCTGGAGACGTGCTTGGGAAAGATGTTGGCCATGCGCGCGAGCTTGGGCAGCATCTGAAGTTTCTTGACGATGCCGTCCGGTTTCTCGATCTCGATGAATTCGAGAATCTGCTCGGCCACGTCGTCCAGGCTGTCCACCTCCAGGGTCTCGTGCATGCGCTCGTAGGACCCGTAGAGGTTCGTGAGAACTGGAAATTTGCTGTTCTTGACGTGGGTGAACAGAAGCGCCGGCCCATAGCCTTTCGAGGCGCGGTCGGTGACTTCCGCGATCTCCAGGTAGGGGTCGAGGGGCTCGTCGATGCGAGCGAGTTCGTGTTTCGATTCAAGCCGCTTCAGAAAGGCTTGCAGGTCCTTGTGCGCCATGGTGCGATCCTCCAGCATGCCAAGGTACACCAGAGGCAGGCGTGGCACAAGTATTTGCGGAGGAAGAGCGACGCCAGCGCGGAGAAAAGGCAGGCGTGCATGCCGGAGGGCCGAGGTCAAGAGCGCGGTCTTGCCGACCACGGCGCAAAGGCCGCAGGTTCGAATCCTGCTTCGCCCACAAAACAACTTCCAAGGGGGTGTGACAATTCGTCGCAGCCCCATTTTCTATGGCGGCAACAACGCGGTAACCGGCTTGCACGGTGATTCCTCACGCTGCATACAGGAAAGATGGCCAGTGTACGGCGCATCGAATACTTAATATGGCTTGGTGCCCGGGGCGGGGATCGAACCCGCACAATCCGAAGATCGAGGGATTTTAAGTCCCTTGCGTCTGCCAGTTCCGCCACCCGGGCGACCGTGGGTCTGAGAGCTATATGGAAGCGTCCGCATGGTCAAGACTGCACAGTTCGCCGGCAGAGGGGTCCGCCCGACGCCCCCTGCCTTGCGGTATGGTGCAGTGGCCCCCGCCTTGCGGCAGAGGGCGGAGAGGGGGACGTCGTGGAGAAATGTCACCTTTTCGCAATATGGGCGCGATACCGTGGAAGTCTGACTCGCGAATTCACCGCGCCGTCGGTGCAGCGGCGCTCAGCCCCCTCGGAGCGTGCTCAATGCGTCTGACCCTGCAACAGAAGCTGGCGGCCGCCGCCATACTCATCGTCATCGCCTTCGTTCTCAGCGTGACCCTCGGCGACGCGACCACACACCTCTACGTGGCAGGCGCAGCCGCGCTGGCGCTCATCGCCATCGCCTGGTTTCAGGGGCGCGGACTCGCCGCTGCGGAGAAAGCCCTCGCCGCGCGCCTGGAGTTGCTGCGCCAAGGCGACTTCAACGCCTTCCGGAAGGAGCGCAGCGACGGCGGTGAAGAACTCCCCCGCCTCGCCGCGGCCGTCGACGCCGCTGGCCACGCACTCCGCCACCGGCTCAGCTTCGCCGAGGGCGTCATGCACGGCCTCACCCTGCCCGTCATCATCTGCGACGAAAATGAGCGGGTCGTCCATCTCAACCAGAGTCTGCTCGACCTCCTCGGTCTGGATGGTCGCCCCGAAGACTACTTCGACAAGAATGTCGCCTTCGTCTTCTTCAAGGACGCCGGCAAGCCCACCATATCCGGTGAGGTCATGCGTACGCGCACCGCGCAGTCCAATCTGATGCTGGACATCGCCAACCACAAGAACGAACGCCGCTACATGCATGTCGACGTCATGCCCATCCTCGATTTCAAAGGCGACGCCATCGGCGCCATGGGCTTGCATGTGGACCTGACAGACCTCAAGGTCTACGAGGAAACCATGGAGGCCCAAAAAGAGGCCATCGAGTCCGCCGCCAGGAACACCGAGCAGGTGACGCATCAGCTGGACAAGGCCGTGGCCCTCTTGTTGGAGCACGTCCAGCACGCGGAGTACGGCGCCGTCACCCAGAAGGATTTGATGAACGAAGCCGCCGCCGCCATGGAGGAGCTCAACGCCACCGTCATCCAGGTTTCCGGCAACGCCGGCCAAGCTGCGGAAAGCGCCGAGGAAGCCCGGCTCCAGGCCGCGGACGGGGCGCAGGTGGTGGAGCAGTCCGTCACGCTCATCGGCAAGGTCCGCGCCAGCGCGGCGGAGTTGACGCGGGATATGGAGGAACTCGGCCGCCAGGCCGAGGGCATCGGCCGCATCTTGAGCGTCATCACGGATATTGCGGACCAAACGAACCTGCTCGCCCTCAACGCCGCCATCGAAGCGGCGCGCGCCGGCGAGGCCGGCAAAGGCTTCGCCGTGGTCGCGGACGAGGTCCGCAAGCTTGCGGAGAAAACCATGCAAGCCACTCGCGAAGTGGGCGAGGCCGTACACGCCATCCAACAGAGCGCTGGCGCCTCCGGACAAAACACCACGGAGACGGCTTCAGCCATCGACGAAAGCGCGGAGCTCATCAGCCGCTCGGGAGAAGCGCTCAGCAAGATCGTCCATGCCGTGCAGCGCGCCGCCGACCAGGTGGCCGCCATCGCAGCCGCTTCGCAGGAGCAGTCTTCCGCCAGCGAGCAGGTCACCCGCGCCACCATGGAAGTGAGCCGCCTGTCCAGCGAGACCGTGGACAGCATGCAGGCCGCCGGCGAGTCCCTCGACGTGCTCGACAACCTCAACGCCGAGCTCCGCGCTGCGGTGGACGGACTGAAGAAGTAGCGCTGTCGCCCAGGTAGGGTGCGCTCCTGGCGGAGGCCCTTCCACGGACGGCGGGGGGCTGCTTCACCCGCCGCAAGCCCGTGGGCGAGCCGTGTCAATGGTGTCGTCATGACGAGGGGGAACGGGCAATGCCGCGTTGGTGCAGACGCACACGTCCTCGCCGGGGAACGCGCCCCGTGAAGACGCTGTGGATTGTGTTGATCCTCGGTGCTGCGTACATCCCTGCTGCGTTCGCGGATCCGGCATTCTCTACCGACGACCCCCTCTGGGACGCCAAGCACGCGGCGCAGTGGCGGTGGCGAACGCGTCTCGCCGAGCTCCTCGCCGCGAGGACGCGCGATCCCGACCATGTGGCGCTCATCGCGCTGCAGCGGGAGATGCAGCAAGGCCGCATCCTCATGCGGTCGCACCGCTACGCCTGCCTCCTGCGACATGATCCGAGACGTCTCGTGACGGACGCCGGCTACGGCGCGTGGTCCAACTTCGTGTGAAGCGACCGGGATGAAACGGCCTTGCGCGAAGCCAGCTCCGAATATGCGGCGCTTGTCGAGCGCGACGCCGAACTGGACGCAGCCACGCGCGGTCATCCAGCATGGGATGCGCTGCGGGCTGTGTTCGCGGAAGTCGTCTGGTCATCGGAATATTCGCAAGCCGAAGCGGCGTTGCGCGCTCGTCTGGAGGGCTTGGCTGAAACGGCGCAGGGGCGGGGCGCGCCGCCCACGCCGTGACAGGAAGGGAAAAGGCCGGCTCCGACCAGGGGACGGCGCGTGCGCGCCGGCCGTATCAGCGGCGGCCCGGGTGTCTAGGCGGAAGCGACGCTCAGGACACGGCGGCGCGTCCACCGGCTTGTCAGCCAGCGCCAGCATTCCCGCAGCGCAGCCATGGGCCCGAAGCGGCGCCCCATGGCGCGGTAGATGGTGCAGGAGATGCGCAGGTAGTCGTTTACGCCGGCGACGACAACCACGCCGTCGCTCACGGCCAACGCCGTGGTGGATGGCTGGATCTCGGCGCCCCGAAAGGAAGCGGCGTCGTGCTGACGCGTTGACTCGTGCATGAACATGGCCGAATTCTCCTTGCTGAAGAACGGGAGGACGTCCCGTCAGTATAGCATGAAATGCCGACACGTGAAGCGTTTCTCCAGGAGTAGCAAGGAAGGCGCCATATGGTTGTTGTCCAGAGGAGTAAGCAATATCAGCAGCTTGCTGAGTTCGCCGTGGCTGTGGTCCGTCAAGGTGGTGACAGATTTTTCCGCCGAACAGGCCTGCGCGACGACGAGGCTACGACTGTCATACAGGTGAAACAGTTCTCATGTATGAGGATACGGACTGGACGAAGCGGGTGGCCAGCCGGATGCAGTGCGCCGGAAGCGCGCCGGTGAGGGGCGGTGGCGGCGAAGGGGCTGCGTGGGGAACACGGCGAAACGAGTCGGAAAGACCTGAAGACCAGGGGGACGAGGACAGTCCACCGTGCCGATCAAGAAACTGCTGGCCATCTTCAAGAGCAACGCGACGCGCCGCAAGGAAGCGCTCGCGCGCATCAAGGACGCAGGCGAACTCCGCGCCGTCTTCGATCTGTTCATGGCGTATCCGCCGGAGGGCTCGCCTGAAGCCAAGCTGCACCTCCTGAAGGCCGAGGACAAGGCCGTGACCTTCGAACTGGGCGGCGGCTCCCAGGCGCGCTCCACCTGGAAAGGCGAAGACGTCACGGTGCGTTTCGTGCTCCGGCTGGAACGCAACGCGCAGACGAAATGCTACGTCTTCCAGACCAAGGTGCTGGACTTCGCCAATGCGGCGGGGGGCGGGCGCTCCCTGGTGCTGGCTGCGCCTTTGGATGTGGAGGAGGTGGTCCAGCGGCGCTCCGTGCGGGTGAACGTGCCGGAACGTTACCTGCCGGCCATCAAGGCGTGGCGGCTGAGCATGCCGGAGGACGGCAAGCCCCGCGTGAACCTGGGCGGTTTGGGCGCGCCCCTTTTCAGCATGAACCCCGAAGCCGCCGGTGACGTGATGGTGCACAACCTCTCGGCCGGCGGCATGCGCATCTCCTTGAGCGCCACCCGGCACCGCAAAGCCAAGGAGTATCTGGAGGTGGACAAGCACCTGCTCTTCTGGTTCTCCATTCCGGATTGCGGGGAAGCTCACAAGACGTTGAAATTCCTCATCGCAGCGCGTGTGGCTCGATTGCAGGAGATGGGCCGTTCACGTCTGGACCTGGGGCTTCATTTCGTGGCGCTGGGCGGCAAGGACAAAAGTGGCGAATTGGCCTGGCGCAACGTCTCCAAGAAGGGCCTGGAACAGATCGCGCAGTGGGTGCACTCCCGCACCAAGGAGGAGGCCCAGAAGCGCGGCGGTCTCGGTCGATGAGTCTCCATCCGGGCGCGGCCGTCAGCGTCCACGTTCCGAATCCTTGAGCAGCGCGCAAGCGCTACGCCTTGCCTGTGCTCCAGCGCAGAAAACCCGCCGCCACAACACCCCAGATGGCGTTGAAGAAAAGCACGAAGAGCGGCGCCGTGACGCCCGCGTCCAGGCCGAGCAGGCCCTTCTCCATATTCGGAAACACCACGAACAGCATATAGAGTGAAGGCGCGACAGAGACGACCAAGCCCTTGCGCAACCACCGCTCCCCCCAGAACGGCGCCAGGAAGAGCGCCCCCCACAGCGCGCCGAAGAAAAGCCGCGGCAGCAGGAACCCCAGGGTCAACGGCGGCGCCATCATGAAGCCCAACGCCTGCGAGACGCCCAACGCGCCGAAGCCCCACACAGCCAGAGAGTTCGCCAGCGCGCCCAACGACCCGCCGGCGAAGCTCGCCACGATCCGTTTCATCCATTCCATCTGCGCACTCCTTGCTTGATCGGGGTCGCATCGTATTGATGCGAAGGGCCTGGCGCCCGCCTTCATGCTGTCATGCCACAAGTCGCGATGCTTGCGAAGGCGTCCGCCGTCGACAGGACTCCCCAGGTGTTGTACTCCTTTCCGGCATCGTATCACGGGTTTGCGCGCACGGCCACTGGCGTGTCTCTGCCGCGTCCTGGACCGGAGAAGGCGCAGCGCTGCAGAGGCGGACTCCGTCAACCATGGCGCCGAGCCCACAGCACGCGGGAAACGAGCGCTCGTCATTCGAGATGAAATTGGCGATGTTGATGATGTGCGAATGTGAGGCTCGACGAGACGAAGACGCAAGAGCCGCTGGTGCAGTATGCGTGAGTCGTAATCTACCGTCACGGGCTGCTCGCCATGAGGGAAGCGCTGTGGTATGATCTTCTTGTGGAATGATCCATGCGCCCCGTTCCCACGATGAACGATTCCACGGTTGAACGAAGGAGATGGTCTATGGTTTCCATTTGGAGCCGATCCCCCCTGGCCCCGAAGCGCCGGTGGGGTGCGACGGCGGCGGCGTTGCTGGGCGCAATGTACGCCGTGGCCAGCGCTTTCGGCGTCACGTACGCCGTCTGCGTGACCGGCGGTTGCGCCTTGTTCAAGGGCGTTTCCGTGGCGGGGGTCTCCTTGTGGTGGTGGGGGGCCGCGTGCTTCCTGGCCATCGGCGCGATGGCGGCGTTGCGCTTCGTCAAGGCGGCGAGGCTGCTCGCAGCCGTGGCGTTGGCGCTCGATGTCGTGTTGCTCGGGGTGCTTGCGCTCACCGCGCCGTGTCTGACGTGCCTCATCGGGGGCGCGCTTTTTCTGGCGACATTCGTGGCGCTGACGCCCCTCGTTGCAGAGTGGGCGCGTATTCTCGTTCTGGGGTGGGCGCTTCTCCTCACCCCCAATATTTTCAACGCAATCCAGGACAGTCTGCGCCCCTGGGCGGTGAACACCACCAAGGATGTCGCGGTGCAATTCTACTTCATGCCCTCGTGCCCGGCTTGCAAGGACATGGCCAAAGAGCTCGCTGATTTGCCGCCGCCTCTTGTCGCATACTATCCAGTAGCGGTAACGCAGCGAGACAGGGGGTTGGTGGCCGCGCTGGAGGCGCGTCTCCTCGCCGGCGAACCCATGCCGACGGATCTTGGCGCCTTCTTCGACACGGCGGAGCCCGCGCCGGTGGATTTCGGCTTGCGCGTGAACCTCTTCCGCAACCGCCTTGCCCTCATGGCCATGCGCTCGCAAAGCATCCCGGTCCTGCTGGTGAAAGGCAACCCCAAGGCGCTCCGTCTGGAAAACGCCCTCCTGTCTTCGGCTCCCGAGTCTTCAACCGCCGCGCCAGCCATGACCGAATCACCAGGCCCACACGCAACGCCGCCGCCCGGCGGTCTTTTCGGCGGCGCCGACGGTGGAGAATACGGCGCTTGTACGCCCGGCCCTGTGCCCTGTCCCGAGACGAACGCGTCCCTCCCGCATGCCGTCACTCCCGCAACCCCTTAACGCGCCATCCGCAGGAAACGCCCATGGAACCCGTCAAGAAAATCCTCTGCGCCATCGACTTCTCGGAAGCAACCACGCCCGTCACGCGCTACGCCTCCATGCTCGCCGCCATGGCGGACGCCGAGGTCGTGGTCGTCTACGTGGCCCCCGAGCTGGAACGGTACAATCTCTTCGAGGTCCCTACTCAGGACATCACCAGATTCGTCACCAACATCATCACCGGCGCTGAGCGCAACATGCAGGAGCGCTTGGAGGACGAGCTCGCCAACGTCCGCGCCCGCGGCGTGGTCAAAAGCGGGTATGCGCCCAACGAGATCATCGAGACCGCCAAGAGCGAGAACGCGGATCTCATCGTCATCGGAAGTCACGGCCGGACCGGCGTGGACCGTATCATTTTCGGCTCGGTGGCCGAGAAGGTCGTCAAACAGTCGCCGGTTCCCGTACTCACGGTGCCAATCCGCAGCGAATGACCGTGGGCGACAAGCTCTTGAAGGCGGGGCGGCGCCTCCTCGACGCTGCGAAGGAGCGACTCGTGAGGACCGACGCCTCGCCCCCTGCGTCGGCTGCGTCGGCCATGCCCGCAGTCGACAAGGACGCTGACGATGCGGAAGCTCCCGCCGTGGCCGTGTGGATGAACCCTGCCCGGGACGTGTCGCTCCGCAAGCGTTCCTGGAAGCGCTTCTACCAGAGCGTGGCGTTGGCCGCCATGGCGCCGGTTGGCTGGCTGCTCATCCTGTTGCTCACCAGCCTGATGGACGAGGCCTCCACGCGCTACACCTTGCTCGTGCTCCTGTACATGGTCGTGGGCACCACCACGGTATTCGGTGGGTTTTCTTACATTCTGGGGCAGAGTGAAGAGCGGTTCGCCCAGCTCTCCATGCGCGATCACCTCACACAGCTCTACAATACGCGCATGTTCCATGACAGGCTCGCCGCCCAGTTCGCCAACGCCACGCGCCACCACGAGCCCCTTTCTCTCATTCTCATGGACCTCGACCACTTCAAGCGGGTGAACGACACCTACGGCCACCATGTGGGCGACAAGGTGCTCCAGGCAGCCGCAGCCGCCGTGCGGCGCACCGCCCGCACAGGCGACGTGGTGGCGCGCGTGGGAGGGGAGGAGTTCGCGGTGATCTTGCCGGAAACCCAAGCCGAGGGCGCGCTGGAGTTGGCGGAACGCATCCGTCAAGCCGTGCAATACGCCGTGGTGCGGATGGAAAACGGCGACCCCCTGCGCGTGACGGCGTCGTTGGGTGTGGCGGGGCTGGACACCCTCGAAGTGGATTCCCCAACAGCGCTCTTCGCCGCTGTGGACGCCGCCCTCTACGAAGCCAAGGGCTCTGGTCGTAATTGCGTGCGGATGGCGCGCCCGAGCGATTCCGCTTCGGACCAGTCCCCGGCCTGGGACTGAGCTCGTGGGGCGTCCCATGCTACGGCCCACCCGCGAGAGTCCGCAGGCGCCTTCGTGCGCAGCCTGTGTCCGCCGTGGGGCGCGTTATTTCTTGCGTTCCAGGGTGATGTGGAAGGCGAGAGAATACATGTGGTGGAAGAAGTCCACGTACTCCACGAAGACGTAGTCCGGCACGGAGATGCGCGCCGGCGTGAAGTTGAGAATGCCGTGGACGTTGGCCTCCACCAAGTGGTTGGCGGCGCGTTGAGCGCGCTCGGTGGGGGTGGTGATGATGCCGATGTTGACGTCCATCTCGCGGATCTTTTCCTTGAGCCGCTTGGTGCACATCACCTCGAGGCCTGAGACGTCCTCACCGATCTTGAAGGGATCACAGTCGAAAGCGGCGATGATGTCGAAGCCGCGAAGCCGGAATTCCGCGTGGTTGAGCAGCGCGCGACCCAGGTTGCCGACGCCGATGAGCACGGTCTTCCAGACATGGTCGATGCCCAGGCTGTGCTTGATGGCTTGGATGAGATCCTTGATGTAGTAGCCGACGCCGCGGACGCCGAATTCCCCGAAATAGGCGAGATCTTTTCGTATTTGCGAGGGGTTGACCGAGCAGGCCTTGGCGAGCAGCTCCGAGGAGATGACTTCGCTGCCTTGTCGGTCGAGGTCTTCCAGCACTTGCACGTAGAGCGCGAGTCGCTGGATGGTGGCGCGAGGGATGTTCTCGCTTTTCAAGGAGTGGAGTTGCTTGGAAGGCACGGGGCTTATATTGTGAAATATTTAACGATATGGGTGATTGAGAAGGGGAGGCCGCGCAGCGGCGACCTCCCCTGGAAAGCGTCGCTCGCTTAGGCGCCCAGGAAGGGGTTGGCCACGAGGAGCAGGAGGTTGATGACCAGCGCGTAAATGGCCAGGGATTCCACGAAGGCGAGGCCGAGGATCAGGGTCACCATGATCTTGCCGGAAGCTTCGGGGTTGCGGGCGGTGCCGTCACAAGCGGCCTTCAGGCCCATGCCTTGGCCGATGCCGCAACCGGCGGCGGCGATGCCCATGCCCAGAGCAGCAGCCAGGCAGGTGAGGCCCAGGCCGAAAGCGTCGATGGTGGGGGCGCCTTCAGCGGCGAAAGCGACGGAGGCGACGAGCACCATGGCGACAGTGGACAGAGTGGTGATGAAAGCTTTGCGCATTGGAGATTCTCCTTCCAGTAAAGCGGTTGTATGAACAGTGGCCTTGGCCATTTCCCCGTGATTAGTGAGCGTGCTCCAGAGAGCCCTTCAGGTAGATCATCGTCAGCATGAAGAAGATGAACGCCTGCAGGAACTTCGCCAGACCGAACAGGAAGTAGATCGGAATGGTGCCGAAGAGCGGCGCGAGAAGGAAGAAGAGCACCAGCACGATTTCCTCGCCGCGGATGTTGCCGAAGAGACGCAGCGTGAGCGAGACAGGCCGTGCGATGTGCGAGATGAGCTCCAGGATGAGCATCAGCGGCGCAAGCGGCAGAATGGGACCCATGAAGTGCTTGATGTAGCCGGGACCCCAGCGCTTGAGACCCACGAAGTTGTAGTATCCGAACGCGAAGAGCGCCATGGCTGCGTTGGTGTTCACGTTGGCGGTGGGCGCGTCGCAGCCGGGCACCAAGCCCATGAAGTTCTGCACCAGGATGAACAGGAAAATACCGATGAGGATGGGGAAGATCTTGCGGCCGTCTTCGCCAACGTTCTCCACCACGAAATTTTCGAGCCCGTCTATCACTGTCTCGAAAATGTTCTGCAGCGTGCCGGGCACAGTCTTCAAGTTGGCGCGTACGATGAACGCCAGCGCGAAGAGGAAGATCATCGCGATCCAGGTGTAGAAAATGTGCTTGGCTTCACCTACGCCAAGCGCTTGCGAGAGCGCTGCGTCTACTCCTGTGACTTCGGACAAGAGAAATGGATGTGGAAGTCCGCCCGCCATATGCCTAAGCCTCCTTCGCGTTTTGCTCGATCAGTCGCGCGCCGCCCCAGAACAGAATGGTCACCACCATGGTGGACAATCCCAAGATCAAAGCGAGCACCGGCGCTTGACACCATACGATCAATACAAACAGGACGACCGCCGTCAACGCGAGGCGGCCGTAGAACTTCACCAACATGGTCACCAGCAGCGACCGGTCGAACGGCTGGAACACGGCTTGCTGGATGGACAGCGCAAGATAATAGAAATTGAAGGTGCTGAGCGCCACCCCCGCCGCGAACGCCAGCGGCCACAGACCTATCCAGAGGAAGGGGATGGTCGCCAGGAGCGCTGCCGCCGCGATCTGCGCCTGGATGCACAGCGCACGGCGCACCGGCGCTGCGGTGACGCCCCGGCGGTGCAGCCGGCGGTCCACTTCACGGTTGAAGCGTTGCGACAGCGCAAACACTGGCCCGAAGAGACGGGAAAGTGTCGCGAATGCGGTGCTGAATGCGTTTGTCTGCATCTGCTTCCTGTGTGTTGCGCCTGTTCGCTCGTGCGCCGGGCTTGACGACTGTGATCATCGACCTTTGTCGTTGTTGTGGGCCCCGCTGGCCTCGCTGGCGCCGCTGGCGCCGCTGGCGTGGTCCGGCGTCTCGCCGGCAGCGCCAACCGTCCCGTCCGCAGCAGCCTGCCGCGCCGCCTCGTGAGCAGCTTTTTCAGCCTGCAAGGCCTCTGCCGGGGAGAGCCGCTGCTGCTTCTCAACCCTGCGCTGAATCCGTTGCGCCTCGAAGTAGACGTTCCTGAACCCGGCGATGATCCCCATGATAAGGAAAAAGAACGTCAGGTACGGTTTCGTGCCGTACTCCGGGTCCAGCCATTTGTCCAGGTAATACCCGATGAGCAGCCCGATGAAGGTGCTCCCCACCAGATGCATGCCCATGGTCCCCACGCCGAAGAAAGCGTCGGTCATCTCCTTGTCGAAAAGGCGGAACCGGAGAATTTTCTTAAAGAACGATTGCCGACTCATGGCCCCTCCTTCTGGTTCGGGGCTGCTCCCGGCGGCGGCGCGGCATCCAGGGCGACCGTCGCGGTCTGGGCAAGCGGGAGCGCTCTGTTCGTGCAATTTCTCACAAGTCGCCTGCATCTACCACACGCCTCCGAGGGCGTCAACGCGCAACCTCCTCCCCTTCGCCATTTTTCCCCTGCGCGACCCGCCGACAGCCTATCGACAAGGTCTCGGCCTTTACCGTATGACGACACTCGCGCCTGTCGGGAGCAAACACCCGCAAGCGACGTCGATCTCCCTTCGAAGGAACGCCTTATGCCCCCAATCGCTCCGCTGCCCGCCTCACGCCTGCGCGCCCGTCTGGACCCTGCCGAAGTCCCCTGGGACAACTCCGACGAGGCCCCCTCGCACACAGAGACCGCGCCCCCACAGCCCCGGGCCCTGCAAGCCCTGGCCTTGGGGCTCGCCATCGACGATCCCGGCTACAACATCTACCTGTGCGGGGAGCCGGACCTGGGCCGGACCTATCTCGTTCGCAGACATCTGGAGCCCATCGCCAAAGCCAAACCCGCGCCCCACGACGCACTCTACGTCTTCAATTTCGACGAACCCGACAGGCCTCGACTCCTCATGCTGCCCGCCGGAGAGGGCAAGCGGCTGCAAGACGAGATGAGCGAGATGGTGGACGCCCTGCGTCAGGAACTCCCAGCCGCCTTCGAACGCGACGACTACATCCTGCGTCGGCGCGAGATCATCGAAACCTTCCGCGCCAGCCGCGAGGACCTCGTCAACCACATGGAGCAGGAAGCCGCCGACAAGGGCTTCAACCTTCATATGGACGAGGAGGGCGCCCTGACCATCTACCCCCTGCTGGAGGGCAAAGTCCTCAGCGAGGATGATTTCGACCGCCTGGAGCCCAAGGAACGCGGCGTCCTCAAACGCCAGTCCGACGCGTTGCTCTCCGCCGTGAGCGAGATGCTGCGCACCTTCGGCAAAGAGGAACAAGGCTTTCGACTGCGCGAAGGCGACCTGGACAAGGAGTTCGCCGAAGCTGTCCTGGACGAACTGCTGACCCCCCTGGCCGCGCGATGGGCGGAGGCCCATCCGCAAGCCGGCCTCGAGGAACATTTCAAGGGCATGCGCAAGGACGTCCTCAAACACCTGGATCAGCTCGCCCCGCGGGACGCCTTCGCCGCAGGCGCGGAACCGGGACCGCACGGCGCAGCGGGCGCCGCGGCGGGGGCTGCGCCCGGAGCCGGACCCGAACTGCGCCTGAGCGACGCCTCCCCGGATGACGTGCTGTATCGCTACGAAGTCCACCTCTTCGTGGACAACGCCAACATCGAGGGGGCGCCCGTGGTGGTGGAGGACCACCCCACTGTCCGCAACCTGCTGGGCTGCATCGAGCGTGAAGCCGAAATGGGGGCGCTCATCACGGACTTCACCCTCATCAAGGCGGGATCGCTGCATCGCGCCGCTGGCGGCTACCTCATCTTGCGCGTGGACGACCTGCTGGAGCACCAGAGCTCCTGGGAAGGCCTCATGCGGGCCCTGCGCTCCGGCAAGGCCCGTATCGAAGACGACGAAGGTCACGAGCAGGTGAAGACCAAGACACTGGAGCCGGAGCCCATGGCCGTCACGTGCAAGGTCATCCTCGTTGGCGACCACGAAGCGTACGAGCTCCTCCTCGAACACGAGGACCGTTTTCCCAAGCTGTTCAAGATCAAGGCGCATCTGCAGGATGTCGCCCCTCGCACGCCGGAAAACGTGCGCGCGTACTGCGAAAGTCTGGTGCGCATAATTCGCGAAGCCAAGCTGCGGCCCTTCGACCGCGCGGCGTTGGCCGGTCTGGTGGACTACGCTTCCCTCCTTGCGGATAACCAGCGCAAGCTCTCCCTGAAATTGCCGCTGGCCCGGGAGCTCATGCTGGAGGCGGACGCCTTGGCGCGCATGCGCGATGCCCCTCGCGTGACAGGGACGCTCCTCGCCGAAGCCAAGTACGCCAAGGACTATCGCGCCAACCTGTATGAAGAAGAGTTTCTGGAAGAGTACGACCGCGAGCTCATCAAGGTGGCCACCTCGGGCGCGGCCGTGGGGCGCGTCAATGGCCTTTCCGTGACGTGGTTCGGCGACTACGAGTTCGGCCTGCCCCACCAGATAGCATGTTCCGTGGGGGTGGGCGACGAAGGCGTCATCGACCTGGAGCGAGAAGCGGATCTTGGCGGCCCTATTCATACGAAAGCCACAATGATCCTGATGGGATATTTGATGGATCGCTTCGCGCAAAACAAGCCGCTCGTGCTGTCGGGCTCGCTCTGTTTCGAACAATCCTACGCGCACGTGGAAGGCGACTCGGCTTCAGCTGCGGAGCTTGTGGCGCTTCTTTCCGCGCTGGCCGAGGTCCCTGTCAACCTGAGTTACGCGTTCACCGGCGCAGTCAGTCAATCCGGCGCCATCCTGGCTGTCGGCGGCGTCACCCGGAAGGTGGAGGGTTTTTTCCAGGTCTGCCAGCGCCGAGGACTCACCGGACGGCAAGGTGTGCTCGCCCCACGAGACAACGTGGACCATCTCATGGTTCGTGATGACGTGGCGCGCGCCGTGGAGGCAGGGCAATTCCATGTCTATCCTGTCCAGGATATTGCGGAAGCCTTGGAGATTTTGACGGGCTTGCCCGCTGGGGAACGGTTGCCGAGTGGCGAATTCACCCCCGACTCCATCTTCGACAAGGTGAACCGTCGTTTCAGCGCGTTGGCGGAGCTCGCTCGCGAGACGCTCGTGAGGCGTCGATAGAAGACCGATATCAGGCGTCGTCCTGCAAGGAAAGCATTTGCTTGATGAAAAGGTACAGATTCGCAGGCGGAGCTTCCTGGCCGTCCACTTTGAGCCAGCGCAAGAGGGTGACGCGGTTGCCCCGCGGCGTTGTGGCGAGCGCCAGTCCCAAAGCGTATTGTTGTTTGGGGTCTGCGTTGGCCTGCTCGATGGTAAAGACCCGTGTATCCTCCGAATCGGCCTGCCCTGGGGCCTCCTCCGGGGTGTGAAACGCCATGACGAACTCGTGGGGATGCGTAAAGCTGGAACGCACCAGCGCCGCGAGGTCCGACAAGGAAAACGCGCCGCGGGCCTTGCCTGCCACGCCAAGGTACTCGCCAAACTCCGAACGGATGACCAGTGGCCTGGCCATCAAGTCCCGAACAACGGGGTCGGCGCGGGCGCTCCGTAACGTTGCGCCATCGATATTGAAAGGGAGCGCAGCGTCCCTTTCCGACTTGGCCTCGCCGCCATCCTGTTGAGTGTTGACCGGCTCCATGCTTTCGTCAGCCGTCGAGGCCGGGGCGTCTTCAGGGGCCGCCTGGGTGTGGGAAGGCTGCTGCGCCAAAAGTGTTGTATCGGTATCAAGTCGATCTGAAACTGGTGGGGCGTCAGGCGCCGCGAGGCTGCGCTCCATGGTGTAGGTCGTGGCGTCGCCGAAGCTGTTGCGAACGTTTACCCGCAGGCGGCGGATCGCTTCACCATTCTCCTTTTGATCAAGATTTGCTTCGCTGGCCGTGGTCGCCTCCCTGAGCGAGCGCAAGCCGCGTTCTAGG
>CAYVWB010000033.1:0-4337 GCA_964455395.1 uncultured Desulfovibrionaceae bacterium
GTGGCGGTTGCGAACTCAGGAGATCCGGGTAGGGGCGTCCTCGTCCGGGGCTGGGGTCACGTCTTCGTGAACGCCTTGGGGGGCGCGGGTGGAGGTTCCGGCTCCATGAGCGCGCTCACGCAGCAGCCCGCGCATGACGGCGTACGTGGCGCGGGCGGTCTTGGTCCAGTCGTAGTGGTGCGCCCACTTCACGCCCTCGGCGGCCAAGGTGGCGCGTTGGGCCGGGGCCTCCGCAAGTCTTTTCAGATAGATGGCCAGCTCGGCGGGGTCCTCCGGCGTCTCCAGATAAAGCGCCACGGGGCCGCCGGCCTCCGGCAGGCTGGCGCGCCGCGCAGCCACCACGGGGGCGCCGCATGCGAGCGCCTCGATGACGGGGAGGCCGAACCCCTCGTACAGACTGGGGTAGATCATGGCCAGACAGCCGGCGTAGAGCTGCGCCAGGGTGGCGTCGTCCACATAGCCCAGGGGGATGATGGTCGCGCCTTCTGTCGTTGCGGTGTGGGCGTCGCCCCAGCCGGACCAGCCCACGCTCACCAGGGGGATGTCCAGACCGCTCTTGGCCAAGGCCTTGGGGATCACTCCGGCGTTCTTGCGCGGGTCGCCGCTGCCCACGAAGAGGAAATACCGCTCCGGCAGCCCCAGGGTCTTCAGGGTTTCCGCCACCGCCTCGGGGTCTTGGGGACGGAAGACGGCGGCGTCGTGCGCAAGAGGCGTCACCGTGACATCCGATTCGGGGATGCGCAGCCGCGCCCACATCTCCCGACGAGTGAATTCGGAGACGGCCAGGAAGCGGTCCGCCAGCTTCAAACGACGGAGGAAGAAGCGATTGAAGAACTTCACCCGCTCCGTGGGGTGGTGTTCCGGAAAGCGCAGCAGGGAAAGATCGTGGATGGTGAAGACGGTGGGCAGTCCCGCTGGTCTGGCGAAGGGGAAAAAGGCCGTCTCGTGGTAGAGGTCGGCGTGGCGGGCGCAACGCCGGAAGGCGAGTTCGCGGCGTGCGTGCATGGTCAGACGCACCAGCAACGCCAGGGGCCACGGCAGCTTCCACAGCAGGTCCACCCATTTGGCCCAGCCGACGGTCTTGGCGGGGGTGGCCTTGGGCATGGTCGGCGCAGCGTGTCTGCCGTCGAAATACAGGAAATCCGCTTCGTGCCCGTACAGGCGCTCCATCTGCGTGTATAGCGCGCGGATGTAGCGGCCGATGCCCGTGGAGACGCGCACCATGGGGATGGCGTTGACGAGGATGACAGGCTTGCGCGCCGGCGAACCGTCGGGTGGTGGGGTGGAACGCTGCGTCATGGTCGCGAACGGCATACCTGCAAAGCGGCCGGTCGTAAAGGGCGCGCGACGGGGAAAGCCCGCCAGATCACGACGACGGCGGGATTGTCACGCGGGCGGGAAGCAGGTATCTGCCGGGGGAGAAGGTCCATTCCCAGTGCGAGACCGAGGCCTCTTCCATCCCATGTTGCACCAGCGATCCGCATTTCTCCGCGCACAGCGCCTGCCGGCCGAAGGGGTCGCGGCGTGCGTTGTCGCGCTGGTCGGCCTGTGCGTGCTGCTCTGGATGCTGTTGCCGGCCGTACGCCCGGCGCAGGTCGCTCCGCTCACCTCCGAGACCCGCGCGTGGAGCCAGCTCGCTCTGGCCCAGACGACGCCGCGGGAGTTCGTCCTCCCCATCACCTTTGCTCCACCCGGGCAGTTCGCCCGGCTCGATCATGTGGCCATCCCCATCTCGGTGAGTGGACACGCCCTGCCCATGGACGCTGCAACCATGACCTTTCATGGAACATCCTGCAGCCTGGAAGCGACTCCTCAAGTCGTGACGGACGGGGAGCTGGTCGCCTTCAGACCGGTGGACTGCGCCGAAGTGGCGCCCTCCGCGTCACCCATGGAGGGCGTCCTGCGCATCCGGCTGGGCGCCCACGGCACGGCCGCGCTGCTGGTGGCGGAAGAGGACGCGGCGTTGCGCGCGGTGGGGCCGGAAGGCCCCGGCGCCTCCCTGCTGGGCCTCTGGGTGGAGAGGCCTTCCGGAGAGGCGGTCTCTCGGGCGGCGCGGCTCGCGCACATGTGGACGCTGCCATGGCTCCACTGGGGAAGCGCTCTGGTCGCCGTGCTGGCGGCCGTGCTGACGGCCATCGGGGGCTTTTTGGCGCGGCGGCGCGCGCCATGGGCCGTGGGCGCATGGGCGCTGGCCGCGGGGGTGTGTTTCGCGGTGTTCACCCCACCCCTGCAGGCGCCGGACGAGCCCGACCATGTCCTCTCCTACTTGCGGCTCGCTGAGCGGGAGGATCTGCAGGACGACGCCGCAGCCCTGGCGCAAACGAGTCACTTCGAACGCATCCGCTTCCACCGCTGGGAACGGTTCGAACCACGTCACATGGAAGCGCCTTTCCATACCCCGTGGACCGAGGTGAGCGAGTCCGGCGTGATCGAGGTGGCGGATTCCCTCATGGAGAGCCGTTCCGCGCTCACGACGTGGGCGTGGCGTGGGCCGCTGGCGGTCTTCACGGAATTCGGCGCAGCTGGCGCCATGCTCGCTCTCCGGCTGACGAACGCCGCGCTATGGGCTGGCGCTTGTCTGCTCGGGGCGTGTCTGCTCCAGCGAGCCGACCGCGTGCATATCTTCCCGCTCTTCCTGTTCGCGGCCCCGTCCCTGGCGTTTTTCGCCATCCATATCTCCAACTATGCGCACCTCACGCAGGCGGCTGTGGTGGGCGGCTGCCTGCAACTGGCGCTCTTCGCGCGAGGTCGGCGCTGGGACGCCGCGGGGCTGGGCGTGGGGCTGCTCGCCGCGATGCTGCTGCTGACGTCCAAGAGCGCGGTGGCGCTGATGGCGTGGCCGTTGTGTCTTGCGCTGGGACGATTGTGGGCGGCGTCCATGGAGGACCTCCCCGAGGCGCATGGCGCGCGTTTCTCCTGGAGACGCCAGCTGCGGCGCAGCGGTCTTTTCTGGGGCGGCGCGGCGCTGGGGTTGACGCCCTTGCTGCTGGCCGTGGGGAGCGAGCAGTTCGCCACGCTGGGGGGGCGGGGGGAAGCGGTCTTCGTGACGCTGCTGGGGCCGGACGCGGCGTGGCTCGCCAGCGCGTGGTGCGTGGCCGGCCTGCTGCTTGGCGTCTTGGCGGCCTGCTGGCTCGTGGAGGCGGCGCTGGTGCGACTGGCCGCCGGTGGACTGGGCCGCGTGGGCCGGGCGAGCCGCGTGGTCGCCGTGGCGGCGACGGCCCTGCTGGCCGCGGCGCAAGGGACGGCGTTGCTCTACACGGGGTTTCAGGCGCTTTCCAAAACGCCCAACGAAGCTCACCTGGGAGGAACGCCCCTCGTCGAGTTCCTGACGGTAGCGCTCCACGGCTTTCTGACCATGCTGACGTTTCGTGAACCGGACGTGTTGCTTTCCACCACGTTCTGGTCCGGCTTCGGTTGGCACGACGCCCTCTTCGCCGAGCCCATCGTCGCCGTCATCGCCGGAACCGCCGGCGTGGGCCTCTTCCTCACGGCGTGGCGGACCCTTCGCGCCGGCGGACCCTCCGACGCCGCGTCCCACGCAATGCGTTCCATGCAAAGCGCCCGACTCGTGGCGGGACTCCTCGGCGCGACCGCCAGCGGCGTGGCCGCAGCATACGCCGTCTTCTTCATGGCGGAAGCCACGGGCTTGCCCAACGTGCACGGCCGCTATCTCATCGGCGTCTATGTGGCGGCGTTGAGCCTTGCCTTGGCGGGCTTTGCGCCGTGGCGACGCGAGACCCACCGCATCGACTCCGTTGGGAACTCCGCGCACACGCCGCTCCCTCCTCCGGACGCCTCGCGCGTCGGCCTGGCGCTGGAGGTCTGGCTCGTCTTCGCTGCGGGGGTGGCGGCGCCGGCTGCGGCCTTCTGGCTGAGCTTCCCGCACGTCTTCCCCACGGTCGCCATACCATATTATTATCTCTATCTTGGCATGGTGACAGGCTTTCCCTTGGCGGGGCGCGTCATGCAGCGGACCGCTGCCGTCGGGCGCCAGCCATGGCCGGCGCCGCGACCGTGGGCGTTGCTGGTCGTCGCCGTAGCGGCCTTCGGCGCCATCGCTACGGCGGAGTTGGGCTGGGGTCTGCCGTGGGTGATGGCCAAGTACCCCCTCGGCTTCTACGTCATTCTGGCGCTTGTGTGCGCCACGGGAGCGCTCTGGGTGTTGCTGAAGCCGCGCTTCGGCGGACTTGGCCGGTGGCTTGCGCCAGCGGGGATCGTGGTCCTTGCGGCGGGGCACCTCGCTGTCCATGTCTTCCTGTTATATCGGTATTTTGGCTGAAAGACGGCGTCTCGCGAAACGCGCACGGGGGGGCATCGCCGCGTATCACCCCACAGGA
>CAYVWB010000033.1:4437-16444 GCA_964455395.1 uncultured Desulfovibrionaceae bacterium
ACGGCGTCTCGCGAAACGCGCACGGGGGGGCATCGCCGCGTATCACCCCACAGGATGAGCCCGACCGCGCATGGGCGGCGTCCCGCGGGGGGCGGGGCGTTCAGGTCTCCATGCGGCCCCGCCGCCAGGCGTTGATCTGTTTGAGCAGCTTGACCACGGCGGCTTGCGCGTCGCCCAGGGTGGGACGACCGGCGTATTGACGGTGGACCCGCATTGTCTCCCGCATCCAGAGCGGCCAGTACGCCGGCCGCCACGGCGTCTGCGTCAGGCGCCGCACGCGGTCGGAATCGTGGCGTCGCAACCGGTAGTAGGCGCAGGCATGAAGCCACTTCCGAGGCGCACGGCCCAGCCGGGAGGCGAACATGGCGCAGTGTTCCTCGTGCACGGCAAGACGTGCGCCGTGGGTTTTGGTGGCGGCGTATATGCGTGTGGCGGCCAGGGGTTGTGGGATGCGCAGGAATGGGACGCGCTCACCCCAGCGCAGCCAGAGCTCGTAGTCCAGGGTGTAGGTGAGGGTCTCGTCCGGGCCGCCGTAGCGTTCCACCATCTCCCGCCGGAAAAAGACTGCGGGCTGGCTCAGGTAGCAGAGTTCGTGGAGGCGTGCGTAGTTCCAGTCCTCCACGGGGTATTCCTGCAGACGGGCGCCTGTTTCATCCACGTCCACGCCGCCGCCGTAGACGACCATGGTCTCGGGGTTGTCGTGGAACGCCTTGGCCACGGCGGCGAAGGCCCCGGGGAGGTAGTAGTCGTCGGAGTTCAGCCACCCGATGATCTCACCGGAGGTCATGGCCACGCCTTTGTTCACGGCGTGGGCCTGGCCGCGGTCGGGCTCGCTGAGGTAGCGCAGCCGGGAGGCGTATTCGCGCAGCACGTCGAGGGTTTCGTCGTTGGAGCCGCCGTCGACCACCATGTACTCCACCAGGAATGGCGGGGCGCCGGGTGTGGGGAGTTGGCCCAGCACGCTCTCCACGGCGTCGCGCAGGAAACGACCCTGGTTGAAGGAGGGCGTGACGATGGCGAAAGTGAGCGGGTGCATGGCGCGAACAGTTGGACGGCAAAGCCGGGGGGATGTCAAGGGCTGCGGCTCCGCTGGTTGACAGAGCGTCGGCTGCGGCTTTACGTGACGGGGTTCGCCAACGGCTAGCACGCGTTCGCCAGTCGCTCGTCAAGCTCTCCATACCTCCAGACCGCCGCGCGTCGGCGAGGCTTCTCCTCCATGCAGCATCCTCCCAAGCTCTCCATCATCACCCCCTCCTACAACAGCGGCGATTTTCTCGAACGCGCCATCCAGAGCGTGCTCGAGCAGGGCTACCCGAATGTCGAACACATCGTGGTCGATGGCGGCTCCACCGACCAGACTCTGGAGATTCTGCGTCGGTACGAGCACTTGCGCTGGGTCAGCGAGCCCGACGAAGGGCAGGCGGACGCCATGCGCAAGGGGTTCGCCATGTGCACGGGGGACGTGGTGGGCAACCTGAATGCGGATGACTTGTACCTCCCTGGAGCCTTCGCCGCCGTGGCCAAAGCGTTTCGGGACAACCCGGACGCCATGATGGTGCTGGGCAAGGTCCGCGTCATCGAGGAGAAGAGCGGCGGGGAGTTCATCAGCAACGGCGCGGTGACGCCTGAAAAGATGCTCATGCATTGGGAGCCGGACGCTTTCTGCGTGAACCCCGTGGGCTACTTCTACCGCCGCGAAGTGGGCGAGGCCGCGCCCTTCAACCCGGAGAACGACGACAAGCAGGACCTGGAGTTTCTGCTGGAGGTGGCGTTCCGCTACCCTATCGTCAAGATCGACGAGCTGTTGGGGGTCTTCAACTACACCATGGATACGAAGACCTTCCGGCAGCAGGTTCGTCCGGAATACTGGCGCACGTCCAACTTCCCCTTCGTGGAGCGGCTGCTCACGCGCATGGATCATGCGTTTCAGGCGCGGTTCAAGCTGGCTCAGGAAGCAGGCCACCAGTGGCGGCGCCGGCTCGCCATCGCCGAGGCCGTGCAGCACGGCTTCGCAGCGGACTTCGCGGAGGAAGGCGTGCTGCTGCCATTGCCGTCGGACGACCTGGACCGGGTTGACGAGACGAGTCAGCAGCTCATGGCGCGGGGGGATGGCGTCATCTTGCTGGCCGGACCGGACGTGGTCACGGCGGAACGGCTGCTGGCCGGCTTGCGAACCCTGCCGGAAGCCAGTCAGCCCCGACCGGCCTACATGCTGCACCCGCGCTTTCTCGCAGATCCCGCGGAGGACTGCCGGGAGGACGCCTGCGCCGTGCCCTGGGCGGTGGTGGATCTGCTGGAGCGCGAAGCGCGCGCCTTCAACTGGAAGGTGGTGGTGAGCCTGGACGACCCCGTGACCGTGGCCCAGACCCTGATGGCCGAAGCACAGCCGGAGGCTGCGCGGCGCGACCCCGGCGGCGTGACCGAAGCCTCCTTCGTGGAGCACGCCCGCTTTCTGACGCAGGAGTACCCCCGCAAGCTGCAGGAACGCTTGGGCTTCAATCTCATGCGACTGGCGCGGGACGTGCGCCGTGGGTACAGCATCGTACGGGGACTTGCGCCGTGGGGACCCCCCCCTGACGAAGCCGCTGGCGCGCCGGGCGTGGTGGACGTGTTGCTGATTCTGCGGCCCGAAGCGGCGCAAGCCGGATTGAACGCCTTTCTGGGAGTGGAGACCGCCTTGCCGCCGCCGGCGCCCCAGCCCCATGTCCAGGCGGCGCGGGGCGTGGCCCTTTCACCGGAAGAACGGGCGCTGGTCACTCGAACGGCCTTCGGCAGGCGGTTCACCAGCATGGGGTGCGCCGCCGCACGGCCTTGCCGGGAACACTGTGGGCCCTCCTGGCTGGGCCGGATGCGCGCTTTCTTCGGGGGGGACGGTCCTGCTGTCCGGCGCATCTACGATGTGGGTCTGCACACCTGCGAGGACACCGAGTTCTATCTGAAGAAAGGCTTCACCGTGGTGGCTGTGGAAGCCAACCCCACCTTGGCCGCCGAAGCCCGACGCCGCTTCGCCGCAGAGACGGCGCAAGGCCGCCTCACCGTGCTGAACGTGGGCGTGGCGGATGCGGAGGGCGAAGCCCCCTTCTACATCAACCCGCGCAATACGGAGTGGTCTTCCTTCTCCCGGACGCTGGCCGGCGCCGATGGCGGCCCCGTGGAGGAGGTCACCGTGCCGCTGCGCCGCCTCTCCGACATCATCCTGGAACACGGCGCGCCTTACTACGTGAAGATCGACATCGAAGGCCACGACGAGATCGCGCTCCAGAGCCTCTACGAAGACGACATCCGGCCGCCCTACGTCTCCGTGGAGAACGGCGCGTGGCGGCTTTCGGACATCATGGCGCTGATGGGCTACGACGACTTCATCTACGTCCAGCAGAAGGACATGGCGCGCATCCAACCGCCCAAACCCGCGCGGGAGGGAAAATACGTCCGCCATGTGTTCCCCCACGGCGCCTCCGGCCTCTTCGGCAAGGAAACCCCGGGCGAGTGGAAACCCCTGGCCGCCGTGCGTGAAGACATCGAACGCGTCTGGGATCTGGACGCCGGCGCCAAAGTCCCGGGGCATGTGGACGCCGAGCACGGCTGGTTCGACCTGCACGGCCGCCACTTCTGCGAGACGGAGACGAAAGCCCCGCCGCCATACGGCTTCCCCGGACTCGTGCTGCTGAACGAGGAGCTCCCGCCGACGGTCTTTCCCCTGCGGGTGGAGCCCGAGCGTTTCGCGGCGCACGTCTACGCCACCCGGACCCAGTGCGATTTGCTGAACAGAGCCTACGGGCCGCGACTCTTCGGCGCGCACGCGGATCTGGATCAATCCGATCTGAAATGCGCACAGGATCTGCTGGCCATGGCGTTGCTGCTGCAGAACGTCCCGGCCGGCGCGCGCATTCTGGAAGTGGGAGGGGGCCACTCCCGGCTGCTGCGCCACTTCATGGGCGCAGCGCAGAAACCCGGCGGGCGCAATGGCCGCTGGGACGCCTGGCTCCTGGATCGTTTCCGGGGCGAAGGCGGCGGCCCCGTGACCAGACCGACGCTGCCGGGGGTGCACATCGTGGAGGACTACTTGGGCGCCATGAACTCCGCCTTGCCCGAAGCAGGCTTCGACTGCGTCTTCTCCATCTCCGTGCTGGAACACACGCCCCAGGAGGAAGACGCCATGGATTCCATCGCCGAAGACCTGGACCGGCTGCTCAAGCCCGGGGGCCTCTCCTTCCATCTGGTGGATATGACCATCAACGAGCCCTACAGCTGGCTCCACCCCATCGTTGCGCGCCTGCACGCGCGCTTCCCCGTCACACAGCCCCTGGTCCCCCTGGCGCAGATCGCCGCAGACGAGGACCTCTATCATGAATCAGAAGCCGCCTACACCCGATTCCTCATGAGCTACACGGGCAAGACCTTCGAGGAATTCGGCAAACTCGGCAGCTACGCCTTCGTCTGGCGCAAACCCGCCTGAGGCGCTACCCGGGACGCACCATGGACATCACCGTCGCCGTTTGCACGTACAATCGTTTCGACATCCTTGCAGACACCTTGGCCGCGCTCCGGGCGCAGACCCTGGACCCCTCGCGATTCGTCATCCGCGTGGTGGACAACTCCGTGAACCCCGAGGCCTCGGCGGCGTTCCAGACCTCGCTTGCGGGGTTCGAGAACCTGGACTACGTCGTCACGGACCGCGCCGGCTTGAGCTATGCGCGCATGGTCGCGCTGGACCGGTGCGAGACGCCGCGCCTTGCTTTCACGGACGACGACTGCCTGCCCGAACCCGACTGGCTGGAGCGCCTTTCGGAAGCCTTCGACCGCCATCCCGACGCCGGCGCCGTGGGCGGTCGCACCGTGCCTGTCTGGGAAGGCGAGCGGCCTGCCTGGCTCGACGGCGAACTGCTTTACCCGCTGGCGCTCGTGGACTGGGACGTGGAGGACTGCGTGCTGCCCCGCGGGCTGGAGATGTGGCTGGTGGGCGCGAACATCGCTTTCGACACGGCGGCCATCCGCGCCGTGGGGGGCTTCGACCAGAGCCTCGGCCGGCAAGGCGCGGTGCTCCTCTCCCACGAAGAGCTCGACGCCAACATGCGGCTCATGGACGCCGGCTACGAGGTGGTCTACGCCGGCCGCGCCACGGTTCACCACCGTATCCCCGAATCCCGCATGACCAAAGCGTGGTATGTAAAAAACGCCTTCTGGGACGGCGTCTCCCAAGGCGTCGTCTTCAACCGCTACGCCCTGGACGAGCCCGCAGCCCTGGGGCTCAAGGGGCTGCTTGCGCCCTGGGCTTACAAGACGCTGACCTACGCCGGCGAGGACCGTGCGCAGCTCGCCGCCAAATGGGGGACGCTCTCCACCCTCAGCCGCGCCGCCTACGAGGTGGCGCACTTGCCGGAGTCGACCGAACCGGAGGCCCCAGCCGCCGCGCCTTCCGAACTGGCGGCGCCGCAGCCTCCGGCTTCCGAGCCCTGCGACGTCATCCACATCGTCACACCCTGCCTCAACGCCGCCGCCACCATCGACGAGACCCTCACGAGCGTGCTCACCCAAGCCGGGGATTTCCGGCTGCGGCTCCATGTGCAGGACGCCGGCTCCACGGACGGCACGCTGGACCGTCTCCAATGGTGGCGGGAGTTTCTGGAGACGGACGCCGCCGACGTCTTCCTGCGTTGCCGTGGCGTGGAGTTCACCTTCGCCAGCGAGCCCGACGCCGGCCTGTACGACGGCGTCTCCCGCGGCGTGGCCGCTCTGGAGGCCGCCCGGTCTCTCCCCGAAGCCGCCTTCATGACGTGGCTGAACGCGGACGACGTGCTCTTCCACGGCGCCCTGGCCAACGTACTCGCCGTGTCACGGCAGCTTCCCACGGCGGCGTGGCTCGCCGGCGTCACGGCCAACCTGGGGCCTGCCGGGGAGGTCATCAAGTTCCACCGGCCCTATTTTCCCACGACTTTGGTGCGCGAAGGCCTCTGCGACGCCGTGCATTGGGAGACCATCCAGCAGGAGGGCCTCTTCTGGCGCAAATGGCTCTGGGACGCCGCCGGCGGCGTGGACACCTCCCTGAAACTCGCCGGGGATTGGGACCTGTGGCGTCGTTTCGCCGCCCACGCACCCTTGATCCATGCGCCCTTCCCCCTCGGCGCCTTCCGGGTGCGCGCGGGGCAGCTCTCCAGCAACCTTTGCGGCTATCTCCATGACGTGGACGCCCGCCTCCCCCGAGAGCACCGCCGGCGTGCGCTCAAACGCCTCAAGCCACGCCTCGGTCAGCTCGAAGTCCAGATCCTCGAACTCCCGGCCGGCCGCGACGCCTACGAACTCCACGTCAAGCAGCTCCACGCGCTCCACTACCCGCCACGCCGCCACGACCGGAGCCTGGACTACGCCTACGCCCTCTATCGCAAACTCCCACGCCCCGTGAAAGCACCACTGCGCGCTCTCAAAAAGAAACTCGTCGGGTAGAGACCGCCGCGTCGCGCCGTCGCGCTTCCACGCCTCCATACCCCCCGCCTCGCGGAGCAATCCAGGGGCGCCGCCCCCGAACCTCCGCCAGGGGAGAGGATCTCCCCGCAAACCCCACAACCCCGCAACCCCGCAACACCACAAGGGAGAGGCGGCGGTCATGCCGTGAGGGCGCTGGCCCATCTGCTGCGCGGCTGGAGTGCAGAAGGCGAGGGCGTATTCCGTCGAGTCGATTTCGGATCGCCCCGTCCCCGTCCCATTCGTGGCTGGGGAAAGAAGGAGTGAGCCGATCGACGGAGGATAAAGCGCGTGGGAGAGGCCGTGCGGTTATGCGTGCGCTTTGGGGGTGTATTCCGGCGCGGCGCGGTGGAGCAGTTGGCGGATGCGTTCGGCGTCCTGGAGGTGGGCGGCTTGTGCGAGTTCCTGAAGGAGATGGTCGTTGATGGCGGCGCGTTGGGCGTCGTCGCGCAGGGCGAGGATCTGGTCGTGCTGGGTGGGATACGCGCGTTCGTCGCGGGCGGCGAGTTCCTCCACGAGTTTCTCGCCGGGACGCAGGCCGGTGAAGACGATGGGGATGTCGATTTCGGGCTCCAGGCCTGAGAGTCGGATGAGATCGCGCGCCATGTCCAGAATACGCACGGGTTGGCCCATCTCCAGCAGGAATATTTCGGCGTCGCGGCCCATGGCCGAGGCCTGGAGGATGAGCAGGCACGCTTCCTCCACGGTCATGAAGTAGCGGGTGACTTCCGGGTGGGTGACGGTGACGGGGCCGCCGTGAGCGATCTGGCGTTGGAAGAGCGGCAAGACGGAGCCGGCAGAGCCGAGCACGTTGCCGAAGCGCACGGCCGAGAGCTGCATGGCACCTTCTCTGCGGCGTTGCATCAGCAGTTCCGTCACCCGTTTGGAGGCTCCCATGACGCTGGTGGGGTTCACGGCCTTGTCTGTGGAGACGAGGAGGAACCGGGCCGCGCCGGCTTCTGCGGCGGCCTCCAGAAGGACTTCGGTGGCGAGGATGTTGTTGACCACGGCTTGCCAGGGGTGGGCTTCCAGCATGGGCACGTGTTTGTAGGCGGCGGCATGGTAGATGACGTGCGGTTGATGCGCCTTCAGCATGGCGCGGGTCCAGTCACGGTCGGCGATGTCGCCCAGCAGGGGGACGCCCTGGGCGAAGCCGCGGTGGTGGGCGAGCTCCATCTGGATGGCGTAGAGGGGTGACTCGGCGCGTTCCGCCATGTAGAGCGCGGCGGGTTCGAAGGCGGCGATCTGGCGGCAGAGCTCCGAGCCGATGGAGCCGCCGGCGCCGGTGACGAGCACGCGGGCGCCGTGCAGCGTTTCGGCGATGCGGTCGCGTTCCGGCCGGGCGGTTTCCCGCGGGAGGAGGTCGCGGTAGCGCACTTCGCGCAAGGAGGAGACGGTGACAGCGCCTTGCGCGATCTCGCCAAGGGTGGGCACCGTCCTGGAAGGGAGCCCGGCGCGTTCGCACAGGGTCAGAGCCCGGCGCATGGCTTCCGACGTGGCGTGGGCGGGATCCAGGGCGATGAAGGCCTCGTGCGCCACGCAGCGTTGCGCTGCAGTCCAGTCTGGCAGGTCCTCCAGGGCGCCGGCCACGGTGACGCCATGGAGCCGCAGGCCGTGGAGGGCGGCGTCGTCATCGAAGAGGGCCGCAACCTCGAAGCGGGGGTCGTCCAGCAGGGCGCGCACCAGGGCTTCCCCGGCGGCGCCGCCGCCGAGCACCACGCAGCGCCGGGGTTGGGCGCTGTGCGGTCGGTTGGCGAGCCGGGGGGTGGGGACGGGGGGTCGGCTGCGCTGCTTGAGGAGCCGCACCGCCACGCGAGCGCCGCCGGTGAAAGCGATGGTCAGCATGAAATCCAGCAGAAAGACCGAACGCGAAAAGCCGTGGAAACGGTGGAGCAACAGCAGAGCCGCCACGGTGACGAGGGAGGCCAACGCCGCGGCCTTGACCACATCGAGCAGGTCCCGCGTGCTGGTGAACCTCCAGACGCCGCGGTTGAGCCGCAGGAGCCGGAAGGCGCCCCATTTCACCAATGTGAAAGGCGCGATGAGCGCCAGGCAATTGATCCATTGGGCTGCCGGGGGCGCGCCTTCGAAGCGGATGAGGTACGCGGCGAGGTGGGCCAGGGCGAAGAGGCTCAGATCCACGCCGTCGGTGCGCGTCAGGGTGGGCGCAGCCTCGTGGAGGACGCCGTGACCACTGCTGCCGCCGCGATTGGCGCGACCGCTGCGACGGGCGCGGTCGCCACGATTCGAAGGGCTGGCGCGGAGGCGGCCCAGCCGAGACATCATGTGTGAGAGGGCCTTGGCGGCGCGGCGCTGGGTGTCTCGAAGGCCGGGGGGCGTGGGCATCGCGTGCATCTCGTTGCGGACGACAAGGGGGAGGACGCGGCGTCACAACCGCATCCTCCCCTATGGATAGCAGAAACCACGCGGGAGGGGAATCGCTTCCGTGAGGAGGAAACCGGTTCAGCCCGTGGTCAGGCTCTGGTAGAGCAGCACCGCCAGCGCAAAGGCCAGCACCGTGGAGTAGACGGAGGAAAAGACAGCCCAGCCCCAGTTCGTCTCCCGCGCGATGGTCACCACGGTGACGAAGCACGGCGCATAGATGAGCACGAAGGCCATGAGCGCGATGGCCGTGGCCATGGTGAAGTTCGGGTTTCTGGCCAGTCGTTCGCCCAGGCCCTGGGTTTCCTCCACCTCCACCTCGCCCAGGGAATAGGCGGTGCCCAAGGTGGAGACGATGACTTCCTTGGCGGCGAACCCGCCCACCAGAGCGATGTTCAATCGCCAGTCGAAGCCGGCCCAACGGGAGACTTCTTCCAGCGCCACCCCGATGCGGCCGGCGTAGGAGTGTCGCAAGGCGGCTTCGGCGCGGGCGTTGGCTGGGGCCGTCTCGACGTCCGCGGTCGATTGTCCGCCGGCGTGCGTCGTGGGGGCGGCCTCGTCCTCCGGCAGTTGGGGGAAGGTCATCAGCGCCCACAACACGATGGAGATGGCGAGGATCACCGTGCCCGCTTTCTTGATGTACTGCCAAGTGCGCTCCCAGGTGTGGATGGCCAGGCCCCGCATGGTGGGCAGTCGGTATGGCGGCAGCTCCATGACGAAGGGCGTGGCTTCCCCGCGGATCACCGTGCAGCGCAAGAGCTTCGCCGTGAGCAGCGCCATGGCCCATCCTGTCAGACTGATGCAGAGCATGGCCAGGGACTCGTGGGAGGGGAAGAAGACTCCCACCAGCAGGATGAACACCGGCAGCTTGGCGCCGCACGTCATGAACGGCGCAGTGAGCACGGTGGCGATCTTCTCCTTGGGACTGCGCAAGGTGCGCGCGGCCATCACCCCCGGCACGGCGCATCCGCCGGCGATGCCCCCGGAAATGATGAACGGCATGACCGATGAGCCGTGCAGGCCGAAGATGCTGAAGACCTTGTCCATCATGTAGGCCACTCGGGCCATGTACCCGGAATCTTCCAGAAACGCGATACAGATGAACATGATCATGATGAGCGGGACGAAACCCATGACGCCGCCCACGCCATCGATGATTCCGGCGATGAGCAGGGATTTGAACAGACCTTCCGGCAGCAGGCTGTCCGCTGTTTCCGCAAGGAATCCGAAGAAGGCCCCCACCCAGGCCATGGGCGTCTCCCCCACGGTGAAGGTCAATTCGTAGATGAGCAGCAGCACGCCGATCATGATGACAGGGCCCACCAGCCGCTGGGTCAGCACGCGGTCCAGCCGATCCGTGAAGGCCATGCGCTGGGTGCGGTCTTCGCGGGTCAGCACGCCCTGCTTCAGGAGGGAAGCGATGAAGCCGTAGCGGTAGTCCGCGATGATGGCTTCGGGATCCGTGTTGAGGGTCTTGGCGCAGTGCGCCGCCACCTGCTCGGCGAGGCGCTCCAAGGTCGCGGCGAGGGGGCCGGCCTTGGCCCCTTGCTCCAGCACCGCTTCGTCGCGCTCCAGATACTTGATGGCTGTCCAGCGTGCAGGGTAGCGGTCCGTGAGGAAGGCTTCGCGCTCGATGGCGCTGGTCATCTCATCCAGCACGGGATCGATGTCCGGTCCATAGGAAATGACCAGAGGCCGCCACTGCTGGCCCAGGCGGGAGAGGCCGTATTCGGCCGCTGTTTCGACAAGCGCTTGCACGCCTTTGCCGGTGCGCGCCACCGTCTCGGCCACGGGGCGGTCCAGCAGTTTCGCCAAGCGGTCGGTGTGGATGACGAGCCCCTGCGCCCTGGCTTCATCCATCATGTTGAGCGCGAGCACCACGGGGGCGCCCAGCTCCAACAGTTGCACGGTGAGGTAGAGATTGCGCTCCAAGGCGCCGGCGTTGAGCACGTGGATGACGGCGTCCGGGCGTTCGTTGGCCAAGTACTCACGGGAGACGACCTCCTCCTGCGAATACGCCGTGAGGGAGTAGGCGCCGGGGAGGTCCACCATGTGGAGCCGCCGGTCGCCACACTGCACACAGCCCTCCTTGTGCTCCACGGTGATGCCGGGGTAGTTGCCCACGTGCTGGCGCGCGCCGGTGATGGCGTTGAAAAGCGTGGTCTTGCCGGCGTTGGGGTTGCCGGCCAGGGCGATGACCAGGGGTCTCTGGACGTCTGCGTGCATGGCGTGCTCGCTTGCGGGGTTGGGGATGTCGTATCGGATCGCGTTGTCGGCAAGGCGCGCCTCGGCACAGGCCGCGGCGCCTCCACCCGCAGGGGGCAGGCGCAAGGGGAAGCGGATGCAGAGGGCATCAGGGTGTCTCAGGATGCATCAGGGTGGACCAGGGCGGACGTCATCACCCACCGCAAGTCTGAATGGCTCCCCTGTCGGAATGCTCCCCCTGTCGGCGCGCCCTCCCTGTCGGCGGGGGGGCGTCCTCAGCCGGCGTGCGGCTCGACGAAGATGTGGTCCGCCTCGTTGTTGCGCAAGGTCAGGGTGAATCCTTTCAGCCGGAGCGCCACGGGGTCTTTCAGGGGGGCGCGGCCAATGACTTCCACGTCCGCGCCGGGGATGAGCCCCATGTCACGGATGCGGCGGCCCAGTTCGCCCACAGCCTCCACACGCCGCACCGTGGCGGGGGTGTCTCTGGGCAGCTTGCGCAGGCAAATGACGTCGGGCATGGTGGCTTCTGGCACGGGTGGTCCCTTGCGTTGGTCTCGCGCCGCGGGGGCGAGTTCATGAACTATCGTCTTACGCCACCCATCGACGCAGCCAGTCGCCACGGCGGCGTTGTCCGGAAGGCTGCGCGTCCTTGGCGCGGACCCCAGCCCCGGTAGCAGCCCCGGACGGGGTCGCGGAAGCAGCTTGTGCGCTCGAGGCCTCGGAAGTGGACGAGGCTTCATGCCTGCCGCCGTCGGTCCCGTTCGGCTGTCCCACAGGCACGCAGAGCACTTTCTCCGCGAGGCCGCGTCCCAGCGCCATGGTGGCGCCGCGGGCCGTGATCCGGATGGAGCCGCCGCTCGCCGAAGTCTCCACCGTCAGGACCACGCCGGGCGTCAACCCCATGGCGTAAAGCCGACACGCCGCGCCTCGGCCGCCTTCGATGCGGTTCACGCGCACTTGG
>CAYVWB010000033.1:16454-39706 GCA_964455395.1 uncultured Desulfovibrionaceae bacterium
TGGCTCCGGCCGGGGAAAGTCACCAGGGGCTTGGCGTCTCGCCGGACCCGCTCGCGGCCGCCGGCAGGGGCGCCGTCGCAGCAAGGCCCACCGCATTGGGGGGGCAGCGCTTCAAGAGGAACGGATGGCTCGGACGTCATGTGAGCCGTGTCTGATGCGTCGGCTTCCCCTTGGGGCGGAACGTCAGCAAAGGCTGTATGGCGGCTTTGTGTGGACATACTCTTTCAATAGGCAGATTGAGAATGGCTGTCAAGGCGTTCAGTGCATATGGCCGAAAGATCGGCGCCTCGTGTCCGATCTCGTCCTGGAGTTCATGGTGAACACGCCGACGCGTTTGTCGTCCCTGTCGACCGGATCGCGCGAGTCTCCCGACAAGCCAGCGGACGGGGAGCACGACGCGCCGGGACTTCTCGCCGTGGACGTGGGCCTTGCGACGGGATATGCGCGCCTGGACGGGCAGGGGCGGCTCTGCTGGTTGCGTTCACGGCGTTACGGGAACGTGGCGCAACTCAAACGAGGGACTCGCCATGTCCTGCAGGAGGCGCACCCACTCACGTGGCTCGCGCTGGAAGGCGGCGGCGACCTCGCACGGCCTTGGCTCCGGGAAGCCGCACGAGCGGGCCTCGTTACGGTCCAGCATCCCGCCGAAGCGTGGCGAAGCGCGCTCTTGCCGCTTCGACTGCGCAACGCTCCCAGCGAGACGGCGAAAGCCTACGCCGTGCAAGCAGCCGTGCGCGCGGCCAAGGCCTCTGGCGCTCCCTTGCGCCGCATCCCGCGTCACGACGCCGCCGAGGCCCTCTGTCTGGCGTATTTCGTGGCGTTGGAGGTCGGTCTGCTGGCGGCGCCGCCTGAGGGCGTCTTCATCTGAACGTCGGCGTGCACTCGGCAGGGGGTGATGAGACGCCGTCTGCATGCATCGGGCCGTCACGGATTGGCGTGGCGTTCAGCATTGGTCGAATGACGTCCTGACGCAGGCGCAGATCGACCGCCACCAACGAGCAACTGCAGACGGCTGTGGTCCTGATTCCTGACGAGATCGAGCGCTGCTGTCGTCTTGAGGCGGCGCGCCAGATCGACCCGACAAGGGCGAGCCTCCTGTGGCGCCATTTCGTGAGGATTAACAGGACTCTGCTATTCCGGGGGCGCAGGCCCTGGCCTCAAGCAAGAGCTTTGAGTGACCTCCAGCGAACCGCGGCTTCGAGCCCGGGACGCCTTTCAGGCAGTCCTGTAGAATCGCTCGGGATCGCCTTCGTCAAGGCCGTCAAGCGCACCACAGTATCGCCAACCCGCCTTGTGGAGCAGCTTGCGCATGGGGGTGTTTGATTGGTTGGTGGATGTCCAGAGCTCCGGGTGCGCGCGTGAGCCATGGGCAAGCAGGCCCGCCCCCAGGCCGAGTCTTCTTGCATCGGGAGAGACAATGAGCAGGGAAATGAAGGGCTTTCGAAAGAAGCACCAGTGATCGACGCAGCAGAAGCCTTGGACTTCGCCATGCAACGCCGCCACGATCAAGCCGCCATGCGCAGCCACTGAGGTGATGTAGTCAGCTCTGTCATTCGAATCAATGACGGCTTCATCGATCGTGACTGCACGGGCGATTTCCTCTCGAGCAATAGCTTTCCTGATTTCCAAGGCAGCCTCCACCAAGTCGGCAACGCACTGCTGAGGCCTTGCGTCATGTTCAATGTCAGCTTCGCCCCGCAGAGCAGCCGGCACGGAAGTGGTCCCGCGTCATTGGATGGTTTCGCGGCGAATCAAAGCGAGGGCCCGCAGCGGGTCATGCCGCAGGGCGCAAGCCTTGTCGGAGAAGGGACAGAAGCGTTGTCCCGCAGGGGCGAACCGTCAGGTCCGCGCCATCCCCAGCTCGATGAGCCGGGCGAGCAGCGCCGGGAAGTCCATGCCCGCGGCGGCTGCAGCCTGAGGCAGCAGGCTGGTGGGCGTCATGCCGGGGAGTGTGTTCACCTCCAGCAGGGTGAGCGCGGCGTCGGGGTCGTCGAGGGCGGAGGCCATCATGTCCGCGCGGCTGTAGCCGAAAAGACCCAGCGCGCGGTGCGCCGCCACGGCCATGGCCTGGACGCGGCGCGTCATGCCGGGGGGGAGGGGCGCGGGGCAGAGCTCCTCGGCGCCGCCGGCTTCGTATTTGCTCGCGTAATCGAAAAAAGCGCCCCGCCGAGGCCGAATGAGCACTGGCGGCAAGGCGTCTTCCCGGCCGGGTTCGCCCAGCACGGCGCAGGTTATCTCGTGTCCGGGGAAGGCCTGTTCCAGCAGGGCCTCTTCCCCGGCGTCGAAGCAGGCGTCGGCCAGCTCCCGCAGGCGGGCGTGGTCTTCGGCCAGTCCCATGCCCAGGCTGGAGCCGCCCAGGTTCGGCTTGACGAAGACGGGCAAGGGCAAGACGGTGGACCAGGCGGCGTCCGGCCGGCGGGTGAGGAACTCCCAATCCGGCGTCGTCAGCCCGGCTTGGCGAAAGAGGCTCTTGGCCGCGGCCTTGTGCAGCGCCAGGAAGGAGCCGGCGGGGTCTGCGCCTTGGTAGGGGCAGCCCACGCGGTCCAGCATGGCTTGGATGAGCCCGTCTTCGCCGGGTGCGCCGTGGAGGTTCAGGAAAGCGAAATCCACCTCGCGGGCGAGGGCGGGGATGGCGGCGAAGGCTTCGGCCGGGTCGCAGCGCACCACCTCGTGCCCCAGGGTTTGGAGAGCGGCTTCCACGCCGCGGGCGCCGGAGAGCGCCACCTCCCGTTCGCTAGACCAGCCGCCGGCCAGTAAAAGAATGCGCATCGACGTCGAACCCCGCCTTTTCGCTCAAGGTTTCTGCAATGATTTCGGCTTGCCGCCAGGAAGCGTGAATGCGCGCGCGGATGTCTTCGGTCTTGCCGTAGCGGTCCAGCAGGTCGCTGAAGCGGTCGACAAGGGGGACGATGGAATCGTGGCGCACGCGTTTGTCCGCGTAAATCAGGGTCAAAGGGAGGAAGGACGCGTCGGCGTCCAGGGCCCACGGCCAGTACACGTGGTGCATGATCCCCTGGGCGATGGCGGCGTCGCCTGCGGCCTCCAGCGTCCATATGGCGCCGAGCTGCGAGTGGTTGCCGCCGTGGCGGATGGTGTAGTCCTTGGCGATGTCGTGGAGCAGGCAGGCGGCGAGCACGGCTTCCGGGTTGGCGTGCGCCGGCGCCAGGCGGCCGGTCCGCGACGCCGCCGTGGCGATGGCGTACCCCACGTGCGCCACGGCTTCGCTGTGGGCGCGGATGTGTCGGGGCATGGCGAAGCGCTCCCAGAGGGCTTCGCATTCCGCTCTGTCGGGGACCTTGGCGCCCGGTTGCGCGCATGGCCGTGGCGCGGTGGGCATGCGCGGCGCGCAGCGGGGATCCAGCTGTTCTATCTGCGTGGTGGACAACCGGAGCTCCCTGGGCAGGAAAGGGGAGACGCCCAACAGCTCCCGCAAGTCCGGCGGCAGGGCAGTCCGGGGGGCGCTCGGTATTGCAGAAGCCGAGGGCGGGCAGCCGGCGCGCCGGTCCATCGCAGCGACGCCGGACGTGTCCGGTGGATGAGGATCGGGTGGTCCGTAAGGGCCATCAGGAGGGACATGCGCCATGGGGATGCTCCTCGGTCGTCAGAAGGTGCTCGACAAAATGGTATCAGGGCGGCGGACGCGGGGCAAGGGGACCGAACGAGCGATCGAAGCGGCGCCGCCCCGCCTCGGTCCTCCCCTTGCGTCCCGCCAAGCTCGCGGGTACTATCCTTCCCGAATCGACAAGACCGAGCAACGCCAAGGAGCCCGCATGCATTCCCCCGTTGTTTCCGGCGAGTCCGGCGAAACCGGCGAAACCGGCGAGTCGGACGGCATGGCGCACACGAACGACCCCCCGAGCGCCCCAGACGCCAAGGACGCCCCAGACACCCCATACGCCATGGACGCCACGGACGCCACGGACGCCACGGACAGGCCGACCACGGCCAGCACGGCGGCCGTGGTGCTGGCTGCCATCCGGGACCGCCGCAGCATCCGGCATTTCACCGAAGACCCCGTCTCGCGCGCAGCCATGGAGACCATCCTGGATGCAGGCCGCTGGGCTCCCTCCGGATTGAACAACCAGCCCTACCGCATGCTCCCCATCCCCGCCGGCGACCCCCGGCAGGAAGCCCTGGCGCAGCTCACCAGGTACGCGCGCATCGTGCGGGAAGCCCGCGCCCTCATCGCAGTCTGTCTGGACCTGGAAGCCATGTACCACCCCATGAAGGACCATCAAGGCGTCGGCGCGTGCATCCAGAACATGCTGCTGGCCATCCACGCGCTGGGTCTGGGCGGCGTCTGGCTGGGAGAGATCGTCAACCAGGCCGACGCCGCGCTCGACGTGCTGCAGCTGGATGGCCAGCGTTATGAATTTCAAGCGCTTGTCGCCCTGGGGCGTCCCCTGCAGGCCAAAGCGCCCAACCGCAAATCCCTGGAGGAGCACCTCCTGGCCCCCCTGGAGGGCTTCGCATGAGCATCCTGGACATCCGCGCCTTTCCCCTCGGTCCCCTTTCCACCAACTGCTATGTCGCCTCCCGCGAGGGACGCGCCGTGGCCGTGGATCCCGGGGGCGACCCCGCTGCGGTCGTGCGCCATCTGCAGAGCGAGGGCCTCACCCTCACGCATATCCTCAACACCCATTTCCATTTCGATCACGTGGGCGGAAACAAAGCCCTGGCTGTGGCCACGGGCGCGCCCGTGCTCGCCAACACGGAGGACGCCTACCTCCTGGAGACGGAACTGGGCCGCGGCGGCTTCATGGGCCTGCCCGAGATAGAGCTTTTCGAATACCAACCCCTGGCCCCCGGCGAGACCGAATTCCTGGGCCTCGCCTGCCATGTGTTGCACACCCCCGGCCACACCCCGGGGAGCCTCTCCTTCCACTTCCCGGAAGCGCAAGCCGTCTTCGTGGGGGATCTGATCTTCGAACGCTCCGTGGGCCGTACGGATTTCCCCGGCGGCGACACCGCCACGCTCCTGACCGCCGTGCGGGAGAAGATTTTCACCCTGCCGGACGAGACCGTCATCTACGCCGGTCACGGCGATCCCACAACCGTGGGCGAGGAAAAGCGCCACAACCCCTATTTCAGCGAGTTCGTCCGCTGAAGACCCATCAAGGAGACGCCCATGGCCACACGATCCCCTTCCCCGGAGTCCCGCGGCGCCGTTTCCGCCATGGGGGCTGTCGACGTCGATCTGCGCGCCAAGTGTTGAGGCCTTGTCCTGGAGCTCGCGTGGCGACTCCGGCATGGCAAGGGCGACGTCGTGACGTGCCTGGTGACGACGGCGCAACGTGAACAGCTTTACGAGGCGCTGGCCATGGAGCCCTTCTGGAGCGTGCAGGAAACCACGACGCCTGAAGGCGTGGTCGCTCACTTCCATCGCAAAAAAACCGGGAGCCGGTAATGTCGAAGGCGCTGGAGACGGATGACGCCCTGGTGGCGTGCTATGGCTGCAGCCCGCGCGCGGCGGGCAACAGCGACACTGCACTGGACCACGTGACGGCGCAGCTTCATGCTGCAGGCGTTGTCAGCAAGCGCATGTTCCTGCGAGACCACGCCTGCCTGCCCTGCACGGGATGCGGCGCCTGCGCCAAAACGGGCGGACGCTGCGCCCTGGCCGCCAAGGACGACGCGCACGCCCTCCTGGAGCCGCTGCGCACGGCGCAGGCCGAGGTCTTCGCCGCGCCCATCTATTTCTACCACCTGCCGGCGGGGTTCAAGGCGCTCATCGACCGCTCCCAGGCGTACTACGAACGCGCACGCCAGGACGACCCGACAATGACTTCCCTGCCCATGCGCCCCGCCTTCGTGGCGCTGGTGGCCGGGCGACCCGTGGGCGAACGTCTCTTCGAAGGCGCGTTGCTCACCCTGCGGTACTTCCTGGAGCCTTTCAACCTGGAGCTGGCGGAACCGCTCACCATCCGTGGGGTGGACGGACCGGGCGACCTCGCCGGCGACCCCTGGGCCGTGGAAGCCGCACAGGAATACGGCAAGACCGTGGCGAAGGCTCTGCTCGGGGACAAGGCGCCTTGAACGCAGCGCGACCCTCCGGCGAATCCATCCGCACCCATGGCCCCTGAAGCGTGACGTTTTCCCATGCGCGCCCTCGTTGCGACAAGCCGGTCCCTGGGACGCTGCCTCCTCGGACTGGGACTCTGGAGAGGACGGTGCCGTCGCTGCGCCGCCGACTTGAGCGCCATGGAGCGCGCCGCCACCTCCACCATGGGGGTCTGCAGCTGCTGCGCCGTTTCGTTGGCGCCCCGGCGGGGCGGATACTGTCCGCGCTGTGGGCTGCTGGCGGAAGACGAGACCGCGCCACCGGTCCTCTGCAATGCGTGTCGCCACGGCATGGGGCCTTCCTGGGAGGCGCTCGCTTTCCACGGTCCGTACGAAGCCGCGCTGAAACACCTCATCTGCGAATTGAAGTACGGCCGTCGGCTGGCGGACGCAGCGTTGCTGGGGCGGCTCATGGGGGAGGCTGCGCGCCGCGCCACCATGACTCCCGATATGGCGGCGCCGTTGCCGCTGCACGGCCGTCGTCTGCGTGCGCGCGGTTTCAACCAGAGCCTGGAGTTGGCGCGCCACGTGGCGAAAGTCCTCGGGGTTCCGTGTGCGGGCGACGCTCTGCAACGCACGCGCAGCACCTCCCCACAGGCGGGCAAGGACCGTGCCGCCAGGGAGATGAACGTCCGCGGCGCGTTCATGGGGTCGCCCGCCGTGGTGGCCGGGCGCGTGGTGCTGCTGGTGGACGACGTGCTCACCACGGGAGCCACCGCCGGAGAGGCTGCGCGGGCCCTGCGCGCCGCCGGGGCCGCCGGGGTGCTGCTGGTAGTGGCGGCCCGCGCCTGAGGCGCTGCGGCGAAGAAGGCCTGCGCCGTATTGACACGATGCGGCGGGGGATGTTTCATGAGCGGCAGGCGATTGTGCGCGCCACGCGTGCTGCAGGCTTTGCGCCGCCGCCGTTGCTCCCGTGGAACCGAGGCGTAATGCCGACACACGCGCTTCCTGCGGAGGCGCCGTTTACGAGGCTCGCTTATGCGCATCCCGTTGTTCTTCCGTCTGTTTCTTGCGATGACGTTCGTGCTGGGCGTCGTCGGGAGCGCTCACGGCGCTGTCTCCCGCTGGGAGCCCTTGACGCAGCAACTCGTGGCTGACGGCTTCGATCCCGCGGCCATGCGCGCGCTGTTCGCGCGTCCGGAGGTCGTCTACAAATCCGAATACATGGGCAAGAAGATCCGCGCCTTGCACAACACCAAGTATGGCGCGCCCAAGCCCAAGGCGAAGCCGGCGCGACAGGGCCCGCGCGAGCGCAGGACGCTGCACGACGTACACATGACCCCCTCGCGGCTGGCGGCCATCCGCATCCTCTACCATGAGTACGCCGAAGCGCTGGACCACGTGGAGGCCCACTACGGCGCGCCTCGTGAGGTGGTGATGGCGATTCTGCTCATCGAGACGCGGGTGGGCGAGTACCTCGGCGATCAGACCGCGCTCAACGCCCTGGCCGGCATGGCCGCCACGCGCGAGCTTGCGGACATCTCCGGATTCATCCCCGCAGACCTGCCAGCCGACCGCCGGCGCTATCTCCAGAAACGTCTGGGCGACAAGGCGGCCTGGGCGTACACCCAGCTGAAAGCGCTCTTGCGCTTTACCGCACGCAACAACCTGGACCCCGCCACCTTGCCGGGCTCCATCTACGGCGCCTTCGGCTTGTGTCAGTTCATCCCCACCACGGCGCTGGAGCGGGCTGTGGACGGCGACCGCGACGGCCGCATAGACCTCTTCGACCCGGCGGACGCCATACCCTCCGTGGCCAACTTCCTCAAGAAATCCGGCTGGAAGAAGGGGCTCTCCAGGGAGCGGGAGGAGAAGGTCATCCGACGTTACAACAACGACGCCTACTACGCCCGCGTGGTGATGCAGCTGGCGGACAGGCTGTAGCGCTTCGTTTTCGAGACCACAACGCCCGGGCCTTTCCACAAGGGAAGGGGCCGGGCGTTGTTGCGTGCAGGCGGCGCGTTGTCGTTATTCGAAGAGCGAGAGGTATTCGCTGTAGCCTTGGGCTTCCATTTCCTCCTTGGGGACGAAACGCAGCGCTGCGGAGTTGATGCAGTAGCGCAGCCCGGAGGGGGGAGGCCCGTCCGTGAAGACGTGTCCCAGGTGGGAGTCCGCGCCGGCGCTGCGGACTTCGATGCGCGTCATGAAGAGGGAGCGGTCTTCGTGTTCGACGATGCGCTCCTTCTCGATGGGCCGCCAGAAACTGGGCCAGCCTGTTCCGGAGTCGTACTTGTGGACGGAGGCGAAGAGGGGTTCGCCGGAGACGATGTCCACGTAGATGCCGGGGGCTTTGTTGTCGTTGTATTCGTTCTTGAAGGGGGGCTCCGTGCCGTCTTCCTGGGTCACCTTGTACTGCATGGGGGTGAGCATTTCGCGCAGGGTGGCGTCGTCGGGTTTCGTGTATTCCTTGGCGTCGGCGCTCATGCCGTGGCTCTCCTTGTCGGTTTGGGCGGTCAGGTCCTCCGCGGGCAGGGGGGCTCTGCTGGACTTCCCGGCGTCGGGACGCTTTGCCAGCGGCGGGGGTTGATTCTCCCAGTGGGCGTCGATGAAGCGGTCCCGGCCGGAGCCGTAGCGGTACAGATTGTAGCGGATTTTGTGCGTCTTGTAGTAGTCCTGGTGGTAGTCTTCAGCCACGTAGAAGTTGGTGAGGGGGACGATTTCCGTGGCGATGGGCTTCTCGAAGACGCCGGACTGCTCCAGCGCAGCTTTGGATTCCTCGGCGAGGCGCTGTTGCTCCGCATCATGATAGAAGATGGCGGAGGTGTACTGGAAGCCGCGGTCGCCGAAGGAGCCGCCGGGGTCCGTGGGGTCGTGGCGCCTCCAGAACCAGTCCAGCAGCGCTTCGTAGGAGACGACTTCCGGGTCGTAACGCACGCGCACGACTTCGCGGTGGCCGGTGCCGCCGCTGGAGACTTGCTTGTACGTGGGGTTCTCCACGTCGCCGCCGGCGTAGCCGGAGATGGCTTCCTTCACGCCGTCGAGTTTTTCGAAATCGGCTTCCACACACCAGAAGCAGCCGCCTGCGAAGGTGGCTTCGGCGAGCGTGTCTTGCGCCATTGTGTTCTCCTCCGTGGCGGCGTTGGCGTTGTGGCTGGGGGTGACGACGAGCATGGCGGCGAGGCTCAGGGTGACGAGCAGTACGGTACGCATGGGCGTTCATCCTTGGTAGGGGGATTTCGCACAGTATGGCATCTTGAAGCATGGCGACAGGGCCGTCAAGGATCTCCGGGTGCCATCCTGGGGCCGGGACAACAGGCGGCGTCGTCGCGATGGTCTGCGCACAGGGGTAAGACCGGGGTGGGGGATGGTCGAGTGACAAGGTTACACGGCGCGGCCCGTTGTGGCGGAGCGTGTGTTCAATATATCGAAAAAAATAGGGATTTGAAACCTTTCCGGAGCATGAAGGCTTTGTCATGCCGAAGAGAACGCCCCCGCGCCGGCGCATTGGCCGGACCGGGGGCGTGTGTTGGAGGAGGGGCGTCTAGTACTCCAGGCGCACCTGGTGTTTGTCCTTCAGACGCTCCACCAGCGCAGCTTCCTCGTGCAGGAAGGCGTCGAAGGCCTCGATGAGTTCGGGATGCTCGATGGAGGAGAGGTGGTAGTGGGAGCGGGTGTGGGGCAGGTCGGGATCGAAGACGAGGGCGTCCGGTTTGCCCATGGCGCGCAGGACATGACGGCCCACGTCGACGTTGGAGTAGGCGCCGTCCAGGCGGCCGGCGAGGACCTTGTGAAGCAGTGGCTGCTTGTCGCTGCTGTCGTCCACGAGAATGGTCCCGGTGTCGATGCGGTCCAGATATTCCCATGGGGTGAACCCGCCGATGACGCCAAGGGTGCGGATGGCCTCCACGCCCCGGCCCACATGTTCGGGGCGCACCATGACGCCGTCGATGTATTCGACGACCGGCTGGGAGTAGCTGATGGCTGCGTCCTCGCGCAAGTGGGCGTTCCAATATGGATTGTCCGGGAACTTGAGGTCCAGAGCGCCGGTTTCGAAGAACATCAGGTAGAGCCGTTTGACGGGATACGTCTTGTACTCGAACGCAACGCCCTGGTGGGCGGCGAAGGCGTCCAGCAGCTCGCGGGCGAAGCCGACATATTCGCCGCCCACGCCCGAGGCGATGGGGGTGAAGTACAACGCTTCCACACCGATGGTGTAGGTCGCTTGCGCGTGGGCCGTCGGCGTAGGCGCAACACACGCCAACGCAAGACACAACGACGAGAGGAGGCGGCGGATCACACGGGGTCTCATGGGAAGTCCGGAGTCGGCGGTCCGGTGGTCAGTTGGCCAACTTCACGTCGTATTTCGCCTTGAGGGCCTCCACCTTCTCGGCTTCCTCGATCAGGAAGGCGTTGAAGGCCTCGACGAGTTCGGGGTGCTTGATGGAGGAGAGATAGTACTTGGAGCGGGTGTGGGGCAGGGAGTCGTCAAAGACGAGGGCGCCTTCCTGGCCCATGTTGCTCAGGTGGTAGGCGGCCACGGTGACATTGGAGTAGGCGCCGTCCAGGCGGCCGGCGAGGGTTTTTTTCAGCAGGCCCACGTAGTCGCTGCTTTCTTCCGTGGTGATGGAGCCGTTTTCGATGTCGCCCAGGTACTCCCACGCCGTGAAGCCGCTGATGATGCCCAGCACCTTGAGCTGCTTCTTGCCTTGGCCTTTGTTCTCGGGGAGCACCATCACGCCGTCGATGTAGTCGAGCACGCCCTCGGAGTAGACGACGTTCTTGCCTTCGCGCATGTCGGCGTTCCAGTAGGGGTTGTCGGGGAATTTCAGGTCCACTTCCTGGCGTTCGAGGAAGGCGTTGAAGAGTCGCTTCACGGGCAGGGGTTCGTAGAGGAGTTGCACGCCTTGCTTCTCGGCGAAGGCGTCCAGCAGTTCCCGGACGTATCCCTGGTAGTCGCCTGTGTGGCCGGCGTATATGGGATAGTAGTCGATGTCTTCCACACCCACGGTGTAGGTTTGCTCGGCGTGGGCTGCGGGGGTGTGCAGGGTCCACACGCCCAGCGCGAGAAGGGCCAGAAGAAGCGTTTGCAGGCGAAGGGGGATGAATTGCATCATGATGTCGTCTCCACAAGGGGCCGGCTGAGGTCAGTCGGCGTCTTTCAGGGTGGCGATGAGCGCGCCGAGCTCTTCGTTGAGCGAGGCGAGTTGCACGATGGCGGCGCTGGCTTCGTCCATGCCCGCAGCGGTGCGATCCGCCACTTGGGCTATCTCCTCCACTGTGCGCTGGACTTCCTCCGTGGAGGAGGACTGCTCTTCGGACGCAGTGGCGATGAGTCGGATCTGGTCTGCAGTATCCACGGCCAGTTCCAGAATCTTGCTGAGCGAGGCGCGGCTCTCCGAGGAAAGGGCGGACGCCTCCTCCACCGCGTTGGAGACTTCGCTGGTCAGGTCCGCGCTGGTGGAGGCTTCCGTCTGGATGGCGGTGATGGAGTCCGTCACCTCGCGGGTGGCGGTCATGGTCTTTTCGGCGAGCTTGCGCACTTCGTCGGCCACCACGGCGAAGCCACGGCCCGCTTCGCCGGCCCGCGCGGCTTCGATGGCGGCGTTCAGCGCCAACAAGTTCGTCTGGTCCGCAATGTCGTCGATGACGGTGATGACGCGGCCGATGGCGTCCGCTTTGTCCCGCAAGCGCGTCATGTTGGCGGCGAGGCTGGAGACGCGCTCGTTCACGTGACCGATGGAGGAGACCGCGTTGGAGACGACGTCGTCCCCGGCTTGGCTGTAGGACTTGGTGGACTCCGCCAGCTCCGCCGTGGTCGCTGCGTTCTGGGCGACGTCCAGCACGGTGGCGGACATCTCGTTCATGGCGGTGGTGGCGCCGCTCAGCGAAGCGCGCTGATGGTCCGTGCCTTGCTTCACCATGTCCACCTGACTGGAGAGCTCCGTGGAGATGGAGGTCACGCGGGAGACCACGGCTTCCAGAGAGCGCGCCGCGTCCACCATGCCCTCCTTGCGGGAGGCCTCGGCGCGGCGGCGGGAGGCCTCGGCTTCCTCCTTGGCGCGTTCGGCGCTGGCGGCGAGATCCCGTGCTTCAGACTCCTTGATGCGCACCGTCTCGATGGTGTCCTTCAGATTGCAGACCATGGCCACCAACGCGTCGCGCAGGCCGGCGATCTCCCCGCGGAAGTCCCCTTCGGGAATCCGGCACTCCAGCTCGCCTTCGCCGATCTTCGCGGCGTACTGTTCCAGCACTTTGATGGGCTTGATGAGCACCATTCGGAACACCAGGAACAAGGCGAGGACGATGAAAAGGTCCGCGCCGACGACGGCGATGGCGGTCTGCGTGGCGAGGGTCGCCAGCTCCTCCTGGAGGAAGCGCTCCGTCAATCCCACCTCCACATGGCCCAGCACGTCGCCTTCCCGGACGATGGGCGCCGACTCCATGATGGCTGTCGTCTCCGGCTCCCATCCCGGCGGCGCCGTGACGGGCTCCCACGCGTCGTTGCGCGTCATGGCTGCGAAAATCTTGCCCCCCTCGGGGTCTTTGCCTTCCAGACAATCGATAAAGGCCACGTTCCTCGAGACCATCTCTCCGGCGATAATCTCCAGCGCCTTGTCCTGTTCGAAGTCCCACATGGGACCCACCAGGCTCTGCTGCAGCCGGTTGGCGAGTTGCATGGCCTCCTGCTGCAAAGCCGCCTCTCGCTCGGCCTTGGTGTATTGGTAGTTGAGGATGCCGATGCCGCCCAAAAAGAGCGTCAGTATCGCGACGAGAACGGCGCCGATGAGCAATGCGAGGGAAGATGAACGGAACATGCGCGCTCCTGCGTCATTGAGGTGGGGGGAACTCGACCACACCTTGCACGACGCGGTGGCGAACGCCTGTCGACGGCGTGACGTTTTGTTTACATGGCGGCCATTTGTGGACAAATTTTCAGACGCGTCATGCGCTGGAGCGCCCTGCGCGGCGGTTGGGCGGGGGGAACGAAACGACAAGTGACGTCGTCGCATCCAGCCACTGCGCGTGCGCGACGCCTGTCCATGCAGCGCAGTGCTTTCTGCGGAAATCGCCCGGCACGACTGGATACGCAATAATATATAGTGGAGGGCGCAATTTTGATCGAGTCAAGGATTTTCGGTTCATGAGGAGCCGCCGGAGTCCGTCCCGTCGAATCGTCGGCTGTCGCGGCCAGTCGTGTTCAGTCGGGAACCATCAGGATTCATCCCGCGCAGCTGCAGCGATGGCCTCGACAATGGCGTGCGCCGCCGCGGCGGGGTCGTCCGCGTCGCGGATGGGCCGGCCCACCACAAGATGGTCCGCGCCGGCGCGCACGGCCTCTTCGGGCGTCATGACGCGGTGTTGGTCGTCGCCGGGGGGCGTCGCGCCGGCTGGCCGCACCCCCGGCGTCACGAGACGGAACATCGGCCCCGTGGCCGCCCGCACGTCAGCCGCTTCCAGGGGCGAGCACACCACACCGGCCACGCCGGCGGCGTAGGCTGCCTGAGCGCGCGTCGCCACGAGTTCCGCCGGGGACTTTGCGACGCCGGCAGCCGCGAGATCCGCTGCGCTCAAGCTGGTGAGCACCGTCACAGCGAGCACGGGGGGCGCGCCTTCCGCTTGGGCCTCCGCGGCCGCAACCAGCACGTGCGGTTCGGCGTGGACGGTGGTCAGGATGATGGCTGGCAGCGCCCGCATGGCCAGCAGAGCGCGCCGCACCGTGGCTGGCACGTCGTGGAGTTTCAGGTCCAGCATGATGGAAAATCCCCGAGCCGCCAGGGCTTCCGTGACTGCGGGTCCCCCCGCGACGAAGAGTTCCAGGCCCACCTTCACCGTGGTGACGACGCCCCGCAAGGCGTCGGCGAAGGCGAGGGCTTCGGCCGGGGTGGGGACGTCCAGGGCGACGATGAGGCGCTGTGCGGGAGCAAGGGGCGTGGGTTGGCCGGTCATGAGCATTCCTTGACGGAGAGAGGGTTGTGGCCACAGGGTCGGGCGTCTCCACGCCGCATGGGGTGCTGCGCCCTCGACGTCTTCCTAGATGGCCGCGCGCACGATCCCGGCGATGCGGTCCAGGTCGGAGGATGTGAGTGCGGAGCCCGAGGGCAGGCACAGGCCGCGTTCGAAGAGGTCGTGTCCCACGGCGCCGCCGTGGATCTCGGCGCCCGCGAAGACGGGTTGCATGTGCATGGGTTTCCACAGGGGTCTGGCTTCGATGTTTTCCTGCGCCAGAGCGTGGAGGATGCGGTCGCGCATGGCCATGGCCGCAGCGGTGTCGCGCGTGTCCCGGGGGTCGCCGCAGGTGGCGCAGCAGAGCCAGTAGTTCGGTTGAGCCGAGGGCGTGGCGTCCACGGCGTCCACGGCGTCTGCGGCGTCCGCGACGGACAGGGGGGCTGGAACGTCCTGGGGTTCGGGCATGAACCGCAAGGGTGCGTCGGCGAGGCGCGCCTTGTAGCCTTCCAGGACGGCGCGGCGGGCGGCCATGCGCTCCGGCAGCGCCGCCAGCTGCGCCAGTCCGATGGCTGCGTTCACGCTGGGCATGCGGGAAGAGTAGCCGATGGCGGCGTGTTCGTAGTGAGGGGCCGGCTCCTTGGCCATGGTCGCCCAGTAGATGGCGCGTCTGGCGGCTTGCGCGTCCGGACAGACGAGGGCCCCGCCGCCGGCTGTGGTGATGATCTTGTTCCCGTTGAAGGAGAGCGCGGCCCAGTCGCCCAGGGTTCCTGCGGAGCGCAGGGCGCCATCCACGCGGAGCTGCGCGCCCAGGGCTTCGGCGGCGTCCTCCACCAGGGGAACGCCGTGCGTTGCGCAGAGGTTGCGCAGCCTCGCCGTGTGCGCGGAAGGCGGGGTGCGGCCGTAGAGATCCACAAGAAGCAGGGCGCGCACCCGGCGTCCCGTCTTGGCGGCGGCGTGGAAGGCGGCTTCGGCCAAGTCGGGGTCCATGTGCCACGTCTCGGGGTGGGCGTCCACGAAGACGGGTTCCGCGCCGAGATACCGAATGGGCGCGCAGGACGCGATGAAGGTGAGGTCCGAGGTGATGACGACGTCCCCGGGGCCGAGCTCCAGCATGCGCAAGGCGATGTGCAGCGCCGCCGTGCCCGAGTTGAGGGCCGCCACCCGTTTTTCCTGAGGATCCAGACCGAGCGTCACGGCCAGGGCGTCCTCGAACGCGTCCAGCATGGGGCCCACCGGCGCGAGGAAGTTGCTCGCCAAGGCTTCCTGGAGGCGGGGGAGTTCCTCCCCGGTCTGGTGCGGCGGGGAGAGGTAGATGCGTTGCGTCATGCGTATTCCTCCGGCGGACGTTGGCGTATGACTTTGGCGGGAACGCCCACGGCCACCACCCCGGCGGGGAGATCCGCCGTCACGGCGGCGCCGGCGCCCACGATGGTGTGTGCGCCGATGTGCACGTTCTGGATGACGCTGGCGTTGACCCCGACATGCGCGCCTGCGTCGACAAGCACTCCCCCGGCGAGCCGTGCTCCCGGCGCTGCATGGACGCCCTCCCCGAGGCGGCAGTCGTGGTCCACGCTTGCGCCTGTGTTGACGATGCAGGCCGGCCCTGTTTCCGCCCCGATGAGCACCGCGCTCTGCGCCAGACAGACTGTTCCCGGCCCCAGCTTCGCGCGTGGGGAGACAAAGGCCGTGGGGTGCGTCACCACGGAGACGTCGTATCCCTCCTCCAGAAAACGACGCACCTCACGCATCCGCAGCGCGGTGCGTCCCACGGCGGAGATCACGGCCACCGCCGGCCCCGGGGGCGGCAGCGCTTCCATGGCGAGCACCGTGGCCGTGGGGGCCAGGGGCAACGCCGCCTCGGGGCGCGCGTCCACCAGCACACAGGCCGCGAAAGCCCCGGAGAGCTCCGCGGCCTCCCACACCACTCGCCCGTGGCCGCCGGCGCCGACAATGTACAGAGTTGGCTTCACGATGAGTCTCCCTTGAAGACGCCCCGGTCTTTGCGATCCTCTCCGGTGTTCAGCGTCGAGTGCTCGGTGCGGCCGTGCATGTGTGCCGCGCTGTTTCTCCGGAAGAGGCTGCCGAGCGTCATGCGCACGGTCCGCCAGAGTATGAGAGCGTCCAGCCGCACGCTCCAATGCTCCACATACCAGACATCGAGCTCCAGGGACTCCTCCCAGGGCAACGCCGTGCGGCCGCTGACCTGCGCCAACCCCGTGATCCCCGGTGGCAGTTCGTGGCGGCGGCGCTGTCGGGGGGTGAATCGCGGCAGGTAGCTCATGAGCAATGGCCGCGGTCCCACCAGGCTCATGGTTCCTGTCAGGACCAGAAAGAGCTCGGGCAGTTCGTCCAGTCCCAGCCGACGCAACAGCCGACCCACGGCTGGAGTGCGCGAGGCGTCTGAAGCCACGGCGGCTTCGTCCGGGTCGCGGAGCGGCGTGTCTGCTTGGGCCGGCGCGGAGCGCATGGTGCGCAGCTTCACCATGGTGAAGGGTTCGCCGTGGAGGCCCGGTCTGGTCTGGGTGAAAAGCACGGGCCGGCCGAGGGTCATCCATACGAGAAGGGCGCATGCGCCGAGCACGGGGAGCCAGACCGGCGCCGTGACGAGGGTGAGAGCGACGTCGAAGCATCGCTTGGCTGCAGGGGGCGAGGACCTCGGCATGGGGGCAGTGTATACCCGGGAGCCGGGCCGTGGCAAAGGGGGCTGGGGTGAGAATTTCGTGCAAAAGACGCGCGAAGGGGTTGATTTGCGGTCAAGATCGTGTACTATGTCACAATCTTAGGAAATTCTCTCACACCGTGTCTGCTGCACGGGAATTCACCTGCTCAAGAGGAGTGCTTCCATGGATCCCAAGACCATCCTGTGGCCTACCGACCTCTCCAAGACATCGCTCAAGGCCGCGTCGCACGTCATGTCCCTGTCCGAGAAGTATCAGGCCGGGGTGGTGATGCTGTATGTCTCCGCCAATCTCTGCGACTATTTTCCTGCGTACGGCAACTACCCCAGCAAGAACGTGCTGGAGGACTTCAAGCAGTGGGAGATGAAGCACGCGCGCGAGCAGATGGAGACCATCTGCGCTGAAAACCTGAAGGCGTGCCCCAACCTGGAAATCGAAGTGGCCGAGGGCGATCCCGTGGAGGCTGTCGTGGCCATGGCCAAACAGAAGAACGCGGATCTCATCGTGATGGTGGGCCACGGCGAAAAGGCCGAGCACGTCGCGGGCACGTATCTTACCCAGGTTGCGCAAGACATCGTCCAGGTGGCGCCCGCCCCTGTCCTGATCGTCAACGCGGACGAAAACTGATCGCCACGGCGTCGCGCCGACTTCGCCATTTTCAATGACATGGCCCGCAGCGCCTGCTGCTCCCCGCACCGTCGGGAGGCGGTCGGCGTTGCGGTCGCCTTTCGTGCCGTCCTTCGTGGAGCCGCGTCTGTCCGGACGTCGTGGTTCCTGGTGGATGTCGGCGTCTGCGTGGGGGGGCGTGCAACCGAAAGGACGCCTCCGCCGCCGGCTCTCCGTCCGTGTCATCGGCTTCGCGCCAGCAGCGACTCGTACACCGCGAGATGACGTTGCGCTTGCGTGCGTGCGTCGAATTCCCGCTCCGCCTTGGCGCGAGCCGCCTCGCCCATGGCGCGTCGTAGCTCGGTGGAGGCCGCCAGTCGCGCCAACGCCTCGGCCAGGGGCGGCCATTGCCCGCGCGGCGTCAGCACCGCCGCGGTGTGGTCCGGCTCGCCATCCGGCGTCATGGCCAGTTCTCGACATCCCGGCGCGTCCGTGGTCACCACGGGGAGCCCGCTCGCCATGGCTTCCTGCAGGCTCACCGGCAGCCCTTCCCGGTAGGAGGGCAGCACCGCCAGGTCCGCCGCAGCCCAGAGCGCGGGCATGTCCTCGCGCCAGCCGGTGAAGACCACGTTGCCCAGCGCGGAAAAAGTCACCATGTCGTCACGGGAGAGGGAGCGCGGGTTGCCTTCGTCCGGCGCGCCGACGATCACCAGACGCAGCCGCGGCGCTCCCACGGTCAGCGCCCGGGCCGCCAGCAGCAATTCGCGGATGCCTTTGTCGTGCACCAGCCGCGCCGCCATCACGCAGACGACGTGGTCCCTCTTCAATCCCAGTTCCGCGAGGAGCTCCGCGCGTTGGTCGGCGGTCAGCAGGTCGGGTCGGAAGCGGGTCAGGTCCACCCCGCTGCCGCGGATCAACATTGATACGGCGGCGCCGGTCAGCCCCCCCCACTCGAAGTTGGCCTGGTCCTCCCGGTTCTGGAAGATTACGGCGTCCGTCCGGCTGGCGGTGCGTTTGTAGAGCTGACGCATGGCCACACGCAGGGCCGCGCTTTTCACCCCTTTGGCGAGGAAGATGCTGCCCAGTCCCGTCACGGAGTTCACCACCACGGGACGGCGTCGGCGCGGCAGAGCGAATCGCGCCACCAGGTTGGGCTGGTGCGTGAAGGTGTGCGTCACGGACGGCGCGACCTCGCGCAGCAGGAGAGCAAGCGAGCGAGCGCCTTGCCTGAACGCGTTCACGCTCAGCGAGCCGCGCGCCAGCGGCCACGGGCGGACCGCTGCGCCCAGGTCTTCCGCCAGCGCCGTCAGCGTCGGCATGTGGGGTCCCGGCGGGGCGACGCACGTCACGCGCCAGCCGGTCGCCACGAGCTCCTCCATCAACACGGCCCTGAACCGCAGAAGGTTCAGCGCGCTGTGGCTCACCAGGCAAATGGAACGCGCCGCGGTCGGCGTCTCCTGATGGGGGTATGGCGCCGCCGCCGTCACGCTCTCGCCTCCAGCCAGTTCTGAAACATGCAGACGGCCCAGACGCGCGCCGCCGTCACCACGTCCGCCGGTCCATGCTGGAGCCGCACCCGGGCGGCGCGGACGGCGTTGACATCCAGGAGGCCGTCGCGCTGGAGCTTTTCGGGCGAGAGCAGCGTGTCCACCCAAGGCGCCAAGGGGCCGCGCAGCCACGCGGGCATGGGTGCGCCGAAACCCTGCTTGGGGCCTGGGGGCAGCGGCTGTGGCAGGCGCTGTTCCAGCAGGCGACGCAGGAGGGGTTTGCCCACGCCCCCGGCCGCGCGCAACGTCGGCGGCAACCGCCACGCCTGCGCCAAGAGCCGATGGTCCAGAAAGACGGCGCGGACCTCCAGTCCGACAGCCATGGAGGCCCGGTCCACCTTTGTCAAGATATCGTCCGGGAGATACCCCAGCTGGTCCGCGGCCTGCATCCAGTCCCGAAACGCGAGGCGCTCAAGTCCCGCGACGCGGCTCGGCTCCGGCCAGCGTGGATACGTCTGTTTCGCGCGTGCGTCCACCAACGGCGGGACGCTCCAGAGCGTGGCCAACGCCTGGTAGAAGGTCTCCCGGTCCGAGGCCTCCAGGCCACGACGCACTTTGGCGAGCTTGTCGCGGACGAGGGTCTGCCGACGCGAAGGCGCCAGCAGCGGAGCCAAGCCTCTGACCACGGCGGCGAGTCCGGCCTCCCCGCCACGCCGTAGCGCCAGAGCCAAGAGCCGTCGCAAGCCGGGAGGCGCGTGACTGACGACCCGCCAGATGGCGGGACCCAGCACATGGCGGTTGTACCCGCCGAAGAGCTCGTCGCCGCCGTCGCCGGAGAGGCAGACGGTGACGTGTTCCCGCGCCATTTTGCAGAGCAGGGCCGTGGGCAGCTGGGATGAGTCCGCGAAGGGTTCGTCATAAATGCAGCCCATGGTCGGCGCGAGGGCCAGGGCGTCCTGCTCGGTGACAGGCAGCCGCACATGTGGCGCTCCCAGGGCCTGCGCGACCGCAGCAGCGCGTTCGGTCTCGTCATACTGAGGATCGGGCGAGCCCATGGTGAAGAGGGCGAGGCCCCCCCCTGCGGCCTTGTGCGCGCAGGCCGCCACCAGCGCGGAGTCCACGCCGCCGGAGAGGAACGCACCCAGGGGCGCGTCCGAGAGGAGTCGTTCCGCCACGGCCTCTTCCACCGCCTGTCCGAGGGCCGCCGCCGCGGTCTCCAGGTCTGCGGGGAAGGGGTCGGCGAGGCTGGCCAGCGCCACGTCGCTCACGCGGAACCACTGCTCTGGCGGAGGGGGCTCGCCGCGGCGCACGTGCTTTGCCTGCACGGCGAGCATGGCGCCGGGGGGGAGTTTCCAGCAATTCTTGTAGATACACGCCGGGGCAGGCGTGCAGCCCCAGGCGAAGTACGCCGCCAGGGCGTGGCGGTCCAGGGAGGCCGTCTGGCCGGGTCGCGCCGTGGGGAAGCGGGGGTGCGCCTCCAGCGCCGCCACAGTGGAGCCGAAGAGAAAAGCGCCCGCGCAGAAACCGTAGGTCATGGGTTTCTCGCCCAGGCGGTCCCGTGCGAGGGTCAGCGTCGCGCCATCCCACCAGGCGAAGGCGAACATGCCGTGAAGCCGCGGCAGGGTGGCTGCCGGCCCCCACGCCGCCAGCGCGCAGCAGAGCGTCTCCGTATCCCCGGAGGAACGCCATGGCCAAGCGAATCCCTGGTGTTCCAGGTCTCGACGCAGCGCCATATGGTTATAGATTTCACCATTATATGAGAGCGTCATCGCGCGGCGTCCGGGGTCCGGAGGATGCATGGGCTGCGCTGCTGCCGGGGTGAGGTCCTGTACGGCCAGGCGCGCGTGACCCACGGCCAGACCGCGGGCGGCGTCCACGTAGACGCCTTGGCCGTCCGGTCCGCGAGGGCTCAAGGCGGCGGTCATGGCGCGGACGTGGCTGGTGAGCGAGGCCTCGTCGAGGAGCGCCCCTGGCGAGTCGCCAGGAGGTGCGCCGGAAAATACGCCGGCTACTCCGCACACGACGTCCGCCTTCGGGAGCGCGTCACCGGCTCTGCATGAGGTCGGGCTGCATGCTGAGCGCAAGGCGACGGCCAGTCGCCGCGTCGTAACCGGTCCAGCTCGTGAAGACGCAACCGCCCCTCCGGCAGGCAGACGCAGGAGGGGCGGTTCAGACGCATGAGCACGTGGAAAGGGGACGGCCGGGGTCGTCAGAGCGTGGTGTGGCGCGCCAGCATGCGTCTAGTTGAGGATATAGCGCATGGGGTCCACGGGCGCGCCGTTGAGGCGGACTTCGTAGTGCAGGTGCGGTCCGGTGGAGCGGCCGGTGTCGCCGAGGGCGGCGATGCGCTGGCCCCGCTCGACGACGTCGCCCACGGCCACGTCGAAACCTTGCAAATGGGAGTAGCGGGTGACGAGGCCTTCGCCGTGCTTGATGACGAGGGTCTTGCCGTTGGCGCTCTCCACGCCGGCGAAGACGACTTCACCCTTGGCCGGCGCAACCACGGCGACGCCGGCTTTGTTGGAGATGTCGATGCCTTGGTGGAAGTCGTTGCGACCCGTGAAGGGGGAGATGCGCGGTCCGAACGGCGAAGTGATCCAGCCTTCCGCCGGCCAGATGGAGGGCGTGGCGGCGAGGAGCTCCAGGTCGCCCTCGAAGGCGGCCATCAGCTCGTCCTGGCGGATCTTTTCGAGCTGGACATCCGTGGCGAGCTCGTGGAGAAAGCTGTGCATCTTGCGCGCCAGCAGTTCCTGGCGGTAGATGGGCAGGTAGTCCTCGGCGAAGTCGTTGGTCTTGGCGCCGCCGGCGGAGACGTTGACGTCGATATGGTCGTCCAGGTTGATCATGGTGCGCAGCTTGGCGTCGAAATCCTGGATGCGGGTGAGATCGCCTTCCAGCTGCTTGATCTTCTCGGCCAGGGTAAGCAGCTGGCCGCGTTGCTCGGCGATGGTCTTCTCCGAGGCGCCCAGGTTGCTCTCCAGCGCGTAGTAGGTGTTGAAATAGCGGAAGAAATGGACATTGGCGGCGATGAGCAGGCCGAATACGCCCACGAGCGCCACGAGCAGCCAGCCGCGCAAACGCAGGGTGCGGCAGGCGCCTTCGTCATCCTTGAACACGACGATGTGGTATTTTTTGAACAGCATGGGGCTCCAGACTTCTTCGGTGTGGCCGGTCGAAAGCGGCGTGGCGGTTGGCTTGAGCGGTGGTGTGGGAAACGCCGGGCGCCTTGATCCGGTGGGTTCTGGGCGATTCAAGAAGCCGAGTCGCTGAAAATTACTTTACCCATTAATGCGTATCCATGGTATCGTCAAGCGCCGCCCTGCGTATCGCGTTCATCGCGTTGTTCTTTTTTCGCGGATCGCCAGCGCATGTCTCCAGGAACCAACGCCACGTGCGCGCGCGATTGCTGGTTTCCGACGAGGGGCACGGGTTGGGCGTCACCGGCAAGCCCCACGCCGAGGCCGCGCGACGGATCACGTCCTTGTCCAGCCACAGCAGGGGGCGGATGACGGTCAGTTCGCCTCCGAAGAAGGCTTCCCGTGCAGCGAGGCTCTCCACCCGACCGCCTTGAAAGAGGTTCATGAAAAAGTTCGCCACCAGATCTTCAGCCATGTGGCCGAAAGCGAGGTGTGTCAGGTTGTACTGACGGCACAGCTCGAAGAGCCGGGTCCGGCGCATTCGGCTGCACAGGAAGCAGGCGGAGTTCTTGCGGTTTTCCTCGGAGTGGGCGCGGGGGCCGTGGTCGGTCAATTCGGCGTGGGCGGCCACGCCTCTGGAAGCGGCGAACCGCGCCACAGGGCCGTGCAGGGTGGGGTCGAAGCCGGGGTTCAAGGTCAGCGCCATCAGCTCGAAGTCGAACGGGACGATGCGTTGGCGGTGGCGCAACACTTCCAGCAGGGTGATGGAGTCCACCCCCCCGGAGACGGCGACGCCCACACGTGCGCCGGGACGGATCATCCGCAGCTGCTGCATGAGTTTGCCCGCCGAAGCGATGCAGTTCTTCTGTGCGAAATTGAGTTTTCTGCGTGGGGACATGGGGCCCTTGACGTGGGGGTGGGGCGTGATGTACGTGTGAAGGCTTGTCGGCAGAGGGCGACGGCCGGCGCATCGCCGCTGCGTCGCTGGCTGTCAGCGAACATGGCGGTCTTGATCTGGCGTCGACGTCCTGCGTTGGAGCGCTCTGCAGCCGTATGCGATCGCGTGCATACGGCGACGCGCCGAACGCTTCAACTAATCGTTCACGCGGTCCTGTCAACCCGAACGGCGCTACGCCGCCGCGCGACGGCAGGCCCCATGCTGCGGGCGACCCGCTCGACAGCTGTAGCCCACGCGCGCGCCGCGGGCCACACGTCGCCCACAACATCCACCACCACACCAGGATTTTGACATGCTCGAAGTCCTCGACCTGTCCCACACCTACGGCGCCACGGAAGTGCTCCACGGGCTCTCGTTCACCGTCCGGCAAGGCGAAATTCTCGGACTGCTCGGCCCCAACGGCGCGGGCAAGTCCACCTTCTTCAAGTGCCTGACCGGG
>CAYVWB010000033.1:39716-45303 GCA_964455395.1 uncultured Desulfovibrionaceae bacterium
ACCACCATGCGTATCCTCACTGGGTTCCTGACGCCCTCCCGCGGCGGCGTCGTCTTCGACGGCAAGGACATCCGCAAGGAGCCCCTCGCCCTGCGCCGGCGCCTGGGGTACATGCCGGAGAACGCGCCTCTCTACGGCGAGTTGACCGTCCAAGAGCATCTGGACTGGGCCGCGCGCATGAAAGGCGATGCAAAGCCCGCGGCAGCCGTGGCCGAGGCCCTGCAGCGTTGCGGCCTGCAGGAAGCCCGAAGCAAGCTGGCGCGGCATCTTTCCAAGGGATACCGCCAGCGAGTGTGCCTGGCGCAAGCCATTCTGGGACCGACACGGCTCATCATCCTGGATGAACCCACGGCGGGGCTCGATCCCACCCAGATCCGCGAGATCCGCACGCTGATCCGCGAGTTGGGCCAGGAGAAGACCATCCTCCTCTCCACGCACATCCTCCCCGAGGTGGAGCTCACCTGCGACCGCGTCCTCATCATCAACGAGGGCCGCATCGTCGCGGAAGACACCCCGGCCGGCCTCACCCAGGCCTTCGGCGCCCGGGGCCGGCACCTGCTGCGCCTGGCCCTTGCGCCTGAAGGTCCCACGGAAGCCGATGTCCTCGCCGGCTTGCGCGAGTTGCCCTGGGTGGTGGAAGCCGACGCCGCAAGCGCCGCCTACGGCCCCGGCGCATTCACCGTGCAAGCCGCAGCGCACGAGGACCACCGCGCGGATCTCTCCCGATTCGTCTTCGAGCGGAACTGGCCCCTGCTGGAGCTCAAGCCCGTGGACGCCGGCTTGGAGGAAGCTTTCGTGCACATCGTGCGGGACGAAACCACCGCCCCCGAGTCCCTCGCTCCCGGACAAGACGTCAAGCCCAAGGAGGAAGCGGCGTGACCAAGAGTCTGCTCATCGCCCGCAAGGACCTCGCCATTCTCTTCCGTTCGCCGCTGGCTTACGTGGTCATGGCGTGCTTTCTGGTCGTCACCGGGTCCTTCTTCGTGGTCTCCGTGCGGTATTTCGAGGCGCTCTCCATGGAAGCCATGCGCATGCCGGAAGTGGGGAACTTCACTTTGATGGAACTCGTCATCGGGCCGCACCTGCAGAGCGCAGCGGTCATCCTGCTCTTCTTCATTCCGCTGGTGACCATGCGGAGCTTCAGCGAGGAGAAGCGCATGGGCTCTTTCGAACTCCTGATGAGCTACCCCGTGCGGGAGTGGGAGGTTGCTGCGGGCAAACTGCTGGCGTTGGCGGGATTCCTCGGGGTCGCCATCCTCGTGAGCATGCTGGCGCCGGCGCAGCTCTTCTTCGTGGCGGACCCGGAGCTCGCGCCCCTGCTGGTGGGGCACGTCGGCCTCTTTCTGATGGCCATGAGCTTCGCCGCACTGGGCCTTTTCCTCTCCTCGCTGACAGAAAGCCAGATCGTGGCGGCGGTGCTCACCTTCGCGGCGCTGCTGCTCATCTGGGCGTTGGCGTGGCTGGAGGACATCGTCCCCACACAGACGCAGACCCTGCTGGCGGAGCTCTCCCTCATCGGCCAGCTGGACCCCTTCACCCGCGGCGTGCTGGAAGTGAAGAGCCTCGTCTACTTCCTCACGTTCATCGGCGGCTGCTTCTGGCTCACGACGCTTTCTCTGGAAAACCAGCGGTGGAGGACGTGACCATGTTCAACGTGTCGCGCATCTCCCGCACGGCGCTGGCCGGCGTCCTGGGGCTCGCCATCCTCGTGGGGCTGAACGTCTTCGCCGGTCGACAGGACTGGCGCTGGGACGCCACCTCCAACAAACGCCACTCCCTCACCGCCGCCACCACCGCAGCGCTGCAGGACCTCAACGCCACCGTCCACGCCGTGGCCTTCTATCGTCCCACGGACAACAAGGCCGCAGTGGAAGGCCTCTTCGAGCGCTTCGCGAGCGTGACGCCGCAGTTTTCCTATGAGTTCGTGGATCCGGACCGCGCGCCCTTCCGCGCCCGCGAGTTGGGCGTGACCCAGCCCAACACCGTGGTGCTGGCTGCAGGGGAGCGCCGGGAGACCGTGCTCTTCCCAGAGGAAGCGCGGCTGGCGAACGCCGTCATCCGGGTTTCCACGGAGCGCACGGCGCAAGCCATGGCGGTGACTGGCCACGGCGAGCTGGACGTGAACGACCCCGGCGAGACCGGCGCCAGCGAGCTGAAGCGTCTGCTCTCGGACCAAGGCGCGCAAGTGGGCGTCGTCACTCTGGCGCAGATCGACGCCGTGCCCCAGGAGGTGGAGCTGCTGCTCATCCTCGGACCCCGGCAGGACTTCTTTCCCCATGAACTGGCCGTTCTCGACGACTTCCTGCGCCGCGGAGGGCGGCTTTTCACCGCAGTCATGGCCGAGGAGCAGACCAATCTGGACGAGTGGTTGACCGCGCGGTTGCATGTGGCTCGGCCCCCGGGCCTGGTGGTGGACTCCCTCAGCCAGATGGTCTCCGGGGACGCGCTCTCGCCTCTCTCCCAACGCTATGGCGATTCGCCCATCACCGAGAACTTCAACGTGATGACGCTCTTCCCCACCGCCAGCGCCTTCTTCCGCGCCGCGCCGGCGCAACAGGACGGAGAGCCTTCCCCCCTGCGCATGCTCGTGGAAAGCGGCGAACAAGCGTGGTTGGAAGCGGACATCGCCGCCTTGCGTCAGGGCCAGGCGGAACTCGACCCCGGCGAAGACGACGCCGGACCGCTCTGGCTGGCGGCGCAGTACCGGGGCGCCCCCCGCTTCGACCACCCGACGAACGCCACGGCAAGCTCGCCTTCCGCATCCATGGACCACGACGCCAACGCCACGGCAGAGACGCCGCCCCCTGCAGACGAAGTGCGCGTCGTTCTTTTCGGCGACCAGGACTTCCTCTCCAACGGCTTCATCGTGGTGGCGGGCAACAAGGACCTCGTTCGCAACAGCCTCAACTGGCTCTTGGAGCGCGAAGGCCTCATCAGCGTGGAAACGCCCAAGGCCGTGGCCACGTTCCTCGTCATGGACGACTTGGAGCGCCTCTTCATCACACTCTTTCCCCCGGTGGCGCTGCCGGGCGCGTGCGTCGTGCTCGCCGTGCTCACGGCCATGCGCCGCCGGCGGCCCCGCGCCGGCTCCCGGAGGTAGCGCATGAAGCGCCTCGCAGTCCTTGCCGTGGTCGCTGGCGTCGTGTGGCTCGGTCTGGTCTTGCTGGGGAAGGACGCGGATGACGTCGACGCCCCCACGACAGCCGAGACGGAAGCCTCCGCCGCGGTCCCCTGGCTCACCGCCTCGGTCGGCGCAGTGGATCGCGTGGTGGTGGAAGGCCCCGGCGGGAGCTATGTCCTGTACAAGGAGCAGGGGGAGTGGCTCATCCGCACGCCGGCTCAAGGCGCAGGCGGCGCGGAAATCCCTGCCGACCTCCGCGCCGGGCTGCGCGCGGACCGCAGTCTCGCGGAGGCGTTGCTCACCTTCGTGCGCAGCAATCCGCCGCGGCGCGTCTTCACCGGGATCGGCGACCAAACGGATGGCGCCGCCCCGGTCGATCCCTACGGGCTGGACAACGCCACCGCGCGTCTTATGATCACTGCTGACGGGGAAACCTTCGGCCTCGCCCTCGGCGATTCGAATCCCGCCGGCGACGGCGTGTACGCGGCGTTGCTTCCCGGGCCGAAAGCTCCTGAGGCGATGGACGCGTCGGGAGACGATCGGATGACCGGGGACCCTGTCGTCCCCGATGAGGCGCCGGCGGCGGCGCCCGAGGTGCTGCTTCTGCTGGACAGCGGCTACACCGAACAGCTGAGCCACGCTGCATCGCGATATTTCGACCTGAGGCTGGTTGATTTCAGCCGGGAAGCGCTGGCCGTTGTGGCGTACCGGGGACTGCAGGAAGCCGCCTCCGTCCCGGGGAGCGATCTCGCCGAAACGCTTGACGAATCGTCGCAAGCCGCCCTGGCGGAGACCACACGGTGGGCCATCGCCTTCAACGGCACGGTCCCCCGTTTCGATCCCGGGTCTGTCGGGACGCCCGACGCCGACTCCAAGGAATCCCGCGCGTCCGCAAACAGGGCCGACGACGCCACGCTGGACGTGGAGGAAGCGGAGATGTACGCAGAACGCGTCATCACCATGCGCGGCGTCCGTATCCACGAGCCCCAGCCGGACGAACGGGTTGAGCCCCTGGCCGCCCTGGACCTCTGGCGGGTGGGCGCGGCGGCTCCGGAGCGCATTCGGCTCACCGTGCGGCGGGCTCCTCATTCGGAAGACCACGGGGGCGGCCATACCCCCGGGGAGGCCGGCGACGAATCCGTCTACGTGGCGGAGTCCGCCTGGCGAAAGCGTCCCGTGACGTTGCGCGCCGAGGATGTCCGCGCGCTCATGCGGACGCGGTTCTCCTTGCAGGACCGTCGCGTGCTGGCGGCCCCGGTCGAGGCCATCGCCACCCTGCGCGTGGAAGCCGGCGGGAAGACCTTCGCTGCGATGAAAGAGGATGAGCGCTGGCAGGTGACGGATCAGCCCGCCAATGCGACCGTCCCCGGCGGAGTCGCCACGGTGGTGTGGGCCCTCGCGGACTTGCGTCGGACCGCGCCGGCCGTGGCTCTGGAGGAAAGCGCGACCGCCGGAGAGCCCCTCCTGCGAACCACCGTGGGTGGGGAGGATTTCGACGAAGTCGCCCTGGTCTGGCGCGAGGTGGACGGCGAGCTTTTCGTCGCCCGCCTCGGCGCAAACCCTGCATCGCCCGCGAGCGAAGCCTCGTGGTCCCCTGTGGGGGCGCAGGGCAGGGCCCTGTATGACATCCTGGCAACCCTCGTCGCCCAAGAGGCGGCGCAACCATAAGGAAGGAGCGGATCATGGCGCGTATCACCATCGAAGACTGTCAAGAAAAAGTCGGCAACCGGTTCCTGCTGGTGCAGATGGGCATCAAGCGGGTGCGGCAGTACCGCGAAGGCTACTATCCCCTGGTGGAGAGCAAGAACAAGGAAGTGGTGAGCTCCCTGCGTGAAATCGCCGAGGGCAAGGTGCTTCTCGGCGGCAGCGAGACGCCTTCCGAAATCGCGGCTTCCTAGACGCGCCCCTACTTTGGATATTCATGACCATGACGACGCAACGCGACTACTACGAAGTGCTCGGTGTGGCCAGAACCGCCAACGGCGACGAGATCAAGCGCGCCTACCGCAAGCTGGCTTTCGAAAATCACCCCGACCGCAACCCCGAAGACCCGGACGCGGAACAGCGCTTCAAGGACGCAGCGGAGGCGTATGAAGTGCTTCGCGACGCGGAAAAGCGCGCCCGCTACGACCAGTTCGGACACGCCGGCGTCAGCGGCGGGTTCGGCGCCGGCGGCTTCTCCTCCACCGAGGACATCTTCAGCGCTTTCGGCGATATCTTCAGCGAATTCTTCGGCTTCAGCGGCGGGGGCAGATCCCGCGGACCTCGGCCTCGCGCTGGCGCGGACCTGCGCTACTCCATGACCATCTCCTTCCGGGAAGCCGCCAGCGGCGTGGAGAAGACCATCTCCATCCCCCGCGAGATCCCCTGCGAGGAATGCGACGGCTCCGGCGCGGCTCCCGGCCATGAACCCGAACCCTGCAAGCAGTGCGGCGGCGTGGGGCAGATCCACCAGTCCCAGGGCTT
>CAYVWB010000034.1:0-42206 GCA_964455395.1 uncultured Desulfovibrionaceae bacterium
ACCACACGCGCGGATTTCTTGTACGGTCGGTTCCAGCTGTTGCCCAGCTCGTGCATGGCGAAGAGGATGCGCCGGTGCACCGGCTTCAGCCCGTCGCGGACGTCAGGAATCGCTCGACCTATGATGACGGAGAGTGAATATTCAAGATACGACTTGCGTATCTCTTTCTCGATGGAAATGGAATCGCTCACGGCGTCGCCTTTGGGTTGGTGAAAGTCCTTGCATGCAGGGGCCGGCGGGGTCTTCCTCCGCGCCGTTTCCCCTTGTGTTCAGGATGCGTACCGGGTGCGGATCAGGAGCCGGCGCGAGGCTCTAGATGTCCAGTTCCTCCACGAGGAGGGCGTTGCGTTCGATGAACTCCCGTCGGGGCTCCACTTTGTCGCCCATCAAATCGGAGAAGATGGCGTCCGCTTCGATGGCGTCGTCCACGGAGACTTTGAGCATCACGCGGTTCTCCGGGTTCATGGTCGTCTCCCAGAGCTGTTCGGGGTTCATCTCGCCGAGACCCTTGTACCGCTGGATGGTGACGCCTCTGCGCGCTTCGTCGAAGAAGGCTTCCAGCAGCGCGAAGGGCTCTTCGAAGGCTTCGAACGTTTCGTCCTTGGCGCGCTTCATGGAAAATGCGAGGCCTCCGCACTTGCGAACGAGCTCCTCCACGGCTTGGTGAGCGCTCTTGAAGAGCCTGGAGTTGAAGAACTCCACGCCGAGCTGAGCACGGTGGCCTTCGTGGTCCACCACGCGCATGGTCACACGGCGTTCCACGGCGTCATCCTCGTCCTGGTAGACGTCGATGCCGATGTAGTAGCCCTTGGCTTCCAGACGTTGGATGAAGGCGTGGCGCTTCTCGTTGGACTCGTCGGCCAGGTCCTCGGGGGTGAGTCGTTCCGGGTGCTGGATGAAGTCCATGAACGTGGTGCGGGAGACGCCCATGTTCTCGGCTTCCTGCGTCTTGTCCTTGATGAAGGTGAGGGCGCGGACCAGGTCGATGATCTGCGCGCCGTCGAACGTGACGCCATTGGGGGCTTCGATGACCAGACTCCCGGCGGCGCGCTCCAGCAGGAACTCGCGCAGGGTGGCTTCATCCGGGATGAAGCGCTCCATCTTGGAGGAGTGCGCGCGGTAGAGCGGCGGCTGCGCGATGTAGAGGTACCCTTTCTCGATGAGCAGGTAGTACTGGCGGAAGAAGAAGGTCAGCAGCAAGGTGCGGATATGCGCGCCGTCCACGTCGGCGTCAGTCATGATGACGATCTTGTGATAGCGCAGCTTCTCCAGGTCGAAGTCCTCCTCGCCGATGCCGGCGCCCATGGCGGTGATGAGCGCTTTGATCTCCTTGTTGGAGAGCATCTTGTCGAAGCGGGTTTTCTCCACGTTGAGGATCTTGCCGCGCAAGGGGAGGATGGCCTGGATGCGGGGATCGCGGCCTTGCTTGGCGGAGCCGCCCGCCGAGTCGCCCTCGACGATGAAGAGTTCGGAGTCCCCGGGATCCTTGGATTGACAGTCCGCCAGCTTGCCGGGCAGCGCGTTGTCCGCCAGCGCGCCTTTGCGGCGCACCAGGTCCTTGGCTTTGCGCGCAGCTTCGCGGGCCCGTGCAGCGTCCACGGCTTTTTCCACGATGAGCTTGGCGTCCTTGGGGTTTTCCTCGAAGAAGATGGAGAGCTTCTCGTAGACCATGCCGGAGACGTAGCCCGCCACCTCGGAGTTGCCGAGCTTGGTCTTGGTCTGGCCTTCGAACTGGGGCATGGGCACTTTCACGCTGATGACAGCCGTGAGGCCTTCTCGAACGTCGTCGCCGGAGAGGGTTTCCTTGAGCTTCTTGGGCAGATCCGCTGCTTTGACGTAAGCGTTCAGCGCGCGGGTGAGCGCGGTCTTGAAGCCGGCCAGATGGACGCCGCCTTCCTTGGTGCGGATGTTGTTGGCGAACGTCAGCACGTTTTCCTTGTAGCTGGCGTTGTACTGCATGCCGAACTCGATGGTGACGTCCTCCACTTGTCCTTCGCCGTAGATCACGCTGTGCACGCTGGTTTCGCCGCTGTTGAGATCCTTGACGAACTGGAGGATGCCGCCTTCTGCGCGGAAAGCGACTTTCTCGCCGGAGCGTTCGTCGATGAACTCGATCTCCAGCCCTTTGTTGAGATAAGCAAGTTCCTCGAAGCGCTTTTTCAGGGTCTCGAAGGAGAATTCGCTGGTCTCGAAGATTTCTTCGTCGGGACGGAAGCGGATGGTGGTGCCGGTGTTGTGCGCGTCGCCCACTGCTTCCAGAGGCGTCACGGGGACGCCGCGTTCGTAGCGCTGGTGGTGTTTCTTGCCGTCGCGCTTGACCTGGACCTCCAGATATTCCGAGAGAGCGTTGACCACGGAGACGCCCACGCCGTGCAACCCGCCGGAGACCTTGTAGGATTCGTTGTCGAACTTGCCGCCGGCGTGGAGCACGGTGAGCACCACTTCCACAGCGGGTTTCTTTTCCTTGGGGTGGATGTCCACAGGAATGCCGCGGCCGTCGTCCGCCACGGTGATGGAGTTGTCCATGTGGAGCTTGATGGTGATCTTGGAGCAATGGCCGGCCATGGCTTCGTCCACGGCGTTGTCCACCACTTCCCACACCAGATGGTGCAACCCGCGCACATCCGTGGAGCCGATGTACATGGCGGGCCGCTTCCGCACAGCGGAAAGACCTTCGAGGATGGTGATGGAGCTGGCGTCGTAGCCAGCTTTGGGCAGGTTGTTGGGTTCGGTGGTCATGCTAGAGGTCTTCCTCACTGTAGTACGTCTCTTCGACGATCTTCATGGGCATGATGATGGTGAGGTAATCCGGGTCCTCATCGCCTTGCACGCCGCAGGGTCCCTCCGAGTTGGTGAGGGTGAACGTCACGTTCTTGGAGGCGAAGTGGCCCAGCATTTCGATGAGGTTCCGGGTGGGGAAAGCGATCCGCGGCAAGTCCCCTGCGATGTCGGCGTCCAGGGTTTCCTTGGCGGAGCCCACTTCCTGACCCTGGGTGCTCAGCACCACCTGATCGGTCTGGGTCAAGTCGAAGTAGGTGCAGCGGTTCTGCTCCGTGTTGAAGATCATGAGCCGCTCCAGGGCGTCCATGAGGGTCTCTCGGTCCACGCGCAAGGTGGAGTTGGCGGGCTCGTTCAGCTTGCTGATGAAGTTCCGGTAATCCGGATACTGGTAGTAGGACAAGGGCAAGCTGAAGGTTTCCCGGCCGTCTCCGCTGCGGAAGAAGAGCCGCTTGTCCGACAGCGCCAGCTCGATGGCGTCCGTGGAGAGCCACTTCTTCAGCTCGGTGATGTATTTCTTGGAGATGAGCACGCCTTCGTCCGGGATGAGACCCACCAGATCCGCGTTGACGAAGGAGACCATGGCGAATTGATGGCCGTTCAGGCCGCAGGCTTCCAGGCGTTCGGGCGGCTCCGCCTGGTCCGGGCTCTGGCGCAGGCTCATGCAGGCGATGGCTTCCATGGTGTCTTCATCGGAGATGCAGTAAGCCACGCGGTCCAGCATTTCCTCCAGGAAGTCGCCCGACCAGGTCACGGTCTCCACGTCCGGGAAAGCCGTGAGGTTCTGGAACCACGTGACGTCGTTGGTGGGCAGGCGGTACGTGCGCTTGTTCTGTTCGATGACCAGGGAGCCGCCTTCGGCGGCGAGCTTGAGCGTTATCTCCCCGCGCGGGAGCTTCTTCACCAGATCGAAGAAGGAGCGGCCCTGCACGCCAGCAAGGCCGTCCTCCACGATCTCCGCCTGGTACGACCCGGAGAACTCCAGGTTGGAGTCCGTGGACATGAGCGCGAGCTGCCCGTTCTCCGCCTTGATCCAGATGGTGCGCAAGTAGGCTGCGCCGGTCTTGGCCGGGATGATGTTGGCGGACTTCTGCAGGCCCTCGATGATGTCCTCTTTGAAGACTTTAACTTGCATACAATCTCCTTGTCGTATTCGTAGGCCCTGAAGCTTGTGTGCGTAATCTGTATAAAAAATTGAAATGATTCATTTTAATTAGGAACATCCCTGTCGCTTTCCGTGTTCCAAACCGTCGGGTTACGCACACGGCTAGCTGGCGTCGTTCATAACCCGGCTGCTGGCGACCGGTTGGCGACCGGTTATCTACCGGTTACGAACATCGTTTCTTCAACAGCGCGACCACTTGTCGCAGCTCGCTGTCCGTTTCGATTCTTTTGTGAATCTTCTTCACGGCGTACATGGCCGTGGAGTGGTCCTTGCCGCCGAAAAGACGACCCAACGCCGGGTAGGAAGCGCCCAAGAGCTCCCGACACAGATACATGGCCACCTGCCGCGCGAACACTATGGCTTGGCTGCGCTTGTGTCCAGTAAGCTCCGCACTGGGGAGGTTGAAGTACTCCGCCACCGCGTCGATGATCTGTTTGGGATCGTAGCGACCCGCAGCGGATTCGTGTTGTGCGTGACGCACGATGCTCTGGAAATCCGAGTCCTGCAGGTCCTTGCGCACCAGCTCCTTGTACGCGAAGAGCTTCAGCAGCACCCCTTGCAGCTGGCGCATGTCCTCGAAGTGCTGCGCCAAGTGGAGCATCTGGTCCTTGTTCAGCTTGAGACGCTTGGCCTGACAGACGCGCTTCACCAACTTCACCCGCACTTCCAGCTCGTTGGGCTGCATGGTGACCACAAGGCCGCTCTCCAGACGGGACTTCAACCCCGGCGAGAACAGCTCCAACGCAGCCGGATGCACGGCGCACGCGAAGACCATCTGCGCAGCAGCGTCATGAAAGGCGTCGAACACCGCAAGCAGCGCGTGCTGGAGCGCTTCCTGCTCGCGGATGCGCTGCAATTCGTCCATGATGAGGTAACGGCTGGCGCCGAGACCCCGCTGCGCGAGGCTTTCCGCCAAGGCGGGGAGCTCCTCGGGCGCGGTGTAACGCACCAGCTCGGGGCCGTTGGTGCGGCTCACTTCGTTGGCGATGGCTTTCAGCAGATGCGTCTTGCCGGAGCTGGGCGGTCCCACGAAGACCACGGGATTGTAGGCGCTTTCCTGTTCCGTATGTGCGCGCGCCACCTCCCTCGCCGTGGCCAGGGGGAAGTAGTTTTGGGTGTTGACGATGAAGCTGTCCAGGGTGAAGGCGTGGCCGTGCGGGAAGTCCGTGCGGGTGGCGCCCAGTTCCCTGTCCGTGACGCCCGGGCCTCCCCCGTTGGCCCCTTGTGTTTTATAGGCGAGGGTGTAGCCGGGCCCCAGAAAGTGCGACAGCTGCTGTTCGAAGCGGTCCCGCACGGTGGCGGTGAACCAGTCTCCGAAGAAGCGGTGGGGAAAGACGATGGTGACGGTCTGGTCGTCCTCGTCCGCGTCGATGCGCAACGGATCGAACCAGCGTGCGAGTTCTTCGTTCGAACACGTCTTTCTGAGGTGGTTGCGTAGGCTTGTCTTCAAAGCGGGTCAACATCGCCCCGGCCGTGTGGAGCCGGGGGCAGGCTGCGCGTGGCGCAGCGGATGAACAGAGTGTGATTCCAGAGGGCCTTTGCGCAGCGGTCGGGTGCGACGCGCAGACCGCCCCCGGGTTTCGGGGAGCCTCTTACGATGCAGCTTCGAAAAAGCGCGAGGGGGCTCGCGCGGAGATGCTCGGCGCTGGCGCGGCGCAGGAAGCGGTTGCGCACTGTGGGATGGTCAACACGCCAGTCCGGTCGTGCTCGACCCCGCTGCCGGAAAAGCCCTTGCGCCAAGTCGGAACCCTCTATCAGATTTCCGCGCGCAATTCAAAGCCATTCTTCGTGAGGGATGCGCAGCCTCGCCTTTTATGAAATCAACTATTTCAATATGTTAATGGAATATTCACCAAAGGGTGCGGCCCGGTTGCAAGCAGGAATCCGCTTGGGCGCATGATGGCTGTTGCAAGGCGCGGCGTGGTCTCATCGGGTCAGGGTGAAGGAAGGGAACCGGCTGCGGCGTCGGCTTTGGGGGTGGTCTGTCGTATCGTGGTCCGTGTCGGAGGCGCCGCAGTCGACCCCCGCCGCTTCGGAGAGCGCGGCGGCGCCGTGCACGCGGCCCGCGGCGATGTCCTGTTTCATCACATGGAGAAAACTCGTGGTGATGACCATGAGGCGCGCTTCCACCCGCGACAGCTTGCCGATGAGGAAGTTGTACGCCACGGACGCGGGGATGGCCACCAGCAACCCCGCGATGGTGGTGGCCAAGGCCTCCGAGAGGCCCGCGCCCACCACCAGAATGCTGGCTTGTTGCATATCCGCAAACCCTTGAAACGAATGGAATATGCCCCATACCGTGCCGAACAGGCCCATGAGTGGCGCTGCGTTGGCGCAGAGCGCGAGAAAACTGAGGGACTTGCCCAGCTCGCCCACCAGCGCGTCGGTTTCGGTGCGCATGGAGAAGCGGACGTTTTCCAGCAGGATACGCGCCTTCTCGCCGGGGGTTGCATCCACTTGCTCCAGCTGTTTGTATTCCACCAGACCTTCGCGCACCACCTTGTAGGAGGGGGATTCCATATCGCCGGAGAGGCTCGGCAGCGCTTCGGCCAGGGTCCGGGCTTGCCGGAAGGCCGCGATGTCCCGTTCCACCATGCGTTGCGCGCGGAAGTACTGGATGCTCTTGGCAAAGATGACGGCCCATCCAGTTGCGGACATCACCGCGAGGATGCAATAGAGCGCTTGGATGATGAGACTGGAGTTCCGAAAAATGGCGATGACGTCGATCTGCATGACGGTATTGTACGAGCGCGCCGCGTCGGGTCAATGAAAATTCGCGCAACCCCTTGCGAGGTCTCCCATGAATTCCTTGTGGCTGCTGGCCTTGGCGGCTGGCATGTGCATTCCCGTCCAGGCCGGGCTGAACGCGCAGCTGGGCGCGAAGTTGGGTTCTTCCCAGGCGGCGGCGTTCGTCTCCTTCGTGGTGGGTTCGTCTTGTCTGGCGGCGTATCTGGCGATGGTGGGGATCTCGCTCCCGTTGAGTCGCGCGTGGGCGAACACGCCGGCGTATGTGTGGCTGGGCGGGGTGTTGGGGGCGTTCTTCGTCAGCAGCACCATTTTCCTGGCGCCTCGGCTCGGCGCGCTCACCATGCTTGGGCTGGTCATCCTGGGGCAGATGGTCGTCTCCATTGCGGTGGATCACTACGGGCTGCTGGGCTACCCCGTGCGGGAAGCCAGTCCAGCGCGCATGCTGGGCGTGGTGTTGCTGGTGGCGGGGGTGGTGCTCACCCACCGCTGAGCCGAGCGCGGCGTGGCCGGCGCGCTGCTCCGGCTCATTCGATGAAATGCAACTCCAGCGGGAAGCCCATGGCTTGGGCGATGGGCGACGCCGCTGCTTCCAGCTGATCCCGGTAGACGTTGCCGATGGCCGAAGAGTGGATGTCGATGGGCAGACGCAGGACGGTTTCCTGCGGGGCGTCCAGATCGCGACGCAATTCCACTTCACCGACGCTCATGAGCGGATCGGACTCCACCACGGCAGTCAGTTGGCGACTCAGCTCGGCGAGTTCCTCCGGCGAGACGGCGGCGGCGATGCGGACATCCAGCATGACGGCGTGACCCATGACGCGCTCCTGTCGTTGGAAGGTGGCGCGCCCCTCTTCACCGCGTCACCGCAAGATGTTCCGGCTAAGCCCTTGCGAGACGATCGGGGGCGCAGGGGGAGGGACGCTCGCATTCACACTGCATGGGTTGCGCACGGGGCGGCGCTGTGAGGTCTCGATGACCAGAGGCGCTTGCAGAGCATACGCCGTCGTTTTTCGGCGCTGATATCAACGCCGGGGGCGTGGTCAGCACCCCCACGGAACCGCCCCGATGCGGTCTGGGTATGGCCATGCGCTGCAAGGCAGATGTCCCTGCCTCGTCACTTCTGGGTGGGCGTCTCACAGGATTCCAGATCCTTGGTGGAGCCCGGTCCGGCCAGGGGTCGGAAGCACCGTTTGGTGGCGTTGCACACGGGGCAGCGCCAGTCGTCCGGCAGGTCCTCGAACTTGGTCCCTTTGGGGATCTTGCCTTTCCTGTCGCCCCGGTCGGGGTCGTAAATGTAGCCGCAGTTCACGGTCTGGCACTGGTACATTTCTTCGGGTGTCGCCATCACTGGCCTCCATTGGTTGGTCCCGCGGGGGATGCGGCGTTCCGCTGAGTGATCCCGCAGACTGCCGAGGGCGGCTCCCTCCCTGCGAAGCCGGGAGACGCGTCGAGCGCGTTGCGGGCGTGGGAATCACCATACATAGTGCGAATCCCTCGGCGGCAAGTCAAGCGTTCTTGGCGCCGATCGGGTCTTCCCGCCAGCGTCAGCACACCGTGTGGGGACTCGGGATGGTCTGCCGGCAGCCATCCAAGGCCGGTCATTCTGACGGGAAGTGCCGCTTGACGTACATGTACGGATCCGCAGGCGTCTCGATGGCCTCCACCCGCGTGGGCAGGAAGACGAGCTCCTGATGGATGGCGTGGTTGAAGCCGCCCAGGTTCATGTCTGCGCGGTGGTCGCGGTTGTGGCTTCGCATGGGAGGTTCATGTTCACGGGCCACGGCGAGTTCCCCCCATACCCGCACCCACTGTCCGTTGGGGTATTCATCGGCGCGCTCACCCCGCAACTGAAAGCCCACCAGCACGGTCTCGGAGAGACGCTCGCCGCGGTAGGGCCGCACCACCAGCACGCGACCCGGCCCGGCCAGTCCGGCCATGGTGCGGATCATTCCTTCGAAGACGAACCACCGCGAGGGCGGAGCCTCGCCGCGCGTGGCGTGCTCGGCCATGTCGTAGAGCTCCACCAGGTTCAAAGCGAGGTATTCCGGACGCTCGGGCGCGACGCTGCTCGCTCCTGAAGCCTCTCCGGCCTGTGTGGCGTGTTCCGACTGGGCGTTCGTCACGGACGCCGCGGACGCCGCGGACGCCGAGGACGCCGCGCACACCGAGGACGCCGCGCACACCACGCAGAGCAGGCACGACATGATCAGAATCCGCGCCATGCGCCGTCGCGACGTTCCGTTGGGGTGACATGATGACGTTCCGTTGGGGTGACCGAGGGACGAACCGCTCGGGCGGCGCGAAAGAGCAATCAGCAGGCGGCGCATGGTCGAACTCCCGGGATGCAACCCTTTTCCCGAGCCATACACGGCCGGCTTGTGGGTGGCAATGGCGGCTCCCGCCTCCGGAACCCCGCGGGAGGATGCGTCCGCCAATGAAGAAGCAGGCCATCCCCCGACTTGTCAAAGAACGGTAAAATGTCACCTCAGCGGCTGGAGCAGGGCGGCGGTATGGGGTAAGAATGAGGAAACGTCGTCCATCTACAGGGGAGCTGATCCATGCGACGCCTGCCGCTCGTTCTCGTTCTCGTTCTGCTGGTCCATGTATTCGCGCTTGGCGCAACACGTCTCCACGCCCAGCCCATACAGCCCACGCGTCCGGCGCAGCCTGCGCTGCGACCGACGCCGCCCCCAGTGGAGCCGTCGGTCTCTTCTTCGCCGATCGCTGCGGAGACCTCTGCGCAACAAGACGAAAGCGGCGCGCCGCCTGCATTGGCGCAGTGGAAGCCATGGGTGCTCGCCGGAGCGCCGGACCGGGACTGCCCCGCCGCCATGGTGGAGGGCTCCCTGGAGCGGCTGTGCGCCTGGCCCACGCGCTTGCAGTTGGATGTGGATGATTTCGGGGGAACCTTCCGCGCCGTGTGGCGTCTCTACAGCCGCAGCGTCGTGGCGTTGCCGTTCGCGCCACGTCAGGGCGAGCGCGACGGGGGCCCCCTCCAGGCAGGAGGCGGCTGGCCTGTGGAAGTCACCGTCAACGGCGAGACGGTTCCCGTCACGCGGCAGGAAGGTCGTCCCGTGGTGATGCTGGAGGCCGGCGCCTACGAGATCGCGGGGCGGCTGTTGTGGCGGGGCATGCCCGAAGCGCTGCAGACTCCCCCCGGGGTGGGCGTGGTGGCCTTGCGCAAACACGGCGCTGCCTTGTCCGCTCCCCGACTGGACGCGGACGGCGTGCTGTGGCTGAAAGAAGCGACGGACGCCGATGCGGCGCCGGCCCCCGCCGAGGGAGACGACGTCCGTGTGACCATCACCCGGCTCCTGGCGGACGGTCAACCGGCGAAGCTCACTACCCGGCTCGTGCTGGAGGTATCCGGCCGGTTCCGCACCATCGAAATACCTGATGTGCTCATGCCGGCGACCCATCGAAATAACGCGAAACCTTTCGCAGTGGAGAGTCCCGTGGCGCTCTCTCTGTTGCCGGAAGGCGGCGTGGCCGTACAGGCCGGTCCGGGCCGTTTCGTCATCGAGATCACCACCAGAATGCGCGGTCCCGTCACGCAGGTGGGCCCTGTCACCGCACCCTACGGCGTGGAGGCCTGGGCTTTCCGACCCGCCCCCGGCATCCGCGAGACGGCTCTGCGCGGCGTGGTGAGCGTGGACCCCGCCACCACGGACCTGCCTGCAGCGTGGCGTGGTCTGCAGGCCTTTCTGGTGAATCCCGGCGACGTCGTGGAGTTGGAACAGCTGCACCGCGGCGCGCCCCCGACGCGAGACGTGTTGAACCTGCGGCGGGATATCTGGCTGGACTTCGATGGCCAGGGCGCCACCGTCCGCGACGCCATCCAGGGTTCGCTGGCCACGGCGCGGGCGTTGACCATGCTTCCCCCCGGGGAGTTGGGACGGGTGATCCTGAACGGCGAGGATCAGCCCCTCGTCTCCATCGGACCCGAGGATCATGTGGGCGTTCTGCTCTATCAGAGCCGCACGCAACTCATCGCGGAAGCTCGCTATCCCGACTATCCGGACAATCCCGACAACGCCGGGAGCGCCGGAGCCGACGGGGCCGGCGGGAACACAGGGGGCGGAGGCCTCCGCGTGAGCGGCTGGAACACGGATTTCGACACGGCGCAAGCCGTCCTCCACCTGCCGCCGGGGTGGTCGCTCTTCACTGCCGCCGGAGTGGACCATGTCAGCGATTCCTGGCTGATGCGGTGGGATCTGCTGGAGCTCTTCCTGCTCTGCGTCATCACCATGGCGGCGTGGCGGCTGGGCTCCCCTGTATGCGCGGGGCTGCTGTTCCTGTTTCTGCTGCTCGCCTTCCAGGAACCCGGCGCCCCGCGGCTCACGTGGCTGACGCTCCTCATCGGCCTGGCGGGGGCGCGCTACATTCCTGCAGGCGGTGGACGCGGACGGGCGTTCCTGCGCCACATGGCGTGGGGCGTCTATCTGGCGGGAGTGGTGGGGCTTGGCGTCATCGGCTTGACGTTCCTGGTGAAACAGGTGGACTTCGCGTTGGCGCCGCAGTTGGAGCAGCCCTGGCGCAGCTACGACGCCGGCGTCGCGCGCATGGTCGACCAGGCCGTCATGGAGATCGCTCCCGCCGCGCCCGCGCCTGACGGTTTCGAAGGGCGGCGCGCGCCTCAGAAGCAAGCGGCGGTCAGTGCGAAACCCAAGGGCCGCGAAGAGATGCTTCAGCATGATCCGGAAGCGCTCGTCCAGACAGGTCCCGGCCTGCCCGACTGGCGGTGGCGACAAGTCACCCTCTCATGGAACGGCCCTGTGGCCGGCGGTGTGGACACGGCCGGCGCGGACTCCGTCGCGGCCTTCGCGCAGACGTACTCGCTCACCCTGCTGCCGCCTGCCTGGAACCGGGGACTCTGTCTGGCGCGCGGCGTGCTGCTGGTGCTGGCGGCGCTCTGCGTGGTGGACCGCCGTCTCTTCAAACCATGGGGAGCCGGCGGCGCCAGCGCCCTCGCCATCCGGCTGAAAAACCGCCAGGGCGTCGAGGAGCCTGCCGGCCGGGTTCACCAGGAGCAGAATGAGGCGGACGCCGACGCGCACCGGGAAGACAAAGGCAAGCCCCCACGGTTCACGCTGCGCGGCTTCCTGCTCTGTCTGTTGGTGGGGATGATGTGCTGCATGACGACCCCGAAGCCGGCTTCCGCGCAAACGTCTGGTGAAGCGGCGGGACATGCAGACGCCTTCCCGCCGCATGCGTTGTTGGAGGCCTATGCGGATCGGGTGCTGGCTCCGTCGCCGTGTTTTCCATCGTGTCTCGGATTTCCGGAATTCACCGTGCGCATTCGCGAAAGCGCCGGCGCAGCGAAAGCCGCCTCCGACAACGCCACCCCGCTGGACAGCGGCAGCCTCGCCATGGAGCTGACGGTCCACGCCGCCGCACAGACCGCTTTTCCCCTGCCGGAGCCGCAAGCCAATGCGGACCGCCGCTGGCAACCTTATCTCGTGACGGTGGACGGCCAACCCGCCACGGGTCTGCTGCGGCGCAAGGGCGCGGTGTGGGTCATGCTGGAACAAGGCGTCCATACCGTCAGGCTGCAGGGTCCACTGCCGGACGCTTCCGCCTTCACCTTGGCCTTTCCCTTTGCGCCGCAACGCGCGGCGGTGGAAGCGGAAGGATGGCGCGCCTTGGGTCTGGACCCGGATGGCGGGGTGCGGGGCGTACTCCGCTTCTCCCGCATGCAGCAGGCGGCGGAAGCGGCCGATCTCGACGGTTCGAACACGGCTGAAACCGATTCGAATGCGACAGTCGACAGCAAGGACGCCCTGCCACAGGTGGAGCCATTCTTCCGGGTGACGCGCGAGCTCGTGCTGGGTCTCGACTGGCGCGTGCACACCACCGTGGAGCGGCTGACAGCGCCGGAGACCCCGGCCGTGGTGGAGATCCCGCTTTTGGCCGGGGAATCCGTCATCACCGGCGGGATGGACGTGCGGCGCGAGGACTCGGCCGCCAGTCGGGGTCAACCGAACACAGCTCCCGGAGCCGGAGGCGTGGTCACGGTCTCCTTCGGCGTGGGCGAGACGACGCGTCAGTGGCGTTCCCGGCTGAGCCCCGTGGAACGGTTGGAACTGACCGCCGCGCCGGCGGCGTCCGCGTTCCCTTGGGTGGAGACGTGGCGGCTGCGCGTGGCGCCGCTGTGGGGGATCTCCATGGTGGGCGCGCCGATGACCCAGCGCTTCGGGCCCGATGGCGCATGGACCCCCACCTGGCGGCCCTGGCCGGGGGAGCGGCTCGTGTTGGATGTCCGAAGACCCGCGGCGGCCCCGGGCGAAGCCATGACCATGGACGCAGCGCGTTTCGTGATGCGGGTGGGCGAGCGACTGGACGACTGTCGTCTGGAATTCGCCGTGCGTGCGTCCAAGGGAGGTCGCCTGACCGTCACCTTGCCGGAGGAAGCCGAAGCGCTCGCCCTCACGCTGAACGGCCAGCCCGCGCCTTTCCAGCAAACCGCGCCGGGAGTCTACGCCTATGGCGTCTCGCCGGGCCGACAGGAGGTGGTCTGGTCGTGGCGGCAACCCAGACCGGGGGCCGGCGCAGGCGTGGTGACGCCGCCAGCCGTGGATCTGGGCATGGGAGCGGTCAATGTCAGTCAGATCATCGAGACGCCGCGGGATCGCTGGGTGCTCGCGGTGTGGGGCGAACCCCTGATGGGCCCGGCCGTGACGTTCTGGAGTTATCTGGGCGCCATGCTGCTGGTGGCGTGGGCGCTCTCCCGCGCGCCATGGACGCCGCTGCGACTGTGGGAATGGTTTCTCCTGGGCGTGGGACTTTCGCAGGTGGGGCCGTGGGCGGCGCTGCTGGCGGTGGCTTGGCTGCCGGCTTTCGGAGCGCGGCGAACGCATCCGGTGCGGGGGGGGTGGTTCCTTTTCGACGTGACGCAGCTTGTCCTGGCGGCGCTGCTGGCGGTGGGGCTGGCGTCGCTCTACACGGCCGTGGAGCAGGGTCTGTTGGGCGCCCCCGCCATGCACGTGGAAGGCAATGGCTCCACGGCGCAGCGTCTTGTGTGGACGCAGGACCGCGTGGATGGAGCGCTGCCGTCCGTGGGCATTTTCAGCGCGCCGCTGTGGGTCTACCGTGCGGTGATGCTCGCGTGGTCGTTGTGGCTGGCTGCTTCCATCCTGCGCTGGCTGCGGTGGGCGCTGGGGTGCTACACGACGGACGGCGCATGGCGCAAGCCAGCACGACTCCGGCGTCGTCGAGAAGAAGCCGCCACCCCGCAGCGCGAGGCGGAGAACCCGACGAACAACCGACCGCAGGACGCATCCCCCGCTGCGACACAAGCAGACGGGACCAAGGATGACGGCAAGGATGACGGCAAGGGCGGGGCCGGTCAGCCCGACCCGAAAGCCTGATCCAGCCGTGCAGGAGCCGCCGGCTTCGACAAACCAGGGCCAGTCCCGGCCCGTCCCGAATCGACGCGGGGCGGGCCTTTTCTCCGGGAAACGGTTCTGCTACGTTGGACCAAGGCGCAGCCCATGCCTGGAAACGCGCCTGCAAGTCTTCTCCCTGCAAGTCTTCTCAAGGGCGGTCCCATGGTCCACATTTCCGGCGGCGGCGTTCTCCATTCGATCACCCACGCGTTCGACGCGCCAAGCGTCCTCCTGGACGCCCACGGCGCGCTTCGCATCAACCAGAACGCCCTGAAGCAGTTCGCCATCCCCGCGCCGGGCAACGTCACCTGCACACACCAAGCCGGGGCCAACGCCATTCTCCTCACCTTCCCCAGCTACCGCGACCAGCGCTTCAGCTATGTCCTCATGCGGACCAACAAAGGCGCCGCCGCGAACATCCGCAGTTTTCTGGAAGCCATCCAGTACCGCTTCGACATCCCCATGCGCTACCCCCTGCGACCCTCCCAGGACGGCCGCGGCGCGCTCATCCGCCTGGAGGAAGGGTTCCGGGAACCCGCCTAGCCGGCCTGTCCACGCCGAAGTGGGCATTCACCATTTCCCCCTTGCGGGGGCAACGCGCCACAGCGCGCCGAGGCGCTTCTTGTACGTCGGAAGCACGCGCTCGCACAGCGTTCCGGGCGTTCCGAGGCGGCGACCGTCCCGGATGGACGGCAAAGGGAAACGCCCGCGCGCAGACGCTTCCCTTGCTGGCGATGGATGACGATGGATGCGGAGAGGCGCCGAGAGCGGTTCCGCCCGAGTGAAACGCTACTCGACGGTCGCCGCCTGGGCTTCGGAGGCGTGCGGCCCTTCCCCGTAGGGCGGGTCTGCCGTGTCGGTTGCTGGCTGGCCGGCGCCGCTGGCGTGGAGCGCAGAGAGCTCCTCCGCGGAGAAGACCTTGTTGATGTCAAGAATCATGATGAAGCGCTCTTCGTACTTGCCCATGCCTTTGATGAAGTCCGTGCGGATGGAAGCGCCCATGCGCGGGGGCGGGTCGATCTGGTCTTCCTTGAGCTCGAAGACTTCCTGCACCGAGTCCGCCAGCGCGCCGATGATGGCGGCTTCGCCCTCCATCTCCACCTCCACGATGATGATGGACGTGTTGATGGTCTGCACGGTCTTGGAGCGACCGAACTTCATGTTGAGGTCGATGACCGGGACCGCGTTGCCGCGCACGTTGATGATGCCGCGCATGTACTCCGGCGTGCGGGGAACGCGGGTGATGTTCGTGTACTCCAGAACCTCGCGCACGGAGAAGATGTCCAGCGCGAAGAGCTCGTCTTCCAGCGTGAAGGTGAGATACTGGTTGCTGTCGGCGCTCAACTCGTCGTTCATGCTCGGCCTCCCGGGGTTTGGGAGGGACTATAGCGCCAACGCGGCGCCATCGCAAGGGGCGTGCTGAACGCAGCGTCAAAAAAGGGGGAGTCGAAAAGCTCGGCTCCCCCTTTGCGTGCGGTGCGTCGGGTTGGCGCAGGTTGGCGCAGGTTGGCGCAGTTCGGCGCAGGTTGGCGCAGTTCGGCGTCTGGTCAGATAACCTTGTTGAGGGAGTACTCGATGACCCCCTCGGCGCCCAAGGTGGTGAGTTTGGGAATGAGATCACGGACCACCCCTTCGTCCACCACGATCTCGATGGAGAGCCAGTCCGAGTTGTAGAGATGCGCCACCGTGGGGGAAGTGAGCGCAGGCAGAAGCTCCATGACAGCGTCCATCTTGGCGGCAGGGACGTTCATCTTCAGGCCCACGAGCTTTTCCGCGCGCAAGGCGCCTTGGAGCATGAGGTTGAGCGTCTCGATCTTGGCGCGCTTCCAGGGGTCTTCCCACGCAGTCTTGTTGGCGATGAACTTGGTGTTGGTGACGAGCACTTCCGCGATGATGCGCAAGCCATGGGCCTTGATGGTGGCGCCGGTCTCGGTCACTTCCACGATGGCGTCGCAGAGGCCTTCCACCACTTTGGCTTCGGTGGCGCCCCAGGAGAATTCCACATCCACGGGGATGCCGGCTTTCTCGAAGTACTGCACCGTGTAGTTCTTCAGCTCGGTGGCGATCTTCTTGCCTGCCAGGTCCTCGGGACGCTTGTACGGGGAATCCCCGGCCACGGCGAGCACCCATCGCGCAGGTCGCGTGGAGACTTTGGAGTAGACCAGGTCCGCCACTTCCACCACGTCGGATTCGTTCTCCAGAATCCAGTCCTTGCCGGTGAGGCCGGCGTCCAGGGTGCCGTCCTCCACATAGCGGGACATCTCCTGCGCGCGGCACATGGAAAGCTTGAGCTCGTCGTCGTTGATCTCCGGGAAGTAGTTGCGGTGGTGTTCGCGAATCTTCCAGCCGGAGCGTTCGAAGAGTTTGATGGTGGATTCCTGAAGGGAACCCTTGGGAATGCCGAGCTTGAGGACGTTGTTGGCCATCAGGAATAGACCTCCTTGGGGTCGAAGACCATGGGCGAGCAGGTGGAGCATTCCCCAGCCTTGAGCTCTCTGTAGAAACAGGACCGGTAGCCTTTGTGGCACGCTGCGCCGCCGAGTTGCTCCACCAGGAGCAGGATGGCGTCCGAATCGCAGTCCAGGCGGATGGAGCATACCTTCTGGACGTGACCGGAGGTGCCGCCTTTGCGCCACAGGGATTGGCGGGAGCGGGACCAGTAGTGGACCTCGCTCGTCTCCACGGTTTTGGCGTAGGACTCGGCGTTCATGTACGCGACCATGAGCACTTCGCCTGTGGCGGCGTCTTGGGCGATGGCAGGCAGGAGGCCGTCGTGCGACTTCTGAAAATCCGGGGTGAAAAGAATGTCTTGGTCAGGCATGGGCGGGTTCAGGTAAAAAGTCCATGAAAAGAAGCCCCTCAAGGGGGGAACATAACCGTCTACCGAAGGCGCGCGCGTTTTGCAAGCTGCTGCAGCCTACGCCCTCCAGTTGACGATTTGAGGACGACAGCCCCGGGCAGCGCTCCTCACGCAGGGGGACGCCTGGCGAGAACAGCCTGGTCTGCAGTGTGGAGGATGCTTCAAGCGTCGACCCGACCCTCCCGACGACAGGCTCTCGCAGTTGCACGAGGGGGGCGAACGGGGTTGCGCCGGGCGTGCAGGGGATGTACCCTGATGCGCTTCAGCACCACGCCGGCAGACGCTTTCCGAAATACGCTTCGGGAGCTTTCATGCAACGCCGGCTCAGCCGAAAGGCGCAGGAGGAACGACGCCATGCTGACTCGACTTGCAGCGCAAGACACTGCCGAATGGGCCTACGACGCGCTCATCGTGTTCGCCTTGAAAGCGGATGCGGACCATCCCCGCCCGGAAACCCTGGAGCCGGCGCTCTGGGAGCGTTTCCCCGGCGTCTCTGCCAGCGCCTTGGCGGCTGCGCCCTGGCTGGCGACCCACAGCGGCTGGTTGGACTGCCAAGGCGAACCCGGCGAGCTGCGCGTGCTCCACGGTCCCACCGACGCCGCCGTCAAACGCGTCATCGTGGCTGGAATAGGCAAAGCGCGGGACCCCGAAGCACAGCCGGACGCCTTCCCCAAACGATTGCGCGAAGCCGCCGCCGTGGCCTTGCGCGCAGCCCGCGACTACAACTGCGCACGCGTCGGGCTGCCCCACGCCGCGTTGGCTCCCCTGGGCGACATCCTGCAGACCCTGTACCCCACAGCCTCGCTCTTCCCGGCCTGGGCGCTGGAAGAGATCGCCTACGGCGCTGCGATGGGCCTCTACGCCTATCGGCTGCACAAGACGCAGCTCGACAAGGTTTTGGTCACCCCCGAGATGGATATCCTCACCCCGCTGCATCAGCCGTCGAATGAAGTGGAGGAACTGCAGGCCGCCCTCGACCGCGCCGCCGCCGCCGCCGCCGGGTGCGCTTTCGCCCGCGACTTGGTGAACGGCCCCTCCAACCACATCACGCCGCACGCCATGGCCGAAGTCGCCCGCGACCTCGCCGCGCGCTACGGCTTTGCATGCGAGGTCCTCGACGCAGCGGCTTGCCGGGAGCTCGGCATGGGCGCTTACGCAGCGGTCTATCAAGGCAATCCCGAGGCTGCGCGCTTCATCATTCTGGAACACGCGCCTGAAGGCCACGCCGAGGAACGGCCCATCGTCGTGGTGGGCAAAGGCGTCACCTTCGATACCGGGGGCATCAGCTTGAAACCGGCGGCCTCCATGGCGGCGATGAAATCGGACATGGCTGGCGCTGCGGCCGTGCTGGGCCTCTTCAGCGCGTTGGGAGAACTCAAGGCGCCGCGACGGGTGGTGGGCCTCGTTCCTTGTGCGGACAACATGCCGGACGGCGACGCTGTCAAGCCCGGGGACGTGGTGACGACGCTCAAAGGCCTGACCGTGGAGATAGTGAATACCGACGCAGAGGGCCGTCTTCTGCTGGCGGACGCTTTGACGTACGCGGAACGCTACGAGCCCGCAGCAATCATCGACCTCGCCACCCTCACGGGGGCGTGCGTGGTGGCGTTGGGGTCCCATGTGGCCGCGGTCTTTACGGAATGCGCCGTGCTGGAGCGCGCTGTCCGCGAGTTGGGCTTGGTCCTTGGCGAACCCTTCTGGCCTTTGCCTCTGTGGGACGATTACGCCGAAGCTCTCAAAAGCGAAGTGGCGGACATGAAGAACGTTGGCTCGCGCGAAGGCGGGGCCATCCACGCAGCGAAATTCTTGGAGCGCTTCATCCCCAAAGGGGTGGACTGGGCGCACCTGGACATCGCCGGTCCCGCACATCAGGATAAAGCAGGCGCCTTGCACCCTGCCGGCGCCACGGGCTTTGGCGTGCGCACGCTCACGCACCTGACGCTGCGCTGGCGAGCCTGAGCCTTCAGGCGTCGCACACAGCCGTGACGCAATCATGAGAAACGGCGCGGTCACCGGAACCATCCGGCGGCCGCGCCGTGTTTTTTTTCATGGGGAGAGGCAGCTCCCCACGGGCGGGAACTCGTCTCAGCGATTGGGGCGACGGTCGCCCAGCCGGTTCTCCCACTGGAATTCGCGGCTCGTCACCACGTCCTCCATGCGGCGCAGTCTGCGTTCCAGACGGTCGAACCGCGTCTTGAGCTGTTGCGCCCGCGAAGGGCCGCCGTCCATGGAGCCCGCCATTCGTGGGGAACCCGGGGGCGGACAAGGCGGCGTGGCGCGGCTGTCCGGCATGCCCTGCTCGGCGGTGGCGAAGGGTTCGGGCTTCATCACCAGCGCCGCCAGCACGTAGAGTACGATGGCCGGCCAGAAGCTGGAGCCGATGAGCAGCACCACGGCGATGACGCGGACCCAGATGGTGGCGATATCGAAATGGCGGGCCAGCCCCTTGCACACGCCGAGGACCATGCCGTCGCGGGCGCGGCGGGGGGCGCGGCTCTCGCAATGGAAGCGGCCGCCGCGGCCATGATGGGAGGAATATGTCATGAGGAAACCTCGCTGTCGTTGTCTATTGAATGGGAGCGCTGCGGCGAGACGTCGGCCTCGCGCTCGGGCTGCTCGGGGGGCAGCTTGTCCTCCAGGATGGTCTCCAGGGCATCGATGCGGCGCTCCATGCGCGTCATGGTTTCCGCCAGTTCTTCCATGGCGGCTGCGTCCTCGGCCTGAGCCTCCTCCAGGGCGTCGCGACGTTTGGCGCCCAGCCGGGAGATGAGATAGAACGCCGCGGCCACCAGCGCCAGCGGCAGGAAGATGAACCAGATGATGAAGATGCTGTGCGCAGTGAACATGGCGTTACGCTCCCGGGAGCCGGCAGTGGATGAATGCCAAAGGTGGACGACGAGCAGGCGCGGCCCTCAAGACTGCTCCTTAGGAGCCTCGGCGGCCTCTTGTAAAGTCTGCTCGCGGACAGCTTTGGCGCCGCCGGCTTTCAGGGTCTTGAGCTCGGCTTCGATGTCGCCGTCGGATTCCAGCACAGCGAACTCCTCTTCAAGGCCGGCTGCATGCGGCGGCTTGGCCAGCTCTGCTTCGGCTTCGATGCGTTCGATGCGGTTCTCGAACTGCTCGAAACGGCGCATGGCGTCGGAGCCGTCGGCGCGGCGCATGTCTTCCCGCGCGCGGATGGCGGTATTGGCGCGGATGTGACGCTGCACCAGAGCGCGTCGCTTCTCTTTGGCGTGAGCGAGCTTTTCCTCCAGCGCTTCGATGTCCTCGCGGGACTGCGCCACCAGCTCGTCCAGTGCGACAGCTTCGGCTTCCAACTGCTCCACGCGTTCGGCTTGGCGGCGTTTCTCCACCAAGGCCTCGCGGGCCAAGTCGTCACGACCCTTGGCCACCGCCAATTCGGCGCGGTCCAGCCATGTCTCCATTCGCGCGGCGGCGGCGTCCAGCTCGCGCACGGTCTTGGCGCGGGTCGCCATGGTCTGCGCACAGGCGGCCTTCAGCTCCACGAGAGTATCCTCCATCTCGCGGACCATCAACTTGATCATCTTTTCGGGATCCTCGGCGTGATCCAACATGGCGTTGATATTCGCGCTGACGATGTCCTTGAAGCGGGTGAAGATTCCCATGGGGTCCTCCGGGGCGGCGCCGGACTGCGCCGGCGGGTGGGGGTGCAATTTCGTTGAGCAAGCGGTAGCAACAACCGGACCAGTCTTTTCTTGAGGGATAACCTCTTGACATGTTACAATAAAATTATGAACAGTAGAGGCCCCTCACTGGCGTGATCCACCATTCCATGGTTTTTCTCGCCGATTCATGGTACTCTTGACCATATGACGACGCCCCAATCCCCCGCCGACATCGAATTCCTCGGCCGCGCCGAGAGCTTTCTCCACTTCATGGAAGAGCTCGCCCGCGTCGCCGCGCTGGATCGGCCCGTGCTCATCGTCGGCGAACGCGGCGCCGGCAAGGAGCTCGCCGCCGCCCGGTTGCACTATCTCTCCCCGCGCTGGCAAGGGCCGTTCGTCATCCTGGACTGCGGCGCCCTCGCCCCTTCGCTCATGGAATCGGAGCTCTTCGGCCATGAGGCCGGGGCCTTCACGGGGGCCGTGACGCGTCGAATGGGTCGCTTCGAAGCCGCGGACCGGGGCTCCCTCTTTCTGGACGAGCTGGCCTCCATGCCCATGCCTTTGCAGCAGAAGATCCTGCGCGCGACGGAATACGGGGGGTTCCAGCGGCTTGGGGCTTCCGGAGTCACCACGGTGGATACACGCATCATCGCCGCCACGAATCGCGACCTCCCAGCCATGGCTCGCGCCGGCCGGTTCAAGCCCGACCTGTTGGACAGACTGAGCTTCGAGGTGCTGACCCTGCCGCCGCTGCGCGCGCGGGAGGAGGACATCCCCTTGCTGGCGGCGCGTTTCGCTGCGGGAATGTACACCGAGCTGGGCTGGGAAACGCCGCCCGCGCCGTTCGAGGACGCTGCGCTGGCCAAGCTCGTCGCGCACCATTGGCCGGGCAACGTCCGCGAACTGAAGAATGTGGTGGAGCGCGCTGCGGCCCGGTGTGAGGGAGGACGCATCCGTCCCGAGGACGTGGTGCTGGACCCCTTCGCGTCTCCCTACCGCGCCAAGGCGTCCGTGGCGCCGCCTCATGTGGAAGGGGAGGCGTCTGACCTGCAGCGTGAAATGACGACGGCTTGGTCGAACACGGCTGATGACGCCGAGGGATCCTTGCAGGGACCCGAGCACATGGACAAGCCGCCGGAGCGCCCTGCCGAGGGCCGGCTCGTCCCCGCCGGTCCGGAGTCGCTCCCCATGGACTTGCGCCACGCCTTGCGGGTCTACGAGCGCGAAGCTCTGGCCCGGGCTCTCCGCGCCACGCAAGGGAACCAGCGCCGGGCCGCCGCGTTGCTGGGCCTCAGTTACGACCAGTTCCGTGGTCTTTATCGCAAACATTTTCGGGAGGACAGGTGACAGGGCCGCCCGACAGCGGAAGGCCGATGTCGAGAGCGAGGCCTGCACCCCGTCAGGAAGAGGCGGCGAAACCAGGCGGTGCGGCCCGTCCCTTCCGTCCTGCCCGTCTGGCCCGTCTGGCCCATGTGGCCCGTCTGGCCCATGTGGCCCATGTGGCCCGTCTGGCCGTGGTTCAAAGAGCGTCCCACCGAGCGGCATAGGCTCGCCCGATGTTGGCGTAGGTGCGGCGCGTCTTGAGGTGGTCCGGGTCGGTCAGCTCGGCGGCGACCATGGCCGCGGCGGTGGCCACGCCGGTGACGCAGCGGGGGAGGGCGGCGAGCCGCGCCGCAGGGGCGTGGTGGGCGCGGGTTTCCGCAATGGCGTCCAGCACCATCTGCGCGCGCACTCGGGAGGTATGCTCGCTGCGCACCCGCGCGCACCCGGCTGCGGCCATGGCGGCCAAGCGCTCCGGCGCGGCCAGCAAGGCCAGGGCGGCGGCTGCGGCCGCTGCGGCGTCGCCGCGGGGATAGGGGTGAGGCGCCTCCTCCCCGATACGAAAAAGCTCGCGCAAGCCATTGTCCGTATCCTCGGTGAGGAGCGCCGCGCCGCAGCCCATGGCCTCGAAGACGCGGAAATTCAGTTCGCCGATGGCGGATTGGTTCAGCACGAGCCGGCTGCGTTGGAACACCGGTTGATACGCGCCTTGCCGCATCACCAGAGGGCAGCGGCGGCGGAACGCTTCCAGAAACGGCAGCCGGTGGGGGATGTTGCGCGGTTGCAAGGTGCCCACGAAGCTGACCGGGATGTCCCGCGGGGCGGCGGCGTGGAAGTCGCCCTCATGCTCGTGATGGGGGGGGACGTCCTTCGTGTGATCGCAGAAGAGCGGCGCCCACCGGACGGCGTGCGGCATGGGGCGGGGCAGATTTTCGGCGTCGAAGAGCGCGACGTAATCCCGTTGCGCCGTAAAGACCACGTCGAAGGCGGCGCTGTAGGGGGCGTGCCACGGGTTGCAGTAGTCGTCCACCATGTAGGCCACGGTGGGAACCTCCAAGGCCTCCAGACCGAAGAGCAGGGGGAGGTCGCCGTTGTCCATCCACAAGATGGCGTCCGGCTGAAACGCGCTGGTCTGGAACAACTCGCGGAGACCTCTGTGAAAGAGCGGCTTGTCGAGCTGGATCTCGGCCTGGCTGCCGGCGCGTCCCACGGTGAGCACTTGTGCGCCGAGGGCCCGCAGGTCGGCCGCCAGTCGGAAGTCGTTGCAGCACAGAATACGCATGAAACTTTCTTACGACCTCGCCGGCAGAGTGACAAGAGGGGTGATACGAAGGGTCCCCGCAGCAGGCGGTCCACCCATCTCCCGCATGCTCCTTCCAGTTCGCACAGCCCTACATGAGGAGGGAAAACGAACAGCGTGAGACAAGTCCAAACGCAGCGCTGGCGGCGGCGAGCGCTCCGTTTCCAGGAACAGCGCACCAGAAGATATCGGAAACAATTGCTACTCGTTGACGGACGGTGCGGCGAGCGAAGCGATGAAAACCTCGCCTTCGTGAAATCGCATGATGCGGGGCGGCGCGCCCAAAGCCGTCCATGCGTCGGCGAGCTCCCGCCGCCAGCCGAGGATTTCACCCTGACAGCGGCGTGGAATCCACAACGTCTCCAGGCGAGTCCCGGGAGGCAACGCCGCGAGGCGCGCCGCGGCGTGACGCAGCAGCGCCAGACTGCGCACGCGCTGGCCCAGCGCGGGGTGCCGCGGCCCTGCAAGGATGGCCGCCTCCAGCGCGGGCTCCGGCGCGAGGCCCATGCGAATGACGCGCACCCCCTCCCGCCAGAGCAGAAGACACGCCTCGGCCAGCCGTTCGATGGTCTCGCCGAGGGGCCATGGCGCATATTCACCTCGCGCGAACCGTGACGCCAGCAGTGAGCCCTCCACCACCTGACAAGGATAGAGCCGCGCCGCCTGAAGCCTTTGTGCGCCGAACCGTCGCGCCAACGCCGCCGTGGTCCGCACGTCCTGGAGGAACGATTCCGGCGAACCGCCGGGGAGGCCCGGCAGCAGCTGCACCCCCAGCGCGAGGTCGGCGTCGGCCACGGCCTCGCAAGCAGCGAAGGCCGCGGCGCTGTCGCACCCCCTGCCGGAAGCGCGCAGGCTCGCATCATTGAATGACTGGATGCCGAGCTCCACCATGTCCATCCCCGCCGCCCGCAGCGCTTGCAGGACGTCGGGGGGGACGGCGTCCGGGCGGGTGGAGCACCGCGCGCGGGCGAGCAGGCCCTGTTGTTTGGAAGTCGTCACGAAATCGAGGCAGAGCTGGCGCAGCTCGGAAGGCGCGGCGGTGAAGGCGCCGCCGAAGAAGCCGACTTCGCAAGGCCCGCGGCCGCGGCGCACGGCCTCGGCCATGGCTGCAGCGACGCGTTGGAGGTCTCGCTGGAGGCGCAAGCGCGTGCGTATGGGGTCGAGGGCTGGTCGACCGGTCTGCAGGTGCTGCGCGCAGAAGACGCAACGTTGTGTACAGCCGACATAAGGGATGAAGACAGGCCAGATGCGGTGTGTCTGTGGGTGTGGCGCAGGTTCGGGATGGACGAACTGTAAGTTCGTCCTGGCGTGATCCTGGCGATGTGCGGAAGTTTCGTGAATATCCATTGAAATATGGCGGAATTAAGTCTATGCTATTCACTCGCGAGGTTGGCGCCGTCTCCGTGCGTCTCCAGAGAAGGCGTATGGTTTCAGTCCGTTGCGGAGCTTTTTTGGCCCGTAGACTTGATGTTTTCAAAAGATGCAGTTATGTCAGCAGGTAACAGCTTTTGGTGTGGTCTTCCCCGTGGGCTTGCGCAGTGAGGGGTCATGTTGACTTCGGCTGGGCCGCAGGCTGCAGTCGGGCCCCAGGGCAAGCGACCCTGTGGGGGAGTTCTTGCAGCGCGCCGGAGCGCTCTTGGGAACGGGGTTGCCCGCGCGATGAATTTTTTTGCATGATAGACGTGCAAAAGCCGTGAATCTGGAGTAGGATGGAAACGTTATGCAACGTGATCCCGATTGTCTCTTCTGCAAGATCGTGGCTGGCGAGATCCCTTGCCACCGCGTATACGAGGACGACGCCACCATGGCTTTTCTCGACATCAACCCGGTGAAGCCGGGCCACGCGCTGGTCATCCCGAAAGCGCACCACCCCACGCTGCTGGAGACGCCGGCCGAGTTGGCCGAGCCGCTGCTGCTGGCGGTGCAGCGCGTGGCTGCAGGTGTGATGGCCGCCGTGGAAGCGCAGGGCTTCAACACCGGCGTGAACACCCACACCGCCGCGGGCCAGCTCGTGCCGCACGTGCATTTCCATGTCATCCCCCGGCATGAAGACGACGGCCTCTCCTTGTGGGGGCAGAAACCCTACCCCAACGACCAGGCCATGGCGGACATGGCCCAGGCCGTGCGGTCCCGTGTCAACCCGGCTGGCGCGGCCAGCTGATTCAGCGTCGCGCATGGAGAACGCCCATGAGCCCGAAGACTTTGACCAAAGCCGACATCGTTGACGCCATCTACGAGAAAACCCAGCGCAACCGCGCCGAGGTGAAAGCCGTAGTGGAATCGCTGCTGCAGATCATGAAGCAAGCCATCAAGAAAGACCACGCGCTCTTGATCTCCGGATTCGGCAAATTCGAAGCGTACGACAAGAAAGCCCGCAAAGGCCGCAACCCTCAGACGGACGAGACGATCACGCTGCCGCCCCGCAAAGTGGTGGTGTTCCGGCTCTCCCGCAAGTTCCGCTCCGAGCTCAATCAGCAATGACGAAGCAGTCCGGATAGACGGTTTCCAACGCGCCTTGCTGACGGCGGGCTTCAGCGAGCGAACCGAATACGCCGGCTTGCACCCGCCAGAAGGTCATGCCGCCCACCACGGCGCGCTGGATGCGGCTGCCTTGGTGGCGTCGGCTGATGGCGGCTTGCAGCCGCCGCGCGTTGCGCTCCACCGTGAAGGAGCCCACCTGCACGTAGAAACGCCCCACGATGTCGCCGCGCTCGTCCCGGGGCACGGCGGTCAGCGCCGTCACCCGCACGCGCGCTGTCCCCCGTTCGATCATCCCCAGCCGGCGCGCCGCTTCTCGTGAAAGATCGATGACGCGGGCCCGCACGAAGGGCCCGCGGTCGTTCACCAGCACATCCACGCTTGCGCCTGTGCTCAGATCCTCCACGCGCACCACTGTACCCATGGGCAGAATCTTGTGCGCAGCCGTCATCTTGTCCATGTCGTAGACGTCGCCGCTGGCGGTCTTGCGGCCGTGGAAGGGGTGGCCATACCAGGACGCGAGGCCTTCTTCCACGAAACCTTCCGCGGAAGGGATCGGTTTATAGGTCTTGCCTTTGATGGTGTAGGGCCGCTGGGTGGCTTTGGAGTATTTCCGGGGGGAGGGCGTATCCACCTCCGTGCGGCCGCCGCAGCCGCCGAGCAGCAAGCCGACCAGGAAGAGCAGCAGCAGTGTGAGGACGAAGCCTCGGCGCGTTCTGTGCGTGGGGTGGGGTGTGGGGGCGTCGTCTCGCATCACGTCTCCTTGGCGTCGTTGCGTCGTGCGGCGGGGATGTGCCGGCGGGCCATGGCGGTGAGCTCCTCGTCGTTCAGACGTTCGCGGCCCCCCTCGCCATAGGCTGCGAGCACTTCCTTGTGCATGGCGGCCACGCCGGGATCGCGTTTGTCCACCGCAGCTTCTCCCTGCAGGTCGAAGCGTTCGTTCACCCAGTAAGCCACGCCGGAGAGTCCGGAGCGGTCTGTCAGAAAGACTTTGGTCGGTCGGTTGAGCAGCCGCGCAAAGTCGAAGGCGGCGTAGACTTCCGGATCGCGCGCGGCGCCATGGACGTGGATGCCGGCGGCTGTGGCCGTTGCATCGCGCCCCACCAGGGGATAGTTCGCCGGCGCCGCCAGACCCAGCTCCTCTTCGAAGACGCGGGCTATTTCCGGCGCGGCGGTCAGGTCCACATCGTCGTCGCGTCCCGTCAAGGAGACATGCTCCACCGCCAAGGCCTCCACCGGAGCGTTGCCCGTGCGTTCGCCGAACCCCAGCAAGGTGCCGCTGGCGCCAGCGGCGCCGGCCAGCCACGCTGTCACGGTGTTGGCCAAGGCCTTGTGCAAGTCATTATGTCCATGGAATTCAAGCCGCGCCCCTGGCACGCCGCCTTCGTGGATGAACGCGCTGACCAGCCGCGCCGTGGACCGCGGCAGTGCTGCGCCGGGATAGGGCACGGCAAGGCCCAGCGTATCGCACAGGCGGAAGACTGCAGCCACCCCCGCGGAGGCGCAGAGCGCCTCCAGGGCCCGCGTCAGCTCCAGACAGAAGCCCAGGTCCGCGCGGGTCACGTCCTCCAGATGGAACCGTGGCGTCATCCCTGCAGCGAGGGCGGCTTCCGCCAAAGCCAGCGTCTGCGCCGTATAGCGCGCGCGGTCCAGCCCCAGCTTGCGATGGATGTGGTAGTCCGAGACGGAAAGGAGCAAGCACGCCTCGTCGAAGTCCATGGCTTGCGCCAATGCGAGGTCGTCCGGATGCGCGCGGATCCAGGCCAGCGGCTTGGGAAAGGCGTAGCCCAACGCCCGACACGCCTCCACGGCGCGGCGGTCGCGTTCCGTATAGAGAAAGAATTCGCAGCCGCGGATGAGGCCCGAACCACCGCCGAGACGATGCAGCAGCGTGTACAGTCGCACCACTGTCTCCACGCGGTAGGGGGGACTGGCCTGCTGGCCGTCGCGGAAGGTGGAGTCGATGATATAGGGTTGCGCAGCCGGGGTGAGGGGTTCATCGAGGCCTTCGAAGGGGATGCGCGCCACCTTGCCGACGGGGTAGACGCCGCGGAGATAGTCCGGTTCCGGCGAAGGAACGCGGGGCTTGCCCGCATTCGAATGGCGCGCGTGGGCGATCGGGTCGACGCTGTTCGTGGCGAGGAGCGTCTCGTCAGCGGCCTGCGCTTGGCGAGCCCCGGTTCGGGGCGGTTCAGGCGTCGTGTTCCCGGGGGGCTGCGCCGACACGGTCAGGTTCTCCGTTGCAGCCGGCGCACGCCTTCCAGCAGCTCGGTCTCTGCAGCCAGGTCCGCGCAGTGGGGGTTCAGGCTGTGCGCTTCGGCGAGCGCCGCGGCGGCGTGGTCCACCCAGCCGCCTTCACGCAGACTGCGCGCCGCGAGCAGGGAAAGCGTCTCCGGCGCGTCGCCGTAAACGCCGGCGATGAGCGCTGCGTAGCGGTCCCCGAACGTCTCCTGCACCAGGGTGCGGTGCGCGTAGAGAAAGCGGGCGAGCAGCGGGCTTGCAGCGAAACGGCCGTAGCAAGCCGGGAAGAGCTCCAGACATTCCGAGGCGATATAACGGATGCGGCGCATCTCCCGGCTGATGGACTCCAGCGTCTGCTCCTGGACGACCATGAGCCGCTCCATCTGCGCGCGCTGGGCCGGGTTCAGCGGCGCATCGACCAGTTCCGTGAACCAGGGGACGTAGTGCTCCAGCTGGTGCACATCCTCCTTGAGCTTCACCGTCTCGTGGAAGATGTAGCCCAGCGCCCAGTCCAGAAAGCGACCCATGAGCCCGTCGTCGGTTTTGGCGCCGGGGAGCTGCTCTTCCGGCGCGGGGCCGCCCCCTTCCCACGGTCGGAAGAGGAGGTGCGCCGTGTCTTTCAGTCGCCAGAGCAGGCCTTTGTTCATCTCCAGGCCGGCGAGCTCGCGCAATTCCTCGAAGCCCATGCGGCCGGTGGTTTCGTACGCAGTGAAGCACTGCTCCAGCGCGCGGCGGGAGAGGCAGAAATCCCGCAACACGTCGCGGGCGAACTCGTTCTGTTTGGCGCGGATCCAGGCCTTTGACATAAGGTGGCGGCTGGGGAGCGGGGTTTGGCGGGCGGCGGCGCACGGGGGACCGTCCATGCGCCGCCGCGCGGGTGGTTGCGGAGCGCTGGCGACACGCGCTTGCACGGCGGCGTCGCCGGCAGTCCGGCCCCCTTAGCACGGGCGCGGCGCAAGGACAACAGGCCCGGCGTCCCCCGGGCTTGCTCCCCGGGCTCGCTCCCCCGGGCTTGCTCCCCGGGCTCGTCTCCGGGCCATCGCTGTCGCGTCCCGGGTTCGCGCCAATGTTGTCAACCCACCGACACAATGGCGCCCTGCGGCCTTGCTCCTGCGGGCGAGTCGTTCTACACTGCAGTCGCGCGCCACGGCAACCCTTGCACCCACGCCATGCACAAGTCTTACCAATACACCTGGGACGCCCCCGAGTCGCTTATCATCTCCCCCCGCCCGGAAGTGATGTGGGAAGAGATCGCCATGGTCTCCGCGCTCATGGAGCCGCAACCGGACCTCGCCGTGTTCCGGGACGTGTTCGACGACGTGGTGCGACTGTTTCGCGGGGAGTTCCCCGGCTACCGGCGCTCCACCACCCGGTACCACGATCTGGATCACACCCTCTCCGTGGTGCTCGCCACGGCGCGACTCGCGCAGGGCTTTCTGGAGGAATTGGACGCGGATCCCGACTCCTCCGGCGCAGCCGAACGCCCCGACGCCCGACTCGCGCTCACGACCCTGGCTGCAGCGCTGTTTCACGACAGCGGCTATCTGCAGACCTCGGAAGACCACACCGGCACCGGCGCCAAGTACACCATCACCCACGAAGTCCGCTCCATCCGCCTCATGGACGACGTGCTCAAGCGCCACGGCTTCACTGCGCAGGAACGTCAGGACGGCGGCGCCATGATCGAAGCCACGGACATGGGCCAGCGCGTCCAGGAAATCCCTTTCCGTAACGTGGCGGTGAAACGCCAAGCCCAGGCCTTGGGTTCCGCGGACTTGCTGGCGCAGATGGCGGACCGCGCTTACCTGGAGAAGCTCTTTCTCCTCTACCGCGAATTCGAGGAAGCTGGCGTGGGCGGGTACGCTTCCGAACTCACCTTGCTGGAGCAGACCGAGTCCTTCTATGAAAACACCGTGAAGACCCGCCTCGCCGAGGACATGGAGCACGCGCAACGGTGGATGCCCCTGCACTTCGCGCGTCGCTTCGGCGCCGCCGTCGACCCGTATCAGACATCCATCATCAAGAATATCGAATACCTGCGTGCAGTGCTGGAGCGCACCCGGAAGGAGTGCCGCGAGCATTTCCGCCGCGCTGGCGGTCTGGAGTAGCCGACGGCGCCGCCTATCGAGCGCCTGTTCGCGTTGGGAGCTGGCGCAAGTGCGCCGCTGTCGAAGCGGCGTCGGAACTCCATGCGGGCTCCGGCGAGTATTTCAAGGCGGCGCAGTCTTGACCACGCCCCACCCTTCCGCCATCATGCGGCGTCGGATTTGTGACTGACTTCACACGCCATCACTCCCAGGAGGGCCATGGCATGGCAGAACCTTTCGAACGCGCCGACGCGCTCATCGGCGTCATCGCGCGCAACGGCTACGAAGCCTACGTCATCAACGCGCGGCTGCAGCAGGAGCAGCTGGAGCAGGCCGCCGTCATGGAGATAGACCTCGCCACGGACCTCACGTACGAGGAGCTCTCCAGACTCTTCCCCACAGCCGAGCCCGACGAGGGCGAGGGGTTCTCCCTGGCTTCCGTGGTGGAGCCCGGCGGCGATGACGAACCGCCCTTGCGGTTCATCTTCTACCCGGCGGACATGGTGGAGGGGTCGCACCCGGAATACACCGTGGCGCGCATGACCCACCGCCTTCTGGAAGGCGGCGGCGTGGAGACGTTGAACCTCGCATGTCCCTACCTCCCGCGGGCTGCGGACCCCTACGAGGGGTTCGAGGACCTGGCCGTGGGGGAAATCAAGCTGCGGGGCGTCCCGGACGAGACATTGCGCCGCAACTACATCCTCGCCTTCCGGACCATGCGCTATTCGGCGAACTTCCATCTGCCCATCGAAGCGAACTCCTGGATCGCCATCATCCGCAACCACAAGCGCATCCTCAGCTATCTGCCCACCTCCGAGATCATGGACGAATGGCGCCAGGTGGAAGCCGAGAACCTCCACCAGTTCATACGGCTGCTGGACGCCACCATGCTCTTGCACCACCTCGCGCCCGAAGTGGCTGCGTTGAAGAAGCTCGTGCTCAGGGAGGAAGAGGGCAGGAAAGTCACCGTTCTGGACCACACCCTGGAGACCATGCGCGTCTACCCCGAGGAACTGCCCTACGACTGGTACGGCGTCATGGCGTGCATGCTCCACGAGGTGGGCAAGCTCTACACGGCGGAGCGCTTCCAAGACCAGTGGCGGTTCAACCAGTACCCGCGCGTGGGCTCCAAGCTTTCCCGCAAGATTCTCAAGCGGCTGGGGCTGGATCCGCAGGATACCGACCTCATCTGCCATCTGGTGCGCTACCACGATCGCTTCCAGATCATGCTCAACGACCGGGGCATCCGCCGCTTCAAGGCGTTGGACGAATACCCCCGACTCATCGAGATGGCCCGCGCGGCCATCAAGGCCTCCACCGGCAACTACGCCGCCTTCAACCACAATCTGAAGCAGCTGGAACGCACCGAGGTGCCCGAGGAAATGCTGGAGCCTCTGCTCAACGGCAACGAGATCATGGACTTCGCCAGCATCCGGCCCGGACCCATGGTGGGCCGCATCCGCCAAGCCTTGCTCCAGGCGCAGATCGCCGGTGATGTGGGCAGCGTCCCCGAAGCCGTGCAGTTCGTCATGCAATACGCCAAGGAGCAAGCCGGCTCGCTGCATTAGGAACCGTTTAGAATGGCGAGTCGCCGCCAGTTGCGCGAGGCGACGACCCAAGGCAAAGCCCCGCGCTCTTCGTGGAAGCCGGACGGGCAGCGCACCGCCGCAAACGGACTCCCCGTGGACCGCTTCTGGGAGGGGGCTCAGCGCCTTGCTCCGGCAGCAGCAGGCCCGTGAAGGGGCGATGCAGCCCCCGGCCCGGGGGAGCGCCGGGAGGGCGACTCGCGCATGGGCGCAGCGCGAAAGAGCCTCGGGACGGCTCCCACCCCACGCGCTCCCTCGCAGACCGCGGCGCAGAACATGCCGCAGAACATGCCGCAGAACATGCCGCAGAACAGGGGCAGAGCAGGGGCAGACCGCAAGCGAGCATCACCCGCTCCCGGACAAATCGGAACGGACCATGGCGACACCCCATCCACCCAACCTGCTGGAGCTGACCTTGCCGGCACTGGAGACGTTGTTCCGGGACCTCGGCGAAAAGCCTTTCCGCGCCAAGCAGCTTTTCCAATGGCTCTGGGCCAAGGACGCCCGGGATTTCGACGCCATGACCAACCTCGCCAAGGGCCTGCGCGCCGCCCTGGCAGAAGCAGCGACCATTCACGCCCCGAGGGTCGTCCACGACGCCATCGCAGCCGACGGGACAGTCAAACTGCTGCTGAGCCTGGCTGATGACGCCCGCGTGGAAGCCGTGCTCATCCCGGAAAAGGACCACTACACCCTGTGCTGCTCCACCCAGGTGGGGTGCGCCATGGGGTGTCGCTTCTGCGCCACGGGAACGCTCGGCTTCACCCGGCACATGACGGGTGGGGAGATCGCGGGGCAGGTCCTTGCCGCGCGCCGCTTTCTGGCCGAGACACGCGACGAGCGCATCGTCCGCGCCGCCTCCGGCGGGGGAGCCGCCCCCTTGCCCTTGCGCAACCTCGTCTACATGGGCATGGGCGAACCCCTCAACAACCTGGCGCACACCCTCGCCTCCCTGGAGCTCGTCACGCATCCCCTGGGTTTGGACCACTCCCCGCGGCGCATCACCGTCTCCACCGTGGGCGTCCCCGGCGAGGCCATGCAGCGGCTGGGCGAAACCGGACTGGCCTCCCTGGCCGTCTCCCTGCACGCGCCCACCCAGGCGCTCCGACAGGAGCTGATGCCCCGCGCGGCAAAGGCCTTGCCGCTGTCCCGGCTCATGGAGGCGTGCCAGGACTACCCCCTGCGGCCGCGGCAGCGCATCACCTTCGAATACGTCCTGCTGGGCGGCGTGAACGACCAGCCTGCGCACGCCAGGGAGCTGGCGCGACTGCTTTCCAACTTCCGCGGCTCCCGGCCCAAGCTGAACCTCATCGCCTACAACCCGTCCTTCATGACTGGGGACGCGCCCTTCACCGCGCCCACGACCGAAGCCGTGACCGCTTTCCAGGACATCCTCCGCGCCAAGGACTTCACCGCCATGCTGCGCAAATCCAAGGGACAGGACATCGCCGCGGCATGCGGCCAACTCGTCGCCGGCCATTCGCTTTCCTGACCGTTTCCGACAGGCGCTGAACGCGTTGTCGGCGCGCTTTCCCGTGAGCCCGGTCGGCCCGGTCGGCCAGGACGCGCTGAACGCTCCTGGTCGCGCTAGCCGACCAGAGGCGGCATCCCCGGCAGGTATACGTTCGTCATGAGGACTCGGGCCATGCCGGAGCCTGTCGGTCCACGCGGCCTATGGGGCGTGTGTGGCTGATCCTGCTGACCGCGTGAACTGCCGGCCATTCGCTTTCCTGACCGTTTCCGACAGGCGCTGACGCGTTGTCGGCGCGCTTTCCCGTGGGCCCGGCCGGCCCGGCCGGCCCGGCCGGCCCAGTCGGCCCAGTCGGCCAGGACGCGCTGAACGCTCCTGGTCGCGCTAGCCGACCAGAGGCGCGTTCGTCCGGTGGGCGACGGCGTCGTTCCGGGCCGTTCCCGCGCGGACGAAGGAATCAACTCCGGCAATGAGGGGTTTGGCGGGCTTTCTCGAAAGAGTCGTGTGTGGCGGGCTCTCCACGTCCATCACACTGGAACCGGACTCGTGCCGGCGGGGCAGAGCGCCCGCCTCGTGGATTGATGCGTCCCGGTCGGATTTCGGTGAGAAGTTGGCGGCGATGCGCGACATCGCGGGGGGAGCCACTGGCGCTGCATGACGCGAGGCCGTGCGCCGGACCTGAGGCTGGCGAGGCGTCTCGGGGGGCTGCGGAGCTTCCATCGCGGCGGCGCGGAGTCGTTCGGCGACACTGGGGGCGGCGGTCGCCCATTGAGGCGCAACACCTTCCGGCCACAGGGAGACTTCCACGCGACGGTTGCGCCCGCGGCCTTCGATGGAGTCGTTCTCCGCCACCGGAGCGGCTTCGCCACGGGCGACGATGGTCATGCGGGAGGGCGTCGCGCCCGCTTCGACGAGCGCGTCCCGGATGGCTTCCGCACGGCGTTGGGAGAGTTCGAGATTCGTCCGGGCATCGCCGGCGGCGTCGGTGTGTCCGGTGATCAGCAGAATGGCCCGGGGGTTGTTCACCATCTGGCGCACGAGGGGCTGCAGCGCCTCGCGGGCGGCCAGGCCTGGCGTATCGCTGGCGGTGTCGAACCGCACGGCGACGGCTTGTGCGCCTTCCACGGACGTCTTGGCCGAGGCGGGCGCCACGGCGCGGCGACTCGCATCCTGCGCGGCGACGGCTGCGCCGGGAGTCTCGGGCGCGGTGGGCGTCGCCACACCATGCGTCGTCCCGTGGGCGGTCGTTGCAGGGGACTCCGCCTCGGCAAGCCGGGCCCCTGCAGCGGGTTCCGCGGGTCTTTGCGTCGGCTGTTGCGTCGGCTGTTGAGCGGGGGGCGTCGACATCGCCAACACTCGGGCGACGTGGGGTTTGCCGTAATGGCCCGTCACATGGGCTTCCACGCGCCAGTTGCGGGCGCGCCCCCTCGGGGAAGCGTTGGAGACGAGGGGCTCGGCCCCACCGCGGCCATTGGTGACGACCCGTTCGGGGGCGACGCCATGATCGCTCAGAAGAATGCGTCGCATGGCTTCGGCGTGCTCCCGGGAAAGGCGGCTGGCGGCGCTCTCGGCGAGGTCGTTGCTGGTGTGCCCCGTCAACTCGGCGCGGGCGGTGGGATTCTCGCGGAGGAAGTCGCCCAGGCGGGCCAGAGTGTCCGCAGCGGCGGCGGAGAGCGCAGGCTTGGCTGAAGCGCGCGTCTGGAGGCTGGGGGTCGTCGGCACCCGCAGGGCAAGGCTGATGGGCACGGGGCAGCCGTGGTCGTCCGTGGCGAGGCCGGTCGTGGTCGCCGGGCAGCGGTCCTCCAGGTCGACGACGCCGTCGCCGTCCGTATCGAGGCGGTCGCCGGGCGAGGTCGCCGCCATGTGCGTCGGAGCGGCGGCGACCTCGCCTTCGGCTCGATTCATGTCGGAAGGCGCCGTGCTTTTCTGCGCGCACCCCGCGAGCGTCATGAGCGCCAGAAGCGCCATGGCCAGGACAAGACGACCGTGCGCGCATCCACGCCTCGCGACGTTCCCCCGGGCGGCCGGAGCGACAGTGGAGTCGGGCGTATGAGACTGCGCGTTCGACACGTGGGGCGAATTCGCGGCAAGACCGGCGAGGGCGGGGGGGAATGTGACGACCATGAGAGAGCCTCCGTTCTCCGCACGGTTATGCGACGGCCATAGAGTCGGCGTCTGGAGTGCGGAGGTATGGTGTATCAAGACTACAGGAATATTTTCTCTTGTACAACAGGGTATGCGATTTATCGGGGCGTCTCCTCAACCGTGAGCGTCCATGGCGGGGAATCAAGGCGCGCTCGCACCGACCGACCCGGTCCTCAACCTTGCCATGGCTGCAGCAAGACCGTACATTGAGGAAGATTTCCAGTGACGCGACAACAGCCCGATCCGTGGCCTCGCGGCGTACTCGTACAGGAAGGAGAGTCAACGATGTCCATGAGTTGCTTGCACCGCCCACCGCGCCGAGTCCACGGCGTCGGGCTGTTGTCGTGCGCGTTGTCGTGCGCGTTGCTGCTGGCGCTGACGGCGGGGTGCGCGCGGCAGACGCCCACGCCGGCGTCTCCGGACGCGGCGACCGCCCAGGCCCCTGCCGTCGCTCCCGCGGCGCCTGCGCCTGCGCCCTCGAACACCACAGCGCTGCTGCTGCTCCCATTGACAGGACCTTACGGCCCCTTCGCCGTCAAAATTCAGGACGGCGCCGAAATCGCTCGCAAGCGGCTCGCCAGCGAAGGCGTGACCATGGAGCTCCTGGTGGTGGACACCAACAGCCCGGAATGGCGCAGCGGCGATATCGCCCTGCCGGAGCGCGCGCAGCTCGTCGGCGGACCCATGCGTCCGGAGGTCCTCTCGGCGGCGCTGGCCACACCCGCGGTAGCCAGAGGCCGCGTTTTCTTCAGCTTCATGGCCGAGCTCCCCGAGTCCCCCGGCTTGGTGGAGGGTCGCGACGCATGGCGCTTCTTCACCAGTCCGCGCGACCCTGTCGCCACCCTGCTGGACGCCGCCACGCAGGCGCTCGACCTCAACGATTTCGCGGTGATGTATCCCGAGGAGGACTTCGGCCGCCGCCGCGCGGAGCTCTTCCTGCGGGAAGCCTCGGCCCGCAGCGCCCTGGTGGAGGCGAGCGTGAGCTACCCCCCCGAGGATCCCCTCGCCTGGGACGCCAGTGTGGCGCGCTTGCTGACCACGGCGCACAACGCGCCGCATCCCGAGTCGGCCGCCGCGGGCGTGCAAGCTGTCTACATCCCGGATATCTGGTCGCAGGCGCGCATGCTGGTCCCCCATTTCCATTACCAGCGGCAAGGGGACCTGGTGATTCTCGGCTCCTCCCTGTGGGCGCAGACCATGACGCTGCAGAGCGAGGACGAAGCCAGGCTCTTCCGGCTCGCCCTCTTTCCCGGCTCCTGGTGGAAGGAGAATCCCTCGCCGGAAGCACAGGCCCTGCGCCAGGCGTTCCGGACCTTGGGCCGCGGCGAGGTGGAGTTCTGGAACGCCTTGGGCCACGACTTCGTCATGCTCGCCAGCCGGCTGAACCTGCCCCCCAACGCCTCGCCTGCGGTGGTGAACGCCCGCCTGCGCGAAGCCCAGCGCATGGCCTGGGCCATGGCCCCCTTGCGCTGGAACGAGGCAGGCAAGGCGCGGCAGGAACTTTTTTTGTTGACGCCTACGCTGCAGGGCGCACGCCAGGTGGAGCTGGAGCGGTTCGCCGCACAGTTGCGGGAGGCGAAACGCCGCGCTGGCGACGCCGCCGCGGCCGGACCGCAAGCCATGCCGCAATCCACCGCACCGTCCCGAACACAGCCGTGACACGAGCGGGATGACGCTGGGGGCCGCCGCGGATGTGAGGCGGAAGCGTCGCGTCTGCTTGCTCGAATGCAGGCGCCTTCTGCAGGTCCCCGCGTGGGCGCCCTCTGTCCATCCGGAAAAAAATGTGCTAGCCGAATGCCCATGAAGACGTACCGTCCTTCCCATACCAGAGGCTGCGCGTGCTGCGCGCTTCGCTCCCGGGCCGAGGTTCGGAATAGCCGGAGCGCGCGCCGGATCTGGTTCGCCGTGGCGCGCGGCGTGTTGTGCACCATGCTGGGCGCGCTGTGCCTCGTCGTGGCGGCTGCTCCGTGCCACGCTGCGTCCTCCGGTGAGGGCGGCTTGGCCGAGGCCCCCGCCCCGGCGCGGAAGGATGCAGGCGCGCTCTACGCCGTCCAGTGTCAGCCGGCGCCGTCCCTGCGGCAGTGCGTCGACCTCGACATTTCGGGCGAGGGCGATGAAGCCGCGCCGTGTTGTTTCCCCCTCAATGAAAATTCGCACCAGATCATGGCGCACGTGGCGAGCCAGTGCCGCCAGCAACTGGAAGCCGGCGCCCCTTGCGCCGTGGAGATTCTGCTGCCGGAATTCGTGAGATCTTGCGCGTGGCGGCCGGCGTATGCGCCCTCGCTGCCGTGTCTGGACGAGTCGACCCCGCCCCGAGCGACTCCGGCCCCGGCGCTCGCCGGGGAGGCGGCGGCGGCGTGCGGCGTCTGTGCTGCGCCCGTGGTGGTGCGTCTGGCGGGTTCCGCGGAGAGCGCCGGTCCGACGTATCTGCTGCGCGCCAAGACCAAAGGCGACCGGTTCGTTGTCAACTACGCTTTCATCGCCCCCGCCGGGGAGGTGGAGAGCCTCAGCTACCAGTGCGCCGCACCCCTGCTGAACGCGGATGTGCTGATTCTGGCGCGGGGCTCCGGGGAGGCGGACGGTCCGGGCGGCGGGCAGGCCTGCTTCTATGGCCTCGGCGACGCCGCGCGCTGACCCGAGCGGCCGGGCGTCGCCATATCCCGCAATCCCCATGACCTCTCGCGCTGACTGTCCCGCTGCAGGCGCGTGTGGCCCTCGGCCCCGGCGCAGCGGCGTGCGGACGGCGGCGTCTTTCGTGAACATGCGTCTCGAACGTCGTCGAAGGAGCTAGCCATGTTGCAAGTGTATCAGGCAGGTCCCCTCTTCACGGAGGGGGAACAGGACTGGCACCGCAAGGCCAAGGCCGCCATGGAGGCCGCCTGCGCTGCGGCGGGAACCCCGGTGCGCATCGTCTGGCCGGGTGAGTTTTTCTCCCAGAAGGAGATAGACGCCTGGGGCCCTCGCGCCAAGCACCACATCTTCGAGCGCTGCATGGAGGATCTGCTCAAGTCCAACATCGTGGTGGCGTTGCTGGACGGCGTGATGGTGGACGATGGCACGGCTTTCGAGATGGGCGCCTTCCACGCCTTGAAGCTGGGCCCCATTCTTGGCGTGCGCACGGACTTTCGCAACGCCGGGGACACGTGCAACTCCGCGGTCAATGTCATGCTCGAATGCTCCTGCGCCAGCATCCACCGCAGCATCGAAGACGTGGCCGCCGCGCTGGTCGCCACCGTGCGCGCGCGCTGAGACGGGCGCCGAAGCCGCCGCTGAAACCGGCGGCCTTGTCTCACACGCTGATCTGCGGTACTGCGCGCCTCCAGGAGGGACGCCCATGACGATCTGGTCACGATTGAAGCGCATGACGGGCGGCACGGCCCATGCCGAGGACGCCACCCGCAAGGCCGAAGACCCCGCCCGATCGCGCGTCGCCCGGTGCGCGCCGCCTGCATCGTCTTCCGAGACGCCAACGCGACAGGCTCCGCCGTCGGAGGAAGCTTGCCCGCCGTCAGAAGGTGTGGCGCACTCCGCGCCCGCGCCCGCGCCCGCGTCTTCGGAAAACGTGGGGAGCGCGGAAACTCCAAAAACTGCGGCGAGCGCGTCAACGGAAGCTGTTGACCGTTCTGACGCCGCGTCTTCTGCTCTTGGACGCGAGGGTGACGTGGACGCCCAGGACGCCCAGGACGCCCATGACGCCCAGGACGGCGGGCGCGATGCGGACGCCGAAGAAGTGCGCAAGCCCACCTGCGGCGTCGAAACCTCGGCGAGTGCGCCCTCGACAGCGGGGCCAGCGGGGACAGCGTTCCCTGCTGCATCTGGCGTCGTCAGAGGAGCCGCGTCTGCGGAAGGCTCGGCAGAAGCTCCGGCAGCCGTCGAGACTTTGGCGCAACGCGCGCAGCGCGACCCTCGGGAATGGGACGCGGTTGCGGCGTCTCCGGAAGTCCCCCAGGCCTCGAGCTCTGGCGGCGCCTCGGCCAAGGCCTCCCAGGCGGAGGCCTATGACGACGCATTGCTGCGCGCCAAGGAAGCCCGCGCCGCATCGGAGCAGGCCGCTCTACTGGCCAATGCGGAAGCCGCCGCAGCCGCTGCGGAGAAGCACGCCAAGGAAGCGCCCACCGCGCGCAAGGACCTGGAGCGGCTCAAGCGCCACCTCCAGCAGGAGAACCCCGTTCTCGTGCAGACGCTGGAGCAGCTGGAGGTGCTGGACGCAGCCTCGCGCCGGCTTGGTCTGATGGGCGAAGAGGAGAGCTACGCGCGCGCCATCGCGTGGTGGCCGCTCATCGCCGTGCTGGGCCCGTACTCCGCCGGGAAGTCGAGCTTTCTGAATCACTATCTGGACTATGGCTTGCAGGAGACGGGGACCCAAGCTCTGGACGACCGCTTCACGGTCATCTGCTACGCTTCTGACGGGACTTCGCGCACGCTGCCCGGCTCCGCGTTGGACGCCGACCCCCGGTTCCCCTTCTATCAGATGAGTCGGGAACTGGAGAAGGTGGCTCCCGGCGAGGGCGTGCGCGTGGACACCTATCTCCAGCTGAAGACGTGCCCCTCGGACACCCTGCGCGGCATGATCCTCATCGACTCCCCGGGGTTCGACGCAGACGCCCAGCGCACCGCCACACTACGCATCACCGACTACATCATCGACCTCTCGGATCTGGTGCTCGTGCTTTTCGACGCCCGCCGGCCGGAGCCCGGCGCCATGCGCGACACCCTGGAGCATCTGGTGCGGCGCACGGTGAACCGCAAGGACGCAGCGAAGTTTCTCTACATCCTCAACCAGATCGACCTGACAGCCCGGGAAGACAACCCCGAGGAAGTGGTGGGCGCGTGGCAGCGCGCGCTGGCGCAAGCCGGTCTGACAGCCGGACGGTTCTACCGCACCTACAACCCGGACTGCGCCGCGCCCATCGCCGACCCTGTGTTGCGGGAACGGTTCGAACGCAAGCGGGATCACGACCTCGCCGCCATTCACGATCGCATGGCGCACGTGCGTGTGGAGCGGGCTTACCGCATTGTCGGCGCGTTGAAAAAGATCGCCGTGGAAATGCGCGACCGCGAGCTGCCCCGCGTGGAAGCCCTCTACCACGACTACCGCAAGAGCCTCTTTTACCGCGACGGCTTCTATCTCGGGGGGCTGGCGCTTGCAACGGCAGGGCTGCTGGCGTGGAGCGCAGTGGCCTCCGCCGGGTGGGGGAGCCTGCTGTGGAGCGGCTGGGCGGCGCCCCTGGTCCTGCTCGTGCTGGTGGCGGGCGCGGGCGCGTGGCTGCACCGGCTGGCCGGTCGCCACGCCCTGCGCGCCGCCAAGGAGCGTCTGCGCAAGGAAGAAGGCGACGCTCGGCGCCAGCGCAAGCTGTTGGGGGCGCTGGCCCGCAACGCCAGCCCATGGCGCACCGCCTTCGCACGCCAGCCAGTGGCCTTGACGCCTGCTCTGGAGAAAGAACTGGACGCCGTGGTGGAGCGCGGCGAGACGCTCATCCAGACCCTCAACGACCTCTACGCCAACCCCACCGGCGACCCGCGGCATCGACAGTAGGCAGGCGGTAGGCAGGCGGCGGGGCGCAGCGTTGCGGACATCCGGCTCCCCCGGGCACGATGCGACCACCCGGAGGATCCGGCCTCGTGGCGATGACCGCAGGCGCATGACAAGCCTGTCGCGGCGGTGTATGCTGTGAATTCCTCAACCCATACCCCAGGAGTCCGCCATGCCGTCACGTCGTCCCTTCCGCTTTGGCGCCGCCCGTGATGTGGCGGCGCAGTCCCTGTGTTTCCTTCGCGGCGCACGCCCTTGGCGGGGCGTGATGGCCGTCTGCTGTCTGCTCGCCTGCGTCTTGGCTCTTGCGGGGTGCCCGCGCACGGGAACGTATGTGGCGCCGCCGAGCCCGACCTACCACTACGATCAGGCGCCGCGTCAGCCGGAATACCAACGGCGTCGGGAGCATGTGCGTCGTCAACACCTCCAGAACTGCAATGTGCAGTTCAACAACTGCATGGTGACCTGCAACGCCATCCCGGAGCCGAACAACCGCGCCCTCTGCGTGAACAACTGCAACGTCCAGCGGGCGCAATGCCAGAGTCTTGCGCGTTGAGCGGACACTGTCGTCGCGGCGAGTCGTATCGTCATGGCGCGACCGCAGCATGCGTGCTGCAGTGGCGTGGGGTCCCGCTTCTTCCTTACCGCGATGTAACTTTCGGGTAATCTCCGCTCCACGTGGTCGCCGTACACGGGACTTCAGTTCAGCGGCGACACCGACTGGATTGCAACATCCCCCCTCCCCCCGATCATGCCCGAACCGCCCGGTCCGGGCATGATCATTTTGAAGCCTTGCGCAACCTTTCGTGAACCCTCCCGGAGCGCGTCGGCTTTTCTTTTCGCGCTGGACCAGCTACATTGATTTTTTCCGTGTCGCCGTCTTGCAGCTGGTCCCCCCCATGCCCAAGAAAACCATCCTCGTCGTTGATCAGGAACGTCCCCTGCGCCTGACGTTCGAAGCCATCCTCGCGCGCGCCGGCTACCACGTCACCGCCGTGGGCGAGGCCGCCGCCGCCGTGGAGTTGCTGCGCGCCGTGCGTTTCGACCTCATCCTCGCAGACATCGCCGATCCCGAGCGCGGCCCGGCTGCGCGCATCCTCCAGCATCTTCAGGCTGCCGGGGACCAGACGCCCCTCGTCGTCATCGATGGCGACCCGCAAGGCGTCGCCGCGGCGCGGTGTTTCTCCATGGGCGCGTGCTACTACCTCGTCAAGCCCGTCCACCGCGAAGAGCTGCTCTGGGTCGTGCGCAAGATTCTGGAAGGCGTGGACGACGCCCCGCGCTGACCCGACGCGCTGTCCACCCGGTCCGCACACCTTGCAGGCCGGTCCGACGTGGGGTATTCGTTCCCATGCCGCCCCACGATTCCCACGCTTATGACGCCACCGCCCACGCGCTTGCGCAGGCGCTCACCAAGGTGGACCTCTTCCGGAACCTGGACCCCGCCTTGCTGGCGCGCCTCGCCGAAGCGGCCTCCACGCTG
>CAYVWB010000034.1:42216-44506 GCA_964455395.1 uncultured Desulfovibrionaceae bacterium
GGCGCCGAGGCCGTGGGGTTCTACGCCGTGCTCAGCGGCAGGGTGCGCATCTACCAGGCGTCGGCGGCTGGCAAGGAGATCACCCTCCACGCGCCGGGACCGGGCGAGGTCTTCGCCGAGGCCGCCGTGTTCCAGGGAGGTCGCTACCCCGCCGCCGCGCAGACCCTGGAGGCCTCGGAGCTGCTCTTCATTGAACGCGTCCGGCTGCGCGCTCTGCTTGCGGAAGACCCCGAACTCGCGCTGGCCATGCTGGGGCTCATGGCGCAGCGGTTGCGCTTCCTCGTCAACAAGATCGAGACGCTGACCTTGAAGGAGGCCCCGGCGCGTCTGGCGAGCCACCTGCTGCTGCTGGCCGCGGCGCAACGCGGCGTGGACGCCGCAACCTTCGCCGAGCTGGCCGCCGCCCTCGAAGCGGACGCCGCCACGTCGCTCACCGTGACGCTGACCCTGCCCAAGGGCCACCTCGCCACTCTGCTGGGCGCCACACCGGAGACGCTCTCCCGCGCTCTGCGCAGCCTTGCGGATCGGGGCTTCATCGTTCTGGATAACAAGCGCGTCACCCTGCTGGACCCCACAGGCCTCCACGAAGTCGCCGAGGGTCTGGCGTAGGGGGGCTTTCCGATGACAGGGCGCCACGCCGGAGACGCTCTCCCGCGCTCTGCGCGTTCACCCCAGCGCGCTCAGTCCACTCATGGCGAGCACCGCCGCCCCGGCTGCGACCCACTCCCGCCAGCGAAAGGGTTCCGGCCACGCCCACGCTTCGGGACGATCCAGCCCCCGCGCCGTCACGGCCATGGCCTGGGCGTCCGCTTCCCGGGCCAAGCCCACCACCCACGCCGCGGCCGTCAGTCGCCATCGCGTCCAGACGCCGCCCGCCACCTGCCGTGAGCGCATGGCGAGCCGCGTTCGTTCGCCCACACGCACGGCGGCAGGCAGGAAGTGGACCATCAACGCCAGGGAGAGCGCCGGCCGCCACGCTGCAGCGCCCAGCACGGGGCGCAGCAACCCCGCTGCGCCCCGTGCCAGCTCCCGAGCGGAACCCGACGCCGCGAGCAGGAATCCCACGCTCATGAGGACAAGCAGTCGGAGGCCCAGCACGCCGGCCGTGTGCGCGGCTTCTGTCCACACTGCGTCCTCTCCGCCTTCCCAGACGGCGACGCCGCCGCGGGCCAGAGCCCACCCCCCGGCGAAAAGGGCCGCCCGGGAAAGTCCCCGTCGCGCCACGCCAGCCGACGCCGACCGGCCGCCGCGTTCCAGCCGGAGCAGCAGCGCGCCAACCGCCAGCAGGTAGACGACCAGGCCCACCGGCTCGGCGCGCCACACCAGCAGCCCTGCTGCCGCCGCCAGCAGGATTTTCAGGCGAGGATCACGCACGGCGGTTTCCTTGACGAGTGGCGTTCAGCGAAACTTTGTGTTGCATCAACGGAACATTTCTGGTTAGATTTGTTTACACGAAGCCGCGGCTCATCGGGAGCGATGCGGCGCATTGTCAGGAAGATCGCCACGCATGTCCACATCCATTCGCATCCATCCACCGCGTCCTGCCGCCGCGCCGTTCGCCCGGGTGCGCTGGTTCCGCGCTGGCGCGCGTCGGCCGTTGCCTTTGGCGCTGGAGGCTGTCCCGGCGGGATTTCCTTCCCCGGCGGAGGACTACACCGACAAGACCCTGGACCTCAACGAGCTGGTGGTGGAGCACCCCGCCGCCACCTTCTTCGTGCGTGCGGCAGGGGATTCCATGCGCGACGCCGGCGTCTCTTCCGGGGACCTGCTGGTGGTGGACCGCGCCGTGGAGCCGTCGCCGGGGCGCATCGTGGTGGCCATGACCGGCGGCGAGTTCACGGTGAAGCGGCTGGCGGAGCGCGGGGGTCGGTTATGGCTCATGCCCGCCAACCCGGCGTATGCGCCTGTGGATGTCACCGAGGACGAGTCGTTCGAGGTATGGGGCGTGGTCGTCTACGCGATCCGCAAGCTCTGACCGCGCTGTCCCGATCCGCCAGTGAGATAATCCGTCATGCGCGCTCCGTCTTTCCCGCCCATGTCGTCTCCGGGCCCCGCCGCGCGCCGCCGCGCGGCGTATTTCGCCATGGTGGATTGCAACAACTTCTACGTCTCCTGCGAACGTGTCTTCGCGCCGTCCTTGCGAGGGCGGCCTGTGGTGGTGCTTTCGAACAACGACGGGTGCGTGATCGCGCGCTCCAACGAGGCCAAGGCCCTGGGCGTGGCCATGGGCGAACCCGCTTTCAAGCGCGAGCGTTTCTTCCGTGACGCCGGCGTGGTGGTCTTCTCCTCC
>CAYVWB010000035.1:0-10807 GCA_964455395.1 uncultured Desulfovibrionaceae bacterium
GCGGTCTTCTCCTCCAACTACGCGTTATACGGGGACATGTCGCGTCGGGTGATGGAGACCCTGGCGCGTTTCACGCCGGATATCGAGATCTACTCCATCGATGAAGCCTTCCTCCAGCTCGACACGTTGCCTGCGCGCAGTCCGGAGGCGTGGCGCGACTTCGCCGCGACGGTGCGCGCCACGGTGCTGCGCTGGACGGGGATTCCGGTTTCCGTGGGGCTCGCTCCCACCAAGACCCTGGCCAAGCTCGCCAACCGGAAAGCCAAGAAGTCGTCGGCTCAGGCTCCGGACTCGTCTGTCGCGGCGCCGGGCGTCTTCGTGTTGCCTCCCGCATCACCAGTGGACGGCGAAGTGGCGCGGCGGGGCCTGCTGGCGGAAACTGCAGCGAAGGATGTCTGGGGGGTGGGTCGCCGCTACGCCGCCATGCTGGAGCGCAACGGCGTGCGTACTGCTGCGGAGCTTGCCGCTGCGCCGGACCCCTTCATCCGCAAGACCATGACGGTCAAGGGGTTGGAGACGGTGCTCGAGTTGCGGGGCCGCGCTGTCATCGAGCTGGAGTGCGTTCCGCCGGCGAAGCAGGCCATTTGCAGTTCGCGGTCTTTCGGGCGGGCTGTCACCCGGCGCGACGAACTGGAGGAAGCCGTGGCGGCGTACATTTCCCGCGCGGCGGAGAAGCTGCGCGCGCAAGGGAGCGTGGCGGGCCGGCTCACCGTCTTTCTCATGACGAATCCCCACACCCGCGATCCGCAGTACACCGCCGGCCGGGAAATGGCTCTGCCTCAGCCCACGGCTCACACGGCGACGCTCATCGCTGCAGCGCAGGCCCTGGCGCGCGCGCTCTACAAGCCGGGGTATCGCTACAAGAAAGCCGGGGTGCTGCTCACGGCGCTGGAGTCCGCCGGGCAGCGTCAGCTCTCGCTGATGGAGCCGCCGCCGGGCGACGCCCTGCGCCGGGCGGCGCTCATGCAGACCCTGGACCGCGCCAACGCGCGCTATGGCCGGGGCGCGGTGCAGTATGCGGCCGCAGGCCTGGGACGACCGTGGCGCATGCGGCAGTTGCGCAAGTCGCCGCGCTACACCACTGCCTGGGCCGAGCTGCCGTGCGTGGACTGACCCGGGGGGGGCGGCCATGGCGCTCCACAAGGTGAGATGGCGGGGCGGCCCTTCACCTCGCGACAAAATATGGTATGGTAGGGGATGTCTTGAACCCTTGACCGCACCCCAACAAGCTGCAGGAGACCCCCCATGGCCGCGATGACGAAGAAAGTGCTGATGATTTCCGCCGACAACTTCGAAGACACCGAACTCCTCGTCCCCAAGTACCGGCTGGAGGAGGTGGGCGTGCAAGTGGACCTCGCCGCGCCCGCCAAGGCGGACATCACCGGCAAGCACGGGTACACGGTGACGCCGAATCTCTCCCTGGATGAAATCTCCGACGCCGGGGGCTGCGGCTACAGCATGCTCATCCTTCCCGGCGGCAAGGCGCCCGCGGCCCTGCGGGAACTGCCCGAAGCCATCGACATCGTCCGGGACTTCCAGAGCGCCGGGCTGCCCATCGCCGCCATCTGCCACGGCCCCCAGCTGCTCGTCACCGCCGGCGGCGTGCAAGGCAAACGCATGACCTGCTACGCGTCCGTGGCGGAGGAGCTCAAGGCCGCCGGCGCGCATTATGAGGACGCCGAACTGGTGGAGGATGGTCAGTACATCACCTCCCGCTTTCCGGCGGACCTCCCCGCTTTCGACCGCGCCATCGTCGCGCGATTGGGGGTCTGAGCCATGCGCGCCCTGCGCACCGGGGAGGTCCGCGCGTTTCTGGACGCGCACAAGGAAGGCGCCTACGAGCTGGTGGACGTGCGCCAACCCCAGGAGTACGTCCAAGGGCACATCCCCGGCGCGCGCTTCATCCCTCTGTCCACGCTGGAGAACGTCTTCGACGATCCGGATTCCCCGCTGGCCGCGGCCCCGCCGGAGAAGCCCATGCTCTTCTACTGCGCGCACGGGCCGCGGGCGCAGGCCGCCGCACGCCTGGCCGAGGAACACGGCCACCCCGCCGCCTGGTATGACGGCGGCATGGCCGCCTGGACGGGCATGGCCGTGATGGACGCCCCCCGACTCGCCGCCTTCGCCGGCGTCCACGATCTCACCACCATGCTCATGCGCGCCCTTGATCTGGAGAAAGCCGCGTTCGTGCTGTACGACGAGGTGCGCATCCAGGCCGAGCGCCGGGGCAACGCGCGTCTCCGCACGCTGATGGACGAGATTGCGGACATGGAGCTCGCCCACGCCAAGACCGTCTACCGCATGCTCGCACGACGGCTCCCAGGCCACACCACCGGCGAACCCCCGCCCTTCGAGGCGCTCTGGGAACAGGCTGGCGGGGAGCTCATGGAAGGCGGCCGCAGCGCTGCGGAGCTCAAACCCTGGGTGGAAGACGCCCTCGGCGGAGAAGACGGCCGGTTGGAAGCGGCCGAGCTCGGCCTGGAGATCGAGTACGCCGCCCACGATCTCTACAAGGCGGCGGCGCAGGCCTTGGAACGCGGTCCCGACGCGGGCGAATCCCCCACGGTGACAGTCCCGGCGGGAGAGCTCGACGACGCCGTGGCCACGTTCAACCGATTGGCGGAACAGGAGAAGCAGCACGGCCGGCTGCTCATGCGCACACTGGAGGCCTTTGCCGACGCATAGTCGCGTGAACGAGCCGAGGCCCAGATGCGAAGACGCATGGTCGCATGGTCGCCCAGATGCGGACGCATCTCATGGAGCGATGGAAGCCCCCGCCGACCCCTGCAGCCGAGCCAAGGCCTTGAGCGCGACGGCGATGCAGGGTATACGCCGGCATGCGACACCGTACCCCAGGAAACCCGGCATGACCCAGCGCCGGCGCCCCTCCCGCGAAGCAGAGGCACCGGCCGCAGTCGCCCCGGCTGCAGACGTCGGGCCCGCCAAGGGCAGTGACGGCCCGAAGGGTTCCGCACAGCCCGTCGTGGCCTTGGCGCGCGCCCGCGAATACGATCCCCCGACCATCCGTCGCGTCGTGGCCGATTTGCTGGAAGCGACGAACGCCTGGGCGACCTTGACGCCAGGGTCCCGCGTGCTGGTGAAGCCGAACCTCATTTCTGCGGATCAGCGCGACGGCTTGGCCTGCACGCATCCCCAGGTGGTGCGCGCTGCAGTGGAGCTGGCGCTCGACGCCGGCTGCACGCCCGTGGTGGCGGACTCCCCCGCGTTCGGCATGGCTGCGCGGGTGGCGCAGAAAGTCGGCATGACAGCGGCTCTGGCAGACCTCGGGCCGGCGTTGCGCGCCCGGTCCCTCGAAGATCCCGTACGCACGCAGCTGCCATGTGGCGTCGTGGTGGGGCTGGCGCGGCTCGCCTTGGAGAGTGACGCCGTGCTCAACCTGCCCCGGCTGAAGGCTCACAAGCAGGCGCGCGTCACCGGCGCAGTGAAGAACTGCTTCGGCACGGCGGTGGGCGTGCGCAAGCCCGTGCTCCACTGCCTGCATGGCGAACGCGGCGCGGACGGTCATCGTTTCGAACAGGCGCTGCTGGAGATCATGCTCGCCCTGCCGCCCATGGTCAGCCTCATGGACGGCGTGGTCGCCATGCACGTCAGCGGCCCCATTCGCGGCGAGCCATGCCCCACGGGGTTCCTCGCAGCAAGCCCATCGGCCGTGGCGTTGGACGCCGTCGTCTGCGCCATGCTGGGGCTCACGCCGGAGGCTGTCCCCTTATGGGCGGAGGCGCGACGCCGGGGCTTGCCAGGCGCCCGGCCCGAAGAGATCGTCCATGCAGGCCCAGCGGGCCTGACCCCCGACGACTTCGACCTGAGCGGGTTCCGCCTCCCGCAGACGCTCCTTCCCTTCAGCTTCGATCCGCTCCAGCTCGCCCGCGGCGCTTGCCGTCGCGCGCTGGCGCGGCTACGGTGATTCCCCATGGCTCGCACACGCACCAGAAAAAGCGCCGTCGCCCAGGACGGCCCCTACCTCACGCCCCTGCAGCGGGGCCTGCTCGACTGGTTCGAGGCCCATCAACGTGATCTTCCCTGGCGCGGCGCGTATCGTCCCTATGAGGTCTGGATCTCGGAGATCATGCTCCAGCAGACCCAGATGGACCGCGCCGTGGCGTATTTCGTTCGGTTCATGACGCAGTTTCCGGATGTCAACGCCTTGGCCGCCGCCGAAGAGGACGCCGTGCTCAAGGCGTGGGAGGGCCTTGGCTACTACTCCCGCGCGCGCAACCTGCACGCTGCAGCCAAGCGCATCGTGGAGGAGCACCATGGCGAGTTCCCCGCAGACCCGGAGGTGGTGCGCGCTTTGCCCGGCGTGGGCCGCTACACCGCCGGCGCCATTCTGAGCCAGGCTTTCCAGCTGGATGAACCCGCGGTGGACGCCAATGTGGAACGCGTGTTGGCGCGCCTCTTCGATGTGGACGACCCCGTGAAGTCCAGCCAAGCGCAGCAATTCTTCTGGGAGACGGCGCGTTCGCTCATCCCGCCCGGTCGTGCGCGGGAATTCAACCAGGCGCTCATGGAATTCGGCGCCCTCGTCTGTGGCAAGCGGCCCGCCTGCATGACGTGCCCCCTGACCGAACACTGCGAGGCGCACTACCTCGGCGTGGTGGAGCACCGGCCCGTGCCCGCCAAGCGCAAGCCCCCCACGCCCCTGGCCACGTCCACCGGGGTGCTTGTCCACCGAGGCCGCGTCTTCATCCAGCGTCGGCCCGAGGACAAGGTCTGGGGCGGCCTCTGGGAGTTTCCCGGCGGCGGGCAGGAGCCGGACGAGACCGCCGAGCAGTGCGTGACGCGCGAGTTCGCCGAGGAGTTGGACTGGCGCGTACGCGTGGAAGAGAAAATCGCGGTGATCCGCCACGGTTACACCACCTTCAAGGTGACGCTCTCGGCATACCTGCTGCGTTTCGCCGAAGACGACCTGGGGGGGGCTGCGTTGCAGGAGGACATGCCGGCCCCCACCCTGCGCGCCGCCGACGAGGGCCGCTGGGTGCGCTTCGAGGAGCTTTCGACGTACGCCTTCCCGGCCGGCCACCGCAAGCTCATCGACCAGATGACGCGGGACTTGCGCTACGCGTGGCTCACCGGGTGAAGCGTCGCCGGCGCCATGTCAGCAAGCATCAGCGACTGGAAACGCTCCCAATCGAGAAAGGCGCGACCGTAGCGCCAGGACCGCTCCATGCCTGACATCATCGATCCCCCAAGCCACGAACTCCACGACGCCGAGACTTCCCGACCGCTCTACCGGGACCGCAATCTCCAGCTCTGCTTCGGGGTCACGCTGATGGTGGTGCTCGGGGTGACCAGCATCACCCCAGCGCTCCCCTTGGTGATGGACGCCTACGCCATCTCGCCGCACCAGCTGGGGCTCGTCATCACGGCGTTCACCGTGCCCGGGGTGTTCCTGACCCCGGTGATGGGCGTGCTGGCGGACCGTTACGGTCGGCGGCGCACCATCGCGCCTTCCCTGGCGCTTTTCGGCGTGGCGGGGTTCCTCTGTGGGTTCGCGCCGAGCTTCGGCTGGCTGGTCGCGCTGCGCTTTCTCCAGGGGGTGGGGGCCGCGGCCCTCGGCGCGTTGAACATCACCATCATCGGGGACCTGTATGAAGGCCGGCGCCGCGCTGCGGCTTTGGGGTTGAACGCCAGCGTGCTGAGTCTGGCCGTGGCGGCTTATCCTCTGCTGGGCGGCGTTCTGGCCTCGCTGGGATGGCGCGCGCCCTTCTTTCTCCCCGTGGCGGCGTTGCCCCTGGCGTGGCTGGTGCTGCGACATCTGGACAGCCCGGAGCCCAACGGCCGGCAAGGGCTGCGAGAGTATTTCAAGGCGGTCTACACCGGCGTGCGGGAACCCCAGACCCTGGGCCTGCTGCTGGCCACGGCGGCCACCTTTCTGGTGTTGTACGGACCGCTTCTCACCTACCTTCCCGTGCACCTGGACGAGGCCTACGGCGCCTCCTCCATGGCCATCGGAGTGCTTCTCGCTGCGGCCTCGCTCACGACCGGGTTGGCTGCGTCGCAGCTGGGGCGGCTCGCCCGCGTCGTTTCCGAGCGCGCCATGGTGAAATTCGCCTTCCTGCTGTACGCAGCCGCGTGCGCGTTGATGGCGCACATGGAGTCCGTGGCGGCTTTCTTTCTACCCATCCTCTTGCTGGGCCTCGGGCAGGGGTTGAACATGCCTTCCATCCAGTCCCTGCTCACCAGCCTGGCGCCTCTGGAGCAGCGCGGCGCGTTCATGGCCGTCAATGGCATGGCGCTGCGCCTGGGTCAGACGCTGGGGCCTCTGCTCATGGGCGCGCTCTACGCCGGCTGGGGCATGGACGGCGTCTTCTATGGCGGCGCGTGCACGGCCGTGGGCATGTTCGCCCTGGCCATCGTGTTGATTCGTCCCGGAGTGCGCTGAGCCCACGCTTTGGGCGGCGCTTCCGACCGTACCCGCTCCCTCGGCCCTCCCTTCGCAAGCGTCGGGGGCCGTCCGTCCGTGTCGAAGCAAGCGACGCAGACCTAAAGCTTCTCCCGCCCCTGCCGATGAAGTGTTCAGGCAGGAGCGAGACCATGCAGATCACGCCATTCCATACGCAGTATTTGCACGCCAACAGCGGCGTCTTCGGACAAGACCGCGGCGGTTGGCGCCTGGGTGCGCACGTAGACGGCGGGAAAAACGCCGACGCCAGCGAAGGATTCGCGCAGCTGGTGACAGACCGGCTGCAGCAGCGTCAAAACGCAGAGGCCGTGGCTTTGGCCGAAGCCGCCACGGCGGGTGCGCCTCAAGCCGCCACGGCGGGTGCTGCGGACCCTTCGCGACTGGGCGAGGCCTTCCGCAACACCGTGGATTTCATCCGGGAAGAATTCGGCGACAAAACCGCGCAGGCAGCCATGGCTCTTGTCAGCAGGCAGCTGGGGAAGGAGGACGTCAGCGAGGAGGACCTGGGCCGCGCGCTGCTGGAGACCGTCAAGCTGGTGGACCGCAACTTCGGCTTCGCAGCCGGCGACACGCTCATGGGCCACCTCAACGGCGAGCTCAACAGCGCTCTGAACGCCTACTTCGACAATGGCTTCCAGGAGAGTTTCTTCGCGGTGACGCCGCACGCCGGCAAGCATACCGGCGGCGATCCCTACGGCATGGACCCGGCCGTGCGTCAAACCCTCCAGCACCTGGCGCAGCGAAACGCCGGCGAGGAGGCGCCGGACGCGGCTTCCCTGCTGGAATCGCTCCGGGAGGCGCTGCAATCGAGGGGCATGGTCGTGTCCGAGGGCGACCTCACCGACATGGAAAGCCTCGAGCCGGGTCGACCCCTCACGGAGTACGTCCAGCGCATGGCTGCGCACCTGGCCCCTGCGGTCCCTGGCTCCACCGGCGCCATGCTGGACATGCGTGTGTGACAGCCGCCCTCAGGCGTCGCCACGCGCTCAGCTGCGCTTCCGGATTCATCCCCCCGCCGCGGGTTCAGCATGATCTCCCGTACCGGTGAGGAGAGGGTGACCATGTCGACGCATTGCCGAGTCGAGGCGCCGTGGTTCGTCCCCGCCACTTCGAAAGCGAGCCGTCGATCATCGCCCTCAGGCGTCGCCACGCGCTCAGCTGCGCTTCCGGATTCATCTCCCCGCCGCGGGTTCAGCCGCACTTGGTGTAGCCGCAGCTCTGGCAGAGGAGGCAGCCTTCCTGGTAGGCGATCTCGCCGCCGCACTCGGGGCAGGCGTCCTTGTCCAGCAGGCTGGAGGCCTGTGGCGGGGGAGGCGTTTTCTCGTCCATATAGCGCGTGCGCAGCACCCACGCCACAGCGTCCGGAATGGAGAGGAGCATGCCTTTCTTGCGGAAGACGGGATGCTCGCCGCCGATGCCTTCCAGCTGGGTCACCACGTCTTCCACGGGAATGCCCGAGCGCAACGCCAGCGAGACGAGCCGGCCGATGGCCTCGGCTTTTGCTGTGACGGAGCGGCCGGATTTCCCGATGGTCGCGAAGACTTCGAAGGGTCGGTCGTCCACCTCGTTGACGGTGAGGTAGAGCATGCCCAGTCCGGTACTGATTTTGCGGGTGAAGCCGTAGCAGACGTCCGGGCGGTCGCGCACCACCCTCACGCCGCGCGCTGCGGCTTCTTCCACCGCTTTCTGGCCGCCTTCGCCCGTACACAGCACCTGGCCGGTCTTGGAGCCGTCCCGGTAGACGGTGACGCCTTTCACGCCTTGGTGGTAGGCTTCCATGTAGATGGCGCGGATGTCGTCGCGGGTGGCGTGGTTGGGCAGGTTCACGGTCTTGGAGACGGCGTTGTCCGTGTGCCGCTGGAAGGCGGCCTGCATGGCGAGGTGCGCGCGGGGGGCGATGTCCATGGCGGTGCGGAAGACGGCGCGCAGGTCTTCCGGCGCGTCGAGGCCTTCAGCGAGGCGCCCCGCCGTGGCCACATGATCCACCACGGCTTGTCGCGCTGTCTGGTCCGGCATGGCGCGTTCCAGCGCGCGTTGGAAGACGGGGTTCACCTCCGTGAAGGTCTCGTTGTCCAGAATGGTGCGGGTGAAGGCGAGGCCGAAGCATGGCTCCACGCCGGAGGAGCATCCCGCGAGGATGGAGAGTGTGCCCGTGGGCGCGATGGTGGTGGTGGTGGCGTTGCGGTAGGGGCCTTCGCCGCGCTGCTTGTAGACGCTGTCTTCATAGGCGGGGAAGGGGCCGCGCTCGGCGGCGAGCTCCGCGGAAGCCGCGCGGCTGGCCGTGCGGATGAGCTCCATGACGCGCTCTGCAGCCTGGAGGGCGATGGTGGAGTCATAGGGAATGCCCATTTCGTACAGGGCGTCGGCCCAGCCCATCACGCCCAGGCCTATCTTGCGATTGCGGCGCACCGTGGCCTCGATGGGTTCCAGCGGATAGACCGAGGCGTCAATGACGTCGTCCAGAAAGCGCACGGCCAGGGCCGTGTCCCTGGCGAGGGCGTCTTCGTCCATGCAAGGACCTTCAGGGGTCCTTCGCACATATTTCGCCAGGTTCAACGAACCGAGGTTGCAGGCTTCGTAGGGCAGCAGGGGTTGTTCGCCGCAGGGGTTGGTGGCCTCCATTTCGCCTTGGGCGGGGGTGGGGTTGTCCCTGTTGATGCGATCCAGGAAGACGATGCCGGGGTCGCCGCTGGCCCAGGCCTTGTCCACCAACAGGTCGAAGACGTCCTTGGCGTTGAGACGGCCGCGCACGGCGCCGTCGCGGGGGTCGATCAGCTCGTAGGCGTCGCCGCGCTCCACCTGCTCCATGAACGCCTGGGTAAGCGCCACGGAGAGGTTGAAGTTGTTGAACTCGCCTTCCTTTTCCTTGGCTTTGATGAACTCCAGGATGTCCGGGTGGTCCACCCGCAGAATGCCCATGTTCGCGCCGCGGCGCACCCCGCCTTGCTTGATCTGCTCCGTGGCGGTGTTGAAGATGCGCATGAAGGAGAGCGGCCCCGAAGCACCCCCCCCCGTGGTGCCCACGCGGCTGTTCTGCGGCCGCAGCCGGGAGAAGGCGAATCCCGTGCCCCCGCCGGACTTGTGGATGAGCGCGGCGTGCTTCAGGGTGTCGAAGATGGCCTCGATGGAATCCTCCACCGGCAGCACGAAACATGCGGCAAGCTGACCCAGGGGCCCGCCAGCGTTCATCAGGGTAGGCGAGTTGGGCAGGAACCGACCTTCCACCATGCACTCGTAGAAAGCCCGCGCCAAGGCGTCCGGCCGCCACGGGCTTCGAGGATAGCGCGCCTCCTGCGCAGCCACATGCGCCGCCACACGCCAGAAGAGCTCCATGGGCGTCTCCATGGGGTCGCCATGTTCGTCCTTGCGCAGGTAGCGACGGCGCAGCACCGTCTCCGCATTGAGGGAGAGGACCGGTGCGGGAAGGTCCGCAGGCATGGCCGGCGGCGCGGCCGTGAAGGACTGAGGAACGCTCGTCATGGGCGGCTCCGTGGAGTCTCGGTGAGGATGATCGGGAAACATCGCGGGGACTGTATCTGCGCGCACATGCGCGGGGGGAGCGGCTCGCGCGGATTCTTAGTCGCACGGTCTCGTGGTCTCGTAATCGCGCGGTCTCGTGGTCGCAACGCACTCCATCGTATTGCTGTTCGATGCCGGCATCAAGCCCGGGATCCAGCCTCATCCGGAGAAAGCGCCCCACAAAGGCGCCCAGCCGCAGCCAAGCGCTCCGCGGACGCTCCGGAAAGCGCGTGCATCAGAACAACTTGGCGCCAGCGACGTAGTGGTGAACCACGCGGCCGTGGAGAGGCTGGCCGAGAAGGGGCGTGTTGGCGCTCTTGGAGCGCATGGTCTCCGGACCCACGGTCCAGACAGCGTCGGGATCGAAGAGGAAGAAGTCAGCCGGGTCGCCGGGCTCGAAGCGGTTGACAGGCACGCCGAAGGCGGCGGCAGGGCTCGTGGTCCACGCGCGGAGGAAGGCCTCCTCCTTCAAGCGGCCGGCGGCCACGAGGCCCCACGTCACGCTCAGGGCTGTGTCCAGCCCGGAAATGCCGAAGGGAGCCTTGTCGAACTCCACTTCCTTCTCGTGCGCCGCGTGGGGCGCATGGTCCGTGGCGAGGATGTCCACAACGCCGGCGTTGAGCGCATCGAGCAACGCGGCCTGGTCCTCAGCGGTCCGCAAGGGCGGGTTCACCTTGGCGTTGGCGTCGTAGCCGCGCACGGCTTCTTCGGTCAGGGTAAGGAAGTGGGGGCACGTCTCCGCCGTGACGGGGACACCCTTCTCCTTGGCCCAGGCGATGAGCTCCACGCCTTGGCGGCAGCTCACGTGGGCGATGTGCATGGGAATATCGAGATAGCGCGCAAGCTGGATGTCCCGAGCTATTT
>CAYVWB010000035.1:10817-16736 GCA_964455395.1 uncultured Desulfovibrionaceae bacterium
GCCCAGGGCTGGCCCTTCAAGCCAAGCTCGCCGGAAAGCGCTGATTCGTTCATCACGCCGTCCCGGGCCAGGGCGGGGTCTTCGCAGTGGTCGATGACGACGCGGCCCAGATCATGGGCGTATTCCATGGCGCGACGCATCATCTCGGAGGAGGCGACAGGCATGCCGTCGTTGGAAAACGCGACGCAGCCGGCCTCGGCCAGCTCGGCCATGGGCGCCAGCTCTTGTCCCGCCAGGCCGCGCGTCAGTGCGCCCACAGGGTGCAGCCGGGGCCCTTTGGGGTGCGCTTGGCGCGCGCGCTCAAGCATGTACGAGGTGATGGCGGCGTCGTCATTCACGGGGGTCGTGTTCGCCATGCAGAAGACGGCGCCGAAGCCGCCGTGCGCCGCAGCCTCCAGGCCGGTGGCGATGTCTTCCTTCCACTCCTGACCGGGGTCGCGGAAATGGGCGTGGCAATCCACCAGGCTGGGCAGCAGAGTCAAACTCTTGGCGTCCACCACTCGAGCGCCTTCGTAGCGCGCTGCCGGGTCGTAAGGCTTCAGCTCCAGCACGCGGCCTTTGCGGATGAAAAGTTCCACAGCCCGGCCGCGCCAGCGCGCGCCGCGGATGATGCAATCAGGCATGGGGGACCTCCGCGCCGGTCGGCGGACCGGCATGTCCGTCCCGACCCTCGTGGCCTCCGGCAGGACGAGTGACGTAGAGAAAGAGAATGGCCATGCGCACGGCCACGCCGGCGGCCACCTGGTTCAACACCAGGGACTCGGGCGCGTCCGCCAAGGCGGAGGCGATCTCTACGCCCCGGTTCATGGGACCTGGGTGCAGCACCTTGGCGTCGGGATTGGCCAACGCCATGGCTGCAGGCGTCAGGCAGAATCGCCGGGAATATTCGCGCAAATCCGGCAGCAGGCCGGCGGCCTGGCGTTCCAGCTGGAGCCGCAAGCACATGACGGCGTCGGCGCCGCGAGCGGCTTCCCGCAGGTCCGCGTGGACCTCCACGGGCCAAGACGCAACCCCTGCCGGCAGCAGGGTGCGGGGCGCGCAGAGCCGCACCGTGGCGCCCAGCGTGGTGAGCAGCTTGACGTTGGAGCGAGCCACCCGGCTGTGCGCGATATCCCCGAGAATGGTCACCGTCTTGCCGGCGAAGTCGCCCCACTGTTCGCGCAGGGTGAAGGCGTCCAGCAGAGCCTGGGTGGGGTGTCCACGCCAGCCGTCGCCGGCGTTGATGATGGCGCAGCCGAGTCGCCGGGCGAGGAAATCCGCCGCGCCGCTGGAGCTGTGGCGGATGACGATGGCGTCCGGGTTCATGGCTTCCAGGGTCAGCGCGGTGTCCTTGAGGCTCTCGCCTTTGACCAGACTGGAACCGCTGCCGCCCAGGGAGAAGGTGTCCGCGGAGAGGCGCTTGCCGGCCATGTCGAAGGACGTTTTGGTGCGGGTGGAGGGTTCCGCGAAGAAAAGCACCACGCTGCGACCCTTGAGGGTCGGAACCTTCTTGACCTGACGGGTGTTGATCTCCTGGAAGTAGGTGGCGGCGTCGAGAATATGGAGGATCTCCTGCGCGGAGAAGCGGGCGACGTCGATGAGATCCTTGTGCGGCCAAGGCTTGTGTTGGGTGTCGTGCATGGTCCGTAGAGCGTGGTTGAACCTTGGTGACCTGGGTGAAACCGGGCGAACCAGTTGCGCGCTCGGCAGGCGGCCTCGACTCCTGGCGCCCTGGGCGCTTGATCCGGCGATCCGACAAATTCGGACGATGCTACACCGTCTTTCCGGGATTTCCAAGTGTCGCGAAAGAGATTTCTTTCCATGAAACGCAACCTGACCGCAATAGGTTATCAGGCTGCTGAACACCCTGTTTTCCACAGGCATTTGATTGCGGTTTGATTGTGATTACAGAAATCGCAGCAATGAAGTCGGTTTGGCGAGGTCTTGGCGGTTCAGAGCACACAAACCGCAGCCAAAGTCCCTGTTTCCGCAATGATTACCGCAGCGCCAAGGAAGTCCCCGTTCATGGCGCCTTGGCTGCGAGCCAAGCAGTGGAGGGACTTCATGGTGATAACGGCGAAGACGGCGGCCAGCGCCGCACCCTGTACATCCGCAACCAGAACGCCACCAAGAATCGCAACAAACGCGGACACGGCGACGGCTCGCAGCGTTGCGCCGCCCAGAAAGGCCTGCGCCAAACCGGGGCGGCCCAGATCGCGGCCCAGCCACGCCAGCGCCGCCGCCGTGGCGCGTCCTGCAGCCGGCGCCCAGACGAGCCACATCCACCCGCCCGCCAGCACGGCCTCCCGCGCCAAAAGCGTCTGCGCCGCCACGAACAACGCGACGCCAAGCACGGCGAACGCGCCGGCGCGGCTGTCCTTCATGATGCTCCAGAAGCGCTCGCCCCGCGCGCCCGAGCCCCAGGCGTCGGCGAGATCCGCCAAGCCGTCCCAATGCAGGCCGCGGGTGAGCCAAGTCAGCAAGAAGACCCACGCCAGCCCGGCCGTGGCGGCCTGTGCGGAGGAAGGGCCGTCCGGCGTCAGGAGTGAGAACGCCGCCGCCGGCGCCGCCGCCAGCGCGCCCACGAGGAGCCCCGTGACGCCAAACCACGGCAGGGTGCGGCCCAGCGCTTCCGGCGTGACGGCCCGCGCCGGCCCCAGGCGAGTCAGAAAACCGAGGCAGCAGAGCAGATCTCGTATCATCTCAAGGGGTTCCTTGCCGTTGGCGCCAGGCGCAACACGTCCCCCGGCCGCACGCTCAGGCGCGCCGCAGCCGAGCCCTGGTTCACCGCAAGCTCCAGCCGGCCCTGGCTGCCGGCCAGGAGTCCCAAGACGTCAGACGGAAGCTCGGCGTAGGTCCGCACCACGCGCGCCTCCATGGCGTCGTCTCGCACGAGGACACGCACGCCGGGCCACCCCGCGAGGCGGGTCAGTTCGGTTGCGGAGGTGGCGAGCACGACGTTGCCGAAGCGGTCCACATGCGCCACGGAGGTCTCCCCGCCGTGGTCGTCCAGCATGGCGGAACCGCGCAGGCACGGCAGCCGTACGGCGTGGGCGGGGTCCATGGGGCGACCCAGCGCTTCCGGCGTTGCGCCGAGGGCCAGACGCCCGGCCAGGGGTGCGAAGAGGTCGCGACCGTGGAATGTGGCGGAGATGGCGTCATCAGCCACGGTTTGCGTCACGAAGGGAGCCATGTCCCATGCCTGTGCAGCCGGATCGTCATCGAGAATCGACGTCAGCAGACCGTTGTCAGGCGCCACGAAGCGTCGGCCGCGGCTCTGTACGACGAGAGTCCCGCGCGCCGTGCCCACGCCCGGGTCCACCACGCAACAGAATACCGCGCCCGGGGGGAACCACGGGGCCGTGGCTTCCAGGAGGAACGCGGCCTGCGCCACGGCCTGAGGCGCGACCTCGTGGGTGACATCCACGATGGCTATGGGGGTGACCGCCATGCCCAGGAGCACGCCCTTCATCTGCGCGACGTAGGGGTCGGCGAGGCCGAAATCCGTCAGCAAGGCGATTGTCGGGACGCCGTCCTGCGCTGGAGTATGCATGGCGCATGGGTAGCGCGAACCGCGACGGCGCGCAAGGCGTCTTTCCGGAATGCTGACGGTGTGGCGCGACGGGAGCGTCACGCGTCAGACTTCGTGTTCGCGCAGCGCCTGGAGGAGAAGGTCGCGCGCCAGGTCCGGGGGGCAGGCGCGGCCTGTCCAGAGGCGTTGCTGGGCCCGGGCCTGCTCGATGAACATGGCGAGACCGTCGATGATGCGGCAGCCGGCGCGGCGGGCGTCCAGGAGGAGGCGGGTGCGCAGGGGGTTGTAGACGATGTCGTAGACCAGGCACTTGGGCTGCAGGGCCTCGGCTGGCCACGGGGAGACATCGCAGAGGTCGCCGGCCATGCCCATAGGCGTGGTGTTGATGAGGAGGTCCGGCTGGGCGTCCACGCGCTCGTCCCAGGGAACGACCTCCACGTCGAACGCCTCGGCCAGGGCCTCTGCGCGTTCGCGGGAGCGGTTCGAGATGGCGACATGAGGGACCTTCAGCTCGGTCAACGCGGTGAGTGCTGCGCGGGCTGCGCCGCCGGCGCCAAGCACGAGCGCACGCGTCGGGTCGACGCCGGCTTCTTGAAGCGGGGCCAGCAGACCGTCCACGTCGGTGTTGTCGCCGACGAGACGGTCCTCGCGCCAGAAGAGGGTGTTCACCGCGCCTGCGCGCTGCGCCCGCGGGGTGGTCTCGTCCAGGAAGGGAGTCACGGCCTCCTTGTGGGGGATGGTCACGGAAAGGCCGGCGAGGCGGAGGAGGCGGACGGCGTCCATGAAGCGAGACAGGTTGTCCGGGTGGATGTCCCACGCCATATAGACGGCGGGCGTCGCTTCGCGCTGGAAACTCCAGTTGTGCAGGGCCGGACTCAGGCTGTGGCCCACGGGATGGCCCAACAGGCCATAGCACCGGCGGGGTATGACGAAGGTGGGCGAGGGGTACGGCATGAGTCGGCTCGCAAGGAGTCAGTGGTGCGCTGGAGCATGCGTTCCAGAGAGGCCGGAGGCGCTTGGCCGGGCGTTGGTGCGGGCGGGCGGCCGGTGCGGCGCTGCGCCTCCGTCTCTTGCAGATGACGCGGTTGACGCAAGGGGCGTCACGCGGTTTGCATGGCCTCGGCGGCGTGTTTGGCGCCGGCCTGCAGGGCTGCGGCGTTCTTGGGGATGAGGTGCGCGTAGTGCGGGGCGATGACTTGGTCGAGGCTCTCCTGCACGGCTTCCAGAGGCAGCGCGCCGGTGGCTTGCACGTACGCGCCCAGAGCCACCATGTTGGCCATCTTCACCGTGCCCACGGCGTCGGCGATGTCGTTGGCCGGGACGAAGACCGTACGCACCCGATCGGTCTCGGCCAGCTCCGGCTCCACCAGGGAACTGTTGACGATCTGCACGCCGCCGTCCTGCAAGGTGGGCTGGAATTTGTCCAGGGAAGGCCGGTTCATGATGATGAGGGAGTGGGGTCTGCGGATGACGGGGGAGCCTATCTCCTCGTCCGCCAACACCACGGTGCAGTTCGCCGTGCCGCCGCGCATCTCCGGGCCGTAGACGGGGAGGTATGTCACGCGACGGCCGGCTTGCATGCCGGCGTACGCCAGCAGGTTGCCGATCAGCATGACGCCTTGGCCGCCGAATCCGGCGATGATCACGTCCTGATAGAAAGCCATGGCGGGTCTCCTTGGGCGCGGTTATTGCGCGTTGGCGACGTCCTTGAAGACGCCGAGGGGGAAAGCCGGGATCATCTCCTCCGCCACGCGGCGGTTGGCTTGGACCGGAGTCATGCGCCAGTTGGTGGGGCACGCCGAGAGCAGCTCCACGAAGCCGAAGCCGCGATCTTCCGTCTGGCACTGGAACGCCTGGAGCATGGCGCGCTTGGCGTGCAGGATGTGCTTCATGGTGTCCGTGGCCACACGGGCGCTGTAGGCTACGCCGCCCAGGCTGGCCATGATCTCCGCCATGCGGATGGGACCGCCCTCGTTGCGTTCGCAGCGGCCGCCGGGGCAGGTGGTGGTCTTCTGGCCCACCAGGGTGGTGGGAGCCATCTGCCCGCCTGTCATGCCGTAGACGGTGTTGTTGACGAACACCACGCTGATGCGCTCGCCACGGTTGGCTGCGTGCATGATCTCGGCCATGCCGATGGAGGCGAGGTCGCCATCCCCTTGATACGTGAACACGAACTTGTCCTTGCGCGCGCGCTTGACGCCTGTGGCCACGGCGGGAGCCCGGCCGTGCGGCGCTTCCACGGAGTCCACATGCAGATAGTTGTAGATGAAGACGGAGCAGCCGATGGAGGCCACGCAGATGGTCTCGTCCACCAGGCCGAGCTCCTGCAGGCAGTCCGCCACCAGGCGATGGGCGATGCCGTGGTGGCAGCCGGGGCAATAATGCGTGGCCCGGTCCACCAGCACGTC
>CAYVWB010000035.1:16746-42576 GCA_964455395.1 uncultured Desulfovibrionaceae bacterium
AAGCGTCTTTTTCGAGAACGGTGGTCATGCCGGGGCCTCCAGGGCGTCGAGGATGGGGGTGATGAAGTCGTCCGGGCTCGGCAACTCGCCGGGCATCATGCCGTGGAATGCGGAGTCCGCGTGGCGGCGCACGGCCAGCCGCACGTCCTCCACCATCTGGCCCGTGTTGTGCTCGAAGGTGAGGAACCGCTTGCCTGCAGCGGCGTATTCCGCCAAGGCCTGCGTGGGGAAAGGAAAGAGGGTGATGGGTCGGAAGAGGCCGACTTTCCTGCCCTCCTTGCGCAAGGCGCGCACAGCGCTCTTGACGATGCGGCCCACCGAACCGAATGCGCAGACCACGAGGTCCGCGTCGTCGCAGAGGAAGGCTTCGCCCCGGGCGAGTTCGCCCATGGACTCGTACTTGGCGGCGAGCCGGCGGTTGTGACCGGCCAACGCGCCTTCCGTCAGGTGGAGGGATTTCAACAGACGCTCGGGTCGACCCTTGGCCCCTTCGAGCCGCCACTCGGCTCCCTCGGCGGCGTGGGGAGCGCGGGGGTCGTCGGCGGCGGGCGTCCACGCGTCCACGGGCTCCTTCATCTGACCGAGGATGGCGTCGCCCAGCACCATGACAGGGTTGCGATAATGGAACGCCACGTGGAACGCCTCGATCATCATGTCGTACGCTTCCTGACAGGTGGCCGGAGCCAGCACGAAGAGTCGGTAGTCCCCGTGTCCGCCGCCTTTCACGGCCTGGAAGTAGTCGCCTTGGGAGGGCCCGATGTCCCCCAGACCGGGACCGCCGCGGTTCATGTTCACCACCACGCCCGGGAGCTCGCTGCCCGCCATGTAGGAGAGCGACTCCTGCATGAGGGAGACGCCCGGGCTGGAGGAGGACGTGAAGGCGCGCACGCCGCAGGCGGCGGCGCCCAGCAGCATGTTCACGGCGCCCACCTCGCTTTCGGCCTGGACGAACTCGCCCCCGGCTTCCGGAATGAGCTTGGACAAAAGCTCCGGGATGTCGTTCTGCGGCGTGATGGGGTAGCCGAAATAGCAGCGTGCGCCCGCGGCCAAGGCGCCGTGCGCCACGGCTTCGTTGCCTTTCAGGAAGAGCTTTCCGCTGGGGGAGGGCTGAGTCATGACGCCGTCTCCTCGTCGCGCTGGGTGACTGGTTTGACGACGCGGATGGCGAAGTCCGGGCAGATCATGGCGCACGCGGCGCAGCTGGTGCAGCCGTCGTCGTCCACCACTTCCACCACCTTGTAGCCTTGCTGGTTGAACCGCTCGGCCTGCGCGAGCGTCCCTTTGGGACAGATTTCCGCGCAGAGCAGGCAGCCTTTGCAGCGGTCTTCACGAATGGTCACCTTCGTCATGGCGGCCCTCCTTGTCATCCAGAATGAATTCCCGACTCCTCCGGTCCCCGACCGGGGACGGGTCGGGCACTGTACGACATTTCTGAAACCTTTGCAAAGCCGAGGAATGTGAACTTCTTCACACGCCAGGATTCGTGCCGGGTGCGTCAGATGAGGGATAGAGAGCCGCGGGACGTCGCTTCGCCGGACTGCAAGGGCGCAGCACGCTCGAACGCACCCAGCCGGGACGTTGTCGGGTGGTTTCGCGAGGGGGGGCGGTCCTGGAGCGGCGGGTTCCAGGGCCGTTGCTGCGCGATACTTGTTCCGCGCGCCGCTGCGCGCCACGGTGGTCGGTCATTCGGCCGATTCGCGGAGCGACTCGGGGCCGCCTGTGCGTGCAGGCAGCGCGTCTGGGGGAGCGCCTGGGGGAGCGTCTGGGGGAGCGTCTGGGGGAGCGCCTGGGGGCGCTGCGTCGGCTACTCCTGGGGCGGCAGCTTGGCGTGCTTGGCGTACAGGAAGAACCCGAGCGCCCACCACCCCACGCCGAAGATGGAAGTGGTGAAGATTCCCACGGAGAAGAGCCCCACCGCGAAGACGCCCACGGAGAAGACGCCCGCCGCGAACACCCCGGCTGCGAACTGGCCCGCGGCGAACACGCCGTAGGCGAACTGCCCCGCAGCAAAGTAGGCGGAGACGAAATCGCCGGCCTGGAAGATCCCCTCGTAGAAGAAGGAGAGGAAGACGCCGAGCAGGACGAGGCCCAAAACGACCTTGGGGACGATGGAGGGGATGAAGCCGGGCGCGCGCATGACGAAGCTCCTTGTGCTGACGGTTGCAGGAGCCTTTAGTCTAACCCGTACGCATGAAGAATGGATGACGTGACGGCGCGAATGCCCGAGCTTTCCCCGGCGGCGTCCTTACGCTTCCTTGCTGGCGTGGATGGCGCGGATGGAAGTGGAATACGCGTGGAAGACGTCGTCGCGGTCGATGAGGCCCACCATCTCGCCTGCTTCGTCCACCACGGGCATCTGGCTCAGGTCCACGTCCACAAAGGCGAGCAGGGCGGTGTAGAGGTCGTCTTCCAGCTTGAGCGCCACAGGCTTGCGGGCCAGCTCCTTGACGAGGATGATCTCGTAGAGCGCGTCCTCGAAGAGCACCTCCCGCACGTCCTGGATGGCGAGCACGCCGGTGAACTCGCCCTCGGCGTTGCGCACGGGGAAGACGAATTCGTTGGTGCCGGCGATGATGTCCGTGAGCGCCTTGAGGGAGGTGGATTCCTCCAGCGTCGTCACCACGCCGGGGCGGTAGTGCTCCGCCACCGTGAGTCGCTCCAGGATGTTGATGGTGGCGTCGGTGATGTGCGCCGGGGACTCGAACTTGTTGTTTACCTGATTCTCGTAGAGCAACAGCTTGCGGCCCAGCACCAGACACAGCGCCGAAGCAAGCATGAGCGGCGCCAGCAGACCGTAGCCCTGCGTCAGCTCGCAGACCATCAGCAGCGGGCCGATGGGCGCGTTGGCCACCCCGGCGAAGAAGGCCGCCATGCCCACCAGCACGTACCCCCCCGGCGCCGTGACCACGTTGGGATAGAACGAGTGCGCCAGCGCGCCCACCACGCCGCCGCTCATGCCGCCCACGAAGAGCGCTGGCGCGAACATGCCGCCGCTCATGCCGGAGCCGATGGTCACCGAGGTGGCCACCGTCTTCACCACGATGATGCCGAGCATGAGCATGATGGAGAGCTCGCCCAGAATGGCGTCCTCCAACCAGCCGTACCCCCCAGTGAGCGCCTGCGGGAAGAGGAAGCCGATGACGCCCATGGTCAGTCCGCCCAGCGTCATGGAGATCACGATGCCCTTGCGCTGCCCCAGCCGCTCCCGGATGCTTCCGAAAACACGGTGCTTCATGAAGCCGAAGGTGTGCACGTAGAACCACCCCGTCAACGCGCAGAACGCCGCCAGCACGGCGTAGAAGATGAGCTCGATGGGGTTGTGGAACTCGAACTGCGGGATGCCGAACATGGGGTCCGTGCCGAAGAAGAACGTGAAGATGGTGTACGCGGTGACCGAGGAGAGCACAGAGGGCAGAATGGCCTCGGCTTCGAAGTCCTCGCGGTAGATCACCTCCACTGCGGTGAGGGCGCCGCCCAAAGGCGCGCGGAAGATGGCGCCCAGACCGCCGGCTGCACCCGCCAGCAAGAGGATGCGGCGTTCCTTGGCGGAGAGCTTGAACCGCTGCGCCACGTAGGAACCGATGCCCGCCCCGATCTGCGAGATGGGCCCCTCCCGACCGGCGCTGCCGCCGGAGGCGATGGTCAGAATGGAGGTCAACCCGCGGATGATCGGCGTCTTCGGCTTGATGAGGCCTTCCTCATGGTGGAACGCCTTGATCATGGCGTCCGTGCCGTCCGTGCCGCTCTCCACCGTCTCCGGAATGAAGCGCGCCACCAGCAGCCCCGTGACGAGCCCCACCGTCGTGGTGAACACGGGAGCCAGCCACGGCCGGTACGGCCCCGGCTCGCCGTGGAAGAGCGACTCCCCGGCTGGCGTGGGCAGGTTCAGCCCCGCCAGGGTCTGCAGCGCGTAGGATTTCAGGAACTCGATGCCTGCGAAGAAGCCCACCGCCGCGAACCCGGAGAGCACCCCCACGCCCAGTCCGAGGATGAGCCACCGGACGTAGTTGATCCGACGGTACGATCGCAGGAGGGACTGGGGCAGGGCGAGCAAGGGATGGGGCATGACGACCTTGAAGAATGGACGAGCCGGGATGACAGGGCTGGCTTGCCGCGGGAATCCTCAACAGGGCGGCGGCCTACAGCTGCGCCTCGGGCGTGGCGAGGATGCGTCGCGCCAGGGCGGCGTCTTCCCGAATGCGCGCTGTGAGCTCCTCCGGTCCGGAAAACTTCTGCTCCGGTCGGATGTACTGGACGAAGTGGACACGGATGTCGTGCTCGTAAATGGACTCCTCGAAATCGAAGAGATGGACTTCCACGGAAACCGCGGCTTCGCCATGGAAGGTGGGCTTCACGCCGATGTTCGCCACCGCGGGAAAAATGCGGTCCTCCAGTTGCGCCCACACGGCGTAGACGCCGTGCTTCGGACGCACCTCGTTCTCCAGCAGCAGATTCGCCGTGGGAAAGCCCAGCAGCCGGCCGCGCTGTTCGCCGGTCACCACCTTGCCGCGCACCACGTAGAAGCGACCCAACAGAGGCCGTACATTGAAGACGTCCCCAGCCTTGATGAGGTCGCGGATGCGGGTGGAGCTGACGATGGCGTTGTTGATGACCACAGGCTCCACGCGCTCCACGGTGAACCCGAACTCCCGACCCAGCTCGCAGAGCATGGCGAAGTCCCCTTGTCGGCCCTTGCCGAAGGTGTAGTCGTACCCCACCACCAGCTCCTTCACGTGCAGCCAATCCACCAGATGGGTCTTCACGAAGTCTCGTGGGGAAAGGTCCGCCATGGCGCGGTCGAACTCCAGCAGCATGGTCAGCTCCACGCCCAGCGCCTCGATGAGGTCCAGCTTCTGCTCCCGCACGGTGATGAACGGCGGCGTGTGTGGGCCCACCAGCACCTGCAGGGGATGCGGACAGAAGGTGATGACCGTGCTGACAAGGTCGCGGGCGCGGGCCTTGGCGAGCACGCGCTCGATGAGGCGCGCGTGTCCCTTGTGGACGCCGTCGAAGTTGCCGATGGTGGCGGCGGCGCCCTTGGCGACGGCCTCGGGTATTTCTGCGCGGTGGCGGGCGATGTCCATGGAGGATGGAGAGCGTGAGCGCGTGGCGTGGGCAGGGGTTGCGTGCAGGCTGCGGAGTCGCGGGCGCCGGACTTGCCGGTTCATCCCCAAGGCGGGGTTCACGGGGCTGGCCACGGGTCCGGAAGGTGTTCGGAACCCTACGACGACAGCGCATCAGCGTACCCCAAAGACCGCATGCCTTCAAGCCGCCCCCCGACGATTTTTTTTCAGGATCCGCTTGACGTCCGTCGCGGGGGTGTGTATCAATCGCTCCTCGCTGCTGCCGAAGTGGTGGAATTGGTAGACACGCTAGGTTCAGGGTCTAGTGGGGGCGACCCCGTGGAGGTTCGAGTCCTCTCTTCGGCACCATATTTCCCGCGAAGGGCCGCCGTATCGGAGTCAGACCGACGGCGGCCCTTCGTGCGTCCAAAGCAGGGAGACCAGCCATCCGGTCGCGGCTTCTCAAGCGGCGGCGCTTGTTCCGTGCAGCTCGAGGAGGTGGAGGCCCCCTTCCGTGAAGCCGCGACCCCGTGGAGGTTCGAGTCCTCTCTACAGCGCCCTGTTTCCCGCGAAGGGCCGCCGTATCGGATTCTGACCGACGGCGGCCCTTCGTGCGTTCGAAGTAGGGAGACCAGGCCTCGCCTCAACGCCGTGACGAGCGCACGTCCCGCCAGCCCTTGTTCCGCAAGCGGGTGATGGGAAAGAGCAATCGCGCCAGAAGCAACGCCAGCATCGCCAGGGCGAAGCCGTGCCGGCCGGAGCTCGCGCCGAGAAAGCCGAAGGCCCAGTCCGCCGCCGTGAGCGCGAACAAGACGAGCAGCGTCCAGACGAGAATGGCTCTGGGGCCGCGCAGGCGTCGCAGGCGGGTCGGGAGCGGCGTCATGGTGCGGGAGGGACGGGGGCGCCGCCGTCGCCCCGAGCTTGAGAGTCCACCTTGTGCGGCCCTTGCAGGGCGCCCGGTCTGTCCGGCCAGTCCGGTTCAACCAGAGTGTCCAGCGTGCTCAGGGCGCGTAGCCGCGCCAGGGCCGGCGGGTGGCTGTAGTGCGCCCACACGGCCAGAGGCGGCGGATCCGGATGCGCCAGCGAATCCGTGATGAGCTGTTTGAGCGCTCCGGCCATGGCCCCGGCGCCGCCCTGCGGCCCGTCTTCCCCGGCGGCGGGAGCGCGGGTGGGCTCGTACTTGGCGAAGTAGGCGTCCAGACTGCGCGCCGCAAAGGCGTCGGCGGCATACTCGCAGCGACGGCTGAAGGCGTTGGCGGCTGCTCCCAACAGCATGGTGAGCGGCGCAGCCGCAAGCCCGAAGCAGACCAGCCCGGCCGCGGCGTGCTCGGCGTTCACCCCGAAGGCTTCGTATAGCGCGGGGTCCCGGATGGCGAGACCCAGCAACAGGAAGACGAGGAAGCTCTTGCCCAGCGAGACGCCCACCAGCCTGGGAATGTGCCCCAGCCGGGAATGGCCCGTCTCGTGAGCGAGCACCGCCAGGGCTTGGTCGTCGTTCATCATGTCCAGCAGGGTGTCCAGCAGGGCCACACGCTTGCGGTGACCCAGGCCCGTCACGAAGGCGTTGCCCTTGCTCGACCGCCTGGAGCCGTCCATCACGTAGAGGCCGGTCACGTCCAGGCCCTGGTCCAGGGCGTACCGGGTGATGCGTGCGCGCAGGGGGCCTTCTTTCAACGGTGTGAATGTGTTGAAGAGCGGCAGCAGCAGCCACGGACCCAGCCACAGCATCCCCAGGGAGAACACCCCCACCACGGCCCAGCCCAGCAACCACGCCTGCCCCCCCGCCACGGCGAAGACCGCGATGACCGCCGCAGCCAGCGGGCCGCCAAGGACCACGGCCAGCGCCGCCCACTTCAGCCGATCCAGCAGAAACGTGCGCCATGTGGTGCGGTTGAAGCCGAAGCGTTCCTCCACCACGAACGTCGAGTGGATGGCGAAAGGCAGCGAAAGCGCCGAGGAAAGCAGTCCCAACAACCCGAGGAACACGAGCCCCCGCGAAAGCTGGTCCCCGAGGGCCAAGGAAGCCCCGGGCAAGACGCTGGGCAATGCGTTGGTGTGGGTCCCGGCCAGGCTCGCAGCCCCACTCCCGACAAGCTCCCCGGCGAGTGCGTCCACCCAGCCCACGCCCCCAGCGAGCAGAAACGCCAGCACGACGCCCGCCGAAACCGCGTCCTGCACGGCGGCGGCCTTCGCCTTGGCGCGGGTGTACGCCACGAGCTTCTTCCATTGATCCGACGTGTAGAGCGAAGCCAGCGCCGCAGGCGGTTCGGGACCGAGTCGAGCCCGGGCGCGACGCCGGATCACGGCCTCCAGCACGGCGCCCCCGATGATGGCTGCGCAAGCGGCGAAGAGATAGAGGGTATCCATGTGAGAGCTCATACCACGCAGCGTCGGCGCCGTCATCCGATCCCCTGATGAGTATTCGGGATACTCCGGAGTGTTGCGCGACGACTTGTACCGATCACGCCCGGCACAAGCCGCGCCACGTCGCTTCTGACCGCGCCGAGCCTCCGGGCCGCGCCGAGCCTCCGGGCGGTTCCGGGCCGTTCCGGGGATGTTCTGGGGCGCTGCACGGCGTCGTCCTCGCGGCTGGCCAGAGCAGGGGGGTCTTGGTATGCTTTCAGCGAAGAGACGGCGCCATGCGGCGCGGACCCGCACAACGCAGACCATCGGGTTCGAGTGATCGGTTCATGTCCCAACACGCAATCACCGTACGCCTTCATGGCGAGCTCGCCGCCCTCGCCCGCAGCAAACGCGCCGTCCATCGTTTCGTTCTGGAGCGCCGCGCTTCTGTCAAGGACGTGGTGGAATCTTTGGGGCCGCCCCACACCGAGGTGGGCGCGCTCTGCGTTGGCGGTCGGCAGGTAGGCTTCGGCCATGCCGTGGCGGCGGGGGAGGTCCTTGACGTCCACCCCTTCACCCCGCCGGTGGACATCGCCTCGTCGAGCTGGTTTGCGGACTGGGCCCCCCGACGGCCGGCGTTTCTGGCGGACGCCAACGTGGGCCGCCTGGCTCGCGAGCTGCGCCTGCTGGGGTTCGACACCCTGTATGACCGCAGCATGCACGACGCCGAAATCGCCGAGCGCGCCGAGACGGAGCGTCGCATCGTGCTCTCCCGGGACAGGATGCTGCTCAAGCGCAGTCGCGTGCAGTGGGGTCGGCTGGTGCGCGCCAGCGCGCCGGCGGAGCAGCTGGTGGAGGTGCTCGTCTTCTACGGGCTGGCGCCGCCGTATGCGCTCTTTTCGCGTTGCGCGGCGTGCAACGCCGTGCTGCGGCCTGTGGCCAAGGCCGAGGTGCTTCACCTGCTGGAGCCCAAGACGAAGCGCTATTACGAGGACTTCACCCAGTGCCCGGCGTGCGGCCGTGTCTACTGGGCCGGCTCCCACGGGGAGGGGATGCGCGCGCGGCTGGCGGCCACGGCGCGGCGCGTGAGTGCGGCGCTGGCGCACGCGAGACGGGATATCGAGTCAACACCCTGTTCCCGCTTTACAAATTCGTAATAGAGGCTGTATGGTCGCTTCCCCGGCCGGCGCCATGCCCTCTGCGCTCTTCCGAAGACACGGCGACGGGGGCGCTTGCCGCCGCCTTTTCCTTCGTCAGCAACCGTCAGCGAGACGCCATGCCCGTACACGCCAGCACTGTCACCGCCCTGGAGCTCCAGGTCCTCTACGAGATAAGCCACATCATCGGGGAGACCCTGGAGCTCGACCAGACCCTCGCCGCCATCCTCAAGATCATGGGCGAGGAGCTGTCCATGAAGCGCGCCACCGTCATCTTGCAGGATGAGGAAAGCGAGCGGCTCTTCATCCGCGCTTCCCACGGCCTCACGGACGAGGAGGTCCAGCGCGGCGTCTACCGTATGGACGAGGGCGTCACCGGCCGCATCTTCCGCACCAACAAGCCTTTCGTGGCGCCGGACATCGCCAAGGAGCCCCTTTTTCTGGACAAGACGCAGTCGCGCCGGCTGGAGAAGGGCAAGGTCTCCTTCGTGGGCGTGCCCATCCAGCTCAAGGGGCAAGCCATCGGCGTGCTGACAGTGGACCGCCTTTTCGGTGACGAGATCTCCTTCGAGGAGGACATCCGTTTCCTCACCATCGTTTCCACGCTCATCAGCCAGATGGTCAACATCATCCGGCAGGTGCGGGATCGGGAGGAACGGCTGCGGCTGGAGAACGTGAGCCTGAAGGCGAAGCTCTCCAAGACGTACCAGCGGTTCTTCATCGTCGGCCAGAGCCGGCCCATGGCGCGGGTCCACCAGCTCATCGAGAAAGTGGCCCCCACCAAGGCCACCGTGCTGCTGCTTGGCGAATCAGGCACGGGCAAGAGCCTCATCGCGCGCATCATCCACGAGCTCTCGGACCGCGCCAACCACACCTTCACCATGGTGAACTGCGCCTCGCTCCCCGAGACGCTGCTGGAGAGCGAGCTCTTCGGCCACGAGAAAGGCGCCTTTACCGGGGCGGCCGAGTCCAAGGCCGGGCGTTTCGAGGAAGCCAACAAGGGCTCCGTGTTCCTGGACGAGATCGGCGAGATCCCCCAGAACATCCAGGTGAAGCTGCTGCGCTTTCTGCAGGACCGGGAGTTCGAGCGTCTCGGCTCCACCAAGACGCGCAAGGTGGACGTGCGCATCATCGCCGCCACCAACAAGAACCTGGAGACGGAGGTGGCCAAGGGCAACTTCCGCGAGGACCTCTACTACCGTCTGAACGTCTTCCCCATCCTCGTGCCGCCCCTGAAGGAGCGCAAGGAGGACATCCCCGCGCTGCTGAACCACTTTCTGGACAAGCTCTCCAGGGAGTACGACCGCCGGCTGCGGCTCACGCCCAAAGCCCTGGACGCCATCGTGCGCTACGACTGGCCCGGCAACGTGCGGGAAATGGAGAACCTGCTGGAACGGCTCTCCATCATGACCGAGGGCGACACCATCGACCTCGCGGACATCCCCAGCTTCTTCTTCCACAAGACGGAGACGCCCATCCAGCGGCCCCCGGAGCTCGCGTCGCTGGAGGACATCGAAAAGCACGAGATCATCGCGGCGCTGGAGCGCAACCAATGGGTGCAGTCCCGGGCCGCCCGGGAGCTCAACATCACCTTGCGGCAGATCGGGTATCGCATCAAGAAGTTCGGCCTGGAGGCCATGGTCGCCCAGCGTCGCGGCAAGTAAGCTCCCCCGACTCCGCGAGCCGTACCGCCAACCACGCCGCCGAGTGCGCCATGCGGACGCCGCCGCCCCGCCCTCGGCCAGCGCCAACCACGCCGCCGAGTGCGCCATGCGGACGCCGTCGTCCCGCCCTCGGCCAGCGCCAACCACGCCGCCGAGTGCGCCATGCGGACGCCGCCGTCCCGCCCTCGGCCAGCGCCAACCACGCCGCCGAGTGCGCTATGCGGACGCCGTCGTCCCGCCCTCGGCCAGCGCCAACCACGCCGCCGCCACCCGCGCGCAGAACGACTGCGACTCCGCGAGCCGTACCGGCAGCTCCGCCTCCATGGCTTGCAGAAAGGCCTCGTCGTACTGAGCCAGATACTGGGCGTACTCACTCAGCTCGCCTTTGCGGAAGAGCTCCAGCCACACGCTCAGAAGCGGCGCGTCCACCTCGAAATGGAATTGGAAGCCGTAGGAGGCTCGTCCCACACGGAAGGCCTGGCGCTTACAGAACTCCCCTTCCACCAGCAGCGTCGCTTCCGCCGGAGGGATGAAGCTGTCCTGGTGGAACTCCATGAGCGGCGGCAGTGGACCAGCCGTCACGGGGTCCGTGGCGCCGGCTTGGGTCAGGGAGAGCGTCGTGAAGCCGAACTCCAGGCTGCCGCAGTCGTGTGGTTCGCCGCCCCACGCCCGCGAGAGCAGCTGACACCCCAGGCAGACTCCGGCCACGGGCTTGTTGTCTGCGTCGAAGTCGCGCATGAGCTGCATCAGAGGCTGGAAGTGGGGGTTGCCGGCGTCGTCGAAGGCGTTCTGCGGGCCGCCCAGCACGACAAGGCCGGCGTAGCCTTCGGGGCTTTCCGGCAAGGCTTCCCCGGCGGCGGGCTGGCGCACTTCCACCTCGGCGCCCAGTTGCTGCAGCGCGCGTCCCAGGGCGGCCGGCGCAGTGCGTTCATGGTTCTGCACCACGAGGATGCGCAAGCCAGCCGTTCGCTCGCAAGGCTCCACGGTCACGGTGGTTTCATAGTATGGCGCGCCCATGCCCACGGTGCTGGCCATGTCCACGGTCAAGCGGTTGAGTCCGTGCCCGGCCTTGAGCCAACCACCGCGCTCGGCGGCGACCACGTCGCGGCGCATGGCGTCGTCCACCCGCAACAAGGCCGTCACGGAGCCGGTGGCGCTGCGCACTGTGACGAGGCCGCCGGGGCGCAGCCCTCGCGCCGCGGCTTCTTCCGTGTGGATGGCGACGACGGGCAGGGGCTCGTGCTCGGCCATGGTGCGCTCGGAGCAGATGTAGCCGTGGGGCGCCCCCGTGATGAGTCGGAACGGAAACGCTTCGGCGTCTCCTGTGACGGATGGCGGATCGAATTCCGTCATGAACCGGAATTTGCCGGAGGGCGTGGGGAAGGTGCGGTCCTGGTAGGGAACCATGGGCGCGTCCAGGCGGAAGGCCCCCTGACGCAGCGAGGCCATGGTGCAGCCCTGCTCCAGGACAGGCGCGCAGACCGCTTCCAGCCAGTCGGCGGCGTCCTTGCGGAAGGCCTCGGCGAACTCGAAGCGCGAGGCAAGGTCGTGGAACATGTCGAATTCGGCGCGACAGGCGCCCACCGGCTCGATGGCCTTGTTGACAGGGCCCACCCAGTTGTGGCCGTAGGTGGCCATCACGTCGTCCTCTTCCAGAAAAGTGGTGGCGGGAAGGAAGACGTGTGCGCAGTCCGCGGTGTCGTCCAGAAAATGCCCGGAGTAGACAACGCACTCGGCGCGACGGAAAGCCTCGGCCACTTTGGCGGAGTTGGGCGCCATGCACACGGGGTTGGCGGCAGTGACGAAGATCATGCGGATGGGCGGATCCGTGGCGTCCAGTATCTCCTGTCCCACGGTGGGCAGCAGCAGCGTACGGCGGGGGGGCGCCAGGTGATCCCCCCAGAGTGACTGGTCGTACGGGCCGTATTCCTCGAACCCCTGACTGACGCCGCCGCCGGGGACGCCGATGATCCCGGCGATGGCCCCCAACGCGTCGATGGCGCGCAGGGAGTGGTGCGCCTCCTTGTGGCGGTGCAGGCCCCACCCCAGCAGAATGGAGGTGGGTTGCTGGCTCATGAGGGTGTCCGCCAGGGTGGCGATGTGCTCCATGGGGACATCCGCCAGCTTGCTGAGCTCCATGACGGAGAAGCGCGACAGTATCTCCTTGTATGCCTCGAACCCTTCGGCATGGTGCTGGAGAAAAGCGTCGTCCTGCGCGTTCATCGCCAGGATGAGCTTGGCTGCGGCCATGGCCAGGTAGACGTCCGAGCCGGGCCGCGGCCGGATGTGCAGATCCGCCAAGGCCGCGGACCGGGTCCGGACGGGATCCACCAGAATGATGCGGCCGCCGCGCTTCTTGATGTCCCGGATGATGGGCGTGAGGCTGATGTTCGTGGAAACGGGGTTGCGCGCCCACAGCACCATGGAGGCGCTGTTGTAGTGATCCAGAGGATCATGCGAAATGCGTACGCCGAAATCCAGGTTCTGCGACGCCTGTCCGGTCCCTCCGCAGAGCGAACCGCGCAAGGTCGTCACCCCGCCGAAGAGGTTGAAGAAATATCGGTTCAGCAGCTTCAGCCCGGTGCGCTCCCCGTACCCCTGGTAGTAGAGCACGGCTTCAGGGCCGGACTCGTCCCGGATGGTTTGCAGCCGCGCTGCGACTTCATCCAGCGCTTCCGTCCACGTCGCCGTGCGCCAGCTGCCGTCCGCATTGCGCAGCAGGGGTTGCGTCACCCGCTCCTTGCTGTAGATGCGCTCCACGTAGCGCATGGCTTTCACGCACGCCGCGCCGCGGGTATAGGGGTGGGCGGGGTCGCCTTTCAGGGAGACGAGACGGCCCTTCGCCACCTCGGCCAGCAGGCCGCAGGTGTTGGGGCAGTCGCGGGTGCACGTGGTGACCACGGTCTTGGTGTCGCTCATGGGTGTAGTGCTCCTGGGAGAGAGGCGCCGCTGCAGGCGGCGTACTGGGTGCGAAGGGCCAGACAGCCCCCTTGGCAGCGTCTGCGGAAGTCCGCGCATGAGGCGCAGGCGGTGTTGGCGCCCGCGTGGGCGTCGCGCAGGGGGCGCGCCATGGCCGCCAGGCGACGCATCAAGGCCTCCTGATTGGCGAAACGCGTTACATCCGGTGTGCGGACGTCGCGCAGGGGCAGGCAGTACGAGGCTGAAAGATCCGGGTGGACGTCCATGGAAGGGTGGCACACGCCGCGGAACTTCATGGAGACGCGTTCCAGGTAGGCGCGCTGCGTCGGCGTCATGTCGCAGAAGCGCACGCTGCAGTCCAGGCCGGTGCGCACCCCCCGGGCCTCGCACGCCTGGACGAACGCCGTGGTCGCCGCCAAGGCCTCGCGGAGGGCTCCCGGGGGGAAGTGGTCGTTGCCGCCGTCGGCGCTCGCGCGGGAGATGTCGTAGCGTACATTTCGCACGCCATAGCGTTCCAGCCCTTCCAGAAAGTAGGCGTACTCCATGCGGCCGGGGGAAAAGTTCCTGGAGAACGTGATTCCGGCGCCCAGCCCCTGCAAGGTCGTGAGGTTGTCGTGCAGCTGCGCCGCCTGTGTCGATGTGTAGAGGGACGGCTCGTTGTAGTTGATGACGAAGTTGGCCGTCGTCTTCGCCAGCGTCGCCGCCAGCGCCGGGTCGAACAGTCCGTTGGTGAAGACGATGGGCGCAACGCCCAGGGCGGCCACGCGCGCCGTCATCGTCGGCAGCTGCGGATGCAGGGTGGGCTCGCCGCCCAGGAAAGCCACGGTCGGCGGCGGCGCGGCCTTCAGCCACCCCAACAGCTTCTCGAAGGCGGCGGGGGTCATGTCCGCCGGAAACTCGGACTGCATGTCCCGCGCGAAACAGTAGGGACAGGCGAGGTTGCAGCGGTAGGTGATGAAAAGATTCATGGTGGTTGACGCTAGTAGGGCGGCGCTGTTGCAAGCGCGGCCTCACGCCGCCGCGGGCGCCGGCGCGGGAGAGGCCTCGGCGCCAAGCCGGGCGCCGCTTTCGGGATCGAAAGCCAGCAGCAGATGAGCGTTGATCAACGTCGCGTGCAGCGGCTGCTGCAAGGCCATGGCCTGCGTGGCCTCGCTTTCCACCAGCACGCGCAGCTCGGCGTCGTCGTTTCGCAACGTCAGCGCGGCCTTGAGGCCCAGGGGCTCGATGTCGATGAGCGCCCCCACCATACCATTGTCGTGCGCGCGCTCCGGCATGGTCAAGGCGATATTCTCGGGCCGCACCCCCAGCTCGAACGGTTTGGCCTCATCGCCGGCGAAGCGGCGCAGGGGTTCGCGCAGGTGCTCCGGCAGCGGGACGACTCCTCCCCCGACGTGGATGACGTCTCCTTCCAGTCGTGCAGGGAGGATGTTGATCATCGGCGAGCCCACGAACTGCGCCGCTTCCCGGTCCACGGGGAAGTCGTAGAGGTCTTGCGGCCTGGCGATCTGCACTACGCGGCCTTCGCGCAGCAGCGCCACCGTGTCCGCAATGGCCATGGCTTCGTTGTAATCGGGCGTCGCCATGAGGAAGGTGTGGTGGTGTTCGCGCTGCAGACGACGCAGTTCCGCGCGCAGCTCGATGCGCAGCTTGGCGTCCAGGCTGGAGAGGGGTTCGTCCAGCAGGAAGAGGGCGGGGTTGCGGATGAGCGCTCGTCCCAGTGCCACGCGTTGGCGTTCGCCGCCGCTCATGGTCTTGGGCAACCGGTGCAGTACGTGGGGTATCTGCAGGGTGGCGGCCATGCGCTCCACCCGGGGCTTGACGTCGTCGCGTTTGGCGCCTTGCACCAGCAAGGGGTGCGCGATGTTCTGAAAGCCCGTCTTGTTGGGATAGAGGGCCAGGTTGTCGAAGATCATGGCGACGTTGCGGCTGCGGGGCTCCCAGCGGCCCACGTCCACTCCTGAAAGCAGCACGCGTCCGGCGTCCGGCGTCTCAAGCCCGGCGATGACGCGCAGGGTGGTGGTCTTGCCAGCGCCGGCTTCGCCGAGGATCACCGTGAAGGAGCCGGCAGGGACCTGCAGGCTCACGTCGTCCAGAGCCGGCGCAGCGGCCTTGCTGAAGCGTTTGGTCACGCGTTCCAGGTTGAGGGCGGGCGTGGCGGCGTCTCCGGGCGCAGTGGCGGGGGTGTCGTGGTGCGGATGTGGCATGGCGGAGTCCTTCGCTACAGATTCAGGTCGACGCGACGGCCGGAGTCGCCGTCGTAGAAGAGGAGCGCGTCATCCTCGATGACGAGACCGGCCGTCTCGCCTTCGAGTCGCCGGTCGCCCGCTGGCGCAACGACCTTGATCGCTTCGCCAGCCACCTGCAGGGTGAGCACGGTTTCCGGTCCACGGGGCTCCACCAGTTGAATGACGCCGTGCAAAGCCGCTTCTTCCGGGGCAGCAAGCCGCAGCCGTTCAGGCCGCATGCCCAGGGTGAACCAGCCCTGTGGCGTTTGTGTGTCGGCTTGGGCGGCGCGCAGGGGCAGGCTGAAGTCGTGTTTCTCGAACCGCAAGCCGCGTTCGTCCCTCACGAAGCGGCCGCGCACCAGGTTCATGGAAGGCGACCCCAGAAACCCCGCCACGAAGACGTGGTCCGGCTTCTGGCAGATGCGCGCGCTGGCTTCCACCTGGAGGATCTTGCCAGCGTTCATCACGGCGATGCGGTCGGCCAGGGAGAGGGCTTCGATCTGGTCGTGGGTGACGTAGATGATGGTCAAGCCGATTTCCCCCTGCAGCCGGCGCAGCTCCCGGCGCATGGCCAGCCGCGCGGCGGTCTCCAGGTTGGAGAGGGGTTCGTCCAGCAGCAGGATGGCCGGTTTGGTGACCAGGGTGCGGCCGATGGCCACGCGCTGTTGCTCGGAGCCGCCCAGTTCCTTGGCGCGTACGTCCAGGCGGTCCTGCATGCCCAGCAGCTCGGCCACGGCCTCCACCTCCCGCGCCACCTGTTTTTTGGGCGCGCCGCGCACCTGCAGGCCGAACGCCAGGTTCTTGCGCACGGTCATGGAGGTGAAGACGGCGTAGTCCTGGAACACCAGCCCCACGTTGCGTTTACCCGGCGGGGTGTGGACCACGGACTTGCCGTCGATGTGGATGTCCCCGGCGGTGGGGTCCTCCAGGCCCACGATCATGTTCAGCGTGGTGGACTTGCCGCAGCCGGAAGGCCCCAGCAGCGCCAAGGTCTCGCCAGCGTTGATTGACAGCTCGATGTGGTCCACCGCGACGACATCGCCGTCGTCGTACTCCTTCACCAGGTCGATGAGCTCGAGCTTGGGATGCGTCATTGCTTGATCGCTCCGAAGGTCATGCCTCGCGCAAGGTGCCCCTGGATGAGGTAGCCCGCGTAGATGAGGGGCGCCATGGCCAGCACGGCCAGCGCAGCCTGGACGCCATACAGCGTGCCCGCCGTGGCGGTGACGTACTTGGCGAGCTGCACCGGGATGGTGGAGATGTTGGAATAGGAAAGCACCAGCGCGAACATGAACTCCGACCAGTTGAGGATGAAGATGAACATGGTGGTGGCGAAAAGGCCCCCCTTGATGAGCGGGATGGTGACCAGGAAGTGCGCAGCCAGTCGGGACCGACCGTCGATCATGGCGGCTTCCTCGATCTCCCGCGGCAAATCGTCCACGAAACTCTTGAGCATCCAGGTGGAGAAGGGCAGCGTCACCGCCACGTAGATGCCGATGAGACCCGTATAGCTGTCGATAAGGCCGATGTTGGAAAAGATGATGACGAAGGGCACGGCGATGGCGGCTGGCGGGAACATCCGTCCGGACAGGATGATGAGCGGCGTGGCTCGGCTCTTGCCACAGTAGCGCGAAAGCCCGATGGCCGAGAAAAGACCGATGGTGACGGACAACGCCGTGGCGATGACGGACGCGATGAGCGAACCGATGACGGCTTTGGTCGCGGCCTGGCTCACTCCGCCCACGCCGTATTCGCGCAGGGCTTCAGGATCGAACAGCGTCTTGAAGTTGATGAGCGTGGGCTCAGACGGCACCCAGATGGCCGGAGAGGCGTTCCAGTCCGTGGGCGGCTTGATGGCTGTCATGCAAATCCAGAAGACTGGAAAGAGCACCACCACCAGCGCCACGAACATCACCACGGCCTGGATGGGGGAGAGTTTCTTGGCTTGCATCAGTGTTTGCCCTCCAGCAGTTCGTCGCGCACGGGCGCCAGCAGCAGGTGCACCAGCAGCAGCGATCCGATCAGCACCAGGAACGCCGCGGCGGCGCCGTACGCCAACTGGAAGTCGCTGAACGCGAGCTTGTAGATGTAGAGGCTGATGGTCTCCGTGGAGGAGCCGGGGCCGCCCCGTGTGAGCATGAAGACTTCGTCGAAAAGCTTGATAATCTCCATGGTGCGGATCACGAAAGCCACGATGATCACCGGCTTGAGCATGGGCATCACCACCCGCCAGAACACCTGTCGGGGGTTCGCGCCCAGAATGACCGCCGCGCGCACCGGGTTCTCCGGCACGGAGTTCAGTCCCGAAAGCAGAATCAGGAAGAAGAGCGGCGTCCAGTGCCAGACCTCCGTGATGATGACCGCCAGCACGGCCAGGGTGGAGCTCTTGAACCACTCCAGCATGGCTTCCGCGCCGAAGAGGAACTCCAGCATCTGGTTGATGGGGCCGTTGGACTGGAACAGCATCCAGAAGGTGTAGCCCACCACCACGGGCAGGATCATCATCGGTGTGAGAAACGCCGAAAAAAGCACGGATTTGCCCCGGAACCGCCGCATGAAGAGCACCGCCAGCCCCAGCCCGAAGGCGAACTCCAGCGCCAGACAGACCATGGAGATGAGCAGCGTGCGGATGACGGCGTAGAGAAACCGCGTGTCATAGATCAGCAGCTCTTCGTAATTCAGCAGCCCCACGAAGCGCGCATCGAAGAGCGAGCCCCGGGTGGGCGACCAGTCCGTGAAACTCATGTAGAACGCGACCAGCAGCGGCACCACCAGAACGAGCACCGAGACGATCTGCCCCGGCAGCGTGAGCGCGCGGCCGATGGCTTTGGGGCTGAGTCCCCGACGCGTGGGCGCGTCCGGCGACGTGGCGGACAGACCGCCGGGAGGGACCTGGGGGGCGGGCTCTGTGGTGGTTGCGAACACTGTCTTCACCTCGTGCAAGTTCGAAAAATACGCCGACGGACGGCGGGTGGGACTCGACGGTGGGGCCTCGAAGGCCTCGGGCCCGGTCATCGACGCCCCCTTGGGCCCTGCCCCGGTGGGCCGGACGCCTGGGGGGATGCGCCCGGCCCGGGGCCCGCGGGCTCACGGAGGGAGGAGCCCTCCGACAAGGCCGTTCCATGCGCGCGGAGGGCCTTGTCGGGCTGCGGAAACGCGGACAAGGCCGCGCTGCGGCGGTCAGCTCCAGGCGTCCGCGCCGCTGGCGACCTTGATGGGTTCGGCGAGGTTTTTCGCCAGCGCCAGCCAGGACTCCTTGACCTTGTCCCGGCCGATGCGGCGGGTAATGCGGTCGAAGTCTCGGGCGGCGTCGTCAAGGGCTTCCTTGGGTCCTTTCGCGCCGGTCATGCAGGCGTGCACTTGCTTGTCCAGGGCGTCCTGGTACTCGAAGCCGCCGGGCAGGCAGAAGTCCGGCACGGTGTTCACCATGTTGTCGTAGAGGGTCTGCAGGTACTCGGGGGAGTACGTGTCGATGAGCCGCTGCGTGGGCTCCAGCATGTGGTTGATGCGGTAGGGGTCCGAGTAGCCGCCCAGGTAGGGGATGGCGTCCGCGGAGATGGTGGGGGACGTCATCCACTGCGCGTAGGCGTAGGCCAGCTCCGGGTTGGCGGAGTACTTCGAGACGGCGTAGCCGTAGCCCCAGCAGAAGAGGCCGGCGTAAAGCAGTTCGCCGTTGGGCAAAGTGTCCGCAGGCATCACCGTGGCGGCGATCTTGCCGGTGGTGGCCGGGCCCGTGGAAGGCGCCTTGGAGTACTTGAAGCCGGAAGGCCAGACGATGTTCATGAAGCCCTCGCCCCGGCCGAAGGCGTTGTAGTTGGAGGACCAGGTGAAGCTGAAGGCGTCCGGGTGCAGATATTCGTTCATGGCCAGCATGTCTTCCAGAGCGGCCACGCCTTCGTCGGAGTTGAAGGTGGGGTTCACGTCCTGATCGAAGTACAGCTTGCCTTTGGAGATGAGGCGCTGCATGAACATCCACTTCACGTAGTAGGGGGAGCGGTACTCCAGGCTGCCGTAGAAGCCGTTGTCCGGGTCGTGCATGAACTGCGCGAGGTTGTAGTACTCGGTCCAGGTGTTCGGCGTGGCCAGGGGGTAGCCGTACTTGTCGGCGAAGGCTTTTTGCTTGTCGCCGTCTTGCAGGTGGTCGTCGCGGCACAGCAAGGTGATCTGGTCGCCGTCGTTCAGCAGGCCGGCCACGCGGCCGTTGTAGAGCTGCGCGTGGTGGCTTGCGGGGAAGACCACGCCCCACTCCTCATGGAAGATATCCGGCTGGTGCGCTTCGGTCCAGTCCGTGAGGTCGTAGATGACGCCGGAGTCGATCCAGTCCGGATAGGACATGGCGGTGGGCATCATCACGTCGTAGCGGCCGGTCTTGGCCACGGCTTCCTGCATGCCTTTGGTGTGCACCACTTCGTCGGGCTCTTCGATGAACTCCAGGGTGATGCCCAGCTCGTTCTTCCACTTGTCCACATAAGGCGTCATGTTGCCGATGGAGCCGGTGGGGATGAGCAGGGTGAGGGTCTTCTTCTCCGCTTTGGCGGCAGCGGCCTTGGCCAGTTCCCAGGCGCGCTCCTCGGAGCCCTGGATGGCGGCCCACGCCTTCACGGCGCCCAGGGGCGAGAGGGAGACCGCGTTGGCCACCACCGCCGTCACGCCCAGGGCGGTAAGTTTCTTCAGGAAACTGCGGCGGTCCATGCCGCCGTCGTCGTACCGCTTGAGGGTGGAGTGGAGCTTGTTTTCGTCCAGCTTCATGGTGAACCTCTGTCGTTATACGTTGGAGTGTTGAAAGCGTTCGTCGGTCGTCCACGAACAGCAGGCGCCGCAGCCGCCGCAGCTGTCACAGGACATAGCGCTGGTATTCGTTCTCGCAGGGGTTGCCGGCGCACGCGTCCAGCCACCCGGCAGCCGGGTCCATCACCACGCTGAAGCACGTGTGGAAGGCGGTCTGTTCCGGCTCCCCGGGGAAGCCATGCGCGCAGATGCTGCGGGGGTGGTTGGTGTGATTGCGGGCAAGCTCCTGCAGCAAAGCGGGGGTCAGCCCGCCGGCGTGGTCGTCCAGAAAAGCCTGCGCCACCTGATGTCGCACCATGGTGCCGCCGTGGCTCAGCCAGTGAGGCGTCTCGTAGGCGCGCATGGCCGGGTCCAGGTAGTGGTTGGTGTGCGCGATGGCGTCGCCGACTCGCAGCAGCGCGTAGTCCGTGGCGGAGGTTTCCGCGCAGAAAGCCACGCCCTCTCCGGTGAGCTGATAGTTGATTCCCGCCGCCCGAGGCGAGTAGATGACAGCCCCCAAGGCGTCCCCGATGCGCTCCGCCGCCAAGGCCTTGCGCATGATGCACGGGTAGACCACCCCGGGCCGCGCATCCGTGGCGGCCACCTTGTTGATGACGGCGCCTATGCCTGCGGCGTTCAACCCGCACAAGCCCAGCACGCCGGCGAAGGTCAGCGTCAAGGCGGCGGGGCCGGATTCCGGCTGCACCCGAAGGATGCAGAGAAACCGCTCGTAGAACTTCTCCATGTCATAGTTCTGACCGATGTAGGCGCGGCCGTCGGCGCTGGCGCGGGGGGTCACGTTGAAGGTGGTGCACCCCCACAGGGAGCCTGCGCGGCCCGGGGGGGTCGGCAGGGCCTTGCCCCCCAGTCCCGGCGCGCGCAGGTCCTCCAGTTCCAGAAACGCATTGAGATAGAGGATGTCTTCATAAGGCAGGCCTGCGCCTGCAGCCACCCCGCGCATTTCCGTGGTCGACTCCGGCGCGAATTCCTCCAGAAATCCGTGGAAGCGCATGCAGAACGCCAGCAGCTGTTCCCGCGGAGCGCGGAGATGGCTGTTGTTGACCTGGTGGACGGAGGTGACGGCTTCGGCGAATTCCCGAATGGCGTCGCGCATGGCCTCGCCGTAGGCTTGGCCGCGGGCAAGCGGCGGCCCCGTGAGGTCGATGACGGGTATGGCGTTGGAAGAGGGCATTGGTGCGCTCCTTGGCGTCGCGTGGCGCCGGTGAGAATCAGAGGAACTCCATGTAATAGTCCCACTCCCAGGGGTCCACGCGCTGATTGAACGCGATAGTCCCGTAGTCCTTGAACTGGGCTTTGGCGGTCTCCACTTCGAACTTCTTCACGGCCAGTACGAGCTTGACGAACTCGGGAGCGAGGATGGCGTGGAGGTCGACGTCCGTCTCGAACGCCTCGATGGCTTGCTCCAGACTGAGGGGCAGCGCCGGCACGTCGTCGCGCTCGTAGGCGATGTCCAGCACGGGGTCCGGCAGCGCAGGTTTGGAACGTACGCCGTCCAGGCCAGCGGCCAGGGTGGAGAGCGCCAGCAGATAGGGGTTGGCGCCGCCGCAGGCGAGGCGGTTTTCGAAGTGGGTGGACTCGCCGCGCGTCCCCTTCAGGCGGATGCCCACGGTGCGGTTCTCCATGCCCCAGGTGGCGCTGTGCGGCGCGAAGGAGTTGATGCGGTAGCGCTTGTAGCAATTGATGGTCGGCGCGGTGAAGATGGAGTTGGCTGCAGCGTGCTTCAGCACACCCGCCAGGAAATCCCGCGCCAGCGGGGTGAGACCGTACTCGCCGGCGGGGTCGTTGAAGGCGTTCTTGCCGGTCTCGCGGTCGATGAGGCTCACGTGGAAATGCGCGCCGGAAGCGCTGGAGTCGATGAAAGGCTTGGTCATCCAGGTGGCGAGATAGCCATGCTGGGCCGCGATTTCCTTGGCCCCTTGCTTGAACAGGAACGCCGTGTCCGCTGCGGCGAGACCGTCCTTGTAGTAGAGGTTGATCTCCTGCTGCCCGGGACCGTGCTCGGAGTTCTGGGTGAGGATGCGCACCCCGGCCTGTTTCATCTTGCGCATGAGGTCGTAGATGAAGTCGAGATCGAAATTGTTCTTCAAGGTCACGAAGATGGGCTGACCCGTGTAGACAGGTTTGCGCGTCTCCTGATCCAGCACGTAGAACTCGAACTCGTAGCCCAGACGGCAGATGTAGCCCATCTCGTAGAACGTATCGATGATCTCCTTGAGCATGAGCCGCGGGGAAGCCATGGCCGGCGTGCCGTCGTACCAGTAGGGGTCGATGGTGACGTTGGCGGTGTTGGGAACCCACGGCAGCACCGTGAAGGTGGCCATGTCCGGCCGGGTGCAATGGTCCTCGAAAGAGACTTCCTCGGCGTAGCCGGTGCCGGTGGGGACCATGGATTGAATGTCCAGCCCCAGCAGCCCGCCGTAGAAGTTCAGCCCGCACTGGACGTACTCCAGAAAGGAGTCCGCCGGCACGGTCTTGCTGCGGGAGACGCCGTAAAGGTCGGCCTGCTCGAAGCGGATGAACTCGATGTTGTGGCTCTCGATGAGTTGCTTGACGCCTTCCAGGGAGCAGACGGCAGTGGATGTCTCGTGCATGGGAATCGCCTTTTTTGTGAGAATGGCGCGGAAAATCCTCGCGGTTTCCGCTCCGGTTTGCTAAATTGGTTAATTTCGCTATCAAGGACCATGCCAGCAGCCACAGCGACTGCGAATGTTCCGCAACCACGGCCCCTTGCAGGCGCCACGCCGCTTGCCCGGCTGCAGCTGGCGACCGGAACGCTTCGGATTATTCTCGATTGTAAGAATCATTTCTGAGAATTGATAGCCGCCCGCAATCTCACCAGAAGAAAAAAGCAAGCATGTCCGGGGAGGTGCGGGGACTATTCTCGGAATTGATTCCCCGGGGGCTTTTGCGTATGCTGAGCGCATCGCTTCAGACACCGCCCGCGCTCACGTGGCGCGGCGACCTCTCTCCGTGCGCCATGGACTCCTGCAATGCCTGACATCCCTTCGCTTCTGGCTGAACGCTGCACCCTGGGCCTCGCCGCTTTCGATGGCCGCAACAGGCTGCTTTACGCCAACGCCGAATTCCGCGCCTTGGCGGCTGGGCGCGTCATGGCTTCGGAATGCGCCGTGGAGGCGCTGCCCCTGCCGGCGACGTTCCGCGCTGGTCTTGCCGGCGTGCTGGAGCGAGCGCGGTTGGGCGGCGAGGCCGAGTTCGAGTGGGAAGGGGAAGAGGACGCAGCCGGCAGGCGCTACGCTGTTCGCGCACGCACGAGCGGCGAGTCCGGCGAGTCCGGCGAACCCGGAGAGACGTGTCTGGTGGAGCTGCACCAACGCGGCGAAGATGAGCGCTTGCGCCGGGCCGTGGCTGCAGAGCAGGCGGCCCAGGGTTCCCTGCAGCGCCACAAGGAGCGCGTGCGACGGATGATTCTCAACATCATCGAGGAGTTGCCTGTATTCGTCTACATGCAGCGGCGCGACTACACCGTGGCGTACGCCAACCGCAAGACGCGCAACCTCTATGGCGAAGCCCGCGGCCGGCGTTGCTACGAAATCTTCAGCGGCCGCGATACGCCGTGTCCTTACTGTCCCACCTTCAAGGTCTTCGAGACCCGCGAGCCGGAAGAGTGGTTCTTCACGGATCTGGAGGGCCGCTCGTTTCACATCTACGATTATCCTTTCGAAGACGAGGACGGCGAACCCCTGGTGATGGAGCTGGGCATCGACATCACGGAGCTCAAGCGTGTGGAGCAGGAACTCATCCAGGCGCAGAAGATGCGCGCCATCGGCGTGCTGGCCGGAGGCATCGCGCATGATCTGAACAACAACCTGCTGCCCATCATCTTCAATGTGGATTACGCCTTGGGCAAGACTCCGGAAGGGGAGGCCGGCGACGCCCTCAACGAGGCCCTGCGCGCAGCCTATCGCGCGGCGGATCTGGTGGAGCAGGTGCTGGACTACAGTCGTCAGCAGAACTTCGAACGCTACCCCTTGCAGTTGTCGCCCTTGGTCGCCGAGCATCTGGAGCTCTTCGGCGCGTCCCTGCCGGCGTCCATCACCATGCGGCTGCGTTGCGACGCGGCCCATGACTGCGTGACCACGAACCCCGCTCAAGTGCAGCAGCTGTTGCTGAACCTCTGCAACAACGCCGCGCAGGCCATGCCGGAGGGTGGGGAGTTGGAGGTTTCCCTGGAGAATGAAGAAGTGACGACCCTGAAGCACGCGCCGCACGCCGGGTTGGCGCTCGGCAAGTACGTGGTGCTGCGGGTGCGCGACACCGGGGTGGGCGTGCCCCCCGAGAGCCTGGAGCGCATCTTCGAGCCCTTCTACACCAGCAAGAAACGTCAAGGCGGCACTGGTATGGGCTTGGCCGTGGTCCACGCCATCGTCACCTCCAGTCAGGGCGCCATCGACGTGCGCAGCCAGCCGGGCCAAGGCGCGGTCTTCACCGTCCACCTGCCGGTGGCGCGCGCCGCCAAGCCCCCCGTGGTGGCGGAGCCCAGCGTGCGCCGGGAAACCTCGGGCAGGCTGCTGGTGGTGGATGACGACAGCCGCGCCCTGAAGGCCATGGTCCGCGCCTTGCGCGAAGCCGGGTACGAGACGGCTGCTGCAGAAAGCGGCGAAGCTGGCTTGCAGGAATTCTTCCGGGCCAAGCCGCGGTACGGTCTCGTGGTGGCGGACCACACCATGCCCGGCATGACCGGCACGGATATGGCGCGGCGCATACTGGAACACGATCCCGACGCCGCCATCCTCATCTGCACGGGGCACGTGGACCAGGGCCTGGAGGACCAGGCTTTGGCCGCCGGCGTCAAGCAGTTCCTCATGAAGCCGCTGAATCCCTCGTCCCTCGTCAAGGCCGTGGCGCACTACTGTCGCTGACTGGCGGCTGGCCCTGCGTTTCGTCTGCGTCCTCAACCCCCCGCCCACGCACATGTCCCGCCTCCTGGTCATCGACGACGACGAATTCATCCGCAAGAGCCTCAAGCGGCTCTTCACCGAGATGGGCCACGAAACACTCCTCGCCGCCAGTCTGGAGGAAGGCGTGGAGCGCGCTTCGCAGGGCGTGGACGTCATCTTCCTGGATCTGGACCTGCCCGACGGCGCCGGCCAGAAAGCCATCGACGCCCTCGCCGCCACCCATGGCGGCCCCGAGATCATCGTCATCACCGGCATGGGGGACGACTACGGCGCGCAGGAGACGCTCGCCAGCGGCGTATGGGATTACATCCGCAAGCCCGCGTCCCCCGCCACGGTGAAGGCCTCCCTCGCCGGCGCCCTTGGCTACCGTCGCGAAACCGGCGCTCGCGAAAGCCCGGAGGAGCGGCTGGGCGGCTGCGGCATCCTGGGGGAATCGCCGGTCATGCACCGCGTCAAGGAGCAGATCGTCCGCGCCGCCGCCAGCGAAGCCAGCGTGCTCATTCTGGGGGAAACCGGCGCAGGCAAGGAGCTCGCCGCACAGGCCGTGCACGCCCTCAGCGTGCGGGAGAAACGGCCTTTTATTGTGGTGGACTGTTCCAACATGACCGAATCCTTGGTGGAAAGCATGCTCTATGGGCACGTGAAAGGCGCTTTCACCGGAGCCCACGCAGACCGCAAAGGCTTGGTGGCGGAAGCCGACGGCGGCGCCCTCTTTCTGGACGAGGCGCGCGAGCTGCCCATGGCCTTGCAGA
>CAYVWB010000036.1:0-35265 GCA_964455395.1 uncultured Desulfovibrionaceae bacterium
AAGTGATGCGCCACGCAGCACGCAGCACGAAGGCGGAGACGAGCAGCGCAGCAATGACGTCCACGGCCGCGAGCTCCGGAGCGGCGGCGGCCACGGCCACGGCCACCGCCACGGGGACAGAGCTCAAGGCGTCGCTGCGGTGGTGCCAGGCGTTGGCTATCAGCGCCGGGGAGTCGCGGCGTTCGCCTTCGCGACGCGTCCAGCGGTACAGCGCTTCCTTGACGATGATGGAAGCGGCCGCCGCGCCGAAGGCGAACCAGCCGGGTTGGCTCTCCCGTGGGGTGATGAGCATGCTGACCGCGTCCCAGCCGATGCCCAACGCGGCAACCCCCACGAAGAGGCCCACCACGACGCTCGTCACGGTCTCCACGCGGCGGTGTCCGTGGGGGTGTTTCTCGTCGGGCGGCGCGGTCCACACTCCCGCGGCCACGAGCAGGGCGATGTCCGTCACGCAGTCCGTGAGCGAGTGGATGGCGTCCGCCACCAGGGCCCGGCTGTCGCCCAGCACGCCCGCCAGGGCTTTCAAGGCCGCCAGCAGCAGATTGGCGACCAACCCGACGAGCACGATGCGGCGCACGTCGCGGGCGCTGTCGCGCAGAGGTGTCGCAGGTGTGGGCATGACCGTGACTTCCGTGATAGTGTGTGGGTTGACGTAACGGGCCTCGCCGCGTGCGGGCGTTTTTCCGCGAAACGCTCGCCGGGGTCGATGCTTCAAGCGCCCGGGCCATGCGCCATGCGCGCTGGTTGCGGCGACGAAGCGCGAGCGCTCGCCGGATTTGTGACGATCGCTTGACAAGCAAGCCGTTCCCGGTGAAAGAACCGCCACGCCACGCGAGCTTTCGCGAAGGGCTCCATCATTCCCGAAAGGAAGACGAAGCGCAATGGATCAGAACAGATACACCAAGACGTTTCCCATCCCCTGGGAGCAGCTGCACCGGGACGCCAAGGCCCTGGCGTGGCGGCTGTTGGAGAAAGGGCCCTTCAAGGGCATCGTGGCTGTCACCCGCGGCGGGCTGGTGCCGGCGGCCATCGTGGCGCGCGAGCTGGATCTGCGGCTGGTGGACACCATCTGCGTGGCCAGTTACGAAGGCCGCGACCAGGGCGAAGCCTCGGTGTTGAAGGCCCCCTGTCTCCAGGATGCGCCTGCAGGCGAGGGCATGCTCATCATCGAAGACCTCACGGATACGGGCAAGACCGCCCGCATCGTCCGCCGCGCCATGCCCAAAGCGCTCTTCGCCACGGTCTACGCCAAGCCCGAGGGCCGGCCCAACGTGGACCTCTACGTGACCGAGGTGAGCCAGGACACCTGGATCCTCTTCCCCTGGGACATGGAAGGCCAGTTCGTGCAACCCATCGCCATGGTGCGGTGAGTCCGATCACGCGGAATCTTCCCCCGTGGGTCGTCGCCCACGACATCCCCCATTACTCTCCAGCCACAACGCGCAACCAAGGAGTCATCCCATGTCAAGCGCTTTCCGTCGTCTGTTCTTCAGCTGTCTCGCCGGCCCTCTGGCCTTGGCGCTGGTCTTCACGTTGCATGCGGTCCCCGCCGGCGCGGAGGACGCCGCCGAGGAGCTCAAGGTGGGCTTCATCTATGTGTCCCCTGTGGGCGATGCGGGCTGGTCCTATGCGCACGATGAAGCCCGCAAGGTCGTGGAGGCGATGCCGGGCGTCACGACGTCCTTCGTGGAGAGCGTGCCCGAAGGCCCTGACGCCGAACGCGTCATCACCAACATGGCGCGCAAGGGGTTCGGCCTCATCTTCACCACGAGTTTCGGGTACATGGACCCGACCATCAAGGTGGCCAAGCAGTTCCCGGACACCATCTTCATGCACTGCTCCGGCTTCAAGACCGCGGAGAACGTGGGCAACTATTTCGGCCGCATGTATCAGCCACGCTATCTCTCGGGCATGGTGGCCGGCGCCATGACGGAGTCCGACATCCTCGGCTACGTGGCGGCGTTCCCCATCCCCGAGGTCATCCGGGGCATCAACGCCTTCACCCTGGGCGCGCAAGCCATGAATCCGGACGTGGAGGTCCGCGTGGTCTGGACCAAGACGTGGTACGACCCCGCCACGGAGAAGGAAGCCGCCAAGAGCCTGCTGAACGTGGGCGCGGACGTCATCGCGCAGCACCAGGATTCCCCCGGTCCCCAGGAAGCCGCCGAGGAAGCCGGCGCCTACTCCGTGGGCTACAACACGGACATGAGCGCGTTCGCTCCGGACGCGCACCTCACGGCGCCCATCTGGAACTGGCGCGTGCTCTATGAGGACGTCGTCAAGCAAGTGCAGGCTGGAACCTGGCAAAGCGAGTCCCTGTGGTGGGGCATGAGCGAAGGCGTGGTGGATCTGGCGCCCTTCGGCCCCATGGTGTCGGCGGAGCTCCAGTCCAAGGTGGAGGCGGCCAAGGCGCTGATGATCAAGCGCGAGCTCCACGTCTTCGATGGTCCCTTGAAGAACCAGGCCGGCGAGGTGGTGGTTCCCGAAGGCGAGAGCATGGAAGACGAAGCCCTGCTCGGCATGACGTGGTTCGTGCAAGGCGTGGTGGGCTCCACCGAATAACGTCTTCCGCACGCAGGATTCGCTCCGGGGGACGTTCCGGCCGTCAGGCGGACCGACCCCCGGTTTGTTTTTTCAAAATGTCGTTTCCAGGCGCTCCCACTTCCATTACCATGGGATATATGCCGTCCATCACCGTCGTGCGCCGTCGCGAGGCCTCGCTGTGGGGGCCTCTGCCCATCGCCTTGATCGCGTTGACGGTCTCCATGACCATCAGCGAGCTGCTGCTCATGGCGAACGGCGCGCCGTTCCTGCGCGGCCTCACCCTCTTGTGGGAAGGGGGCTTCGGGTATGGCTACGCACTGGAGGACACGGTCATCAAGGCCGTGCCGATCTATTTGTGCTCCTTGGGCGTGGCCGTGTGCTTCCGCATGCAGGTCTGGAATATCGGCGCGGAAGGCCAGTTCGCGTTGGGCGCTGTGGGCGCGACCTGGGCGGCTCTCACGTTCCCGGCGTGGCCGGCGTGGCTGCTGTCGCCAACCATGTTCGCAGCTGCGGCTGTCGCGGGGGGCTTGTGGGGGCTCGGGCCGGCGTTGCTGCGGGTGCGTCTTGGCGTCAACGAGATCATCGTGACGCTGATGGGCAACTACATCGCGGTGCTGTTGCTGGATTGGCTGGTCTACGGACCCTGGAAGGACCCCGTGAGCTTCGGCTTCCCCATGACGGCCCAGTTCAGCGAAGCCGCGCTGGTGGGGACGCTTCCGGGAACGCGCATCCACTGGGGCGTGGCCCTCTGCGTGGCGGTGAGCGCAGCCCTGTGGGTCTTCCTGCGGCGCACGCGTCTGGGCTACGAACTCAAAGCCAGCGGCGAGGGACGTCGTCCAGCTTTGTACGCGCACATGCCCTACGCCGGTCTGGTGATGCTGGTGATGGCGTTGTGCGGCGCGCTGGCTGCGTGGGCCGGCTGTCTGGAAGCCTCCGCCACTGTGGGACGTCTGCAACCCTCCATCATGGCGGGGTACGGCTACACGGCCGTGGTGGTGGCGTGGCTCGCGCGGCTGCGCATCGGAGCCATCGCCGGCTACGCCATCCTGCTGGCGGGGCTGCGCGTGGGGGTGGAGAATCTGCAGTTGGAGTTGCAGATCCCAGCGGCTTTCGGCGGCATCCTGGAGGGCTCCTTGCTGCTGACCGTGCTGGCGGGACAATTCTTCGAGCGGTACCGGCTCCAATGGGGACGGCGCCGTGCAGGAACGGCCGCGCGAGGTGACGCATGATCGCAGCGCAGTTGCTGGAAGCCGCGGTGACGGCGGGCGCGCCCATTCTCTTCGCCACCCTGGGCGAGATCATCACGGAACGTTCCGGGGTGCTGAACCTGGGTGTTGAGGGCATGATGCTGGTGGGCGCCTTGGCCGGGTTCGCCGTCTGTTTCGCCACGGGGTCGCCGTGGCTGGGTATCATGGCTGCGGCTGCAGCGGGCGCGCTGCTGGCCTCCTTGCATGGCGTGGTGTGTCTGGTCTTTTTCGGAAACCAGGTGGTCTCCGGGCTGGCGCTCACCATCTTCGGGGTGGGGCTGGCCAACTTCCTGGGCGCGCCCCTGGTGGGTCAGACCGCGGCAGGCTTCACGGATGTCGCCGTGCCGTTGCTGGCGTCCATCCCTCTTCTGGGCGAGGCCTTCTTCAACCACGATCCCCTCATCTACATTTCCTACGCGCTCCCCGTGGCGGTCTGGATCTTCCTGAACCGCACACAATTGGGGTTGTCGTTGCGCTCCGCCGGGGAGAACCCCGAAGCAGCTGCGGCCGTGGGGTTGAACCCGGTGCGGCTGCGGTGGCTGGGGGTGTTGCTGGGGGGCGCGCTGGCCGGCGTGGGCGGCGGCTACCTCTCCCTGGCGTCCACCAATCTGTGGACCAGCTCCATGACCGCCGGTCGCGGGTGGATAGCCGTGGCGCTGGTCATTTTCGCGTTCTGGCGTCCCGGCCGTGCGGTTTTCGGAGCGTACCTCTTCGGGGGTGTGATGAGCTTGCAGCTGCGGCTCCAGGCCATGGGCGCCATGTTGCCGTCCTCCCTGCTGCTCATGCTGCCCTACGCCATGACCGTGCTCGCGCTCACGATCTCGGCGCTTCGAGGTCGTGGCCGCGCCGCGCCGGCGTCCCTGGGCGTCAACGTGGAGCCGGAGGAATAGCCCCATGCCCAGCGTGCAGGCGAACGACGCGCCGCTCATCCGACTGGAGGGGGTGAGCAAGTCCTTCGGACCCGTGCGCGCCAACAAAGACATCTCCCTGGACATCCGCGCAGGCCGCGTGCTCGCCTTGCTGGGAGAGAACGGCGCCGGCAAGTCCACGCTCATGTCCATCCTTGCGGGCAAACTCCACCCGGACGTCGGCCGCATCCTGCTGCACGGCGAACCCGTGCGCTTCGGCTCCCCCCGGGACGCGCTGCGCGCCGGCGTGGGCATGGTCTATCAGCACTTCATGCTGGTGGACTCCATGACCGTGGCGCAGAATGTGTTTCTGGGACGACGGGGCGCCTTCTTCATCAGCCCGAAAGCCATGGAACGGGAGACGGCCCAGCTCGCCGAGTTGTACGGCTTGAGCGTGCACCCCGCCGCGCGTGTGGCGGATCTCTCCATGGGCGAACGCCAGCGCGTGGAGATTCTCCGGTTGCTCCAACGCAAGAGCGACGCGCTCATCTTCGATGAACCGACCACGGTGCTCACCCCTGCGGAGACCAGTCAGCTTTTCGAGGCTTTCCGCGCGTTGGCGAACATGGGCAAGGCGGTGGTCTTCATCAGTCACAAGTTGCCGGAAGTGCTTTCCATCGCCGACGAGATAGCCATCCTGCGCGCTGGCGAGATCGTGGACCGCTTCGGTCCCGAGGATGCGCCGAGCGAAGCCGCTCTGGCCAAGCGCATGGTGGGGCGGGAAGTGCTGCTGTCCGTGGCGCGCGACCCCCTGGCCCCCGGCGGCGAAGCCCTGCGCCTGCACGGTCTTGCCGGGGACGGCCTCCACGGGCTGGATCTCGTCGTCCGGCAAGGGGAGATCGTGGCCGTGGCTGGCGTGGCGGGCAACGGCCAGAAACCCCTCGTTGAAACCATCAGCGGCATGCGCGAACCGCGCCAGGGCGAAGTCGCCATCATGGGCCGGCCTTGGCGGGACTATTACGGCGGCCCCCGCCGCGTGCAGCCGGGGCCGGACACCCACCCCGAAGGCCCCCTGGGCCGGGGTGCCTGGCGCGGCGCCTTGAGCTACATTCCCGAAGACCGCCGCGGCCTGGCCACCATGCCCGGACTGGGGTTGGTGGACAACGTGCTGCTGACCACGCGGCGGGGGTTCTCGCGCTGGTTCTTTCTGGAGCGTAAACGCGCCGTTGCCGCCACGGAGGACCTCATCAAGGAGTTCGACGTGCGCGGCGGCCACACCGAGACCAAAGCGAGCCAGCTCTCCGGCGGCAATCTGCAAAAGCTCGTGCTCGCGCGGGAGCTCTACCGGGAGCCGCGCATCATCATCGCGGAGCAGCCGACCCAAGGCCTGGACGTAGCCGCCACGGAGGAAGTCTGGCGGCAGCTTTTGGAAGCGCGCCACCGCGCCGGGGTGCTGCTCGTCACCAACGACCTGAACGAAGCCGTGCAGCTCGCCGACCGGGTGGCGGTGATGTACCGTGGGCGATTCATGGCTGTGCTGGAGGGGCAAGACGCGCGTGACGTGGACCTGCTGGGCCAGCTGATGGCTGGCGTGGATCCGCGTGAAGCGCCGCCGAGCCCCTCGTAAGCGCCTCAGTCCGGTTCGTAGAGCGTGGCGGTGTCGCAGGAGACTTTCGAGAAGTCGCTGGGGAAGTGGATCCGTTCAGGCGGGGCGGAGAGTCACGACACGGGCGCGTACATCCGAAACGTGGTCCGGCAGACCTCGGCGCAGTCGGTGGGGCAGTCGGCGTCGCAGTCGGAGGAGGGCGCAGCCTCGGCGTCGCAGTCGGCGGCTGGGGACGCGAGGGGAGGGCGCCGGACCGGGACGCTTTCCACCTCGATGAGCCCATCCATCACCGTGATGAAGCGTGTCGCCAGGGAGAGGCCGAACCCTGCGCCGCGTTCCCCGGCCGAGCCCCGGCGCGAGATGCAGGACGCCTCCCCGGCGGCGCCCACGAGCCGCGGCTGACGCGCATGCGGCACGCACGGGCCGATGTTCGAGACAGCGATGACCACTGCGGAGGCCGCCTCGATGCGGCCCTGCAGAGGCGTGTTCTCCAGCCGGACGCGATGCGCGGTGACCCGGATGACCTCCCCGGGCTTGGAGAACTTCACGGCGTTGCTCAGGATGTTGCCCAGCACCGTGTTCTTGAAGATGACCGGCTCCACCATGGCGATGAGCGCCTCATCCTGCGCGTCCGTTTCGTCGGCGCCGGCGGCGTCTTCTGTCGGCGCATTGGCGGCGGGGGTGTCCGGCGCGCGGACGTCAATCTCGACGCTTTTGTCGCGGGCGCGCTCCACGAAGAGCTTCACGGCGTCATGGGTCAGCGCAGCCAGGTCCGTGGGAACGAACTCCATGGCCATGTGTCCGGCCTGGATGGCGAGCATTTTCTTGGTGGAATCGATGAGCTCGAAGGCGGAGCGCAGGGTGGCGCGGGTGTCTTGCGCCAGCTCGCGGAGCTCCTCCACATGCTCGTCGGAGGGCGCTTGCTCCGGGGAGAGCTTGGCGGCCTTGCGCTCCAACAGCTGGGCTCCGGCGGAGGCGGCCAGTACGGAATTGGCCAAATCGTGCGCCAGGATGCGCAACAGGCTCTCCTTTTCCAGGAGTGTCACCCCCTGCTTGCGGATGGCCTCCGCCAGGGCCCGGCTGCGCCGGAGCGCCTTGCGGCGGAAGTATCCCCCGGCTGCGCCGGAGAGCGCGCCCAGGACGCCGAAGTAGACGCCCATCACCGAGAACAGAACAAGGGGCAGTTCCCGCCACATGACGGCGACGCCGTCCAGGCCGGCGGATTCCGCCGCCAGATACATGGCCAGCGGATGGAGGATGAAGAAGCCCAGCAGGAATCCCGCCGCCGCGTCGCTGTATGGGGGGATGTCCAGGGAGTGCGGCATGCGAAAGCGGGTATGCTCCGCTTCCGGCAGGGGACACGCTGTCAGGTCGTTGTCTTCGTGCAGGGGATGCGAGCCCAGGCGGGGCGCGGCGTGTGGGGAAGCCCCCCGCATCGGGCGGTCTGCGGAGTCCGGGTGGTCTGCAGTCTCCGGACGATCTGCGGAATCTGAAGGGGCGGCCGGCATCGTTCCATCATAGCAAAGGCCCTGCGACGGAGGCAAGGCGCGATCGACCGCGAGGCCTCTTTCAGACAGGGAACTCGCGCGTTTCCCACGCCTCTTGCAGGGGCCCCAGGTTGCGCGCGAGGACGTCCATGTAGTCCAGCTCCAGAGCGATCATCTCGCGGTCGTCACGCCGCAGCCACTCGGAAAGCCAACCCAGGCGGAGCAGCAAAGTCAGCCCGGCCAAACCCTCCAGTGACCACCCCGCCTCCCGCACCGTGGCGACAAGCGACGCGGCGAATCCACGGACGAGCGCCCCGGGAGACTCCACGCCCACGCACCCCAGGCAGATGGCGAGGTCGTACAGCAGAGGCCGCGGGCCCACGAACTCCCAGTCGATGACGCCGGCGATGGCGGCTTCCTCGTTCCGCCAAAGCACGTTGACGGGGTGGAGATCCCCGTGCGCCAGCGCCGTGGGCAGGCTCGGCCACGCCTGCAGAACGCCGGCGAAATGCGGCTCCAGGGCGACGAGCCGCGTGGCCACGGTCGGTTCCGCGCGGGATATCGTCTCCAGCAGGGTGCATGCGTAGCGCGGCATGTCGAGCGGCGCCAGGGGGGCGATGTCCAGCCCCGTGGAGGCCTCCCGCAAGGTCAACAAGAAGCGGCCCAGCGTCCGACCGCGCCAGGCCTCGTCCACGTACTCCGGCTGTGGCGGCGCCGCGCCGCGCACGTAGGGCGTCACCATGTAGGGATCGCCGTGGGCGAAGGCCACGTACGCGCCCTCAAGACTGGGCGAGGGCGGCGTCACAGGCAGGTCCGGCTGCGCAGCATGGAGCGCCGCCAGTGTCTGCGCGCCGGCCTCCCTGTGAGGGACCTGGGCAGGCCGCAGCCGTTCGAGAATGTGGTAGGCGCCGGCGTCGTCTTCCAGGGCAAGGCGGTTCACGCAGCGCTCGGGGCTGCCGGCGATGAGCAGATCCGGTCGCGCGCGCACGGCGTTCACGTCCCATAATGCGAGGATTTCATGCAACATACGTCCCCCGGATGACGGCGCCTCGGGGTGGGCGCGTCTCCTGCTTCGGGCGCCCCCCTGCGGAGGGGCCCATGGCGACAGGTCTCGGTTCGCTGATGGGTGACAGGAGGCCGCGGGCCAGTCAACCCTCGGGTCTTCCGTCCTGGCGGGTGGAGCGCACGACGGAAGGGCATGGGCGCGCTCTCTCGATCACTCGCGAGGAAACAAGCCGCTCCGTGTGCACTGTTTTCAGGATGAAAAAGGATGACGGCGTCCTACGGTTCTTCCATGGGGCTGAGGCGGGGGGCGCGCTGCTGGAGAATTTCCCAGGCGGTCTCCTCGCACCAGCCGCAGGTGGCGCAATGCTTGTCGCATCCGGAAACGATCTGGTGGAACCGCGCGGGCAGGGCCTCGTTGGGCAGATGGAGCGTCTCGGCCAGGGCTTCCTGAGAGTCCAGCAACGTGAGCAGGTTGCCGGGGAAGCGGCCCTGCGCGTACGCGTCCAGGATGCGACCCATGACCCGGGGGCCGCGGCTGCGACCGCACAGTTTCAGGGAGTCCGCCACGCCATGGTAGTAGCGCTGGTCCTCCGGCCGGATGAAAGGGGAAGCGAGCATGCGGCCGGGTTCGTCGTGGAAGAGGCGTTGGCAGCCTTGGTTTGCGTTCAGGGTGAAGCCGCGGCCCGTTGCCTGGGGGTGCGCTCTGGCGTAGGCGAGGTGGGCGTCGTGTGCGGTCTTGAAAGGGCACTGGTAGAGACAGCCCTCGTTGGCGAGCAGGGAGAGGGCCAGCCGGGGGTGACTCTGCCGCAACCGCGCCGCCAGCCGCCGCAAATCGCTCAGGCGGCGGTTCAGGGCGCGATCCAGCACCACCCGTGAGGGGGGCGCGAATCCGCAGGCGTTGATGAAGTCGAGCTGTGCGTAGATCTTGTCCGCCGTGTCCAGCCGGCAGTTCACGCTGGGGATGGCTTCCAGCTGCATGGCCAGGGCGGGGTCGGCCGCGCCGAGGGCTGCGAGGAGGTAGCCGTCCGAGTAGACGAGGCCGTCCAGGGCGCCGGCGGCGAGCAGCGTGCGCAGTGGGGCGAGAATGCGCTCCAGAGAGGCGTCTTCGTAGGCGCCGGGCCCTTGGAAGGCGCTGTTCACGAGGACGTACTTGCGCGACCCCGGCAAGGAGAGCAGTTGTGCGGCGAGCTCGGCCGGGGTCATGAGGGGCGCGGTCTCCTCCGCGGGGTTCCGGGCATGGTGGTGGGGCGGGCGCGCGTCCGAGGCGCGTGGATCGAAGAGGCTCGTGTAGACCACGGCCACGCGATCCCCCAGGTTGCGGATCTTGCGGAGGTAGTCGGGGTCCGGCAGGAAGGGGACGTCCAGCGGCAGCAACTCGTCCATCTACGCGCACCCCGAGCAGAGCTGGCGCCACATCACCTCGTCCATGGCGGTCAGGAGTTCGCCGTAGAGGCCGCCATACTCCATGGCCTCGCCGAAAAGCGCGGAACGGCGCCGTTTCAGGGCCTCTGCCGAGACGGCGTCCGGGAAAGCGCGCGCGAGAGTCATGCTGAGTCGTTCCGCCATGAGGTAGTGGGTGGCTTGCTCGCGGAAGGCGTCGAGCGCTGCGTCGAAGCGTGGTGCTGCAGCGTCCAGGGCCTTGGCAGCGGCCGGGGTGGCCGGCAGGGACCGCGCCGTGCAGACCAGCGCCCAGAGGTGGTTGAGGTGCGCGCCGGGGATGCCTGCGCGCCAGCCCAGAAGCCAGTCGTTGCGATCGAAGAGGAGAAAGTGGTCGCGGCCCAGGTTCAGCAGTTCGCGCAGGGTGATCTCCGCCTTGCCGAGCAGGGGGTGGTCCCAGGCCACGGGAGGGGGCTCGCCAGGGCCGGCGCTGGAGAGATTCCACGGCGGCGTGCGCGTGGTCTGCACCTCGCAGCCCGCCAGCACGGTAAGGAGGTGGGCCAGCCAGAGGTTGGCGTGAGGGGAAGCCGGGGTCTCCAGGTGCGCGTAGCTCAGGACGTAGCGGCCATGGCCGAAACGCCCCGCCGCCATGCAAGGCTGTTCGCGCATGAAATCCGGTCGCAAGCGTACGCCGTAGGCTTCCTCCCACCCGGCGAAGGCGCCGTGGGGAAGGTGGGAGAGGGGCAGGTCCGCTATCCAGAAGTCCTCCCCCGGTTCCGCGTAACTGGCCAGCACGCCCACGTGGTTGGAAGGCTCCGCGGCGAAGCGCGCCGGCCACCACACAGGCAGCAGCGGCGCGTCCTCGGGCTTGGTGATTTCCAGAAACGATGGCGGGATGAGGTCCGCGAAGGGAGCGCAGCCGCATTCGTCAGCGGCTTCCGGAGTGGTCTTCAGGCATTCGCCATGGCCCAAGGTGACGCGCACATGGCCGCTGACGAGGTGGAGCATGCGGTCCGTCATGGCGGCGCGGGTCCAGGGGCACAGGCCCAGGCCATGGCGTCCCGTCAACCCCAAGCCGGAGCCTCCGCAGAAGCCGAGGTAGGCGCCCCCGCTTGCGATGTAGTCCCGGATGGAGGCCATGCCTTCCGGGCCCAGCAAGGCGGCTTTGCGTCGCGCCACGCCTCCCGGCGCCACAAGCAGCGCTGGCGGCTTGCTCAATAGCAGGCCTTGGGCTATGTCTTGCCCCCGAACGAGCTGATACGGGACGCCGAACGCCGCGAGCGCACGCCACGCCAAGAGGCCCCAGAGGAAGGATTCGTCCCAGAGAAGGTAGACCGCGGCCATGTATGATGGAGCATCCTGATCGGTTCGACATTCGAAATGACGCGCAACGCGCGCAGGCCACCCGCCGGAGCCCCGCCCCGGCGCACAATTCATCCACACTATCAGCAGGAGTCAGGATTGCAAAGAGCGGCGTCCTCCCGACGCAGGGAGCGAGCGTCCGCCCGCACCGTCTCGGCTCCGAAATCCGGTTACCCTGCTGCGGAGAACGCCATATGGCCGACAAGACCCTGCCCAAGGGCTATGAACCCCGGGACGTGGAACAGCGCTGGAGCGCTTTCTGGGAAGAGCGCAACGCGTTCACCCCGAAAGATCCGGAAACTCCGGACGCAGGCGCGCCCTACGCCATCGTCATCCCCCCGCCCAACGTCACGGGGGCGCTGCACATGGGCCACGCCCTGAACCTCACCGTGCAGGACATCCTCTGCCGCCGACGTCGCCAACTCGGCGACAACGTGCTCTGGGTGCCCGGCATGGATCACGCCGGCATCGCCACCCAGAACGTGGTGGAACGCAAACTCGCCGCCGAAGGCGTCTCCCGTCAGGACCTCGGTCGGGAGCGCTTCATCGAGGAAGTCTGGAAGTGGAAAGAGGAATACGGGGGAAAAATCCTCAACCAGATCAGACGGATGGGCGCCTCAGTGGACTGGAGCCGCGAGCGCTTCACCTACGACGAACAGCTTTCCAGAGCAGTTCGCGAAGTCTTCGTTCAGTTGTATGACGAAAAGCTCATCTACAAGGGCGACTACATCATCAACTGGTGCAATCGCTGTCACACCGCCTTGGCTGACGACGAGGTGGAGTACGCGCCCAAGCAAGGCAAACTCACCCTCATCCGTTACCCCTACGCGGATGTCCCCGAGGAAGCCGCCGCCGGCGAAGGCCTCCCGGAAATCGTCGTCGCCACCACGCGACCCGAGACCATGCTCGGCGACATGGCTGTGGCCGTGAATCCGGAGGACGACCGCTACCGCAAAGCCATCGGCCGTATGGTGAAGCTCCCCCTCACGAATCGGGAGATCCCCGTCATCGGCGACAAGTACGTGGATATGGATTTCGGTACGGGTTGCCTGAAGATCACCCCGGCGCACGACCCCAACGACTTCGAACTCGGCCGCATCCACGAGCTGGAAACCCTTGCTGTCATTGACGAAGATGGCATGATGAACCAAGCCGCCGGCGAGCAGTTCATCGGCATGCCCAAGGAAGCCGCGCGTAAGAAAGTCGTCTCGGAACTCAAGCAGCGGGGCCTCCTGGTGGAGCAGCAAGCCTATGATCATAACGTAGGACATTGCTATCGTTGCAAATCTGTCATCGAGCCCCATGTCTCCACCCAGTGGTTCGTCAAAGTGGGACCCCTCGCCGCCAAAGCGAAAGCCGCCGTGGCCGAAGGCGAAACGCGCATCCTCCCCGAGAACTGGGTCAAGGTCTACGATCACTGGCTGGACAACATCCGCGACTGGTGCATCTCCCGCCAGCTCTGGTGGGGACACCGCATCCCCGCATGGACCTGCCAGACCTGCGGGTCCATGCACGTGCTGCGGGAGGATCCCGACGCCTGCCCCGACTGCGGCGGCCCCCTGACCCAGGATGAAGACGTCCTCGACACTTGGTTCTCCAGTGCGCTGTGGCCCTTCTCCACGTTGGGGTGGCCCGAAAAGACCAAGGATCTTGAGACGTTCTATCCCACCAGCGTGCTCGTCACGGCCTTCGACATCCTCTTCTTCTGGGTCGCGCGGATGATGATGATGGGCATCCACTTCATGGGCCAAGTCCCTTTCCGGGACGTCTACATCCACGCCCTGGTGCGCGACGCCGAGGGCAAGAAGATGTCCAAGAGTGTGGGTAACGTCATCGATCCCATCGAAATGATTGATCGTTTCGGGTGCGACTCCCTGCGCTTCACCCTGGCCGCCTTCGCCGCCATGGGCCGGGACATCCGGCTCTCCGAGGACCGCATCGAAGGCTACCGCCACTTTGTCAACAAGATCTGGAACGCCGCGCGCTTCACCCTCATGAACCTGCCCGAAACCATGCCCCCGGACGCACAGGAGCGACCACTGCCTGCGCCTGCGCACCACGGCTGGATTTTCCACAGGCTGGAAGCCGTCAAGGCTGATGTCCACGACGCCTTGGAACGCTACCACTTCAACGAGGCGGCCCAGGCGCTCTACCAGTTCATCTGGCACGAACTCTGCGACTGGTACCTGGAGATGTGCAAATCGGAGCTCGGCGGCGAGGACGCCCAGGCCCGGGAAGAAGCACAGATCGCCCTGTGGAAAGCGCTTGCGGAAACACTCGTGCTGCTCCACCCCTTCATGCCCTTCGTGACCCAGGAAATCTGGAGCGCGTTGCCCTCCATCGAAGAGGAAAACCTCGCCGCTGCGCAGTGCCCGCCGGCTCGTCCGGAGCGGGACAATCCCAATGCCGCCGCAGCCATGGAGGTGGTTCAGCAAGTCGTCACCGCGGTGCGGAACATCCGTGGCGAACTCACCATCGCCCCTTCCCGAAAGCTCACCCTGCTCATCAAACCGTCCGATGCGCAGATTGTGGAAATCATCGAAGCCAACCGGGTCATGATCATGACCCTCGCGCGGCTGGAATCCATGGAGCTGGAGGCGGATATCATTCCGCCCAAAGCCGCGGCCTCTGCGGTGGTGCACGGCGCGGAGTGCTTCGTGCCTTTCGCCGGAGCCATCGACTTTGACGCGGAGTTGGCTCGTCTTGACAAGGAAATCAACAAGTTGGACAAAGAGCTTGGCGTGGTGAACAAAAAGCTCGCCAACGAAGGCTTCGTCGCCAAAGCCCCGGCAGACGTGGTGGCCAAGGAAAAGGAAAAGGCCGAGACCCTGGGCGACAAACGCGACAAACTCGCCGAGCTCAAGGACCGCCTCGCCGCCGCCAAGGCGGAAGGCTGAGGTTGTGAAAATATGACTGTGGAAACAGCGCCTCGGGCGACACGCGCCACAGCTATCCCGTGGAGACAATGAGCTGATGAAAGTCTATCTCTTGGGGGCAGGACCCGGCGACCCCGGCCTGCTCACCGTCAAGGCGCGCGACATCCTCGCCGCCGCCGATGTCGTCGTCTACGACTACCTCGCCAGTCCGGCGTTCCTCGCCTTGGCGCGCCCTGAAGCCGAAATCATCTACGTGGGCAAGAAGGGCGGGGATCACACCCTCTCGCAAGGGGAAATCAACGCCCTTCTGATTGAAAAAGCCCAACAAGGAAAGGTGGTTGCGCGGCTCAAAGGCGGCGACCCCTACGTGTTCGGACGCGGTGCGGAAGAGGCTGAAGAGCTCATCGCCGCCGGCCTCGATTATGAAGTCGTTCCCGGCGTGACCTCCGGGGTGGCGGGGCTGGCGTACGCCGGCATCCCTGTCACCCACCGCAAGCACGCCTCCAGCGTCAGCTTCATCACCGGTCATGAGGATCCTACCAAGGAAGCGAGCGCGCTGCCATGGGAACATCTTGCCAAGTCGGCGTCTACATTGGTCTTTTATATGGGGATGAAGAACCTTCCTTCCATCGCGGCAAACTTGGTGGCGGCGGGGCTTCCTGGTGAAACCCCCGCGGCGCTGGTGCATTGGGGGACCACATGCCGTCATCGCTCTTTGGTCGCAACGCTGGAGACCCTCCACGCCAAAGGGACAGAAGCAGGCTTCACGGCGCCGTCCCTTATCGTTGTCGGTGATGTGGTCATGCTCCACGATACGCTCAATCACTTTGAGCGCAAACCCTTGCTGGGAAAAGGAATCGTGGTGACACGCGCCCGCGAGCAAGCGAGCTCGATCTTGCAGGAGCTCACTGCGTTGGGAGCCTGCGTCATTGAATTCCCCACCATAGCCATCACGCCAATACAGGACATGACGCCTGTGCATGAAGCTGTGGAAAAACTGCATAATTATGACTGGCTGGTCTTTACTTCGGTGAACGGAGTCAAGTGGTTTTTTCATGAGTTGTACGCCATGGGCATGGACACCCGAGCGCTCGCAGGCGTCACGGTGGCGGCCATTGGTCCAGCTACGGCCAAATCTCTTGAATGTCACGGTATTCGCCCGGATTTCGTGCCGGAGCAATACGTTGCGGAAAGCGTCGTGGCTGGCATGCTTGATCGTGGCGTCGCTGGCAAGCGCATCCTCATCCCGCGCGCCAAGGAAGCTCGTGAGGTGTTGCCGGAGGAGCTCCGGAAGGCCGGCGCCGAGGTTGAGATCCTGCCTGTGTATGAAACCACGCTCGCGGAATCCGGCCCGGATGTCATTCGCAACGCGATCAAGGAGGGGCGTCTCGATTGCATCACCTTCGCATCCTCCAGTACTGTGGAAAACTTTTTCGCCCTCGTGTCGCCGGAAATGCTCCGCACCGAGGCGCCCCAAGCGCAGTTGGCATGCATTGGCCCTGTCACCGCGCAAACTCTCGAAGGGTATGGGTTCCAGCCTCACATTCAGCCCAAGGACTACACCATTCCCGCGCTCGTCAGGTCCATAGTACAGGCGTTCAGTTCAAAATGATCCGGAATGCGCATGCAGACAGAAACGCTGTAGCTTGAGTAGGGTAAGCGTCCTTTATGACGATGAAACTTGCTGTGCTTGCTTCTGGTTCCGGTTCGAACCTTCAGTCGATTTTCCAGCACGTGGATGCTGGCCGTATCGACGCGAAGGTTTGCGTGGTGTTCTCCAACAATCCCGAGGCGTATGCTTTGGAGCGCGCACGTGCGCAAGGGGTTCCGGCCGTGGGGCTTTTCCACAGGGATTTCCACAGCCGTGAAGCTTTTGACGCCGCCATGGTGGACGTTCTCCACAGTCATAGTGTGGACGCCGTCGCTCTCGCCGGTTTCATGCGGATGCTTACTCCTACCTTTCTGGATGCGTTTCCAATGCGCGTCGTAAATATTCATCCTGCGATTTTGCCCAGTTTTCCAGGGGCTCATGGGCAACGTGACGCAGCGCAGTTCGGTGTCAAGCTTGCTGGCTGCACTGTCCACTTCGTTGATGAAGAGATGGATCATGGGCCCATTATCATCCAGGCGGCAATCCCTGTTGCAAAGGCTGTGGAGGGAGATGCGCTGGCTCGTGCCATTTTGCGGTTGGAGCACCGCATTTTTCCACAAGCCCTTGCGTGGCTCGCTGCAGACAGGCTCCGTGTGGAAGATCGCTTTGTAATTGTGGAAAACTCACAGGAGCCGTGCTGTTTCGAAGACGAATGCGGGCCCGCCTTGGTCAGTCCACCTTTGGAGCCCGGATTTTAACCTGGAATCACAGGCTGAGACTGGGTATGCTTTGCGGATGCGTTCTGCTCGCTTTGATGCGACGTCCTTTTGTCAGTCCGGTCAACCATACGCGCCTCAGGCGTGGCCCCAGTCAGTGTGGAGCAATGCATGTCCAATTCAACTTCCCAGAATGATTTTCATTTTGATTTGAACGACGCGGAGCGTCAACATCTCCTCCAGTTGGCGCGGCTCGCCATCACCAGCCGTTTGGGGGGGGAGGAGCCCGAGTTGGCGCCGCCTCTTACCGAAAAACTCCGCCAACATCTTGGCGCGTTCGTGACGATCAAGATGAAGGGTGGTCTGCGTGGATGCATCGGTCACATAATCGGCGACCAACCTCTTGATAAGACTATATTTTCTATGGCCCGTCGCGCCGCTTTCGAGGACCCCCGTTTCCCCCCGCTGACGCCTGAGGAAGGGGAAGCGATGCATCTCGAGATCTCTGTGTTGAGTCCCTTGGCGCCATGCCCTGATCCTGCGGAAATTGAGGTGGGCCGGCACGGGTTGCTTCTTCGTCAGGGCGCGCGGCAGGGGCTGCTGCTTCCACAGGTTGCTGTGGAGTGGGGATGGGACAAGGAGCAGTTTCTGGCGCACACGTGTCGCAAGGCGGGTCTGGACGCTTCGTGTTGGAGAGATCCAACTACCCAGATTTATTGGTTCGAGGCGGTCGTTTTCGGGGAGTGACGTACAAGACGACGCATGATTCGCCGCAAGGTCAACTGCTGTCATGCCTGTGGAAAAGTCGGCCGCCAACCGTCCGATGCACCTTTGCCTTCTGCTGCTGACCATCGCAGCAGCTGTAGGATTGCAAGGCTGGCGTCAACAACTTCGCTGGGGAAACAGCAGGCCTGGACGGATTCATCTTCGGCGCGGTGCAGTCGCTTCGGGACCCCACCCGGATTCCTTGCCCCTGTGGTCGGCTATCTCGCCATGATCATTCGGAAACAATCTCGCGCTCATGCCGCCAGGGCCACCCATCCGCCATGCAGTGCTCCGCCAAGGCGAACGCTGGAGGCTCACGGGGGAGCGCCTCGGGCTGATCGACGTTATTCTGGCGTACGCCTTCACGGAGAGCGCCATACTTTCCGGGGTGATGTATGTGGTGGACCACGTGCTTTTCCACCTCGCCAGGGCCGGCAATGCTTTTTCCAGATAATAGCCGATCCCGAAGACACCCCGCCGAGCATGGCGGTCGGGTGCGCCATCAATTACATCGCCGCGGTGGTCATCCCGGTGTGGGGGGCGTGGTTCTGGTCTTCACGGACGCAAGCGGGGTTTTTGCCGGCGCTGCATGACTGGCGGCCACTTCCTTGATCCTTGCGCAATTCCTCATGACGCCAGCGGGCAAGGCCGCATCCCGTTGACCTCGGTAGCTTCGGCAAGGTCCGCGCGGAAAGCCCCCGAGCGGGCTTGAATTTCGTGCGTTTGTTCTATATTGGTTGTATATCAACGAGTCGAATTCAGGAGCTCATTTCCATGCGCTTGATCCATTTCCTCCCCGGTCGTTTCGCTCGTGTGCTCGGTGGCTCCACCCGCGTAGCCGCCATGGCCGCCATGGTCGTCTTGGTCGCGCTGATGCTCGGGGCGGCCGCGCCAAACGCCTGGGCGCAGGCGGCGCCTGCTCCCGGCGACCCTGCCCAACCCCCCGCCAAAGGGCAGGAGAAACCCGCGCCAGCTCCCGGCGCCGGCCAAGCGGTGGGAACGCCAATCACCGTGGAACACACCGGCGAGGACGAGCTCGGCGCTCGACTCGGCATGGCGCTCAAGGAGGTCTTCGCCCAGTCCACGTTGTTCATGGTCAGCGACCGGGATGAAAAGAAAATCAAGGTGATGCTGGCTACAGAAAGGGAGTTCGCCCAACGGCCCAACAGCTCATCCGTCTATGCTATCGTCTGGGTCTACTCCGAAAGCGAGAACACCTTGAAATACTACCTGAACGCCACTACCGGCTTGGTCCACGAAGGGGCCGTGGACGCCAAGGCCGAAGCCCTGGCCGCCGCCACGGAGAAGTTGACGGCGCGCTATTCCTACCTTTTCGACTGATTCCAACCCGGTGTAACCCCATGGCGCGCATTCTGGTCATTGATGATGAAGAAGCCATCCGGCTGACATTCGAGGCGTTCCTGACCAGAGCCGGCCACGACGTATGGCTCGCGTCCACGTATGAGGAAGCTCTCGACGCCCTGGACGCCGCCCGACCGGACCTCTGCTTCATCGACATCCTGCTCGGCGCCCACTCCGGACTGGAGTTGCTCGAAGCTGTTCGCGCCAGGGATGAAGCCGCCCAGGTCATCCTCATCACCGGGGAGCCCAGCCTGGAAAGCGCAGTGGAGGGCATGCGACTGAATGCTGACGATTACCTGCAAAAGCCCATCACCAAAGACAATCTCCTCCACGTGACGGCCCGGACGCTGCACGTCAAGCAGATGGCCGACGACCGGCGCCGCCTCCGACGGGAGAAGGACGCCTTGCGGCTGCGGCTGGAAGCCGTCTTCCAGAGCGTCTCTGAAGCCATCGTCACCGTGGATGCGGAGGGCCGCATCCTGCAAGCGAACCGCGCCGCCCGGACAGTGCTGGGGATCGACCACACCGCCATCGAAGGCGAATCGTGCAAGGAAACCCTTGGCGAGCTGCACGGGAGCTTCTGCCATCTGGTGGAGCAGACCATGGAGCGCCGCCAGCCCGTCAAGGAGTTTCGCGTGGAATTCACGGACTCCGAAGGAAAACGCCGCGTCGCCGTGCTGGACGCCTCGCCCCTGCGCAGCGCCGCCGACGCCGAAGAGACCTTTCAAGGCGTGGTGCTCGTCATCCGCGACATCACCCGCCTCACTTCCCTGGAGCAGGAGCTGCGGGGCCGCCGCAGCTATGGTCGCATGGTGGGCAAGAGCCAGCCCATGCAGGAGGTCTACGCGCTGCTGGAGGAGCTTTCCCGCACGGACACCACCGTGCTCGTCACCGGGGAGTCCGGCACAGGCAAGGAACTCGTGGCCGAAGCGCTCCATTACTCGGGAGCGCGCGCCGAAAACGCCTTGGTCAAGGTGAATTGCTCGGCCCTCTCCGAAAACCTGCTGGAAAGCGAACTTTTCGGGCATGTCCGCGGGGCCTTCACCGGCGCGTTGCGCGACAAGGTGGGCCGGTTCAAGCTCGCGCACGGGGGCACCATCTTCCTGGACGAGATAGGCGACGTCTCGCCGCGCATCCAGCTCAAGCTTCTGCGAGTGCTGCAGGAAAAGGAGTTCGAGCGCGTGGGCGACGTCAACACCATCAAGGTGGACGTCCGCGTCATCGCCGCCACCAACCAAGACCTGCGCGCCAAGGTGCGCGCCGGCGAGTTCCGGGAAGACCTCTACTACCGCCTCAAAGTGGTGGAGGTGCAGCTGCCGCCCGTGCGCGAACGCCGGGGAGACATCCCCCTGCTGCTGGAACACTTTCGCGAATATTTCAACGGCGAAATGGAGCGCAGCGTGGCCAGCTTCACGGAGGACGCCCGCGCCGCCCTCATGCGTCACCAGTGGCCGGGAAACGTCCGCGAACTGCGCCACGCCGTGGAGCACGCCTTCATCCTCTGCCGTGGCGCCGACATCGAACCGCGGCACTTGCCGGTGGAGATCATCCAACCCTACAGCACACCCTTCGCGCACGAGGCCTCGCCAGTCATGCTCGACCGCGAAGGCCTCATCGAGACGCTCAAGCGCGCTGGCGGCAACAAAGCCCAAGCGGCGCGCATGCTCGGTGTGAGCCGACAGACCGTCTACCGCAAGCTCAAGGAATTCGACATCGCCTGAGTGTCACATGTCACAGCGCATGTAACGCGCCAGGGTGACATGTGACATGTTTCCGAAGCGCATCCGTTGCGCCTGCCCCTCCAAGTAACTGCAATGATTGCTTGAACCGAGCTGGGCGCCGGCCGAGACGCTGGCGCCTTTCTTGTAGTGGCTGCGTGACGCCGCGAAACCGCGTCACCATGTCTTCCTTGGAGATGTCGAGTGGTCATTCATGTTGATTCCAGCCAAGTGGAGCGCAAGCTCGACAAGGAGCCCGGCGCCGTCCTCCTGGCCTGCATGCGTATAGACAAGGACTCCCGCGAGCAGGAACGCGCGTTCGCCGCCGTGAGCGAGCTCTTCAAAGGCAAGCTCGCGTTCTGGGTGGTCGATGAACGCGGAGGAAGCGCCTTCGGGGCTCGGCATCGCATCGTCGGCACGCCCACGTTCCTCCTCTTTCTCCATGGCGAGGAGCAGGGCCGCCTGCTGGGCCGCGCCGAAAGCGACGAGCTGTTACGCTTCGTGCGCATGCACTCCGCACGCGAAGTCGCCCTCCGGGAAGAGGTGGCGAGCACGTAGTGACATGATGTGACACTTTCCCGTTTTTCCGCGCAGGGAGCGATGGCTGCCGTGTGTGGAACGAATCGGACGACCCGTCCCCTCCTTCGGATTGCCCCCCAACAACGCCAGGGATCGACACGGGTCGTCCACTTGCGGAAAAAGCCCCCTTGCGTCGCTGCGCCGGGGGGCTTCCTGCATCCATGGGGTCATGAGTCCGGTTCGACGACACGAGCAGGACGCGCCGCGCGAGGAAGCCGCATCGCGGCCTCGGGGAGAGGTTGATGTAATGGCCGAAGCGCGGCGCCGGCTAGAGACCGGAGGCTTTCGCCATGGAGCGTTGGGCTTCTGTGGGACGACCCAGGGAGTCGAAAGCGCGGGCCAGCTCGGTCCAGTAGGGACGTTGGTCCGGCCGCAAGGCCACGCTCTGGCTCGCAAAGGCTTTGGCGATCTCCGGGTCCTCGCCGGCGTCCAGATAGATGCGCGCCATCAAGTGCAGGGAGTGGGCGTCCTTGGGGTCGTGGAGCAACGCCTGGTGCAGCATCTCGCGCGCTTCCTCCAGGCGGTTCTGCTTGTAGGCGAGGCGGCCCAGATGCCGCCGCGTGACGCCTTCGCCGCCTTCCAGGCCGGCGGCCTTGTTGTAGTAGCGACGCGCCAGGGCGAGCGAACCCTCGTACTCCGCCACCTGCCCCAGTCGCACGAGACTGAAGAGGTGGCCGGGATCCTTCTTCAGACAGCGGCGGTACTGGTCTTTGGCTTGGGGCAACTCGCCCAGTTTCTGGTGGACGTAGCCCAGGTTATAGCGCGCCATCAGGTTGCCGCGCTCGCGCGCCAGCACTCCCTCGAAGCGCTCCCGAGCCTCGGTCAGCCGGCCCAACCGCGCTTCGCACACGCCCAGGGAGTTCAGCGCCAAGACGTTTTCCGGATCCGCCAGCAGCGCTTGCTTGTATTCCTCCACGGCGGCGTAGAGGTCGCCTTTGCTGAAATGCTTGTCCGCGCTGATGGTCATGGCCAGGGAGCCGAAAACGCCCAGCCGAGGCGCGTCCAGCAAAAGCGCGAAATCCAGGGCCTTGCGACAGTTCTCCAGCGCGTCTGCTTTCTTGAACGTCAGGCAGGGGTGGCCCGCCACGCCAACGGCCGCGTCCACGCCGCGCTCGGCCAGGGCTTTGTGCAATGGCCTGTGCCGGGTGAGCGTTTCCTCGGCGGTGAGGCCAGGATGGAAAAAGACGAGGCTGTTCATGCTGAATCGGCCGCCCACCAGGTCCTCGCCGAAGGTCTCGCGGGCCAGGGCGGCGGCTTCGCCCACCACCTGTTCGGAATGATTGTGGAATTTTTCGGCGGCGTCGCCTTCCACGCTCAAGCGCATGAGCGCCAGACTGAACACCGTGTTGTTTTCCCCGGCAAGGCGCAAGTGGTGGAGGAAATCGCGGTAGAGCAGCATCCCGGTGATGGCGTCGCGTTGGTCGCCGGGGGCGGCGGTCTGCGCCGAGGGCGCGTGTCCCTTCAACAAGGTGAGCAGATCGCCGGGCTCCACGGTCTGTCCCGGATCGTTCATGTGCATCACTTCGGCCAGGGATTCCTCCTGCGAGACTTCCATGAGGATGAGCTCCCCTTTGTAGTGGGAGCCGCCTTGACGGCCTCCTTTGCGCGACCAGATGAGGAACCGCTGGCCTTCCTGCGCGCCCACGGAAGCGCCCACGCTGACCACGAGGCGGTTCATGGGCAGAGTGTGTTTCACACGGCCGCCGCGCTCCAGCACCCGCGTATACGCCATGGGTTCCCGCATGCCCAGGGAAAGCGCCACGGCTGCAGCGCGTTCCGCCTTGGCGAAAAGCACACGCGCTTGTTCGGCGGCGGAGCGCTCGAAGGCGCGGCCTTCCATGTCTTGCGGAAAAACGGCGTAACCGGCCACGGCTTCGAGCCCCACCTGTTCTCCGGTGATGGGGTCCGGCAAGGAGACTTCCGCGATGGCGTGAAGGGCCTTGGCGGCGAGCTCCGCACACGTGGAGACCCCAGCGTCCGGCAGCAGCAGCCCGAAGCCGAGCCCGCCCACACGGCCGGCTGTCACGGCGGCCGGACGCACGGTCTCCAGCGCTTCCGCAGCGCGCGCCGTCAGACGCTCGGCAAAACAGCGGCCCTGACGTTCGGCCAGAGCGCGCATCCCGGTCAACCGTAAAGCGATCATCCCGACGCTGGCGCGGCTGCGGCTTGTCTCCAGGCCGGGGTCGGCAGCGGCGTCCGGAGCAAGGGACGCCCCAACCGCGGCGATTTCCAGCGCTGCCGTCTCCAGAAAAAGCGCTTCGTGGAGCAACCCTGTCAAGGGATCGCACCGGGCGATCTTGCGCATCTGCGCGCCTTCCAGAAGGATTCTTGCGACAGCCGGCAGCATGGCCAGCGTCGTGCGGGGCGCCTGCAGCCGCACCCCCCGCGCCACGAAGACGCCGAGCATGGCGTCGTCCCACAGCAGCGGCAACAGCAGCTTCTTCTCTTCCGGGAGATGGAGCGGCGCGCCGGGGGCCCCGTCCCGATTCGTCAAGGAGGGGGGCGGCGTCTGTGGAAAATAGAGGGACGCCGACTTGAAAGAAACGAACTCGGCCAAAGCGTCACGCAAGGCGACTTCGTGCTCCACAAGATCCTGGCGAGTGAGGCGGGCCAAGGGACGCGCGGCGAAACAGTCGGGATTGCTGGCGTTCATGCGCCAAAAACTATCAGCATATCCGAAAAGTCTCAAGAAAATCTAGAGGAATATGTCGCATTTTCTTGCGATGCTCTGGTAGACCATGCGCGGCGCAGCGAAAATGTGAGGCCTGTTTTCAATTGACGCCGGGGGCGATTGACGAAAGGACGACCAATCTGGCCCGCACTCTCCCACGCACGATCCTCCGGCCAGTGGCGCGCATGGATGAAGTGGTGAATGAAAACTAGTAAATTCAATCAATTGGAGTCAGTCTCGGGCGGGGTTGCTGGTGCGTGTCCGCTCTTGACTCCGGGGCGGGGCCAGGGACAGGTCTAGTCGGACGGCTCCGAGAACCCTGGCGGCAAAGCCGTGGGAGGCGGCGCGGTCGATGTCGGTTCGCTGGAGTCGGCGCCGATCGCGGGCTCGGAGAAGCCGGGCGGCAGCGGGCTGTCTCCGGTTGTCGTCTCCACGCTGTATCCATCGGCATCCGGCTCGTAGCGTCGGTGCTTGGCGAGTTGGAGGTCCAGTCGTCGCGCCTTGGCTTCGTCGGTATACGAGCCTTCGCTCAGGCGGATGGCGCCGCCCGGCTCCACGATGATGGCGCGTTGAGCGCGCACGGGGCAATGGTGTTCGCAGAAGCCGCACCCCACGCACCTTCGTTCGTCAACAAAGGGGACACGGACGGGATTGCCGGGCACGGGCTCCAGCGTGATGGCGTCGTACGGGCAGACCTCGTCGCACACGAGGCACTGGCGCTGTTCCTCCCAGGCAAGGCATTTGTAACGCAGCACCCGCGCCGAGCCCAGTTTGGCGGCGTGTTTCTCGCTCAAAACCAGTGCGCGCAGGGCCCCGGTGGGGCACGCGAAGCCGCACGCGTTGCAGGAGGGTTCGCAGGCGCCGATCACGGGGGACACCACAGGGCTGAATACACCGGCCACACCGCCACGAAACCAGATGGGCTGCAGGGTGTTCGTGGGACACACGGCCATGCACGCGCCGCACCGTATGCATCTGGCGAGGAATTCGGGCTCTGGCGGCGCGCCGGGAGGGCGCAGCAGATGCCGGGAGGGCGGGGCGCCCACGCCTGCGGCGGTCAGGGGGCTGGCGGCTTCCGTCCGCGCCAGCAACGCCGCCGTGGCGCCGACGCCTGCGGCTGCCATGAAGCTCCGGCGGGAAGGCGTTTTCGTGGGGATTGGCTTCAGCCGGGGACGCTCCGGATCCACCGTCGCGGGGTCACCCGGGGGAGGAGCTTTCTGCGGGGGCCGCGTTTGGAAGCGAATGGCCTCCACTGGACAAATCCGTACGCATGTCTCGCAGACGATGCACTCGGTGTGGCGGGTCTGCAGGGGGTCGTCGGGGATGGCCGCCGTGGGACAACGGCGTTGACACGCGCCGCAGTGTATACACGCCGTGGAGACGCGGCGCCGCCGCCACGGCCGCCAGCTCGTCAACGCGAAGAGCGCTCCGGCCGGGCACACCCCGCGACACCAGAGCCGAGGCGTCAACAAAGCCGGCAGGAACACCACCCCGGCCATGGCTGCGAGAAACCATACAGTGGAAAAGCGGAGTTGTTCGGTATGGAGCGTTGTCAGCGCGCGGAGCTCCAAAGACTCGGCGAAAGGTCGGAGCGCTTCCAGGCCCATGGCTGCAGCGGCTTGGGCCAGTGGTTCCGCCAGCAAGGCGACGAACCGGGTGGCCAGCGGAATGGGCGCAGCGAGGAAGACCAGCGAGACGCCCAGCGCCGCGGCTGTCATCAGGAAAAGCAGGACGAAATGCTTGCCCCACCGGAGACGCGTGAAAGGACGGTCATGGATGATGGATCGGCGGGGTGCGAGCGTGCTGTCGACAAGGTCGACGCAGGTTCCCAGAGGACAGAGCCAGCCGCAGAAGACGCGGCCTGTCAACACCGTGAGCAACAGGAGCGCTCCGGCTGGCCAGAGCGCCCAGACCATGTCCCGCGCCGCCGTGACGGTGGCGGCGAACACGGCGGGATCCATGCGGAGGAAGGCGTCTGCGAAAGCCAGTGGCCAAGCCTCGCCCACGCCGGGGGCAAGGCCGGGGCGGGGGACGTCGGGCAGTGGGCCGGCAGCAAGGATGATTCCCACGAATGCCGCCAGCACGCCTCCCTGGATGAGACGACGCATGAGGCCTCGCGCATGGAAGGCCTTCATGAGGCCTCGCTTGCGGGCTGGGCTGTTGGCCTTGGCGTGTGTGTGCTCTTGGGACACGAGCGCCTCGGGGGGCTCAGTGGGGGCCTTCGGCAGCCATCAGCGTGTGACATGGGCAGCCATCAGAGGGTGACCTCCTCCGTGCGCATGTTTTCCACGTCCATGCGTCCCAAGCCGCGGCGGTGGGCGATGCGGATGTGTCCCACCTGGTCGGGGCGGATGCGGCGACCATACCACTCGTAGCGCTGGACAGTGTATGCGTCCGCGGCGACGATGTCCCGCGAGGCGATGACCGTGCGCGGGGTAATGACCTTGCCGGGGCCGAAGGGCCCGTTGGTGGTGAGCACGCGTGTGGCGTCCACCACAGTGAGGTCCGCCGTGAGCTTGGTGTTCAGGTCGACGATGGATTCATCCAGGTCATAGATGGAATGCATGACGCCCCGCTCATAGATGAGCCCCATCATGCCCTTCATGCCCAGGGAGACGCCTGTTGCGCCGTGGGATTTCGCCACCGGCGCGGCGATGAGCACGTCCGCTTCCAGCGCGTCCCGCATGAAGACGTTCTGGCGCATGTCCTCGCCGGCATCGATGTCCGCTTCCACGAAGAGGTTCGGATCGGCGACGCCTTTTGCTTCCGCGCCGGGGATGAGCCGACACACCTCGGCGATGCCTGTGCGTTCCAGGCAGGTCTCCACGCGACTGAGGGGGTGGTCGAGAATGCGGACGGCTTCGGCGCCGGCTTCCCGGCACATGACGGCCAGTTCCTTCACCACCAGGGGGTGGGTGGTTGTGGCCATCTCCGGCGGATTGGGAAAGCTCATGTTGGGTTTGATGACGACCACGTCCCCTGGGGAGACCACGGTCTGCATGCCGCCGAGCAGTTCCACGGCGGCGCGGGTGGCGGCGGCGTAGTCGCCGGTGGCGACGCCGATTTCGGGGGCGTTCGAGGCGAACGCCGCGCCCGGGACTGCAGCGCCTGCGGCGAGCCACAGCGCGCCGTGCATCTGCCAGCGGAGAAAATCTCTGCGTCGCATGAGGGACCGTCCTTTGCGGCTGGGAGGTGACGGGGCTCCCTCGGGAAGGGGGTCGCGGGGGAGCGTCGTGATTTTGTATGAGAGGATACACTGTCACGACCGACGGGACAAGGGGGGGAGGCGCGGCCTATCGTGAAGGCGTGCGCAACTGCTGTTCCAGAGCCTGCTGGCTTTTCAGGAACTTCATCCAGACCACGCCCGTGCCGGTATGAAAGAATAGTTTACGGCCTCGGGGGCCCAGCACGCTCTCCCGGACAGGGGCCAAGCCGTACTCCGCCAAGGCGCGTCGCGCTGCGGCCACGTTCTTGGCGCCCACGTCCACGATGTCCCGTACGATCTGTTTCTGTTCGGTGACCAAGCTCATGGCGCCGCCGAACAGCTTGAGCTCCAGGTCGCGCAAGGGCGCGCCTGCGCGTTCGAAGCGGCGCATGATGGCGTGGATGGAGGCGTCCACGTACTTGCAGGCGTCGGCGCGCTCCCCCGATGGGCCAGGGCGGAGTCCAGCTTCCTGCTCCGGCAGCATGGCGTGGAACATGGCGGCCAAGCGCTGGCGGCGCGTATCGTAGAAGGTGACGGAGACGCAGGAGCCCAGCACCGTGGTGACGAGGACGTTCTGCGCAGTGACGCAGCATTCGCTGATCTTCAGGTGGACCAGAGGCGCGCCGGACTCCAACACCTGCTTGGGGGTGCGCGCCGTCAGGGATGCGCGAGGAATGGAGTGGTGGGGCGGCGTGACGGGCACGTGGGTTGGCGCACGGACGAAGGCGGCTGCGTCCGCGTCCCGGCGCGCGCCATGTGTGCGGCAGGCGTGCGGCGGGACGCGGGTGGAGGGATCAGCTCGTCAGGTTCAGCACTTCCTTGAGCTCCTTGCCGGCGCGGAAGGCGGGCAAGCGCTTGGGAGGCACGTCCACGGACTGTCCCGTCTTGGGATTGCGGCCGGTGTAGCCTTTGTATGTCTTGATCTTGAACGACCCGAACCCCCGGATCTCCACGCGGTTGTCTTCGATGAGCGCCTTGCGGACACAGTCGAAGAACGTGTCCACGAAGACGTTGGCTTCATCCACGGAGAGACCTGCCGATTCCGACAGGTCTTTGACCAACTCGCTTTTGTTCATGGTTCCCCCCATGCAGACCGCCGTGCAGTTGGCGGTGTTCATAATGACATGTAGCACCAGCATAAACCGATGCAGACAGGAAGACAAGGCATTAAAAATCGATCAAGCGCAATTTCCCCCATCACACGGCGGCTTCGGCAGGGAAAGCGCGCAGGCCAACCCCCGACCCGCCACGCTCGTAAGCTTCAACCGTCCCAGATTCTTGTTCGCCACCAGCCGCGCGATGGGCAGCGCGAACCCCGCGCCCATGGGATGGTGCGCATGGAATGGCGTCAAAAGGTGCTCCAGCTCAGTGGCGTCCGGCGCAGCCCCCGGGGTGAAGAACGTCGTGCGCAGGTAATTGGCGTCACGATCGTCCTGCGCGGAGGTCACCGTCAGCCGGGGCGGCGAGCCGTCTGCGGGGGGCTCCATGGCCTCCAGGCCGTCCGCGATGAGGTGGCGCACAGCGGTGCGCGCGTCCTTGACGTCCGCATAGATGTGGGAGTGCTCCTCGGCGATGGCCACATCCACGGGCAGCGCTTCGAAAGAGTCGGCGCCCTGCCGCTGCCGGATCTCCTCCAGCGCTTCGGCCACGAGATCGCGCAGATCCAGGGCCTCGCGGTGGGGCTCCTGTTGGTAGCGTTCCATGTATTCCCCCACATGGCTGACGAGTCGCTCCAAACGTTTGCTCTCGTCCATGATGGCGGTCAGGGCTTCCAGGTCCGGGCTGTCCGGCGCGGCTGAACGCTGCAGTCGGCGCGTGTAGCCGCCGATGACCGTGAGCGGGTTGCGCAGGTGGTGCGCCACGCCTTGAAGCACCTCCCGGTCACACTTGGTGGTGGAATCGATATAGGCGTCCGTGGAGACGAGGCCGCAAAGATCCCAGATGCGGTCCACCACGTCCATGACGGGATGCCGCAAAGGCGCGACGACCGCTTCGGCCACCAAGTCGTGACAGAACTGCCGCGCCAGGGCGAAACCCATGTTGATCCAGCGCTGGTCGATGCTGACGCGCACGTGAATGACGCCGCTCTTCCAGATGTAGTCGAGCAGGAAGTCGTCCGGCGGCCCCGAGAAACAGTGCTCGAACGTGGTGGCCCAGTTGTGTTTGATGACCTTGGGCCAAGTCTCGTGGCTGAGGATGGCGCGCGTGGCCGGGATCTCCATGAAATACGCATAGAGATGCTCCGCGAAGTCCAGCTTCCGCGCGAGCAACGCTTCCCGGTGCGGCGCCAGGACGGCGTAGGTCTCCGCATCGAGCCCCAGTTTTTCCCGGAAGCTGTGGAGCCGTGCCAGGGGAGCGCTGGAGGGGATGGCGGGGTCGATGGGGCGTGGTGCGTAAGTCATTGAACTCGTGTTGTTTTGAATATTCTGGAAAGGGTGGAGTCGCCCGGGAGGCACGCGGCACGATAGCACGCCCGGACAGGCAGGTGAAGGGCGCACGCCAGGGGAATCCGGCGGAGATGTTCCATTCTGGACGCCCTGCCGAACCGGCCTGTCGAAACGACTCAGCTTGGTGGCTCTTGTCCCCCAGCGGAGGACATGGCATAGACTGGGGGTATGTTTCCGGATCGCGCCGCTGCGGGTCGCTTCCTCCACGCACACGCCCCGAAGTCAGCGCCCACAATACACCCGAACCGTGAAGGAGCAAGCATGGACGCAGCCCACGCCGTGTGTCCCCAATGTCTGGCCGTGAACCGGCTCACCCGCGGCGCCTCGGCGGCGCAGTGCGGCAAATGCAAGGCCCCCCTCGCGCCCGGCGCGCCCGTGGCGCTGACGGACCAAGCCTTGCAGAAGATGGTGCAGCGTTCGCAGCTGCCGCTCCTGGTGGATTTCTGGGCGCCGTGGTGCGGCCCCTGCAAGGCCATGGCCCCGGCCTTCGCCCAGGCTGCAGCGCAGCTCGCCCGGCTCGAATGGCCCGTCATCGCTTGCAAGGTGGACACCCAGGCCAACCAGGCTTCGGGGCAGATCCATCAAATCCGCTCCATTCCGACGGTGGCGCTGTTCCGCCATGGCAGGGAGCTCGCCCGCCAAGCCGGCGTCATGTCCGCAGACCGGATCGTCGCCTGGACACGTCAACACCTCGGGATCTAGGGCGCATGGCGTGCGCCATTCCCAATCGAGAGGATTCCTGAAAAGGGGCCGCCTTTCACGCAGAGTCGCCGTGGTCTTCAGGGAAAGCCCTTGGCGTGGAGAGGTCCGGCGCGCTGCGCTTCCGCGAACTCGGCGATTTCAGCGATCGCGGCGGGGGACACGGTCCACCAGCGGCGTGACGTAGCACGCCAGGGGCGCCAGAAAGAGCGCGAAGGTCAGCAAGACCACTCCGAATCCCTGGGCCCCGGCCTTGAGGGCCAGGCCCGTCACCAGCCATAGCGCCAGGAAGACGCCCCATGTCCAGGCGCGGCGTCGCGCCAGCTGCGCCTCGCGCGCTGTACGGACGGTGTCTGCGTCTGCGGAGGCGCTGGCCTGTTTCAGGTTCAGCACGAGGTCCGCAACCAGCGTCAACAGGAAGAGCAGGGGCGGCGAGAGCAAAACGATGAACAGCATCATGGCGTCACCAGCCTTTGCCGGGGTTCATGATGGCGTGGGGGTCGAAGACGCGCTTCACCCCCTGCATGAGGCCGCGTTCCAGCGGCGCCAGCTGCTTGTGCACATGAGCGGCTTTGGCGAGGCCCACGCCGTGTTCGCCGGAGAGGCTGCCCCCCAACCGCAACGTGAGCTCCAGCACCGCATCCTTGACAGCCAGTGCGCGGCGGCGTTGCTCGGGGTCGTCCGCATCGTGCATGATGTTGACGTGGATGTTGCCGTCGCCCAGATGGCCGAAAGTGAGGATGGTGAGGGCGTGGGCTTGGCCGATTTTCCGGATGGCGAGCAGTCCTTCCTTGAGCCGGCCGCGGGGCAAGGTGATGTCGTCGGAAAGTTTGTGCGGCGCGACCTGGTAGGACGCCGGGTTGATGGCGCGGCGGATCTCCCACAAGGGCTCCTCCGCCGCGGGGCCCAGGCCCGTATCCAGTGACGCGGGGGCTGCCGGGACGGTCTCCAGCACGGCGCGCAGCCGCGCCATGTCCGCAGCCAGGGCCTTTTCGGAGCCGTCCAGCTTCAGGAGCAATGCCGCTTCGGTCGCAGCCGGCCAGGGGACGTCCTTCACGCGGGCCACGGCGGTGATGGTCTCGCGGTCCAGCAACTCCATGGCCGTGGGCAGTATGCCGGCGGCGAAGACGGCCCGTGCGGCGTCCAAGGCGTGTTCCAGGTCTGTGAAGCCGGCGAGCAGGGAGGCGGATGTCTCCGGCTTGGGCAAAGTTTTCAGGATGATTTCCTGGATGAACGCCAGCGTCCCTTCCGACCCCACCAGCAGCCTGGTGAGGTCCAGTCCCACCACGTTCTTGTGAGTGCGGCGGCCCGTGCGCACGGTTTCCCCACCGGGCAGCACGGCGGTCAGGCCCAGCACGTAGTCCCGGGTCACGCCGTATTTCAGGGCGCGCATGCCCCCGGCGCAGGTGGCCACGTTGCCGCCGATGGTGGAGATCTTCATGGAAGCGGGGTCAGGCGGGTAGAACAGCCGCTGCGCCTCCAGGGCTTGTTGCAGTTCGCCGGTGATGACGCCGGGCTGGACCACGGCCACGAAATCCTCGGAGTCCAGCTCCACGATGCGGTTCAGTTTGAGGGTGGAGACCACCACCCCGGCCGGCCGGGGCGTGCACGCGCCCACTACGTTGGTGGCGCGGCCTCGCGGGTAGAGGGGGACACGCTCCAGGTGGGCCCAGCGCAGCAGGGCTTCCACCTGCTCGTGGCTGGTGGGCCGGACCACGGCCCAAGGCGGGGCCATCTCGCGGTAGGCGTCGCCGCCGTAGACGCAGGTTTCCGCTGGCGAAAAGAGGCAGTCTTCAGCCGGGAAGTGGGCTTCCAGAAAGCGCCGGTGCGCTGTGGTGCATGCAGAGGCGTGTGGCATGGGCTCGTGGGGGTGCAGGAGGGCGGCTTGCGCCGCGTCGGGGGCGTCCCGGCTCAGCGCAGTTCGCGCTCCATGTCGCGCTTCATGGCGCGTTCCTTGAGGACGTCGCGCTGGTCGTGGACCTTGCGGCCGCGGCCGAGGCCGATCTCCAGCTTGATCTTGCCGTTCTTGAAATAGAGCGCCAAGGGGACCACGGTCAGGCCCTTTTGCGCGGTCTGCGCAGCGAGGCGGTCGATCTCCCGACGGTGGAGCAGCAGTTTGCGGGGCCGTTCGGGCTCGTGGCCGCCGAACTCCACTTCGCCAGCGTGGGAGTAAGGCGCGATATGCACCCCCCGGAGGACGGCTTCGCCTTCGCGCAGGTCCACGTAGCCGTCCTTGAAGGAGACTTGGCCATCGCGCAAGCTCTTCACTTCGGAGCCTTGCAGGGAGACGCCGGCTTCCAGTTTCTCCAGAATTTCGTAGAGCCGGAACGCCTTGCGGTTCGTTGCGATGGAGCCGGGGCTGGCTTTTTTCTTTTTCTGCGCGGCCATGGGGTGGGTGTCCTCGGGCTATTGGAAAGCCGCTTCGTCCATATCCAGTATGGAGGAGTAAAACGTGAGCTCCTCGGGAAAGCGGCGGAAGATGGTCTCCCGCACGAGGCGGTTGATCTCCGAGACGGAGGAGAGGCCTTGCACTTCCTTGAGCAGGTTCTTGCAGTCCTCCATGGTGGTCTGGCGGATGATGCGCTTGATGCCGGGTATGGCTTGCGGGGTGATGGAGATGGAGTCCACCCCCATGCCCATGAGGATGGGCACGCAATAGGGGTCGCTGGCGAGCTCGCCGCAGACGGAAACTTCGATGCCGGCGCGGTGTCCCGAGTCGATGACGTATTTCACGCTGCGCAACACGGCCGGGTGCAGTGGCTGGTAGAGGTAGGCCACATGGCTGTTGAGTCTGTCGATGCCCAGGGAGTACTGGATGAGGTCGTTGGTGCCGATGGAGAAGAAGTCCACCTCGTGGGCGATCATGTCCGCCATGAGCACGGTGGAAGGCAGTTCCACCATGATGCCTACCGGCATGTCCGGCGCGTAGGGCTTGCCTTCCGCATCCAGCAGGTCCCGTGCTTCCTGCAGCGCGGCTTTGGCTTCCTGCAGCTCCGCGAACCCGGAGATCATGGGGAACATGAGCGCGGCTTCGCCCCGGACGCTGGCGCGCAGCACGGCTTTGAGCTGACGGATGAACATGTCGCGGTGGCGCATGGAGAAGCGGATGGCGCGCAGGCCCAGGGCCGGGTTCGTCTCGTGGAGCGCGCCGAAGTGTTTGGAGAGCTTGTCCGAGCCAAGGTCCAGGCTGCGGAAGACCACCCGCCGCGGCGCCATGATTTCCGCCAGCTCGGCGTATTCCTCGGCCAAGGCGTCTTCGTCGGGCATTTCTGCGCGGCTGATGAAGCTGTATTCCGTGCGGTAGAGGCCCACGCCTTCGCCGCCATTGTCCAGCACGGCGCTCACTTCCTCCATCAATTCCACGTTGGCGAGGACGTTGATGCGGTAGCCGTCGATGGTTTCGCCGGGCAAGGAGCATTCGCGGATGATGGAGGAGTGGTAGTCCTCGAACTGGTACTTGAGATCGGAATAATGGGCGAGCTCGTGCTCGTCGGGGTCCACCAGCAGCCGGCCGCGCAAGCCGTCCACGATGACGAGGTCCCCGTCCAGGACTTGTTCTTCGAGGTTGGAGACGCCCACGAGCGCGGGGATCTGCAAGGACCGCGCGAGGATGCCCGTGTGCGACGTCTTGCCGCCCTCGGCGGTGACCAGGGACATGATCTTGGAGATGTCCAGGCCGATGGTGTCCGCCGGGGTCAAGTCGTACGCCATGAGCACCACACGGGTCTGGATGGCCTGGGGCTCTTGCCCGTGGGGTTGTCCCAGGAGCATCTTGAGGATGCGCTGCGCCACGATGCGCACGTCGCTGATGCGTTCTCGCAGGTAGGGATCCTCGATGGCTTCGAACTTGCGCTCCACCTCACGGACAGCTTTTTCCAGCGCCCATTCCGCGGTGATGTGCATCTCCCCGGCGATCTCCCTTGCGCGTCGCAACAGTTTGGGATCCTGACTGATCATGACGTGGGAGTCGATGAGCGCGCCGTGCTCGGCAAGCTCGGTGGGCAATTTGTCCCGCGCTGCGGCCAACTCTTCCCCCACCCGCGAAAAAGCCATGTTCAGCCGCGACTGTTCCTGAGGCGCCAACGCCTCGGAGACAGCGTGACGGGGCACGTTGTCCATGCTGCGGCGGTTCATGAAGAACGCCTTGCCCACGGATACGCCCGCCGAAACCGGGATGCCGTGCAGTGTGAGTCGCGCCATGAGGATGAATCCCGTGAGAAGCCGGCTAGACGTGGCCTTCGAAACGGTTGTCGAAAAACGTGGCCAAGTGCTGGGCCGCCTCGACAGCGCGGTCGCCTTCCGCTTCGATGACGAGGACGGCGCCTTTGGCTGCAGCCAGAGTCAGGATGTCCACCACGCTTTTGGCGTCCACGCGCTCTTCACCTGCGGCCAACCAGAGCTCGCAGGGGAACTTCTGGGCTTCTTGCGCCAGCCGCGCTGCGGGCCGGGCATGCAGACCCTGGTCCACGAGCACCTGCACTTCCCGGCGTGCTCGGTGGGGCTCCTCGTGTCCGCTGCGTTCGCAACCTGAATCCAACACCATCGCAATTCCACCTTAGCCGAAGAGTTGCCGCCAACCCGCCAGCGCCCACGGCGCCGCCAGATACACCACCATGACGCTCAGGATGAGCAACTCCCGAGAGAGATGGCGGCGGCCCACCAACCACGCCGCCAGACACACCCCGCCCACAGCCGCGCTCCACCAGATGGCGTCCAAGGCCTTCTGGCCCGTCAGCACGCCGACATCCATGGCCGGGTTCGGCCACAGCAGCAGCAACAGACCCGCCAGCAACACCGCGTTGACAACCTTGAGCCGCTGCCCCCAGTCGATGAGTCGCCACTGTCGCAGTCGGGAGATGAGCCGCAATCCTTCCTTGTACCCCATCGTGAAGGTGACGAACTTGAACGCCTGCAACGCCACGAACCACAACGCGATCCACGCCGCCGCAAGCCAGTAGGCCCCCAACGTCGCCAAGAGCGCCGTGGTCAGCGACCAGAACACCAGCAAGCTCCCCGAAAGCGCGGAGTCCCCGATGGCGGAGAGCGTGTAGACCGTCGTGTCTTTCACCGAGTCCAGCACGGTGGCCGGGAAAACGCCGCGCGCGATCTTGTCTTCCAGCGAGAGGAAGACGCCCACCAGCATCGGCGTCCAGAACATGT
>CAYVWB010000036.1:35275-42034 GCA_964455395.1 uncultured Desulfovibrionaceae bacterium
GTGCGTGTTGTAATGGTGCACGTACCGCCGCCGCGCCGCCGCGCGCTGTGTCTCGTCCGGGTAGATGCGCGTCAGCCCGGGTTCCATGGCGAAGACCAGGCCGATGTTCTGCATGCCGCGGGTGTTGAACGCGGCGCCCACCAAGTAAGTGCGCGCAAAACACAGCAGCAGGGATCGCGTGGCCGGGGAAGCGGATTGCGCCGCTGCGCTCGCGGGCTCGCCGCTCGCCACGGGAGGCGCAGCCTCGTGACCACGCCGGGTCGCCTTCCGGGCGTTATCGTTTTCCCATGCGCTCATACACGTCCTTGGTGGTCCACCCCACGGCGCGGGCTTGCACCCGTTTGGCGACGGCCTTGGGCGCGCCGGAGGCGTCCGCGCGGGCCTGTTCCTCCACGATGAGTTCGTCCACCCGGTCGGCTGCAGTGACGCCGCCGCCCGGGGCCGGCGGGCCCAGCGTCACAGTGGTCTCGCCCTTCAGGCCCGACAGCGCGGCAGTCCAGTCCAAGGCGTTCTCTCCGTCCGAAACGCTCCCAAGGCGCAGAAGAATAAACTCCTCATGGAGCTTGGTCAATTCCCGCGCCACGCAACATTCCCTCTCTCCCAGCACGGTGAGGGCGTCTTGCAGGGTGGAGGGCAGCCGCGAGGCTCGCTCATAGAACACCAGCGTGACCGGCAACGTCGCGAAAGGCGTCAGGGTGCGGACGCGCTCCCCCGAGGCGCGGGGCAAAAATCCCAGGAAGACGAAGGGATATGGCGGCAAGCCGCAGGCGCTCAACGCTGCCGTCACGGCGCAGGGGCCGGGCGCGGGGCTCACGCCATGACCGGCTTCCCGCAGCGCGCGCACCAGCCGGTACCCGGGGTCGGCGATGAGCGGCGTACCGGCGTCCGAGATCAGCGCCGCCGTGCGCGTGGGGTCTTCCTCCAGAAACGCCAGCACCTCGGCCACGCGTTGGGTTTCGTTATGTTCATGCAGACTCATGAACCGAGGCGCAGCCAAACCCAGCCGCTGGAAGAGCAAGCCGGCGCGCCGGGTGTCCTCGGCGAGCACCAGGTCCGCGTCAGCCAGAATCTCCCTGGCGCGGGGGCTCATGTCACCAAGGTTGCCAAGCGGCGTCGCCGTCACGAAGAGTCTGGGACCACTGGAAGGCGTCCGGGACATGCTCCACCTCGAAGGCTTGGGGACCGGCCGTCACCGCCACGAGGTCGAAGCGGCAGGGCGTTTCCCACAGCGCGTATTCCGAAAGATACGCGGCGGCGGCGCGGTTCAAGCTCGCCTGTTTCGCCGGTGTCAGCGCGTCCGCCGGGGCGGCGAGGCCTCGCGCGGCGCGGGTTTTCACCTCCACGAAGACGAGGACGTCCCCGTGGCGGCAGACGAGATCCAGCTCCAGTCGGTGGCGGCGCCAGTTGCGCGCCAGGATGACATAACCGGCTGCTTCGAGAAACGCGGCCGCTGCGTCTTCGCCTTTGACGCCGCGGCGCAGGTGAGCGGGTGGTCGCGTGGCCATCGCGCGTTTTCCTGCGTCATCCGTCATCAGGCGGCGCGTCTTCGGGGCGCTCAGCAAGCAGGGAGCACTGTTCGCCGCCGCGTTTCATGAGCGCGTGGTATTCGGGATCCACGCCGCGGAAAGTGCGCCGGTGCTGGGGGCAGGGGCCCAGGGCGCGCAAGGCTTCGTAATGCGCCTTCACGGCGTAGCCCTTGTGCGCGGCGAACCCGTAGCCGGGATGGCGGCGGTCCATGGCGACCATGACGCGGTCGCGCCACGTCTTGGCGAGGATGGAAGCGGCGGCGATGGCCGGCACACGCGCGTCTCCGTTCACGAAGGTCTGCTGGGGAATGAGCGACTCCACGGGCTTGTCGCCGTCCACGGCCACGAAGGCCGGCGCGTGCGCGAGCCGGGTGAGGGCCCGCTGCATGGCGAGGAGGCTGGCGCGCAGGATGTTGATCCGCTCGATCTCGCGGGGCCACGCCACGCCCAGAGCCCAGGCCAGGGCGGCGCGCTTCACCGCCGCGGCCAGCAGCGCGCGTTCCTCCGGCGGGACTTGTTTGGAGTCTGCCAGACCCTCCAGCCCCGGCAGATGAAAGGCTTTGGCCGCGCCGGCTTTCGTCCGCGCCGGTTGCGAGGCGGCCGTGCGCGGGGCGTGCGCTTTCAACGCCGCCGGGAAGATGACGGCGGCCGCCACCACGGGACCAGCCAGACAGCCTCGGCCCGCTTCATCCACGCCGGCGTAGGGCTGCGGAAAACGCTCCCAGAAATACCCGCGGACAGCGGGGAGATCCAAGAGCGTGAGCTGCGCCGGCTGTCTTGTGGAACAAGCCGTGGAGGAGGTCGCGGCGTCTCGGGAGGGGGCGCCGGGGGACACGTCGGAGGAAGCCATGCGGGGAACCGTCCTGCGGGGGCGGCTACTGCTGCTTCGTCTCCCAGATGTTCTTCGTCTTGATACGGGCCGCCTTGCCGCGCAAGCCCCGCAGGTAGTAGAGTCGGCTGCGGCGGACTTTACCTTCGGAGACCACCTCGACACGTTCGATGAAGGGGGTGTGGAAGGGGAAGATGCGCTCCACGCCAATGCCGTCCGAGATCTTGCGCACGGTGAACGTGGCGTTGGTGGCGCCGCGCTTGATGCGCATGACCGTGCCTTGGAACACCTGGATGCGCTCTTTTTCACCTTCGATGATGCGCAGGTGCACCTTCACGGTGTCGCCCGCTTTGAACTTGGGCAGATCCAGACGCATGTGCTCTTGTTCGAGCCTTTGGATAACGTTCATCTTCCGTCTCTCCTTGCGGCGGACCGAGCGCAAAGTCACGTGACTTCGCGATCTCGTTGTCCCGCCAGTTCGCAACAGTGTTTGCTCCGAGCAAGACGCGCGGCGGCGCCTCAGTCGGCGTCTCCCAGCAGTCGATCCACAAGCACGGCGGCGGCGGATCGCACCGAGAGGTGGTTATAATCGCTCAGCGGTCGCAGGGGCTGCAAGACCGCGTCTGCAGCGTGGATGAGCTCCGGCGCAAGGCCCCAGCCCGTGCCCAGCAGTACGCACACGGGTTCTCGCTCCAGCCGGGCGGACGCTTCGGCGAGGGGACGCGTGGGCGGGTCCTGCGCGCGCTTGGCTGCGGAGCGTCTGCGACGACGCGGGCCCGTCTGGAACGGATCCAGGCGGGCGCTGGTGGCGTACACGAAAGGCGCACGCCCGGTCAACTCCCGTATGCAGCTGAGCGCGGCTTCCACCGAGGACACGGTCGTCGCCATGGAGAGAGCTTCCGCGCGGTCCGGATTCACGACCCCGCCCGCGCCTGTCGTCCAATGATCCAGAAGGGTTGCAGCCATGCGCTGCTGGTCCTCCAGAGGGGTGACGACGAAAAATCCACCCAGCCCGTAGCTACGGGAAACGCGGGATATATCATGGAGGTCCAGGTTCGTCAACGAGACGGCAGTCACTTCTCCCAATTTGTTCAGCACGGGGTGATGCGTCAGCGCAATATAAAGGTTGCGACCCCGCGGTGGGCGCGCAGCGTCGCGTTTGGCCCGGCGCAGGAAGCGGGCGTCCTCCTCCCGCAGCGTCGCGGAGGCCAAGAGGTCCGGCCGGCGTTCCCATGTGGCGAGCAGCGCCTGTTCCCGACGCCATGCTGCGATGCGGCCGTGGTCGCCGCTGGTCAGCGCAGATGGCACGGCGTGCGACCGGCCGCGGGCGTCCGTCACCACCTCCGGGCGCGTGTAGTGGGGGTACTCCAGCAGCCCGTGGGAGAAACTCTCTTCCTCGCCGGAGGCTTCGTGGCCCATGAAGTTGGGCAGCAGACGGCCCACGGCTTCCAGCATGCAGAGCGCCGCGGTCTCGCCGCCGTTGAGCACGAAGTCCCCCACGGAGAGTTCCTCGATGGGGATCAGCGCGCCCAGCCGTGCGTCCACGCCCTCGTACCGGCCGCAGATGACGGTGAGACGCGCTTCCCGGGCGAGCTCCCGCGCCATGTTCTGGGTAAAGGGCTTGCCCCGCGGCGTGAGCAGGATGACACGGCGCTGCGGCGCTTCGTCAACGCAGGGGCTGTCTTCCGGGGTCGTGACAGGCGCGGCGTCGGGCACACCGAGACTCGCCAGCGCTTTACGCAGTGGATCCAGCAACATGACCATGCCGGGGCCGCCGCCGTAGGGGCGGTCGTCCACGGTGCGGTGGGCGTCGGTGGTGAAATCTCGTGGGTTGACGCGCTGCACCTCCAGCACGCCTTGTTGCCGGGCCTTGGCGAGCAGGCCGGTCTCCAGGGGGGAGTCGAAGAACTCCGGGAAGAGGGTGACGATGTCGAAACGCATGGTCGACGGTCGGCTTGTCGTCGCGGCGGATCAGGAGGACTTGCGGGGGCCGGCGCCGCGTTGCGAGACGCGGCGGCCGCCGCGGGGTCTGCGCGGCGCCTTGGGCTTGGGTTCCGGTTGGGGTTCGGTGTAGAGCTCCAGCAAGCCGGGTGGCGGGGCGATGATGACGCGGCGCGCGTCCAGATCCAGCGCTTCAACGAACTCGGGCTGCGCAGGGAAGAGGATCTCCCGCGGGGCTGGTGAAGGTTCGGCGCCTTGGGATGCGAGCGTGGTTTCGTCGTTGGCCGGGGGCGCGTGGAGGATCCAGACCTCTTGGCCATGCCCGGTTTCGAGGAAGCCGGCGAGCTCGCCCACGTACTCGCCGTCCGCCAGATGGACCGCCACGCCGAGGAGTTCGTGCAGGAAGATTTCCTCCTCGTCGGGCGGGGGCAGGGCGTCGGCCGGCAGCCAGAGTGAGGCGCCGCGCATGGCGTCGGCGGCGTCGCGGTCGTCCACACCTTGGAGCTTCAGCAGCACGCGGTCGTGATGGAGCCGCCATTTTTCCACGCGGCGCGGCTCGCCTGGCGCGCTGTCGCAGACTTCCTCGGGACGTGCGCCAGGAGGCTCTTCGCGCAGGCGCAGGGTCTCGGCGTCGCGGAGGATTTCCGGCGCCTCGCCGTAGAAGTCCACACCGAGTTCCCCACGCACGCCGTGTGCGCGGGCCACGCGTCCCACGAGGACATGGCGTTGATGCGAGGATGATGGGGACATGGCGGCTGGGGCGCTGGGAGGGGCGATGCAGCCCGGTGGCGGTGCGGGCGGCGCGTCGTTACTCGACGATATCCAAGGAGACGCGTTGGTCCGTCTTGGCGGCGGCTGCGCCGAGGAGGGCCCGCATGGCCCGCGCCGTACGGCCCTGGCGACCGATGACTTTGCCGAGGTCTTCCGGCGCCACGGAGAGCTCCAGCACGGCGCCGTCTTCTTTGGCGACTTCGTCCACGCGGACTTGCTCCGGGTTGTCCACCAGCGACTGGGCGATGTATTCGATGAGTTCTTTCATACGGTCCACGTGTGGGACGGGCTGCAATGAAGGGAGCCGGCCCCGAGCTGCCGAGGGGCTGCTGTCGCTGCCTGAACGGGGCGGGACTGTCTCGCCGGACGGCGTCGCGGAGGAGTCTGCACCCCTCCGCGAACCGGGAAGACGCCGCGGTCCGCGTTACTGGGCGGCTTCGGGCTTGTTCTTCTTGAGCAGGGACTTGACAGTGCCGGTGGGCGTGGCGCCCTGGTCGAGCCAGCGCTGGACCTTGTCGTTGTCGATATTGATCTCGGCGGGGTCGACCATGGGGTTGTAGTAGCCGAGGTATTCGAGGGCGCGGCCGTCGCGGCGGGTCTGGGTGTCCATGGCGACGACACGGTAGAAGGGCCGCTTCTTGCAGCCCATGCGGGTGAGACGGATCTTGACGGACATGTGCATGCTCCTTTGGGAGTGGTGCGATTTCGCGGTTATTTCCTGCTTTTCTTGCGCTGTTGGCGCTTCTGCTTTTTCTTCTTGCGGTCTTGGCGGGTGGAGCCGCGGGGGGCGCCGCTTTCCTGACCGCCCAGGCCTTCCATACCGGGCATACCGGGCATACCTTCCATGCCAGGCATGCCGGCGAGCTGATCCATGCCGGGCATGCCGGCAAGCTGGTCCATGCCGGGGGCGCCTTTGCCCATGCCGGGCAAACCGCCCATGCCGGGCAGTCCCATGCGGCGCTTCTTGCCTTTCTTGCCCTTCTTGCCGCCGCCCATCATCTGCTGCATCATCTTCTGCATGGACTCGAAGTTGGCGATGAGCGCGTTGACATCCTTGACCTGCACGCCGCTGCCTTTGGCGATGCGTTCCCGGCGGCTGGGGTTGATGATCTTCGGCTGGCGGCGTTCCTGGTTCGTCATGGAGTTGATGATGGCTTCCACGCGGCCCAGCTCTTTCTCATGCCCGGCCATGTCGCCCAACTTCTCCCGCATGGCGCCCATGCCGGGGATGAGCTTGAGGAGCGACTCCATGCTGCCCAGCTTTTTCAGCTTGCGCATCTGGTCGCGGAAGTCCTCGAAATCGAATTCAGCGCGCTCCATCTTGCCGGCCAAGGCCTCGGCTTCCGCTTCGTCGATCTCGGTCTGGGCCTTCTCGATGAGCGTCATGACATCGCCCATGCCAAGGATGCGACCCGCCACCCGGTCCGGATGGAAAACCTCCAGCTCCGGCAGCTTTTCACCCATGCCCACGAACTTCAGCGGCGTGTTCGTCACCGTCTTGATGGAGAGCGCTGCGCCGCCTCGGGCGTCGCCGTCCATCTTGGTGAGCACCACGCCGGTGGCGCCCAGCACGTCGTTGAAACGCGCCGCCACGGTCACGGCGTCCTGACCGGTCATGGCGTCGGCCACGAAGAGGATCTCGTGGGGGTTGACCGCCGCCTTGATGTTCGCCAGCTCCTCCATCAACGCTTC
>CAYVWB010000037.1:0-41584 GCA_964455395.1 uncultured Desulfovibrionaceae bacterium
AAGGATCATGCCACGACCAGAGTGGAAGGGAAGAAGCACCCGTTTCCACGCTTACACACCTGCGGGAAGCAAATGCCGGCCGGGAGTACAGTTACTACCCACTGACCCCCATGGGGCGAGACATTTTCCCTGTCTCGCTGCAGGAGGCGCAGAAGACGGGCTACCCCGCCCTTTTCGAGGCCTTTTTGGAAGGTCTACAGAGGATTCCGGTGGACAAGGGAGTCGAACACTATACGGCCTCCCTCACATCGCTGCTCGAGAAGTATACTTGGTGCATTCCTTCAAGCACATGGAAGACTAGGCCGGACATCTCCCTCTACGACCATGCGGTGACCACGGCGGCAATCGCTCAGGCGTTGTACGCGTACCACAAGGTGGAAGGCGGGCTTCCCGGGGAAGGGGTCAGCAAACCCAAGGTCATCCTCTTCGGCGGAGACCTTTCAGGAATCCAGCGCTACATCTTCCACCTGGACAACGCCCACGGCTCCGGGGTCGCCAAACTATTCCGGGCGCGCTCCTTGTACCTGCAGCTTCTGTCTCGCTCCGTCTCCGTCGCCTTGCAGAGGAAGCTGGGGCTCTCTCCGCTCGCCAAGGTTATGGATGCAGGCGGCCGCTTTCTGTTGCTGCTTCCCGCGACCTGCCAGGTTCGCGAAATGTTGCCGAAATTCGAAGCCGAAGTGCAGCGATGGTTCTTCCATACCTTCAAGGGAGAGCTCTGCCTGAACCTGTCTCATGCCGTAGAACTAAGCGAGAATGACTTCAATCTTGATGAGTTCCAGAAGAAGCTCGATGCGTTCAGCGACCATCTCGAGCTGAGGAAGCTCCAAAAGTTCGACAAGATCATGGCTGATGAGGCAATGCCAGTTCATGAACTCCGTTACGAGGATTACGCGCTTTTGGGCGAGTGCAATGTCTGCAAGGGATGTCCCGCAACCAAAGAGGCGATGAGAAGTTTCGGCAGGGATTATCAGCTTGAGGTGACGATTTGCAACAATTGCTACGAACTTATCAGCCAAGTAGGCGCCAAGCTTCCCTCTGCCAATTACATAGTCCTCAAGAGTGACGGGAAGGGGACGCGCCTTTTCGGCGACCTGTTCTTCAGCCTACACAAGACCGCGCCCGATGGTGAGGCTGTGGAGATAATCAACATCCGAAATCAAGACGCGTTCACTTACCTGCCCATTGCAGGCTACCTGCCACGCATCACGAAGGATGATCTGGAGAGGTGGGAGAGGCAGGGACGGCTCTCCACCAGGGATGACGGCGCGATGCTCCACGGCGACGACCTGGTGGAGGACGGCATGCCCAAGACGCTGAATATTCTGGCCGATGAGGCCCGGATACATGACAGACAAGACGGCATCGCCAGGGGCAAGGCCTACTTGGGCGCCTTCAAGGCGGACGTGGACAATCTCGGTATGCTATTCAGCATCGGCCTGAACGAACGGTTGTCCATATCCAGGTTCGCCTGCATGTCCCGCATGCTGAACACTTTCTTTGCCGACTACCTCGTGAGGCGAATCCGAGAGGATTTTCCCAACATGTATGTCGTTTTCGCCGGGGGAGACGACATCTTCCTCCTTGGACCCTGGACGCAGTGCGTTGACTTCGCGCGGATGCTCGATGGCTGGTTCAGGGACTTCGTCTCGCGAAATTCGGACAGCACGCTGTCCGCGGGCATATCTTTGGCCAAGAGCGGCGTTCCTGTCCGCACCATCGCCCACGAGTCGGAGCGACTGTTGGAGGCCTCGAAGCACAGGAATACCGGAGGTGAAACAGTCAAAGACGGCGTGACCCTCTTCGATATCACTGTGGGTTGGAAAGATTTTCATACACTTCTCGATAAGGGGGCTTGGCTGGAGTCGCTCCTGCTCGCGGGCAAGATCACCCAAGGCTTGGCCTATCGTCTACTGCATTACAGCGACGACTATAAAGAATTCCGCTCTGGAGACATCCGCAAGGGCCTCTGTATTTCGCACATGCAGTATGACTTTTGGCGCAACGTTAATGAAGATGGCATGTCGCCGCAGGAGCAGGCGGAGGTTTTCGGCATGCAACAGGATGAGTTCCTGCTAACCAACCTGCGGCTGCCGGTTTCCTATGCGTTCTACAGGCTGCGCACCAATTGAGAGGAGAACACGATGAGCAAGTACTTCGACGAGAATATGAACCTGCGGCCCGAACTTTTGGACAATGAGGCGAAGCAGGCTGCCGAGAGCTTCGTAAGTGGAACAAAGATCAAGTCTGCACAGTTGCGCCGGTTTTATGGCGATTTCAAGGCCCTGGAGAGGAAGCTCGAGTCCCGGAAAAGCCAAGAGGGAGCCTCGGCTTCGATGGCCTTTCTCGGCGTCCTGCCGCTGATCAAGATGGCCAAATCCAAGGTGGAGTACGCGCTCCATCGCAAGACCGTGCCAAAAAGTTTCGTTACTTGGCTCACCCAGCATGTGGACGCGATCTCTACCGAAAAAGACTTTGCTGCGTTCCTTCTGCATTTTGAGGCTGTAGTCGGCTTCTGTTACGGCACCGGAGAACTCAGAGATTCCTAGGAGAGAGAAATGAAACTCAAGAAGATCTTGCCCATCACCGGCGCCATTCGCCTCTTGAGCGGACTGCATATAGGCGCGAGCAAGGACACCATCGAGATCGGCGGACTGGACCAGCCGATCATCAAGCACCCTATCACCGGCGCCCCATACATCCCCGGGTCATCGCTGAAAGGAAAAATGCGCTCCCTGCTCGAAATCTATTACTTTACCGACAACCCGGAGACCCGGAAGCATCTCTCCGAGGGATGGCCCTGCGGTTGCGGAAAAGTTTCCTGCCACGCGTGCCGCATCTTTGGCGCCCACAGCTCAAAGACCGAAGAAGGGCTTGGCCCCACACGTCTCATCGTGCGTGACGCCATGCTCTGCGGGGAGGATCACGCCCTTTTCAACAATGGCGACCTGCCCATGGAGGTGAAGTACGAAAACCGCATCAATCGGGTAATGGGAGTGGCTAAAGATCCTCGCCCCCTGGAGCGTGTCCCGGCTGGTGTACGGTTCGACCTGCGCCTCGCCTTCAAGGTCTTCGAGGATGATCCCGACGATATGTTGGGCTTCATCTATAAGGGCCTCAGGCTGATTGAACTGGATGCTCTTGGTGGCTGCGGCTCCAGGGGCTGCGGCCAAGTGAAGTTCGAAGACGTCATGTGTGACGGTGTCGGAGTTGAATTGGAAAGCGTGCAGCTCTAGGAGTGCAACATGGCAATGTACCGCTACCGGATCACCCCCGAGACAGCGTTCGCCAGCGCCCTGCAGAGCGACACACTGCATGGGCATCTTCTCTGGGCTGCGCGGGAATTGGAGGGAGAGTCGGCCATTCAGGAACTCATCCAGCGTTTCGAGGATGGAGACCCGCCCTTTGCCTGCAGTTCCGCCATGCCCCGGGACATGTTGCCCATGCCCGTCCTCCCTGCAATTCCCAGGGAACGTTTCAAAGCCCTTGCGCATGATATGGATTTCAAGAACCTTTTCGAGGCCTTGGGGAAGTTCAAGGATTTTCGCAAGCTATCTTGGATTCCCCTGCAGGCTTGGCGTGAGCTGCGACATGGCGTGAGCCAGGAGGCCCTCTTCAAACTCTGGCTTTATGATTCAACGAAGCCTGAAAGCGAGCAGACCTTCGCCCCTGGCTTTGCCACCCGTCGCGCGGTGCAGGCGCACAATACCATCAATCGCGCGAACGGCAGGGTGCTCGAAGGGGGGCTGTTCTTTCCCGAGGTCACCTTTCACGGACCGGGAGCGGAACTGGACATCTACGCGCTGACCCCAGACAGAGAGCATTTCGAGGTTCTTTTGAACCACGTCTCTCTGTGCGGCTTCGGGGCTGACCGTACTACAGGCAAGGGGCACTTTTCCTGGCGACGGGATGAGGCTTTTTCACCGGGTGAGCTGCTTTGTTCGGGTGACCACGATATGACTCTTTCCGCTCTCTCGGCGGAAGACCTGTCCAAGGTTTCCGGATACTATAAGACTTTTACCAAATACGGGAAAGTCTGGAATGGATTTGGGGAGCGCAATCCCTTCAAAAAACCGTTCCTGGCCTTTTCCGAAGGCTCCGTGTTCAGCGCCCGCCCCGATTCCGGGTACGTGCTGCACAACATCCACAGCGACCCCAAGGTGGTCCAGGTTCTCTGGCCGGTGACCTTGGCCTTCACATTGGCAGTGAATTGAGGGAGGCCCACATGCAGCAAAAAGATGCCACACTTCAGGAACAGGCGTCCCCCTTTCGCCTGAAGCCCTTGGCCCCCATCCATATCGGCTCCGGAGAACTCCTGGACCCGATGTCCTACATCATTGATGAGCAAGGAAAACACCTCTATTTCATAGACTTGCCCGCTTGGGTAGAAGACCACCCCGATCCCGAGCGGCTGGCCAGCGAGTTCGCCACCAAGCCCATGGGCGCGCTTCGTGGCATCGTGAGCAAAGACCTTGACCCACACCTCTACTCCTTTGCAAGCGCAACCATACGCTCGGAGCAGGTGGCCGCAACTTACAAACGCGAGTTGCGGAACCAACAGGGGCAGAACCAGCTCTTCATTGATCCCGCCTTGAAAAATCCGCTAAGTGGCGCGCTCATCATCCCGGGGAGCTCGGTGAAGGGCGCCTTGCGCACTCCCGTCATCGACTATTTGGATAGAAAATACGACTTGAACCTGAAGCGAAACCCGCAGGGGGTCGAAGACAGCCTGAAGCCGGTACTTGGGCAGATAACGGAGAATTCGTTTCAGAACCTCAAGATGGGTGACTTCGAAGCCAAGGTGGGGGCCTCCAGCATCGTTACGGCAAAGGAAATGCGCATCAAGGCCGGGGAGAAAAAAAACCTCACGCAAAAGAACCCCTGTGAGGTCATCCGCAATCTGCTCATGGATGGCGAGCAGGAGGCGGTTTACGGCAGGGTTCTCATTGGATCCCACAACGCTGACCGGAGGGACTCCGTGTTCACCATCCAGAGAGGGCGCTACAGTGAACGGTGGACCTTGGAAGAACTCCTGGCCTTGTGCAAGAATTTCTACGGGATGAAGTTCCTTCAGGAAAAGAAGAAGTTTTTCGACCTCCCTCACTTTGCGGAGGCGAGAACACATCTATCACCGATGGAGAAAGTACTGCATGGCTTAAAGGACACCGAGGCCCTGATCCGACTCGGGCGATACTCCCATGTGGAGTGCATGACTATAAATGAAAATGAACCGCAGCGGCGCAGACTCAAGAACGGAACTCTCCTGCCGAGCGGTACGACTCGCACCCTCGCCAACGCGCTCTATCCCTTCGGTTGGGCCAAGCTGTCCCTCTGCAGCTGGGAGGAATATCACGATGCCCAGGCTGACAAGCGCCGGCATGATGAAGCCCTGGTCAGGGACCGCGATGAGAGGCGCGCCGGCGTCAAACGACAGGTTTTGGAACGGCAACGACAGCGTGAGGTGCAGGAACGCCTGAAGGCGGAGCGCAAGGCGGAAGAGGCTCGGCAGAAAGCCGAGGCAGAGGAAGAGGCCAAGAGGTTGGCAAAGATGCCGCCGGAAGAGCGGTTGTTGTGCGAACTGGAAAACGGTTCTTTGGACCAGACTGCAATCGGCCAGAGATACCCGGAAATCATGAAGCTTGAAGGGGAGCACCTAATCCGCGCAGCGACCGCACTCAAGCGTGCTTGGCAGGAGCTGGGAGAATGGAACGTGAAGCCCAAGAAGAAAAAGCAGTTCGAAAAGGTTCAAGCCGTGAAGAAGGTGCTTGGGGAGAGCTGATCCCTCAATTCTTGTGGAATATGAGCGACTAATAAACCTTGATCTGATTTAGAAAATATCTAGTCTTAGTGGCGGGAGGCTCCATGAACCCCGCCGACTTCAAACACCTATGGACAACCCTCAAGCCACTGCTTCCGCCCGAGCCGCCCAAGCCCGAGGGCGGACGGCCCCGTGTCTCGGACAAGAAGGCGCTCCGCGGCATCTTGTTCATTCTCGAGACCGGGACGCCGTGGGAGAAGCTGCCCAAGGAACTCGGTTTCGGCAGCGGTATGACCTGCTGGCGACGCCTGCGCGAATGGCAAGACGCTGGCGTCTGGGAGACGCGCCACCGGCGGCTTTTGCAAGCGCTCCACGCCGCGGACGAACTCGATTGGGAGTGCTCCTCCGTCGACTCGGCCGCTGCGCCAGCCCCCCGGGGGGGGCGAACACGGGCCGCAATCCCACCGACAAAGGCAAAAGCGGAACAAAGCGACACATCGTCGTGAATAGCCAGGGAATTCCTTTCGCCTTGGTGCTGAGCGGCGCAAACCGTCATGATTCCATGTGCTTTGCGGAAGTGCTCGATGCGCTTCCTGCTGTTGCCGGTAAGCGTGGGAGGCCGCGGAAACGCCCTCATAAGGTCCACGCGGACAAGGGGTATGACTTCCAGAAGTGTCGAGAATACCTGCGGAAGCGTGGCATTGTGCCGCGTATCGCGCGGCGTGGCGTGGAGTCGCGTGAAAGGTTGGGGCGGCATCGCTGGGTGGTGGAGCGGACGTTGTCCTGGCTGAACTGTTTCAGGAAGCTTCGCATTCGGTACGAGCGGAGCGCCGCGGCATACAAAGCGCTCTGCGACTTGGCGTGCGCCGTAATCTGCCTAAGGTTCGTAAAATGGTTCTGTTGGTCGCTCCAAGAGCGTCATGCTGAAGCCCACTGACGGGGGCAAGGGATAAAGTGTTCTACCCCATCAATCTGAATAGATAAATGCAGAGATCGACATGCCTAAGGCCAATATCCACTGCTGCATGCTCTCCAGGCAGCTTTTGCCGAACATGCTCCCGCTCCTTGACCCGGAGACGCGACCCGAGCGGGTAGAGTTGTTGGTCACTCCGGACGTGGAACGCGAGTGTGAGCTGTTCATGCGGTTCTGCCGCAGCCTGGGGGTGGGAGTGCGGCGACACGATGTGACACCCTTCGACATGCTGACCACCGTGGAGGTCGTTTACGGCATCATGGCGGAGTGTGAGGGCGAGTCCTTGGCGCTCAACGTCACCGGCGGCACCAAGCTCATGGCCCTGGGCGCCTACGAGGCTGCGCGCGAGGACGCCGCGGAGATATTCTACGTTAACACCCAGGATGACAGCCGTATCTCACTGGCCCCAGAGCCCGTGGCCACACGCCTGCCGAAACTGCTCAGCCTCAAGAACTGCCTTGATGCTACGGGCTACCAGGCTGTGATGGCCGACCCCCACGGCGTGAAGCGCGAGCACCGCAAGCTCACGGAAGAGTTGGTCCGCCAAGTAGGCAGCCTATCTCGACCCTTGCGCACACTGAACTGGTACGCCTCCAAGGCGACGGGAGACCCGCCTTGGGTTCACCTTGAGCTCAAGGACCTGCAGCGTCCTGACTTCATCACGCTGTTGCGGCTGTTCCAAGACGGCGGCTTCCTGCGCTGGGAGGGCGAGGGGCAAACGCTCTCCTTTACAGGGAGTGATGAGCGCTTCTTCGTCAATGGCGGCTGGCTGGAACTGCACGTTCAGGCCGTTTGCACCAAGCTACGGGCAGAGGGCTTGCTGCAGGATCTCGCCGCGAACACGGTGGTGCAGAGCGAGTCCGGCGTGAAGAACGAGATCGATGTGGCCTTCACCGCCCGCAACCGCCTCTTCATTGTGGAGTGCAAGACGCGCAGTTTCGAGAATGCCGGCAAGGCCGGGACCGACGCGATCAACAGGCTTGTTGCACTACGTTCGGAACTCAGTGGCATCTACGGCAGAGCCATGTTGGTCAGCTATATGCCGTTGAGCAAGGCAGACGTGCAGCGCGCCAAGCAGAATAGCATCGACCTCGTCCAGGCTGGAGACATCAACACCCTGCGGGAGCGTATCCTGCATAGCATCCGGAAGGCATGACACCATGACGGACTACGGAACCAAGGCGCTGCTGATTTCAGTGGGTGGCTCGGCAGAGCCGCTCATCCGGTCAATCGACGATAAACGTCCGGAATACATCATTTACTTTGCCTCAAGAGATTCCCGCCAAGTGGTGAGGCAGCAGGTGGAGCCCCAATTGGAGCACCGCCCTCGAGATCATGAGATCGTTGTGACGCCGGACGAGTCCAACCTTCTGGCCTGTGTGCGCGAATTGATGCGCGAGCTCCCCCGCATGCTGGCGCTGTGGAACTTGGACTACCCGGACTTCCAGGGTGACTACACTGGCGGCACCAAGACTATGTCCGCGGCGCTGGTCCTGGCGCTTCTGGGTCGGGGGGCCAGCTACTCCTACGTGGGGGGCGACCTGCGCACCAAGAAAGGACTGGGCACGGTGGAGAGTGGACACGAGGTGCTGCTCACCCTGCAGAACCCCTGGGATGTGCTGGCGGTGAACTCCCTTCGAGATATCGCCCTTCTCTTCAACAACCACCATTTCCGCCCAGCTGCGACTCTGGCCACAGACGCCGCGGCGAAGACGGAGGGCCTGCGCCCACTGTTCAAGGCTCTGGAGAACATGTCCCTGGCGTACTTCCACTGGGATACCTTCCACTACAAGCCAGCGTTGCAGCGGTTGAACAGCGCCCACGCCGCAATAGAAAAAATGCTGGTCGCCAGCGCCGTGGACGCCCTGGAGGAACTCCGGCGAAGCCTCGCGACAAACATCCTGGCCCTGGAGGAACTGGCGGAGGAGTCAAGGGGCAACGCTGGAGGACCTGCTACCGTGCGCGACATCATGGCAAACGCCATCCGCCGCGCGGACGATGGCCACCACTACCATGACGCCGTGGCTCGACTTTACAGCGCCATAGAAAAGGCGGCCAAAGTGGGACTGCGCGAGCGGCACGGACTGGATAACGGCAACCTGGAGCTGGGGCGCATCGAGGACCAAGCCCTGCGCGAGGAATTGGCAATGCAGTGCACGGACTCCCGTGACGGCCGCGTGAAACTGCCGCTTCACCGGAGCTTTAAACTGCTGCAAGCCCTAGGTGATCCCCTGGGCTCACGCTACACAGCCAGAGAGAACGACCTGCGTAATTTGTTGAACATCCGCAACGACTCACTGCTGGCCCACGGCTTCAAGAACGTGGACGAGAAGACGTTTGTTGGCATGCTCGCCCTGGCCCTGGAGTTTCTGGGCATGAAGAGCGATGACCTGCCTACGTTCCCTGTGCTGGACAGCGAGCGGCTGGGCCGTGGGTTCTGGTAGGCGATGCGGCCCACATTCGGAATGTTTGATTTTGATTAAGTTGTCACTTGTAGGTTGATAAATCTAAAAGCCATCTTTCGATGCAACCGTGCACAAAAGCGGAGAAAAGTGTGTTGCGGCTACACCATCCATCTGACAACGGTCGGCCGCGACGGCTTTGTGCTTGGTGGGCGGGTGACGCCTGTCAACCTCCCGGACACAGGGGGCTGGTGCGGCTGGTGGGCTCGGTGTGATTGCGCAGAGGTGTCCACGCCTTTGTATGGCTACACCAGCGCCCATACTCGAGACGTGTTGCATGCGCGCCAACTCGGTGATGGCGTCATGGACCGAGCCGACGAGGCTCACCGTGCAGTAATCCGCGGAATTCTGCTGAATGTGCAGAACTCTCCTGACAGGAGGGACGGAGCCATCCCCTTGCCTTTACCGCAATTGCCGTTCGCAACGCACTAGTACAGCATCGCTGCTCTTTTCCATCGACATACGCGTACGATCGAATCTTTTTTTTGACCTGTCTTTTGCGGCAAAACTGCAGATGCAAAAAGCCGCACGGACGGCGCGGCAACGTTGCGGTCGATTCCGCATCGCCAGCCCGGCGGCTACCATGTCGCTATGATCGTCTATCTCACCGAACAGGGCTCTCGGCTTGTGCGGCGTGGCGAACTCCTCTGTGTACTCAAGGGAGAATCGACGCTCCACACACTCTTCACCCACAGACTGCGACAGCTGGTCATATGCGGAAATATCACACTGTCGCCGTCCACCATCGCCAAGCTATGCAGGGACGGCGTGGAAACGTGCTTCCTGCGTCAGGATGGCCGATGGGTCGGTCGGCTTTCCATGGCGGAGCCGAAGAACATCCACCTCCGACGGCTCCAGTTCGAGCGCTGCGCCGATGCGGCCTTCAGGCTCTCTGCTTCCAAGAACATCCTCGAAGGCAAACTCGCCAACATGGCGACGTACCTCCTCCGGCTCCGGCGACTCAGGAAAATTCAGGAGCTCGGAGGCGCTGCAACTGCCATTCATGCAGTAGCCGCACAGTTGCACGGCGCTCGGGATCTTTCAGTCTGCAGAGGCCTCGAGGGGCACGCCGCCGCTCTGTATTTTCAAGCCCTGCGTCATGGCTTTCTGGTGGACCACGGCTTCCGCAAAAGAGTGCGGCGGCCTCCTACGGACCCGGTGAACAGTGTCCTGTCACTCCTCTACACATTCGCCATCAACAGAATGTACGCAGCGGTCCGTCTTGCAGGCCTTGATCCGGCCCCTGGCGTCCTGCACGATGCGGAGTATGGTCGGCATTCCCTCCCCCTTGACTTGGTGGAGGAGTTCCGCGTCCTTCTGGCGGATACCCTCACGCTCTCTCTGTTCAATACAGGGGCGCTGAAGGCTGACGATTTCATTCGGGTGGAGCCTCAAGCGAGCGACTCGGACGACTCGGACGACACGGACGCCGCCGTTGCGGATCCTGCTGGTCGGCTTGCCCCCCTGGAGAGCGAGGAATTCGACACGCCAGCGACGTCCATGGACGAAAGCAGGGACAGACCCGGAGATGGAAAGCTTCCTGTACGGCTGAAGCCCGAAGCCTTCAAGCGCGTCATCTTGGCGTTCGAAAAGAAAATGGAGAGCGAACTCCACCACCCGACGACCGGGGAGGCAATGACCTACGCCGAGGCCATGGTCTTTCAGGCAAGACTTTTCCGACGTGTTGTGGAAGGCGATGCGGAACGATACCGGCCAATGCGGATGCGATGACCTATGCGTGTGCTCATCAGCTACGACATCGTGATGAACAAGCGTCGCCAGCGAGTCATGACATTGCTCAAACGCATGGGCCTGCACAGTCAGCGCTCCGTTTTCGAATGTGACTTGACATCACGTGAATTGGACGTCTTGTTGAAGAGTCTGAGCGAGTTGATAGACCCGGAGACTGACTCCATTCGCGCATACCCACTCTGCAAAGAGTGCATCAGACGACGCGAAACATTCGGACGCATGGTGACGCTGCAGTCACTGGAATACAGGATTCTCTGATGCGCTACCTCGTCGCATATGATGTCGCCAACTCCAAACGCCTCGCCAAAGTCGCAAAAACATTGGAGGGATATGGGACAAGGGTCTTGTACTCCGTGTTCGAATGCGACCTCACTCCCCAAGAGTACATGCGCCTGAAACGAAGAATCCAGAACGCCATCAAGGAGGACGACGATGCGGTTCTTTTCATCCGGCTATGCGGAAAGTGCGGCGACAGTGTGCGGATCAAGGGGCAAGGCGCTTTCGTGTCACAGCCGGCGCCATTCCGGGTGTTGTGAGTCGTCATGCGAAACACTCCGGGCGGCTGTGTCCCTCAAAGCCCAACGCCCTGGAATGATTCAGAGAAGCAGGCGGATGCCCCGTGAGGGTTTCGCAGGCGCTTTACATAATGAAACCGCCTTGTTAATCAACCCCGGTCTGGCATTGCAGGCGCCTTCATCAACGTGTTGGGTCATGTTTCGCAGCACAGCCTCGGAAGCCTTGTCCGGCTTTGGTTGCAGGAGGTGGTATCCGAAGAGCCCCGATTCTTGAGGGGATTACGACCAGTCGTTTCATATTTCCTCCTTTTTAATGTTTTCGGGGGATCCGAAGAGCCCCGATTCTTGAGGGGATTACGACGTTTTCTATGCACGTTATAATGGGGGGGAGAGATATGGATCCGAAGAGCCCCGATTCTTGAGGGGATTACGACGTCCGAGACGCTGCCTGTGTAGCCGCCATCGCTTTCATGAAATCCGAAGAGCCCCGATTCTTGAGGGGATTACGACATGACGGCCTTGGGGCCGTGCCAGGGGTGCTCCACAACATCCGAAGAGCCCCGATTCTTGAGGGGATTACGACCGCAGGTTGTCCTGGCCGGATTTGAGGCCGACCAACCAAACATCCGAAGAGCCCCGATTCTTGAGGGGATTACGACGCGTTGGCCTCCCGGCCAAACACTGGACTGGCGCCCATGCATATCCGAAGAGCCCCGATTCTTGAGGGGATTACGACAAGGCGCCGCCTTGTAGGATGAAACGAGAGACAAGGGGCATCCGAAGAGCCCCGATTCTTGAGGGGATTACGACCGTTGGCCCCCCTTTCCAACTCAAACCCGGTCCCCTCCGATCCGAAGAGCCCCGATTCTTGAGGGGATTACGACAGGCGATTACGTTGAGGTTTTCTGCGTAGGCGAAACCATCCGAAGAGCCCCGATTCTTGAGGGGATTACGACGCCGCGATGGCGGCCGCGAAAAAGAGGGCCCAAGGAAGATCCGAAGAGCCCCGATTCTTGAGGGGATTACGACGAAGACGAGGGCGATGATTTCATGCTCGCTCAGAGATCCGAAGAGCCCCGATTCTTGAGGGGATTACGACAAGAACTTGGTGTTGATTTTTGTCATCGTCATGGTGATCCGAAGAGCCCCGATTCTTGAGGGGATTACGACTGGTCACGATTAAACGAAAACCAGCCGTCACCGGGAATATCCGAAGAGCCCCGATTCTTGAGGGGATTACGACAGTCTTCCGTCCAACGGAAAGTGATAATGACGGTTGACGCATCCGAAGAGCCCCGATTCTTGAGGGGATTACGACGCCTTGGCGGCCGCGATGGCGAGGGCGAAAAAGGCCGCATCCGAAGAGCCCCGATTCTTGAGGGGATTACGACCGCCGCGCGTCATGAAGCGAAAGCGCGACGTATCGCGATCCGAAGAGCCCCGATTCTTGAGGGGATTACGACGGCAGAACGCGCTTGAATGTGTCTACATGCGCGACGATCCGAAGAGCCCCGATTCTTGAGGGGATTACGACCCTTGAATGGGCTTCACTTTAATCCTCCTAGCTATTCCAACATCCGAAGAGCCCCGATTCTTGAGGGGATTACGACCAGTGGTTCCAATTCTTGTGTCCGTTATACCTTGCCATGTATCCGAAGAGCCCCGATTCTTGAGGGGATTACGACGTGTTTGTAGCCATGTTGAATTTTGTGGAGAGCTTGCTGGATCCGAAGAGCCCCGATTCTTGAGGGGATTACGACTTTTGTCAGCCAGTCGCCATGCCTCGCCAACATTGGCGGCATCCGAAGAGCCCCGATTCTTGAGGGGATTACGACATCCAGAGTGCTACGTTCCAATGATTCCAGTTCTTATGCCCGTATCCGAAGAGCCCCGATTCTTGAGGGGATTACGACTAGGCGGCCCACTCCGTAGTCCACTCGCTGCCGTACGAGATCCGAAGAGCCCCGATTCTTGAGGGGATTACGACATGGCGCGCGCAAAACGACGTGCGATGAACGCACGTCTTATCCGAAGAGCCCCGATTCTTGAGGGGATTACGACCTTGTTCCAGGGTGAGTTGAGACATGCCGCTTCTCCTATGATCCGAAGAGCCCCGATTCTTGAGGGGATTACGACGCGGATAGCGGCGCTGTGCGTTGCTGTCCTGCCGCCGCAGGAATCCGAAGAGCCCCGATTCTTGAGGGGATTACGACCCCCGGCGTAAACTTCGTGTCACTCATTCGGATTCCTATCCGAAGAGCCCCGATTCTTGAGGGGATTACGACACCGCCAAGATGAGGCGAGATTCCCGGATGTACTCAACCAATCCGAAGAGCCCCGATTCTTGAGGGGATTACGACGCCCCAGTAGAATGTGGCGATGACAACGCGCGGCACGGGATCCGAAGAGCCCCGATTCTTGAGGGGATTACGACATGCCGACAATGGCGACGCCTTCGGGGTCTATTGCTGCATCCGAAGAGCCCCGATTCTTGAGGGGATTACGACTGGTGTGCTCCTGGGTTTGGGGTTTGCGGGGGGTTAGTCCCGATCCGAAGAGCCCCGATTCTTGAGGGGATTACGACGCGGCCATCCTCCGTAATGATCATGCGCTCGGCCATGTCGCATCCGAAGAGCCCCGATTCTTGAGGGGATTACGACCTGACCGGGGAACCTCTCTATTATCATGTGGCCAACCCGATCCGAAGAGCCCCGATTCTTGAGGGGATTACGACAATATCCCGGTGGACGACGATTGCGTCGCCGGGCGAGTAATCCGAAGAGCCCCGATTCTTGAGGGGATTACGACTCTTGGATATCCAAGCGTTTACGGCGTCAAAGTATGCGTATCCGAAGAGCCCCGATTCTTGAGGGGATTACGACCAGGCATGGGGTCTTGAATCCCCAGAAATCATGGAACGATCCGAAGAGCCCCGATTCTTGAGGGGATTACGACGATGAAGGGGAGTTTCCCCTTTTCGTTGGATATCCCGTAATCCGAAGAGCCCCGATTCTTGAGGGGATTACGACCTTGAGCATGGTATCGTAATGCCCTGCCCGCGTGCCAATCCGAAGAGCCCCGATTCTTGAGGGGATTACGACCTCTCAATAGCCGAGAGCGACAGCGTAACGATTGACAAGTTGATCCGAAGAGCCCCGATTCTTGAGGGGATTACGACGATGCTTGTGCCGCTGCGAAGGCGGCGGCCACATCGTCTCAAGACTGCGGCGCCTGAGCGCGCTGGATGACAGACACCCGCCCCCCCTTGAACAGGTTGGACGCGCTGAGGTGCAGTATGCTGCGCCAGTCGAAGCCGATTGACGCCTGCCCGGTCGCACGGCCTGCGCAGGAAGTGCTGGCGGGCCGTGAAGACGTCGGCGGTGTGGGTCTATGACTGGGTCAAGACAACCGAGAGATTGACAATGGTTTTCAGTTTCATTAGGCTCCGCCGAAAAACAACAAGGAGTCGCTCCGAATGAAGCCTTCCGCAATCATCCAAGCGCTGGAAACGCTGCTCGCCGTACGCCAGCCCGCATTCCTCTGGGGTGCGCCAGGTGTCGGCAAAAGCCAGGTGGTGGCGCAGGCGGCTGCGTCCCACGGCCTCGATCTCATCGACGTCCGTGCAGTGCTGCTCGACCCAGTCGATCTCCGCGGCCTGCCGCGGATTGGCGACGACGGCCGCGCGGCATGGTGTGCGCCATCGTTTCTGCCCCAGTCTGGCCGCGGCGTGCTGTTTCTGGACGAACTGAATGCAGCGCCGCCACTGGTGCAGGCCGCGTGCTACCAGCTCATTCTGGACCGTCGGCTGGGCGATTACGAGCTGCCGGCGGGGTGGACGGCCCTCGCAGCCGGCAACCGCGAGTCCGACCGCGCCGTGACGCATCGCATGCCCTCGGCGTTGTCCAACCGCATGGTGCACCTGGATTTCGAAGCGGATCTGGACGACTGGCTGGAATGGGCGGCAGCAAGCGACATCCTTCCGGAAATCATGGCGTTCATGCGCTTCAGGCCCACGCTCTTGCACGTGTTCGATCCCGCCAGGAACGAAAAAGCATTCCCCTCGCCGCGTTCGTGGGAGTTCGTCTCCCGGATGCTGGCCATGAAGCCGCCCCGCGAGACTGCCCATGCGTTGCTGCGCGGAGCCGTTGGAGAAGCCGCCGCCGCCGAGTGCATCGGCTTCCTGGATGTGTGCGCTCAGCTGCCGGACGTCGACGCAGTGTTGGCGAACCCGGGCGAGGTCGTCATCCCTGATGACCCCGCCGTGATGTACGCCCTGTGTGAGAGCGTGGCGCGCCGCGCCTCCGAAGCCGCCATGCCCGGTCTCGGCGTGCTTGCTTCGCGGCTGCCGGTGGAATTCGGCGTCTTGCTCATGCGCGCGGCGGCGGCGGTGAAGCCCACCGTGGTGGAGACGGAAGCCTTCCATAGATGGGCATGCGCCAACAGCGACGTCCTCGTCTAGGCAGACACGACATGTCAGACGCTGCCGCCAAGATGCGCAAGGCCCGCTGCGAGCTGGTGCTGGAGCGACCGTTCTTCGCCCACCTCGCCTTGCGGTTGAAGATGCGCCCCGACCCCACCTGCCGCACGGCGTGGTCCGATGGTCGGGTGCTCGCGTATAATCCACAATATATTGATGCGTTGTCCCTCGAAAAGGTGAAAGGGCTGCAGTGCCACGAGGTGCTGCACCTCGCATGCAGGCACCACACCCGCCGTGACGGCCGCGACCCTGTGCTGTGGAACAAGGCGTGCGACCTCGCCATCAATCCCATACTGCTGGAAGTCGGCGTGGAGCTGCCCAGCGGCTTTCTCGATGATCCGGCGCACCACGGCAAGAGCGCAGACGCCATCTACGCAGTCTTGCTCGACCGTCCAGAAGAACCCAACGGCGGCGCCGAAAACGGGCCGGAGCAGGAAATCGACGCCGACAACGAAGCGGAAATGGACGCCGCCGGCGAAAATGCCGGCGAGGCGCAGGCGCAGCGGGAATCTTCCGACTCCGGGAACGACAGCGCTGCTGCGGAGGCCGCAGGTGAAGCCGCCGGCGGCGACGGTGAGGAAGGGCAAACCGAGGAGACAGCCGAAAGCGACCCGGGCCTGAGCGGCGAAGTGCGCGATGCGCCGGAGGCCTCCCGCCAGGATGGCGGCGCCGCGCTGCAGACGCACGACGACGCGTGGAAGACAGCGGCTTCCCAGGCCCTGCACAAGGCCATGGAAGCTGGTGAACTGCCCGGGAGCCTGCAACGCCTGCTCTTGGAGCAACACGCGCCGGCGCTGTGCTGGAGGGACGTCCTGCGTCGATTTCTCAGTGAAGTGGCGCACAACGACTTCAACTGGATGCGGCCGAACAGGCGCTACATCCACGCGGGGTTGCATCTTCCCGGGCTGGAGAATCAGGAACTCGCTGAAGTGGCTGTGGCGGTGGACGTTTCGGGCAGCGTCACCCAGCCGGAGCTGGATGCGTTCGCTGCGGAGCTCACCGCCGTTCTGGAAGAGTTCGACACCGCCATCACGGTCTTCACCTGTGACGCCGCGGTGACGACGCAGGAGCGCCTGGCGCGGTGGGACTTGCCCTTGGATTTCAACGCCACGGGGGGCGGCGGCACAGACTTTCGTCCGCCCTTCAAACGACTTGAGGAAGAAGGCGCGCAGCCGGCGTGTCTCATCTACTTCACGGACATGGCGTGTCCACATTATCCCCAGCAGCCGGATTTCCCGGTGCTCTGGGTCACATCCTCCCCGACATGCGATCCGCCGCCGTTCGGCGAAGTCATCCACATGGAGCCTGCCTGATGCGCATCGAATGGACCATCACCAAAGAGCGGGGCAACCACCGCCCCGTGCTTGAATACACCCTGACCCTCAGCGACTTCGAGCGGCGTCTCTACATGCCGGCCGTGCGCATCGAAAGCGCCATCCCGAAACCGCCGGACGCCGGCCTCCACTACTGCTGGCCGGGCCACAACGAACGGGGCGAATGGACGCCTGCCGAGCACTATCGCTTGATGTCGCCCAAGTACAGCGACGGCTTCGTTGCTGCGCGGCTCCGCCTGCCCTGGCGCGACTCGAACGAGTACCCGGAGGTGGAAGCCTCCTTCGAAACCCTGCGCAAGGTCTTTGAAGAAGCGATGGCGCACGCTGCAGCCAGCGCGCCGCTTCAGCTTCGTGGGCATCTCGAAACGTCCATGCCGACGAAGCAGGCCATCGCGCCCGCGGTGGCTGCCTCGCGCATGCTCCGCGCCGTGAAAGGGTAGGAGCAGTCTCCGGCCGCCGCTGCGGCGCATCCCAGCCAGTCGTCGTCGCTCTCCCCACCGCTCTTTGCGACGCCGTCCCCCCACCGCCGCCGTGCGAGACGCGCCCAGGAATGTGGCGTGCTCGCGCGGCGTCTTGTCGTCTGCGTTGAAACCGGGGTAGACTGCTCGGCGCGAAGTCGTCGCGGCGTTGTTCCGTCGCGAAAAATCTCTGGGGAATGCATATTTCCCTTGACGGCGGGGGAGGATTTCGGTGTATTGTCGAATCAGGAATGTATTCCTAGTTAGGAGTTGGGTATGAGTTGTGGAAGGATCGCGTCATGAGTGTGGACGACCGCGAGATCGAACGTCGGGTGTCGGCGTTCCTGCGCGCCTGCAAGGACGCCGGAGCGAAAGTGACTGCGCAGCGCCTGGAGATCTTTCGGGAAATTGCAGCAAGCGAGGAGCATCCCCACGCGGAGCGCATCCTCCTGGGCGTACGGGAGCGTCTGCCGACCGTCTCCATGGACACCGTCTACAGAACGCTCTGGTGGCTCGCCGAGCTGGAGCTGGTGACGGCGCTGGGGCCTACCCAGGACCGCACCCGCTTCGACGCCAACCTCACGCGGCACCATCACTTCGTCTGCACCAAGTGCGGCCTCACGCGCGACTTCTACAGTGAAGCGTTGGATCGCCTGGAGCTGCCTGCGGAAGTCGCCTCCATCGGCGCCATCGAGCACACCCAGGTCGAGGTGAAAGGCGTCTGCCACGCTTGCGCAGCGAAGCAGCGCGCCTCCGGGAGCATCGCGCACGAACAGCAACAAGCATCGAGAGGAGAATGAGTCATGAGTGAAGCGACCAAGTGTCCCGTGACGGGCCGAACCAGCAGAAAAGTCGCCGGCGGCGGAACTTCCAACCGCGACTGGTGGCCGAACCAGCTGAATCTCCACATTCTGCGGCAGCACTGCGCCAAGTCCAACCCCATGGGGGACGAGTTCGACTACGCCGAAGCGTTCAAGGCCCTCGACCTGGAAGCCGTGAAGCAGGACCTCTTCGCGCTGATGACCGACTCGCAGGAATGGTGGCCCGCGGACTGGGGACACTACGGGCCCCTCTTCATCCGCATGGCGTGGCACAGCGCCGGCACCTACCGCATGGGCGACGGCCGCGGCGGAGCCGGTTCCGGCAGCCAACGCCTGGCGCCCCTCAACAGCTGGCCCGACAACGTCAACCTGGACAAGGCCCGGCGGCTGCTGTGGCCCATCAAGCAGAAATACGGCGCCAAGCTCTCCTGGGCGGATCTCATGGTCCTCGCCGGCAACTGCGCCATCGAATCCATGGGCCTCAAGCCCTTCGGGTTCGCAGGCGGCCGCGTGGACCTCTGGGAACCCGAAGACGACATCTACTGGGGTTCCGAGGACGAGTGGCTGGGCGATACCCGCTACAAGGGGGACAGAGATCTGGACAACCCCCTCGCCGCCGTGCAGATGGGCCTCATCTACGTGAACCCGGAAGGACCCAACGGCGATCCCGACCCCGTCGCCTCGGGCCACGACGTCCGTGAAACCTTCGGGCGCATGGCCATGAACGACGAAGAGACCGTGGCGCTGGTGGCGGGCGGTCACACCTTCGGCAAGTGCCATGGCGCAGGCGACGCCGCCCTGGTGGGCCCAGAACCAGAAGGCGCGCCCATCGAACAACAAGGCCTGGGGTGGAAAAGCAGCCACGGCGTCGGCAACGCCGGCGACACCATCTCCAGCGGCATCGAAGGCGCATGGAAACCCAAGCCCACCACCTGGGACATGGGCTACCTCAAAGTGCTCTTCAAGTACGAATACGAGCTCGTGAAGAGCCCGGCCGGCGCGAACCAGTGGCTCGCCAAGGACGTCGAGGAAGACGACATGATCGTCGACGCCCACGACCCCTCCAAGAAGCACCGGCCCATGATGACCACGGCGGATCTCTCCTTGCGCTACGACCCCATCTACGAGCCCATCGCACGCCACTACCTGGAAAACCCCGAGGAGTTCGCTGACGCCTTCGCACGGGCCTGGTTCAAGCTGACCCACCGTGACATGGGCCCGCGGTCGCGCTACATCGGACCCGACGTCCCGAACGAAGACCTCATCTGGCAAGACCCCATCCCACCCGTGGACCACGAACTCATCGACGACTCGGACGTCGCCGCGCTCAAGAAAGCGATACTCGACTCGGGGCTCACCATCGCCCAGCTCGTCGCCACGGCCTGGGCGTCGGCCTCCACCTTCCGCGGCTCGGACTATCGCGGCGGCGCCAACGGCGCGCGCATCCGTCTCGCGCCCCAGAAGGATTGGGAAGTCAACCAGCCCGAAACCCTGCGCCACGTCCTGCAGACCCTGGAGAGCGTGCGCACGACCTTCAACGACGCGCAACGCGGCAAGCAGGTCTCCCTCGCGGACATGATCGTCCTTGGCGGATGCGCCGCCGTGGAGCAAGCCGCCAAGCGCGCCGGCGTGGACGTGACCGTCCCCTTCGCGCCGGGCCGCGCCGACGCCACGGCGGAGCAGACCGACGCCGCCTCCTTCGAAGTGCTGGAGCCGGCTGCGGACGGCTTCCGCAATTATCAGAAGAAGCAGTTTGCAGTCACGCCGGAAGAGCTGCTCGTGGACCGCGCTCAGCTGCTGACCCTCTCCGTGCCTGAAATGACCGTGCTGCTGGGCGGCTTGCGGGTGCTCGGCGCCAACCACAACCAGACCCCCTACGGCGTCTTCACGGACAATCCCGAAACGTTGACCAACGACTTCTTCGTCAACCTTCTGGACATGGGCGTGACGTGGACTCCCAACGCGGACGGGACCCTCTTCGAAGGCCGCCGCCGCGACACGGGGGAACGCACATGGACCGGGACTCGCGTGGACCTCGTCTTCGGCGCCAACTCCGAGCTGCGCGCCGTGGCTGAAGTCTACGGCTGCGAGGACGCCAAGGAGAAGTTCGTGCGCGACTTCGTGGCGGCATGGGACAAGGTCATGACCCTGGACCGCTTCGACCTCGCCTGATCGGCCGAGACACACGACCGTCCCCCATGGAGACCGTCCCCCACCCGCACCGGCGGCTCCGGCGGACGGCCCTGCTGGACATCCCTGATGGACGAAAGGGGGGAAGCGCCTTGCCGCGAGCAGGGCCTTCCCCCTGCTTCGTGTCTGTCCTGCACTGGAGGGGCGCAATGCGGTTTCTGCCGATCGGTTTCCGCCGACAGGGCCGCTTCGCCGGGCAAGCCAGCCTCGGGCCGCTGTCCTGCGGCCTCATGGTCCGTCGATCGTGCGTCGTCTTCAGGCTTCTGTCGCGCCGGGCAGACATACGGACTGCGCGGCCATGCCGGGTCTCGGCCTCCCAGGCGCGTCCCCAGACACGTCCCCAGGCGCGTTCCCAGACGCGTCCCTTGACACGCCGCGCGACGCAGGGCAGTGTTACGGCGTGCTGGTGCTCCACATCAGGAGCTGAAAAGGGAATCCGGTGCGAATCCGGAGCGGACCCGCCGCTGTAACCCCGGCCTTGCGTCATGCGCGCAAGGAAATCGCGACGCCCCACATACGCCACTGTCCACGAGGATGGGAAGGCGGGGCGCTCGTCCAGGGAAGCCAGAAGACCTGCCAGACGCGTCTCCCCAGGCAACGGGTCTTTGCCGGCACGGGGAAGACGACGCCTGCGCGTTTCTCCTCGCCTTGCCGCATGTGTCGCTCCTCCTGTTCCGGCCAGTTCAAGACGCGGTCCCAACGGGGTTTTCCGTTGAGCCCGTCGTCCAACCGGAATCATGGAGGAATTACATGTTCCGCACGTTTGTTTCCCTGGCGCTAGTCTGTCTGCTTTCCGGCGTCGCCACTCTGGCGCACGCCCACTTCCAGCTGGTCTACACCCCGGACGCCGCCCGCACGCGCGGCGGCGAGCTCGATCTCAAGCTCGTCTTCACCCACCCCTTCACCGGCGACCCCACCATGGACATGGGCCAGCCCGAGGGCTTCTTCATGGTCCACAAGGGCGAGCGCACGGACCTCATGGGCGCGCTTGAACCCATCCAGTGGGAAAGCGTCTCCAACACTGGCGCCGCCTACGGGGCCACGGTGACGGCGCGCGCCATGGGCGACTACGTCTTTGTGCTCACGCCCGCGCCCTACCTGGAAACCGAGGAAGACGCCTTCATCCAGCAGATCACCAAGGTCGTCATCAACAACGCCGGTCTGCCCACGGACTGGGACGCCGAAGTGGGCCTGCCCGCGGAGATTCTCCCTCTGGACAAGCCCTACGCCCTCTGGACGGGCAACACCTTCCGCGGCGTGGTCCTCTCCGAGGACGAACCTGTTCCCCATGCCGAGATCGAGGTGGAATACCTCAACCATACGCCCCTCACGGACAAGAACGCCTTCGCCAAACAAGCAACCGTGACGGCGCCGCAAGACGCCTTCGTCACCATGACCATCAAAGCGGATGAACGCGGCCACTTCGCGTTCGGCCTGCCCAAGGCCGGGTGGTGGGGCTTCTGCGCGCTGGGTGTGGGTCCCGTGAAAGAACACCAGGGCAAAGAGCTCTCCCAGGACGCCGTCATCTGGGTCAAAGCCCTCGATATGGAGTAACCACCTCCGTGAGCAGTGACCACCGGGGCGGCTTTGCGCCGCCCCTCCATCACCACGGCGATTGTGGCTGCGGCCATCATCATGATCATGACCATCATCATGATCACGACCACGGTCACGACCACGACCATCATCATGATCACGATCATGGCCACGGCCGGTCGCGGTCGCCCAAGCCGGGCATTCTGCTGGCGGCTTTCGGTGTGGCCATCCCCGAAGCCCGCGCCGGCTACGACGCGTTCGAAGCTGCGGTCCGGTCGCGGTTCCCCGAAGTCCCTGTCCGCTGGGCGTACACCGCGCACAAGATCCGCAAGAAGCTGGCGGCGCGTGGGTACGCGCATGACTCCGTGGCCGTGGCGCTCTCCAGTTTCCATGACGAGGGCGTGACGCATCTGGCCGTGCAGTCGCTCCATACGGTCCCCGGCGTCGAGTACCACTGGACGCTGGATCAGGCGCACGTCTACCGCCACCCGCGCAAGGGGTTCCCGGACGTGCGTACGGGCGGGCCTCTGCTCATGACGGATGAGGACCTCGCTGCGGCGTGCGCCGCGTTGCAGGGTTACATCCCGGCAGAGCGCGCCGCCACAGAAGCCGTGGTGCTGGTGGGGCATGGCACGTACCACGCGGGCCATCAGCGGTATCTGGATTTCGAGGCGTGCGCGCGGCGGCGCGACCCTCTCGTCTTCATGGGGACGCTCATGGGCAAGCCCGGCTGTGACGCCACTGTCGCGCGGTTGCGGGAGGCGGGTGTGAAGCGCGTCTGGTTGCTGCCGTTCATGAGCGCGCCGGGGTTCCATGTGCGGGTGGACATCGCCGGCGACGGGCCGCGGTCCTGGAAGAGCCGTCTGACGGAAGCCGGTTTCGAGGTGGAGACGCGGCTGGTGGGCACGCTGGAGCACGAACCCTTCCGCGCCCTGTGGCTCTCGCACCTGGAGGCGGCGTTCACCGCGCTCGAACTTTCCGATCCATAAGGAATCATCATGCATATATCCGAAGGCGTGCTCTCTCTCCCCGTGCTGATGGCCGGCGCCGGCGTCAGCGCCGTGGGGGTCTGGCTGGGCTTGCGCAAGCTGGATGCGGACCACCTCGTCACAGCGGCCACCTTGGCCTCGGCGTTCTTCATCGCGTCTCTGGTGCATGTGCCGCTGGGACCGAGCAGCGTCCATCTGTTGTTGGGCGGCCTTCTGGGGATGGTCCTCGGCTGGGCGGCTTTTCCTTGCATTCTCGTTGCGCTGGCGCTGCAAGCGCTGCTCTTCCAGTTCGGAGGGATCACCGTGCTCGGCGTGAACACCCTGCTGGTGGCCGGGCCGGCGGTGTTCTGCCGTGTGCTGCTGCAGAAACAGCTCGCGTGCGGCGGCAGGCGCGCGGCCGTGGCGGGGTTCGTCGGCGGCGCGGGGGCTGTATTCGGCACGGCGGTGCTTGCGGCGGCGGCGTTAGCCTTCACGGACGCCGGCTTCATGGCCACGGCGCAGCTCGTGGTGGCGGCGCATCTCCCGGTGATGGTCATCGAAGGCTTCGTCACCATGTTCGCGGTGGGCTTCCTTGCGCGCGTGCAGCCGCAGCTGCTGGGCTTGAGAGACGATCTGCGGGCCTTCGCCTGCAAGGAGGGCGCGCCATGTTGACGCGTCTGCTGAGGACCGCCCCTTTCGTCGGCCTGCCCGCGGTCCTGGCCGTAGTCCTGCTGCCCGCGCCAGCCTCGGCGCACAAGATGATCATCAACGCATGGGTGGAAGGCGACGTCCTCGTCACGGAGACGGCCTTCGGCGACGGCTCGCCAGGCAAAGGCGTCACGGTGACTGTCACGGATGCAGCCACGGGGGAGACGGTTCTGACCGGAACCGCCGACGAGACGGGCGTGTTCGAAGCGACGTTGCCTCCGAAGGCCCTCGCGCGCGGCAACGACCTCCTTATCGCGAGCGACGCCGGGGCCGGCCACCGCGTGACAATGACCATTCCCGCGGATGAATTCTCCTCGGCAAGCGCTGCCGTGACCGCCCCGCAGGCTTCCGAAGGCTCCCTGTCGTCCTCACCCGCAACACGCGACGCCACGCACGATACGAGACCTGCCGGCCCGATCGCCGCCGTGGATCCCGCCATGCTGAAAGCCCTGGTGGCCGAGGCCGTGCGCGCCGAGCTGCGCCCCCTGCGACGCGAGCTTCAGGCGCAGCAGGACGAAGGGCCGACGGTGTCCGCCATTTTCGCCGGAATCGGTTATATTTTCGGCATGGCCGGAGTCGCCGCATTGGTGAGCCGCCGTCGCCGTCGGGAGTGAGCGTCCCCCCCGCTCGTCCCTGCGCGCCTCCATTCCATCCGCGCATCCCGTCTCTCACCGTGGCAGGCTGGCCACGCCGCGTCTTCATTGGCGCGCCTCATGCTCTGCCCCTGGTCCTCCGCACGCCGTCACGCTTCCGGCGTCGCGGTGTTCCCGACCGACCCGTCACGACCGAAGGGTTGGCGTGGCGTCGTCATCTTTGCGCCACGTCGTGTACACCGTATGGCGGCTATGATAGATCTGGACTCTCACGGGCAAGCGCCGCGCGCACGTCGCCTGAGCCCGAACCCGGCGCATGGGACCATACGACACGCCCCACGCCGCTGTGGACCACACGGCGCCGCGTGGCGGCCACCTCGGCAGGCGCCGAACGCCAGCCGAAGCCGGAGGACAAGAGAATGCAGATAGGACCGCACCACAAAGGCGGCCGCGCATGGCGCTTCACCGTCTGGGCGCCGCGGGCGGCCAGCGTGGACCTCGCACTGGAGCCGCCCCCCGTCGCGCAGGCCGAAGACGCAACGCCGGGCAGGCGCGTCCCCATGGCCCCCCTGGGGCGCGGCTACTGGACCGTGGACGTGGACGACCTGTCCCCGGGTCAGCGCTATCGTTACGCACTGCGCCCCCTCACGGAGGAGGGCGCGCGTGAGCCCGACGGCGAAGAACTGCTGCGCGCGGACCCCGCCTCCCACTATCAACCCGAAGACGTCCACGGCCCCTCCGCGCTGGTGGACCTCCAGGCGACGTCGGCGCCCCCGCCCACCGCGGCGCGCTTCACCCCGCCGCCTCTGGAGTCGCTCATCCTCTACGAGCTCCATGTGGGGACATTCACCTCGGGGGGGACGCTGGACCACGCCATCGAGCGTCTGGACCACCTCCTGGACCTGGGCGTCACCGGCGTGGAGCTCATGCCCCTGGCGCAGTTCCCCGGCGGCCGCAACTGGGGGTACGACGGCGTCTACCCCTTCGCCGTCCACAAGGACTACGGCGGCCCCGCGGCCTTGCGGCGTTTCGTGGCGGCCTGTCACGCCCGCGGGCTGGCCGTGGTGCTGGACGTGGTCTACAACCACTTGGGACCGGAAGGGAATTACCTGCGCGATTTCGGGCCCTACTTCACGGACGCCTACAAGACTCCCTGGGGCGAAGCCGTCAACTTCGACGGCGCCGGTTCGGACGGCGTGCGCAACTACTTCATCCAGAACGCCCTGCACTGGCTGGAAGGCTACGGCGTGGACGCCCTGCGGCTGGACGCCGTGCACGCCATCCTGGATACACGGCCCATCCATTTTCTGGCGGAGCTTGCGGATGCGGTGCGCGCGCTGGAGTCCCGTCGGGGCCGTCGCTGCCTGCTGATCGCCGAAAGCGACCTGAACGACGCGCGGCTGGTGCGCGGCCGTGACGCTGCGGGCATGGGCCGGGGCGGTCTGGGGCAAGACGGCGTCTGGTGCGACGATTTCCACCACGCGCTCCATGCGCGCATTACCGGCGAACAAGCTGGCTATTACATGGATTTCGGAACCACCGAGGACGTGGCCACGGCGTGGCGGCAGGGCTATGTCTACACGGGCCGGTACTCTCCTTTCCGGGATCGAGGCCACGGCGGGCCTTGTCTGGACGTGGCGCCATGGCGTTTCGTGGTCTGTGCGCAGAATCACGACCAAGTGGGCAACCGCATGCTCGGCGAGCGGTTGGCCGCCCTGCTGGACCCTCGCGCGCTGCGGCCCCTGGCGGCGGCGGTGCTCCTGGCGCCGCAAACGCCGCTGCTCTTCATGGGCGAGGAATACGGCGAGACCAACCCGTTCCTCTATTTCATCAGCCATCTGGACGAAGCCCTGGTGGAGGCCGTGCGGCAGGGGCGCGCGCGGGAGTTCGCGCATTTCTTTGCGGACGACGGCGCCGGTCCGCCCGACCCCCAGTCGGAGCAGACGTTCCGGCGCAGCACGCTGGCTTGGTCGCGGCTGGAGCAGGCCGAAGGCCGCGCGCTCTTCGCTTGGCACAAGGCGCTCATCGCATTGCGGAAAACGCTGCCGCCGTGCGCCCCGGGGCAGGCCGTGGCCGTTTCGCTGGCGGAAGGAGCGCTGCTGCGTCTGGAGCGTCCTGCGGCTTCGGGCCGGCTGTGCTCGCTCCTGAATCTGGAGCCGGAATCTGCTCGCGCGGCGTCCTCCGCGTTGCTGCCCGCCGGGGCGTGGCGCTGTGTGCTGGACGCGGCCGAGACGCGTTACCGTCCCCCTTCGCCGGAACTGACTGACGCCTCGGAAGGCGCTGCTGCGCCTCCGGTAGACGAATCCTCCGAAAGTTCATCCACGGACGACGCGGCCTTGCCGGCGTACGGCGCGCGCGTTTACCTCGAGGAGAAGACCGCATGAAGCGCTACATCTGCATCCATGGCCATTTCTATCAGCCCCCGCGAGAAAATCCGTGGCTGGAGGAGGTCGAGCTCCAGGACTCGGCGCACCCCTTCCACGACTGGAACCAGCGCATCACGGCGGAGTGCTACGGGCCCAACTCCGGCGCGCGGATTCTGGACGAGCAGGGACGCATCGCAAAGATCGTCAACAATTACTCGCTCATGAGTTTCAACTTCGGGCCCACGCTCCTCTCCTGGATGGAGCGCCGCCAGCCCGCCGTGTACGAGGCCATCCTGGAAGCGGACCGGCTGAGCCGCCAGCGCTTCGGCGGCCACGGTTCGGCCATGGCGCAGGTCTACAACCACATGATCGAACCTCTGGCCAACGACCGTGACCGCCGCACCCAGATCCACTGGGGCGTGGAGGACTTCATCCACCGTTTCGGCCGCGACCCCGAAGGCATGTGGCTGCCGGAGACCGCCGCCGACACCGCCACCCTGGAGGCCCTGGCGGACGCCGGGATCAAGTTCACCATCCTGGCGCCGCGCCAAGCCCATCAAGTGGCGGAGATTCCCAAGGCTGCAGGCAGGGAGCCCGAGCGCACCCTGGCCAAAGGGCCGGCGCGCAAGACCAAAGCCCCTGTGAAGACGACCGAACTCGTCTGGGAGGACGTCTCCGGCGACCGCATCGACCCCACCCGGGGCTACCGCTGCTCCCTGCCTTCGGGCAAGTCCATCACCCTGTTCTTTTACGATGGCCCCATCTCGCAAGAGCTCGCCTTCTCGGATCTGCTCAAGTCCGGCGCGCGCTTCAAGGACCGACTCACCGGCGTCTTCAACGGCGAGCGCTCGTGGCCCCAGCTCGTCCACATCGCCACCGACGGCGAGACCTACGGCCACCACCATCGCTACGGCGAAATGGCCCTGGCCTGGTTGCTGGACAGCCTGGACAACGACGAGGACTTCACCCTCACCAACTACAGCCGTTATCTTGCGGAGAACCCGCCCACGGCGGAAGCGCGCATCCACGAGAACTCCTCTTGGAGCTGCATCCACGGCGTGGAGCGCTGGAAGCAGGACTGCGGCTGCAACTCCGGCATGAACCCCGGCTGGGGCCAGCAGTGGCGCACCCCCCTGCGCGAGTCCATGAACTGGCTGCGCGACCGCGCCGCCGACGTCTTCGAGGACACCGGTCCCAAATATCTCAAGGATCCCTGGCGCGCCCGCGAGGACTACATCGAAGTGGTGCTTGACCGCTCCTACGAGACCATCAACGACTACCTGGCGCGTCACGAAGCCCGGCCCTTGCCGCCGGAAGACGTGGTCCACGCGCTCAAGCTCCTGGAGATGCAGCGCTATGCTCAGCTCATTTTCACCAGCTGCGCCTGGTTCTTCGATGAAGTCTCCGGCATCGAGACCGTGCAGGTGCTGCAGTACGCCGCACGCACCATCCAGCTGCTCGAAGAGCTTACCGGCAAGACCTACGAGGACGAGTTCCTCCAGCGCCTCGGCGAAGCCAAGAGCAATCTGCCGAACATGGACGACGGCGCCGAGGTATTCGAGCGATACGTGAAGCCCGCCGAGGTGGACATGCTCCGCGTGGCCGCCCATTTCGCCATGAGCTCCTTCTTCGAGGAGCCCCAGGAGGTCTTCGATTACGCCTGCTACCATGTGCGGCAGGAGCAGTTCCAGCGTTTCCCCGCAGGCCGCATGGGACTTGCCGTGGGCCGCGCGCAGGTCACCTCCATGCTCACCAGGGACGCCGTGAACATCGCTTACGCCGTGCTTCACGCCGGGGACCACAACCTCTCTTGCGGAGTGCGCTTCTTCCAGAGTCAGGAAGCTTTCAAAGGCATGCTGCAGGAGATGCGCGACCCCTTCGAACGCGGCGACCTCACCGAGGCCATCCGTAGTCTGGACAACCACTTCGGCAAGCACACCTACTCCGTGTGGCACCTCTTCAAGGATGACCAGCGCCGTCTGGTGGACCACGTCCTGGAGCCCGCCTACCAGCTGGCGGAAGCCGCCTATCACCAGATCTACGACGGCAACCACGCCCTGCTGAACTTCCTGAGCTGGCTGAACATGCCGTGTCCACGTCACTTTCTGGACGCTGCGCAGTTCGTGGTGAACAACGACCTCAAGACCATGTTCGAGCAGGATGCAGTGGAGCCTGCGCAAGTAACGCAATTGCTTACCGAGCGCAGTCGTTGGGCCTTGACCCTGGAGGAAGCCGTGGGTCACGCCGCCGCAGGCTGGGTGAACCGCCGCATGGCGGAGTTCGACGCGCGCGAGGACGATTTGCCTTTGCTGGAACATACCGTGGAATGCCTGGAGGCCATGCGGCCCATCAATCTGGGCGCGCACATTTGGGAAGCGCAGCACACGTGCTTCCGCAAGGCGAGGGGGCCGGCGCCGCACATGGGCAAGGAGCAGGACCGTTGGACGCGCCGGTTCGACGAGCTCTGCGATCTGTTGGGGGTGGCGCCGGCATGAGCGTGATCCCCACGGCGACCTACCGCATCCAGTTCAGCCCGACGTTCGACTTCGAACACGCCAAGGCCGTGACGCCATACCTGGCGTCCTTGGGCGTCAGCCACATCTACGCTTCGCCCATCTTCAAGGCGCGGCCGGGCTCCTCGCATGGCTACGACGTCTGCGATCCGCAACAGATCAACCCCGAACTCGGCGGGGAAGGGGCCTTCCGCAAGCTGGCGGCTGCAGCGTCCAAGGCTGGGTTGGGCTGGGTGCAGGACATCGTGCCGAACCACATGGCTGTTTCCGGACACAACCGCATGCTGGTGGATTTGTTGGAAAACGGCGAAGCCTCTCGCTATCATCCATTTTTCGATATCGACTGGAGCCACCCCTTGCACTCCATCAAGGGCCGCATGCTCGCGCCGTTTCTGGGCGGGCCCTACGGCGAGATCCTGGAGCGCGGCGAGATTCGTCTGGGGTTCGACGAGGACGGTTTCCACGTCGCTTACTGGGAGCTGCGGCTGCCCATCCGCATCGATTCCTACCCAGGGGTGCTCACTTACCGGCTGGAGCAGCTCGCGGACGAACTGGGCCGAGACCACCCGGACGTCATCAAACTGCTGGGCGCCCTCTACACCATCCGCACCCTGCCCACGGAGCCCGAACGCGCTGACGACCGCTACCACCAGATCCACTTCATCAAGCGCATTCTTCATGAGCTCTACATCCAGAGCGAGACCGTGCGGGACTTTCTGGACGCCAACATGGCGCGCTTCAACGGTGAAGGCGACGACAGCCCGGAGGACCCCTCGGCCCGGTTCGACCTCCTGGACCAGCTCCTTCAGCAGCAGCACTTCCGGCTCTCCTTCTGGAAAGTCGCTGGAGAGGAGATCAACTACCGTCGCTTCTTCTCCATCAACGACCTCATCAGCTTGCGCGCGGAAGATGAAGCCGTCTTCGACCACACCCACGCGCTCATCCTGGAGCTGGTGCGCGAGGGCGTGTTCCACGGCCTGCGGGTGGACCACGTGGACGGCCTCTACGACCCCACGGCGTATCTCAAGCGGTTGCGGGAGGGCGCGCCCGAGGCGTACATCGTGGTCGAGAAGATCCTCACGGGTGATGAACCCCTGCCCGGCTTCTGGGCCGTGCAGGGCGCCACGGGCTACGAGTTCATGGACTTCGTGACGAACCTCTTCGTGGACCAGCGCAACGAAACCGAGTTCGACGAGCTCTACCGCAGCTTCACGGGCCGGTGGCGCACCGTGGAGGACTTGGCTGCGTCCAACAAGCGCCGCATCACCGAGCGGCACATGGGCGGCGACGTGGAGAACATGGCGTGGCTGGTGAACTCCGTCTCCTCCAAGGACCGCCACGCCTTCGACATCACCCTGGCGGCGCTCAAGCGCGCCATCACGGAACTGATGATCCGCTTCCCGGTCTACCGCACCTACATCTCCAACGAAGCCTTCCGGCCGGCGGACCTCGTCTACATCCGCGCAGCCATCCGCGACGCCGTGCGCGCGCAGCCGGAGCTCGCTGCGGAGTTCGACTTCCTGGATCGCTTTCTCCTTCTGGAGTTCGACGACCGCATCGCCGAAGCGGATCGCCGGCAGTGGATCCACTTCGTCATGCGTTTCCAGCAGTTCACGGGGCCGCTCATGGCCAAAGGCATGGAGGACACCACCTTCTACGTCTTCAACCGGCTGCTCTGTCTGAACGAGGTGGGCAGCGAGCTGGACCGCTTCGGCATGAGCGACGTCGATTTCCACGAGCGCCTGGCCGCCCGCGCCGCAGCCTGGCCCCACGGCATGAACGCCACCGCCACCCATGACCACAAGCGCGGCGAGGACGCCCGCATGCGGCTCGCCGCTCTTTCCGAGACGCCGGAAGCCTGGCGCGCAGCCCTCAAGGAGTTCAGCCGCATCAACGCGCGCAAGAAGACGGAGCTCAAAGGCCGCGGCATGGCCCCTTTCCCCAACGACGAGTACTTCCTCTACCAGACCCTGTTGGCCACTTGGCCCCTGGACTGGCCCGCGGACCGCGACGCCTACCTGGAGCGCGTGGGCGATTACATGGTGAAAGCCTTGCGTGAAGGCAAGGAAACCTCCAACTGGATCGAGCCCGACGACGCCTACGAAACAGCCGTGCGTCGCTTCCTGGAGTCCCTGCTCTCGGCGCGCAAGCAGAACGCGTTCCTGCGGGAGTTCATCCCTCTGGCGGAGCGGCTCGCCCAGGCGGGCATGGTCAACTCCCTGGCGCAACTCGCCATCAAGCTCGCGGCGCCCGGCGTCCCGGATTTCTACCAGGGCGTGGAGCTGTGGGACTTTTCCATGGTGGATCCGGACAACCGCCGGCCTGTGGACTTCGAGGCCCGCAGTCGAGCCCTGGAGACCATGCGCGAGGCTTTCGCGCACGACCCGCAGACATTGCTCAGCGACCTGCTGGCGCATCCCGAGGACGGCCGCATCAAGCTCTTCCTCACGGCGCAAGGGCTTGCACTGCGCGCCGAGAAGCCGGAACTCTTCGCGAACGGCGCCTATGCGCCGCTCACGTTTGCGGGAAAGCGCGCGCCCCTGGCCTTCGGCTTTGCACGGCGGGATGCGGACACGGAGAGCCTTGTGGTGGTCCCCCGGTTCGTCACTGCGCACCTGGGACGGGAGACGCGTTTCCCTCTGGCCGGCTTCTGGGAGGATACACGGGTGGCGGGCGTCCACGCAGAGTTGGCGACGCCCGCTGCGGCCGCCAGCGCGTCAGGCGCTACCTCTGGCGCGACCCCGAGTACGACTGCTGGAACAGCCGCTGCGGAAGGCGAGCCGTCTCTACGCGAGGCGTTCACCGCCCCCGGACCGGCGTGGCGCAACGTGCTTACCGGGGCGTCGCACGCAGGGCCGCAGCTCCCTCTGCGCGAGCTGCTCGCGGAGTTCCCGGTGGCGCTGCTCGTGCGCGAGACGGCTGCGGCGACGCTCTGACCCCGCGCTGCGGCGTCGTCTGCCGCAGGTTTCCATTCGCGTCTGTGTGGCCCTTGCGGCTCGGTGGCTCGACACCCCACCCGCTGTCGCAGCAGCGAGCGCAATTGCACGAACCAGCCGCACGGTCCAATCGCGGAGCCGCCGCCGGCGGCGCATCCCCGTACGCATGCAACGAGACGACAGAACCCCGCTGGCGGCGGCTGTGGAGGGTCTGGCGGAAACGTCTGGCGGTGATTTCGCGCAGCGCTCCGAACCATGCCCCGTGAGGCTGCTAGCCCACGACGCCCTTGAGCGCGGCGAGCACGCGAGAGGCGTCCTCCGCGCCGGGGGTGGGCGGCAGCTGCAGCAGCACGCCGAGACCTTCGCTCGCGTCGTGGAACGCGGCTTCCTCCATGGCGGTCGCCACGGCGGTGTTCACCGCGGCGTTGGTCCGCAGGCTCTCCAGGACGAGCGCCAGGGGCTCGGCGTCCGGCAAGTCTTCGTCCACCACCAGAAGCGCCGGCGCAGGGACGTCCTGCGCCACGGCGGCCAAGGCCGCGGCGCCGGTGTTCACGATCTTCACGGCGGCGTCGCCCGCCAAGGCGTTCAGGAAGGGTCGCCAGGCGTCCTCGTGGGGCGTCGCCGCCAGGATGCGGATGAAGTCGACCATGATCGTCACCCTACAGCGCGCCCTGAGGGGCTTCGCCACCGCATGTCTGTTGCGGGGTGAACTCCTGGAGCCGGTCTTCCAGAAAAGCCGCCACGGCGTCGCCCACGCGCTCGGCCATGGCCCCGTAGTAGACACGAATGCCCACCTGGTTGAACCCCATGAGAGGCCGCATGCCCATGCCCCCGGCGATGAGGTGGGTGACGCCGTGGCCGGCGAGGTGGTTCACCGGAGCCATGCAGCCGCCCTGGACGTGCGGGACGTTGGGCACGGCGCCGACATCGGCGATGGCGCCGTTCTCCACGGCGACCAGGGTATAGAGATCGCAGTGGCCGAAGTGTTGGCCGAGCGCCGCTTCCAGGCCGCCCGGGGCTTCCGAGGGAATGGCGATGAGGGTGGTGGGCATCGTTGTTACTCCTGTCTTTTGAGTTGGATGGATTGCATGGAGGAGGACGCGCCGCCGCCTGCCGGGGGCGCTGTCCCCGACGTGTCGCAAGTGTCGAGGGTATTGAGGGCGTCGCGCCTGTCGAGCGTGTCCAGCGTGTCGAGCGTCTCCATGAGCAGCGGCCATACGGCGCGCAACGCCGCCGCCGCAGGGGAAGCCGAGAGTTCCGGCAGCACCGCCGTCTCGGTGACGGCGCGTCGGTGCGTCAAGGCGCGGGTCACCAGGGGGTCATGGGGCAGACGGCCGACGATGCGGAGACCGCGCTCGGCGCAGAGTCGCTCGACAGCTGTCGTCTGCGCGTCGTTGAGGTCATGCTTGTTGATGATGACAGCCGTGGGGATGCGGAAATGCGCAGTCAGCTCGGCCACGCGCGTCAGGTCGTGCAGCCCCGAGGGCGTGGGTTCGGTGACGGCCACCGCCATGGTGGCGCCGGCGAGCGAGCTGATGACGGGACAACCAACCCCCGGGGATCCATCGCTGAGGATGAGCCCCGCGCGGCGCTCCTCGGCCAGGGTGCGCGCCTGCTGTTTGAGCAGCGCCACCAGCCGGCCGGAGTTCTCCTCCCCGGGATGGAGCTGGGCGTGAACCAGGGGCCCGAAACGCGTCTCACTCAACATCCACTCGCCGCAGTGGCGGTCGGGGAAGTCGATGGCCTGCGCCGGGCAGCACGTCACGCAGACTTTGCAGCCCTCGCACATCAGGGGGTCGACCACGTATCGGACGTCCGCCCCGTGTTCCGAGGACGCGCCGTCCTGCTGCGCCTTGATGGCGTGGAAGCGACACAAGGCGGCGCATGCGCCGCACGCCGTGCACCGCGCCGGGTCGATGACGGCCTCGTGTCCGGAAATGAAGGGATGGCGTTCGCGCACCTCCGGAGCGAGGAGGATGTGCAAGTCCGGCGCGTCCACGTCCAGGTCGCAGAGGGTCAGAGGTCGCGCCTCGCAGGTCGCCTCGGATGCGATATGCGCCAGCGCCGCAGTCACCGAGGTCTTGCCGGCGCCGCCTTTGCCGCTGATGACGACGATCTCACGCACGGGACGTGACCTCCTGGCTGGGAGCCGCGTCTCGGAGGGGAGCCGCCAGCGGATCCGTTTCCTGCGATGACATGGTCTGGACTTCCGTATGCGCCGCGTGAATGAGGCTTTGTTCATGCATGGGGCAGGGCCTCCTTCGGCAGGGCTGGCGAGGACTCGGCGACGAAGCGTCGCAAGGCGTCCCGCAAGGCGATGAATGTCCGCCGGAGCGCCGGGGAGGCCTCGGCGATGGTTTCGCCACGGGAGTAGGTCCTGGCGATGGCGTCATCATAAGGAATGCGCGCCAGCACCCGGATGTCGTGCTCGCGGCGGAAGGCTTCCAGCTCGGCTTCGCTGCGGGAGTCGGGGCCGCCGCAGCCGGCGCGGTTGACCACCATGGCCATGGGCTTGCCCATGGGCTGGAACGCCTCCCAGGCGAGCATGAAGTCATGGACGCCGAAGGGGGTCGGCTCGGTCACCAGCAGGAGGACGTCCGCGCCGGCGGCGGCTGTCACGGCGGGGCAACTCACGCCGGGCGGCGCGTCCAGCACGGCGTCCGCACCGGGGCTGGCTTCGAGAAGCCTCTCCAGCCGAGCCTGCGTGGCGCGAATGAGCGGGGGGCTCATGGCTTCACCGATGCGCAGCCGGCCCATCACGAAGGGGATGGCGTCGCGTTCGGGACCTGCCGGGACAAGGCCTTCCAGCACTTCCCCGGTTTCGCGGGAGCCAGTGTGCAGCGCGTCATGCGGACAGACGGCGAAGCAACCGCCGCAGGCGTGGCACATCTCCGGGAAGACGAGCAGCGTCTCTCCCATGAGGGCGATGGCTTTGAACTGGCAAAGCGCCGCGCACCGACCGCACCGATCGCAGCGGGAGAGGTCCGGTACGGGAACCTCCAAAGCGAGCGGTTCGCCGCGCAGGGCTTGCGGCTTGAGAAAGAGGTGGAGATTGGGCGCCTCCACGTCCAGGTCCGCAGCGAACACGGGAGCGTCCCAAACCCTGACGAGAGAGGCCGCCACCGTGGTCTTGCCCACGCCGCCTTTGCCGCTGGCCACACACACACGCATGGCCGGCTACCTGTTGGGAGCGGCGGCTGGCTCGAAGTCGCCGGCTTGGATGCGGTCCACGGCTTGCTGCACGGTGAGGCCATCCATGTTCTGGACGATGATGACGCCAGCCGCAGCGAGCGCCTGAAAGGCCTTGGGCCCCACATACCCGGTGACGAGAACCTCCGCGCCTTCGCGAGCGATGTTCTGCGCGGCCTGGATGCCGGCGCCCTGGGCCAGGGCCTGGGAGCCGCCGTTGTCCACATAGCGGGTCTGCATGGTTTCGAGGTCCACGACGACGAAACCGCCGGCGCGCCCGAATCGTGGGTCCACGCGGTCCGAGAGGGTGGGCCCCTCGCTGGTGATGGCGATGGTGCGCATGATGTCCTCCGTATGCGGTGAGGGCTTGTTGAGAGTGGGCTGAACGCCGGATTCGGCGGGTTCCGTCAAGATGAAATCGCCCCCGCCGATGCGCAAGGCGCGGCCGTGGACCAGCGCGTCGGCCACGGCGTGGCGCGCCTCGGCGAGGACGCGGCTGAAGGTGTGCCGAGAGACGCCCATGGTCCGCGCCGCTTCCTCCATGGTCGCGCCTTCGAGATCGGCGAGTCGCAGGGCCTCCAGACCCTCCACGGTGAGGAAGGCCTCGGTGAGTTCGCGCAAGGGCGCGCCGCGGGGCTTGTAGTAGTCCACTGTGGGTGTGTGGCGCACGTGCCTGGGGTGCTTGACTCTGGGCATGGCTGCTAGGCTGTTTTGCTCATATGAGCGTTTTTTCGAACTCCTGGCGGCGCTGTGTATTTACCGCCAGGAGTGTTGGGAATTCGTACAGTATTCCCCGCATCACGGCAAGGGGTTTTCGGGGCAGGCGCCGTTTTCTTCTCGACTTGGCTGGCCCCGGGTTTGGGGGAGGCTGTCGACTCACCCGCGTCGCTGGAGACAGCGCCAAGGCCGGCGGCCTCGCCGCCCTGCACCGGGGGTGAAGCGCCATGTCGCGTCCTCCGGGGCCACGGTGGGCGTGTCGCCGGCGTCATCTCGGGGAGACGCTGCGTCGTCCTCAACCGCTCGGAATTCAGACTGATCGAGCGTGATGAACCCTCGGCCGCGCAAGGCTTGCTCCGTAAGGCAGGAGCCATCACGGCGGCGGACGCCGCCACGGCCTTGTCCCTGACGCCGGCGCCCCATTCCGCGGCCTTTGCCCATTCCGTCGTCCATTCTGTTGCGTTGTCCTGGCATGGTGTACTCCTATGGGTTGATGATTGAATCCATTGTCGGACGGCGGCTGTTCAGCGAGGTTCGTCCGACCCATCGTCCTGTCCGAAATCGTTGCCGCCGCGGCCACGGCCCCGGCCACTGTGCCGGCCAGTCCTTCGGGCGGCCCGTCGGCGCGCGCCCGCTCCTGACGCGCCGGTGAACTCGCCGCAAGGAGCGTCGTTGCACTGTGCATCAGCCGCTAGAGGGTCTGAGGCCGAAGGCGACTGTTCCAGGCCAGAAGAGGCGGGCGTTGACGGTGCGCCGGAGGGCGCGTTGCGTTTTGCATCAACATCGTCGAAGCGCAGCGATTCCCCGCCCTCGTCCGTGTCCGCAGGGCTTGCCGTGGAGGCGTCTTCGAAACGCACTCGTCCGCCTTCGATGGTGATGGCGTAGCCACGGCTCAAGGCCTTGGCGACCGTGGCGCGCGCTTCCGCCAGGGTGCGGCCCAGCGTCTGTCGGGAGACGCCCATGCGCGCAGCGGCGGTGGCGTGGTCGAGGCCTTCGGCGTCGACGAGGCGCAAGGCCTCGAGGCCGTCCATGGCGAGGGTGACGCCAATGAGATGGCGTGCGGGCACGCCTTGCGGCTTGTAGAGGGTTGCAGGCGGCGCGTTGGCGATGTGTCTGAGTCTTGGTTTGCGTCCCATGGCGTCGGTGTGTAAAAGGTTTTTCTTGGCGTACGCTCTAAATATAGGGAGGTGGGCTGCCGTCGTCAACGGGGGAAGCGGAATTTTCCCAAAAAAAGTGCGGGAAATCTCCAGTGGCGTTTCGAAACCGGGGTTGCCCCGGAACGCGGAAGCGGGGTATGGTTCAGGGTCGGGTGAACTGTCGGAATATCCTGGAGAAGCGCCATGAGCCGCGTGCTGGACGCCGCCACCTTCGCTTTCGATCCTCTGCACCATTTCTGGGACGCGCCGCGGACCAAGCGAACCATTGCCTGGACGCAGGTCATCGCGTTCTTCATCGGCGTCGTCGGCATCGAGCTGAACCGCCGCGGCCTGCTGCCGGAGCCCTTGGCGCGGCTCACCCCACTCAACCATTTCTACGCCATCAAGCTCGCTTTCACACTGGTGCTCATCCAGGAGGTGATCGATCTCGTCTTCGTGCTGCCGTGCTCGGTCTCCAGGGCGGTGGGCAAGCAGTTCGAGATTTTGGCGCTCATCCTGTTGCGCAATGCGTTCAAGGAGTTGGTGTATTTTCCTGAACCCATTGACATGCCCAACGACATCACGCCGGTGTTGCCCATTCTGGCGGACGCAGCCGGCGCGTTGCTCATTTTCGCTGGGCTTGGCGTCTACGGTCGGTTGCATGTCTCCCGCAAGAGCAGCAAGTCCGCGGGGGCGTTGTATCGTTTCGTGGCGACGAAGAAGCTCATCGCGTTGGGTTTGCTGGTCTCGTTGGCGATCATCGCCGTGGATGTGACCGTGGAGAGCGTGGCCACGGGGAAACCGGCGGAGTTTTTCGACGTCTTCTATACAGTTCTGATATTTACAGATATTCTGCTGGTGCTCATCGCGCACATGCATTCACCGAACTTCTACTCCATCTTCCGGAACTCGGGTTTCGCGCTGGCGACGCTGCTCATCCGCTTGGCGCTGGCTTCGCCGCGTTTCTATGACGCTTTGCTTGGCGTATGCGCCATGGGATTCGCCATTTGCCTGACGATCGCCTACAACGCCTTCGCCCCAGACGGGAAAAAGGCCAAGCCGTAGCCTCATTCCCCTTCGCGCTTGAATGGGAAGCGCAAAGTGTGTAGGGTATTCAAAATTTTTTTGATTCTCACCCGCCAGCAATACTGGAGCCTCCATGATGTCGACGCGCCTCTTCCAATGCCTGTTTGCGTTTGCCCCTGTCCTGCTGCTCTGCGCCGTGACCCTCTTCGCAGCGCCAGGAGCCGCCCGTGCGGACACGGATCTCTTCATCTGTCTGCAGACCAAGAACAAGTGCATGCGCACCTGTTACGTCATCGCGGACTCCGGCCAGAAAACCAGGTGCATGACGACGTGCCGGGAAGACTACGAGACCTGCGCAGACAACGTCGAGTATTGATGGGTTCGGCGGCAGGCTGTCGGGCGCCTGCCCCTGCCCGTGCGAGACGACGCACCGTGGCTGCAGCGTTCGAAGCGGCGTCGCACGGACCACGGGGCGGCGACTTTCGCTGCGTCCTGTCGGGAGCAGGCGAAGCCGGTAGAGGGCGTGTTGCTCGCGAATGATCGGGGAACCCGTTCTGCAATGAGGCTCCGCCCCCGTCCCCTGTTCCAGAGAGGTTCGGGTATGGTGATGTGCTGCGGCGTTTCGCAGGTCATCCGTCCATGAGATCGGAACAAGGGCCGCGCGAAGGAGCGGCGCACTCGTCACCCCTCCCCCGGGTTCATCCAGCATCAGGTTCCAGGATGGCTGGAGGACGCGGAATCCATGGCGAAGCGCTCAAGGGCAGCCGTGCGCCCAGGGTGACGCCCGCCTCGTCCACGTGCGCCATGAAAGGCCAGACCATGACGCCAGCCGTCACGGCCTCCCAGAAGATCTCTGCGAAGGCCGGATCCACCACTTCCGCAGGCCCGAAACACTGTCCGTCCGGCCGCTGGACCAGACAGAAGACGCCGGCCTTGCCGCCAGCGCGCGCCAACGCCGTGAGGTGCGCCACATGTTTGCGGCCGCGCTCCGTGGCGGCGTCCGGGAACATGGCGATCGTATCCTCCACCATGGTGACGTTCTTGGCTTCCAGCCAGCACGGCGGCGGATAGGGAGCCCCGGCCGGACCGTCCAGCCGGCCGTCGAAGCGGGTGGCGGGGGTGGAAGGGGACATCCCCGAGGCCTCCTCGAACCGCGCCTCGGCAGTGAAGCGTGTGTATTCGCCAAGGCCCAGCATGAGCCGCATGGCCGGGTCGCGCATGACGGCGGCGAGCATGCGGTTCGGCGTGGCGGTGTTCACCCCCACCCACGCGCCTCCCGGGGCGAGATGCGCCACGGCGATGGCCTCCAGCGTCCAGGCCAGTTTGCGGCGGGGATTCTTCGCCGGGGAGAGCAGACAGCGCCGGCCCTCGCGCACGAGACCGAGCATGGAGCCGGAGTTGTTGGTGTGCGCGGCGAGGGGCTCGCCGTCGGGGCCCAGACAATGCACGGTGAAGCGCTTCTCGCGGCGTACGAGGCGCGCCACGCGGGTTCCCTCGGGGTGGGGCAGATGGATGCGCATGGACGCAGGGTAGCCTTTCGTCATGTCGCACGCCACCGTTTGGTGCAAAAAACGCTGGCGTCCCGCGGTATGAAGGAGTATTGGGTGCGAAATATTTCAGGACTTCATGGTGAGGGAGCACCCATGCGCATCGCCAGCAGACTGCAACGGATCAAGCCCTCCGCGACCATGGCCGTATCGGCGAAGGCCATGGAGCTGAGAGCGCAAGGCAAAGAAATCATCAGCCTCTCCGTGGGCGAGACGGACTTTCCCACGGCGGAGCATGTCCGAGAGGCCGCCAAGGCCGCCATCGACGAAGGCTACTGCCGCTACACCCAGGTGCCCGGCCTGCCCGAGCTGCGCGAAGCCGTGGCCGGCTACTTCCGCGCCACCACCGGCGCCGAGGCCCACGCCGTCAACACCATTGTCACCAATGGCGGCAAGCAGGCGCTCTACAACCTTTTCCAGTGCTTGCTGGACCCCGGAGACGAGGTCCTCATCCCGACGCCCTACTGGGTCTCGTACCCGGCCATGGTCGCGTTGGCGGAAGGCGTGAGCGTGCCCGTGCCCAGCACGTCCGAAGCGGGATTCAAGATCACGCCAGCGGACCTGGAAGCCGTGCTCACGCCCAAGAGTCGGCTGCTCATCATGAACTCGCCTTCCAACCCCACGGGGGCGGTCTACTCGGCGGCGGAGCTGGACGCGCTCATGGAGTTCGCCCTGGCCAAGGGTCTGTTCGTCATCGCAGACGAAATCTATGACCAGCTGGTCTACGCCCCGGCGACGCACGCCTCCCTGGCGCCATGGTGGGCCAAGGCGCCGGAGCAGGTTGCAGTGGTGAACGGACTCTCCAAGTCCTTCTCCATGACAGGGTGGCGCGTGGGCTACTGCTTGGCGCACGAAGCGCTTGTCAAAGCCATGAACACCATCCAGGGGCAGTCCACGTCCTGCATCAACGTCATCGCGCAGAAGGCGGCCATCGCCGCGCTCACTGGGCCCATGGATCAGCTTGCGGACATGCGCACGGTCTTCAAGAACCGTCGCGATCTGCTGCTGGACCGCCTCGCCTCGTGGGGGGGGGTCACGTGTCCGGCCCCGGATGGCGCGTTCTACGCTTTTCCTGACGTGTCCGCCTTTTACGACAAGGATCGGCCCGACTCGGCCGCGCTCTGTGCGTGGCTCCTGGAGCACGCCGGGGTGGCCACGGTGCCGGGCGCGGCCTTCGGCGAAGAGCGCTGCCTGCGGCTCTCCTACGCGATGGACGACGCCGTGCTGGAGGACGCGCTGGAGAAGCTGGCGGCGGCGCTGCGCGTGGGGTAGGCCGCGGCCTCGGTGCGGTCCGCGTTCTTGACCCGAGCCGCCGTGTCTGGTGAGGTGGCGGCATGCGCGCGCAGGCCTCCCATGCGAGGCGTGAGCGGCGCGCCATGCTCCGCGCCTGCACGGTTTTCTCGGGAGCGCGGGGGCGGCCCACCCCTTCCCCGGGAGACGCGCCCGAGCGCGGCGTTCGCCTGCCTGCGAGACGGGCGCGGTTTGGTTGCGACTTATTTGCGGTGTGATTGCGACTCGGCTGCGGCCGAGGGTGAAGTGATTGCGGATGAATTGCGGCCATCAGCAAATGGGATATATTCCACTACACGTATGCGCTGTTACACCACCCGAT
>CAYVWB010000038.1:0-41038 GCA_964455395.1 uncultured Desulfovibrionaceae bacterium
CGCCCAGGCCTCCCACAAGCTCGCCGAGCAACTCTACGCCCAGCAGAGCGGGGGCTGCGCTGGCGGATCCTGTGGAACGCAGACCTGCGGGTGCGACGCCCACGGCGCCTGCGACTGCCACGCCACGCAGAACAGGGAGGATGACGACGTCATCGATGCGGAATATACCGAGGGTGACAAGCGCGCCGCCTAGGCCGCTGCGGGCTCATCACGTTCCGACAGCGACGAGGACGGTTGGGACGGACGGCTGGGCTCTCGCTACAGGCCGACCCCTGCCGTCCCGGCGCAAAACGATCATGAACCGAAGCCGTGGGAGGCGTCTTTGCGAAGACGCTTCTCGCGGCTTTTCCTGTGCTACGTGCGCACGGCGGGGCTGAAGGTGACGGTGCGGTTCCGGCCCCCGCGTTTGGCGGCATAGAGGGCTTCATCCGACTGCTTGAGCAACGACTCCAGCCGGGCTTCCTCGCCTTTGGCGTGCGCAACGCCGAGACTCACCGTGACGGCCAGGGTCTTGTATCCGATATCCACCTTCAGCACGGCCACGTACTTGCGCAGCTTTTCCGCCACGAGACGCGCGCTTTCCAGGTCGGTCTCGGGGAGCAGCACGCAAAACTCCTCGCCGCCCAAGCGGCCCACCACGTCCGCGCCCCGCACGGAGCGTTTCAAGGTTTCGGCCACGGCTTTCAGCACCATGTCGCCCGCGTCGTGGCCGAAGGCGTCGTTTACTTTCTTGAAATGATCGATATCCAGCAAAATCAATGATATATCTCGACCATAGCGACGCACGCGCTCTTCTTCCTGGCGGCCCAGCTCGCGGAAACGCCTGCGGTTGCAGAGTTTGGTCAGCTCGTCCTCGTAGGCTTGCCGCATCAGCATTTCTTCGCGGTGCTTGCGCTGGCTGATGTCCCGGGTGACGCCTTGCCAGCCGATGACTTCGCCGAAGTCGTCGCGCACAGGCATGGAGACCACTTCGCACCAGACGGCGCGGCCGTCCTGGCGATAGGTCTGCGCTTCCATCACCACGGTCTCTTCACCGGAAAACGCCGGCTCCGAGAGCCGTTCCAGGCAGCGTTGCCGCAGGGACTCCGCATGGCGATTGTTCATCAGTTCGAAAAGGGAGATGCCTTTGAGCGCAGCGGGCGGGTAGCCCAACAGCTGCGTGATGGCCGGGCTGACGTACTGGAGGAGGAAGTCCGCATCCACCCGCCAGAAGACGTCCGACGTGTTCTCCACCAGAATGCGGAACCGTCGCTCGCTGTTCTCCAGGGCTTTTTCGGCTTCCCGTCGCGCGGAGACGTCGCGTGCGCTGATGACGTAGGCCTCGTCCAGCTTCAGGCTGGGCTGGGTGAAGACCACCTCCACGGGGAAGATGGAGCTGTCTTTGCGGCGGTAGATTTCCAGGGCGCCCACATCGGAACGCATCTCCTGGGGGAAGTTGACGAGGTCGTCCACCTCCCGGGCGCCGGAGTTGCTGGACCAGAAGAGCAGCTGCTGGGGCGTCAACGCCAGAATCTCCTCGCGGGTGTAGCCCAGCAACAGCTCGGCGGCGCGGTTGGCGTCCAGAATGCGGCGCGAGGCGCGGTCGTAAATCAGCATGATGTCCCGCGATTCCTCGAAAAGCGCGCGGTAGAAACCGTCGTCCTCCAGGGTGGAGACGATGGCGTCCACGCTCTGGGTTTCCGAGAGACAGAAGAGCAGCCGCTTCTCCCCGGCGAGGTTGGCTTGCAAAGGCATGGCGAAGATCGTCCAGAGGCGGCCGTGCAGACGCACCACGCCGGAGCAGGCGCCGCTGGCTTCGCAGCGCTCGACGAGGTTCGCGCCGGCTTCGGCGTCGCTGGACGCGCCGGCGCGGCGGAGGGTCTCCACCAGGGGGCGGGGTCGCCACTGCGTGGCTGAGGGATCAGGGGGCGTCGTCGCGTCGTCGCCACGTTCGCCATGCTTGGCGGATCCCGCTTGCTCCGACAGACCGAGTGGTTCCTTCCGACTGAACAGTCGGATGGCCGCCGGGGTGGCGTCCACCACGAGGGGGCCCTCCGGATGCGGCGTCACCAGCAGGGCCGGCGCGTCTTCGTGCAGTTCGAATCCGTTCATGGCGTATGGCGGAACGCTGGAGTGGAGGGCATGCCGACGTGACACTGCGGGAAGGCGGCGGGACGCCGATCAGCCGCGTTCGTCCAGAAGGCCGCCGGCGTAAGCTTCTGCTTCCGCAAGGGTGCGGGGCAGTTCCTTGGGAAACCACATGCCCTGCTTGATGGCGGCTTGCTGGTCCAACGCCACGAGCGCCTTCACGTCCTGGTCGGCGCGTCTGGCGGAAACAGCTTGATCCGCTGCGCTGTACAGATAGGGCGGCGGCCCTCCTCCGACGCGCATGGTGGGGTATATGGCGTAATAAAAGTCCGGCATGAGCTGCTCCTGCTCGGCTTGCCGCCAGCGACGCAACGCCGCGTCATGGCCTCAAGTGTGCACGAGGCGGCGCCTCCCGTCAACGAAAAGGCGGTATTGGATGACGCACCTGTCAGCAAAAGCGTCATGTTTCCTGGCGCAGCCCCGCCGCCGGCGCCCTTTCAGACGAGGAAGTCCACCGCCAGGCCGGCTTCCAGCGCCGCCAGACCTTGCAGCGTCCCGGACTCCAGCGTCAGCGACACTGGCGCGCACGGCGTCGGCGGCAGCCTGAGCACGGCCGCAAGCTCCAGGGTGACGGAGCGCACGCTGCGCAGCTCGGCGAGGCTTTCCCGATGTGTGGACACCGCCGCCAGCAAGGCGTCCACCGTCTGCTGCAGCGCCGCGTTCACTGCGACCTCATCGAAATGCGCCACATTGCGCCGCCAGAAGTCCTCCTTGCGCGGTTCACCGGTGACAGGGTGCGGCTCCCACACGCGCCAAGCCACGTCCGGCTCGGCGGCGAGGAACTGGCTGGCCTCGTTGGGATCAAAAAACCCCACGAGGTTGAAGGAGCCCTCGGCGCAACAGAGGGGCTCGCCCGGAGCGACGGCGTCCATCCGCAGGGGAGCCACGGTCAACGAAAGCCCCATCCCCAGCGCTGCAACCTGCGCGATGGTTTCCTGGTCCAGGAAGAAGGAAGGCGGCGTCTGCGCGCCGCACGCGTCGACTTCCGCGTCGGAGGAAGGCGCGGAGGCTTCATCGGAGACCGCGGCGAGACCCGCAAAGCAGTCCAGCCACGCCGTTATCTCCTTTTGCGCGAAGTACTTGCGGAGGAACGCCGCGTGCGGCGCAAGCACGGCCAAGGTTTTTGCGATGGCGGGCTCCAGCTCGCCGCCGTGCTGAAGGGAGCCGCAGAGCGCCCAGCCGTCGTGGTGGGGAGCGCGGCGCAAGCCGGGCCAGCGGGAGAGCGGCTCCCCCTGCCGCCACTGCTGCTGCGGTCTGGTGCGCAGCGCCTCGGTCACGTCTTCGGGGTCGAAACGTCCCAGCAGCGTCAAACACACCTGCAGCACGCGGTCCGCCTCGGGCAAGCCGGCGGACACGGCTGTCACGCTTCTTCGTCGAGCCAGCGCGAGAGCGTCTCGATGATCTTCTGCGCCTGGTCTCTGCTGGAGATGACGAACTTGGATTGCTGCCGGTAGGTCCCACTCATCTTGCGGTAGCGCCGCACGGCGAACTTCTCCGGGCCGTAGTCCTCTTTCTTGCGGTCCCACTCCTGATAGCGGAACATGATGGTGGACCAGGCGCCCTTGGTGAGGACTTCCTTGTCCAGTTCCTTGACGAGGAGAACGCCGTCTTCCTCGTAATTGATGGTGATGTCGTCGATGGTTTCGGCCATGAGGGGACGCTCCGTGTTGGGCGTTGGAGGATGTCAGGCTGTGGAGGGATGACGCCACAGCTCGGATAAGGTGACGCCCTGGATGGGGCCGGACTGCGTGAGCCACACCAGGAAATGGCGGATCTTCTCCACCAGCCGCGCCACGGCGTCTTCATTGGGAAAGTGGGGACTGTTGCCGGGCATGAGTTCCGATGAATGCAGGAACATGACCAGCACATTGCCGCCGCGACGGCGGTGCGTGCGCGCCGCCAACCGCATGGAGGGCGCGGGGTACCATACAGGCTGTATGCCGGCTGCGCCCACTGTGGCGAAGCCGTGCAGAATGCGCTCGCGCAGGGAGCCGGGCATGAGCCGCGCGAAATTGTAGACGATCTTCGGGGAGCCTTGCCACACGGGGACCATGGAGAGAGGCGCCTCCAGCACGGGGGGGGAGTCGTCGTACTTGGGCGGCAGCCAGTAGGGATCGTAGGAAGGCGTGAGGAACCGGTCCGGTCCGCCGAAGGCGTGGCGCAAAGGCGCGTGGCTGGAGTCCACCTGCACGCCGAATTCGCTCAGCAGCCCCTCCACCTGCTTGCCGAAGTCCCAGCGACCCATACGGAACGACGTGGGCCGTGCGCCGAAACGCTCCTCCAGGGTGTCGAAGAGCGTGGCCATCTTGCTCCGCAGCACGTTCAGGGGCATGCGGTCCGCACGTACGGGCTCCGGCGTCCCCATGTCCTCGATGGGGGGGGTGTTCCAGGGGTGCAGGTGCGCGCCGAGTTCCGCGCCGAGTTCGTCACGCCAGCGCGTCAGGATATCCCGGGACGCGTCGTGCTTCGCCACGTGGTATGTGGAAAGCAGCGTGAGCGGAAACCCCATGTCACGCGAGATGAACTCCAGCCGCTGCAGGCTTTCCACATTGGCCACGCTGGGTGCGTGTTGGGCGTAACGTCCCGAAAAGAGACCTTCTTCCTCCACGTCGATGGAGATGACGAGCTTCAAAGCGCATTCCTCGCGTTGGATGTCTGCATGACGGCGGCGAACGCCTTCACGACCGCATATCGAAACAGGATTTCATGGACAGGCCCGCGCGCTTGTCGAAGGCTTCCCGAAAGGCCACGCGCCACTCCTTCAGCCGCCGCGACCCGGTATAGAGTCCCTCGGCAGGGAAATCCTCACGGGCGAGCAGCTCCAGCGCCAGCGGATACGTACGACGCATCTCGCCGTCCACCTCCCCCTGCCCATAGTAGCACGCGCCGGTCACGACCAGTTGGCGGAACCACACACTGGAAATGTCCACGCCGCCGGCATTGGCCGCCGTGCCCACCATCACCAGCCGGCCCCGACAGCGCAAGGCCACCAACCCTTCCTGCAAGGTGGCGGGGAGCCCCACGCAATCATAGAAAACATCGCAGCCGCCTTCAAGGTTCCCCCCGCCCAGGGTGGTGGGCAGGAAACGGGCTCCCACGGCCTGCGCCAGAACACGGCGATCCGGACGCAGCAGGACCTCGTCCGCCCCGCCGGCTTCCGCAAGCTCCTTCTGGAAAGGATACCGCGCCACCGCCGTCACCCGCGCACGGCAGCCCAGCGCCCGTAGCGCACGCACCACAAACTGCCCGATGACTCCCGCTCCGTACACCACCACGTGGTTGTCATTCTTGGGAAAATTGTCGAGCACAGGCTGCAGCGCGGAGGCGAAGGCGTCCGCCAGCACAGCGCGTTCGTCCGCCATGCCCTCCGGCACGCGGTGCAGCTGGAGCGGATGCGCCGCCACGTACTCCGCCATGCCGCCCCCAGTGGCGGCGTTGAAGCCGACGCCAGGTCCCGCCGCCAGCGGCCCCTCCGTGAAGCGCTCACAGAGATTCGTCTCCCCCCGCACGCACGGGCCGCACGGCGCAAGTCCGCGCACGGCGCAATGCAAGGTGGGCTCCACCACCACCCGCTCGCCCTGCACGAAGCCCGAGTCCGCGGGGGCGTCGTCCACCTCGGCGACGATCTCGTGTCCCAGGCCCATGGGGAAGGAGCCGTAGGGCTCCATGAGGTAGGACTCCGCGCCGCGCAGCAGGTTCAAGTCCGATCCGCAGATGCCGCAGAGCCGCACCTTCAGCCGCACCCACTCCGGCCCCAGACCGCGCCGGGCCATGTCCGCCCGCTCGAAGGGCACGTCCTCCAGCGCAAGTGGCGCAAGCCAGGGGAAGAAGCGGCGCCGCCATATCCGCGCAGCCCCGGCCGAAGCAAGGTAGCGGATGACGGACTTACGGTAGACAAGGGCGCGCATGCAAAGCTCCCGGGAGAAATTCGTTGGCGACGAAGGCCTCCTGTAGCGCGCGTCGGCCCGAAGAACAAGGGGGCGCGCCCCCGACATGTTGCGATTTCATTCAGCTTGACGTAGAATTTTGTCGCTGAAAATTTGTGTAAGCCGTCGAACGCGTGCGCTTTCGCACACCCCCCCTACGCGCGAGACATCACCATGCAGAGTTCCCTTTCCCTTCGCCTCGGAGTTCTTGTCAGCGGCATCATCATTGTCGCCGTGGCCGTGCTGGCGACGTACGCCTACACCAATACGTTTGACGCCGTGCTGGAGACGCAGATCCAGTCCATGGAAGAGCTGGGCGACAAGATCCAGCAGTCCGTGACGGACTTCACAGCCCAGGGCGAACACACTGCCAAACTCATCGCGCTCAACGAAAAAGTCATCAACATCGCCGCTTTCTCCGGCGCGGTGATGGATCAGACCCTCCTGGATGACACCCTCGCCAACGTCCCCGTGGCCGAGGCCCTCTTCATCTACGACGCCGCAGGCGCCGTGGTGGCGAGTTCCGTGCGCGACGGCGAGAACATCACCGGAATGGACATCTCGGACCGTTCCTACTTCGCGCAAACCAGCCAAGGCGAAACCTATCAAGGGGAGGATGTCATCGTCTCCCGCTTCACGGGCGTCACGGCTTTCGTGGTCGCCGCGCCGTTGCGCGACGTATCGGGCAACATCCTCGGCGGCGTCGCCCTCACCATGGACTTCTCCCGGTTCCAGCAGAAGTACCTGGCCGGGGTGGAGATCGGGGAGCGCGGTTATCCTTACATGTTGGACGCCAAAGGCCGCATCATCGCCCACCCGGACGAGTCGCTGATGTTGAAGGATTTGACGGAACACGCTTTCATCCGCCGCTCCCTGGAAGAGGAGCGCGGCTTCACGGAGTACGTATGGCGGGAGGAGGACAAGGTCCAGCACTGGCGTCGGGTGGACACCACGGGCTGGGTGCTGGTGCTCTCCGCGTACCGGGAGGACCTGGTCCGCGCGGCGCTCGCCCAGCGCAACTTCCTGGCGCTCTTCGGCGTGGGCGCGGTGGCGGCGGTGCTCACCGCGTTGATGATCGCCCTGCAACGCATGGTGCTGCGTCCCGTGAAGGGGCTCGTAGCCTACACCGAAGCCGTGGAGCAAGGCCGCTACGACGAACGCCTGGAAGGCTCCTACGCGTGTGAACTGAAGGACCTCGCCGAACACATCCAGTCCATGGTCGTGCAGCTGAAAGAGCGGCTGGGCTTCTCCCAAGGCGTGCTGGACGCCATCAGTCAGGGTATGCCCATCCTCGTGGCGGACACCCGGGGCCAGATCGCACGCGTGAACGACCAGCTCCTGAAGATTCTCGACAAGACCGGCGCCCCAGAAAGTTACGTGGGCCAGTCCCCCGGCCGCTTCTTCTACAACGACGACTCCCGCCAATCCTACACCCACGAAGCCCTCACCACGGGCCGCACCGTGGAAGGCGCCCTCGAACTGACCGGCAGCGACGGCCGCGCGCGAGTGCTCAACGTCCAAGCCAACCCCATCAAGGACCTGGACGGCGCCGCCGTGGGCGTTTTCACCCTCTACTTCGACCTCTCGGAGATCCGTGCGCAACAGGCCGCCATGGAGAGCAAGAACGCGAAGATTCTGGAGGCGGCCCAAGAAGCGGACGACATCGTTGCGGAGGTGACTTCCGCTTCGGAAGACATCGCCGCCGCCATGGAGGACGCCAGCCAGGGGGCCTCCCAACAGGCGCAGCGCGCCAGCGAGACGGCCACCGCCATGGAGGAGATGAACGCCACCGTGACGGAGGTGGCGCGCTCCGCCGCGGACGCTTCAACCAGCGCCGCCGAGACCATGCAGCAGGCGCACCAGGGGGAAGCCGTGGTCCGCCAGGTCATCGACGCCATCACGGAAGTCCGCAGCCAGGCGGACAGCCTCTCGGGCAACATGGCGGCGCTCGGTGAACGCGCGCAGGCCATCGGGCAGGTCATCGGGGTCATCAACGACATCGCAGACCAGACGAACCTGCTGGCGCTGAACGCCGCCATCGAAGCCGCCCGCGCCGGGGAAGCCGGCCGCGGCTTCGCCGTGGTGGCGGACGAAGTGCGCAAGCTCGCCGAAAAGACCATGCAAGCCACCAAGGAGGTGACGGAGGCCGTGAGCGCCATCCAGAAGAGCACGGACGACTCCATCGCCGCATCCAAGAACGCCAACGACTCCGTGACGCGCTCCACCGCCTTGGCCGAGGACTCCGGACATGCCCTCGCGTCCATCGTCGAGCTGGTGCAGTCCACGGCGGACCAGGTCCGCGCCATCGCCACGGCTTCCGAGCAGCAAGCCGCTTCCAGCGAGGAGATCAACCGCGCCGTGGAGGACATCGACGCCATCGCCAGCCAGACCGCCCAGGGCATGCAGCGCGCCGAAGACGCCGTGCAGCGTCTCGCCGCCCTTTCGCAACGGCTGCAGCGCGCCATGACCGATCTGCGCGCCTGAAGGCTTCCGCCACGCGGTTCGGGAGAGTGAGCTTCGCGCGCAGGCGCGACTGACTGCCCACCACCGTGCGGGCGTCATCGCTCGGCGCGTTAGTGAGCTTCGCGCGCAGGCGCGACTGACTGCTGCTTGGCGGCCATTCTCCGTGGCGTTCAGGCAGTGAGCTTCGCGCGCAGGCGCGCCTGCCTGACGCCCAGGACCTGCACGGTGACCGCGTCCCCTGTCGAAGCGCCATCACAAGCCGTACGGCTCTTGTGCGGTGGGACGTTTCGGCTGCAACACGGTGACGCTTCGGCCGCAACACGGGGACGTTTCGGTTGCAACACGGAGACGTTTCGGCCGCAACACGGGGACGTTTCGGCTGCGTGATGGAAGGGTGACCGGGACGTATCGACTGCGCTTTCGGGAAAAAGAGCGCCTTTCCCCACTCCCTTTTGGGCGCGGCGGTCAGTCCCACGTCCCACGTCGGGCGTCGGGCGTCGGGCGTCGGGCGTCGGGGAGGAGACGTCGAAGCCCGGCGCATGACCGCACGCCTCGTGTTCGAGAAAAATTGCGCGTTCTCGCGGTTTGACTTGTCGGCGGCATCGTGGTTGAAAAGCCTCCCCGCGCCTGCGGCGTTCACCGTCTGCAGCGCGACGCGGGGACGGCGCGGGTCGATCCCCCATCTGAAACCACAAGGCGGGACACATGTCCAAACGCAGCGGCATCGGCGGGCTCTCCATTCTCAAGCTCGCCGCCAGGCTTTACAAATATCCGCATGTCTACAAGAAGCTTGCGGACCTGCAGGTCGAAAAGTGGCTCTTCAACCACACGAACCGGCTGCACCCTTCCAGGGACGCCGGCCAAGCCCGCAAGATCCGCCAGCTCTCCATCCGCATCACGGACCTCTGCAACTTGCGGTGCATCATGTGCGGCCAATGGGGGGAGCACGGCTTTCTGCACGGCAAGAATCTCAAGGAGCTCAAGCAGAAGGAGGTCCCCCTGGCGCGTTACCAGGAGTGCCTGCGCGACCTCGTCAGCCACGGTCATACGCCCATCATCTACCTCTGGGGCGGCGAACCCACCATGTACGATGGCTGGCTGGACCTGCTGCAGACCGCCAAAGAGCTGAACCTGCCCACCTCCATCGCCACCAACGGCACGCAGCTCGTCCGCTTCGCCGAGGGCGTCGTCGACGTGGGCATGTACCTCACCCAGATCTCCATCGACGGCCCCACTGCGGCGATCCACAACAGCATCCGCCGCTCCCCCGGCTGCGGCGACAGCTTTGCCGCCATCCACAAGGGTATCGACGCCTTGCGCGAGGCCCGGGAAAAGCGCGGCGCATCCCTGCCGCTCATCGCCTCCCTCACCACCGTCTCGCGGGACAACGCGCCTTATCTCGCGGACATCTATGACGAGTTCAAAGACAAAGCGGACCTCTTCGTCTTCTACCCCGCCTGGTGGATCAGCGAGGAGCGCGCGGACCTGCACGCTGCGGACTTCACGCGTCGATTCGGCTTCGAGCCCACGCTCCACCGGGGGTGGGTGGGCGGCTGGACTCCCGAGGACTACGCCGCCCTCAGCCGTCAGTTCGAGCTGTTGCGCGAGAAAAGCCGGGGCCTGCACGCGCCCCCGGCCATCGTCATCCCGGACATCACCGCAGAGGACGACCTGGAGACCTACTACACGGACCACACCGCCACCTTCGGGTTCGACGAGTGCATCTCCATCTTCCAGGTGGTGGAAATCGACTCCAACGGCGACCTCTCTCCCTGCCGCGACTACCACGACTACGTGGTCGGCAACATCAAGGAGCACACCATCACCGAGCTGTGGAACTCCGAGCGCTTCCGGGCTTTCCGCACCAGCTTGCGTCAGGAAGGCTTGATGCCTGCGTGCGCACGGTGTTGCGGGCTGATGGGGTACTGAGGGCCGCGTCCATGGCCGCATCTTCCGCTCGCCCCGCGTCTGCCGAGACGGTCGAGACGGTCGCGCCAGTCGAGACGGTCGCGCCGTTGCGAGTGGTCTTCCTGCTGCAGGACCTCGCCTTCGGCGGCACCCAGCGTCAGACCGTGGAGCTGGCCCGCCGGCTGGACCGCGCGCGCTTCGCTCCCGAGCTCTGGACGCTCATGCGGGGCGAGGATTTCACGCCTCTTGTGGAATCGAGCGGCCTTGTCCGCAAACGCCTGGGGGATGCGGGCTGGGTCACGCCCCAGAGCCTCGTCAGACTCCTCGCCGCCTTGCGGGCCTCGCCGCCGGACCTCCTCGCGCCGCTCACCGCCACCCCGAACATCTGGGGGCGCCTGCTGGGCCGACTCGCCGGCGTCCCCTGCATCCTCGGCAGCTGCCGCGGCGGCGGCGCCCCGGACCGGCAACACGAACGCCGACTCTGGCGGCTGGCGCACCACCACGTCTCCAACACGCAGCGGCTCACCCGGCGGCTGGTGGAAGAATACGGCGTGCCAGCCGAACGCATCACCGTCATCCCCAACGGCGTGGATGTGGAGACCTTCCGACCCGCCTCGTCGCCACCTCACGCGTCCCTCTCGCAGGGCGCCAATCCCGTCACCCTCTGTGTGGCGCGGCTGGTGGAAGACAAGGACCACGCGACCCTGCTGGAAGCCCTGGCCCTGCTGCGAAGCCGCCGGCCGGCGCGACTCTGGCTGGTGGGGGACGGCCCCCTGCGCAGCCGCCTCATCGCACATGCAGCGAGTCTTTTCGGACCCGAAGCCGTGGATGCGACGTCCCCCGCACCCCTCGACGACCCGACAGCGCCGGCCACCCGTGACGCCGTGGTGCGTTTCATCCCCGGCCAGCTGGATGTGCGTCGTCTCTACGCGCAGGCGTCGTGCTTCGCCCTTGGCTCCATCCGCGAAGCCTTGCCCAACGTCGTGCTGGAGGCCATGGCCAGCGGTTTGCCTGTTGTGGCCACCGACGTGGGCGGTCTTCCTGAAGTGGTGGTGGAAGGCGAAACAGGCCGGCTCGTCCCGGCGGGGGACCCCGCAGCCTTTGCGCAGGCTTGGGACGCCGTGCTCGCCGACGACGACGCAGCCCGCGCCATGGGCGCCCGTGGCCGCGAACGGGTGACGACCCACTTCAGCTGGGACGCCATGACCGCGCGCTTCAGCGAACTTGCCGCAACACTGACGCAAGGCCCGACGCCGGAGCGCTGCTGATGGGCAGAGCCGCACGCATCGCCTACGGCGTGATGGGCGACTCCAGGGGCCACGTGAGCCGCTCCCAGGCTGTGGCGCAGACACTGCTGGCCCGCAACGCCGACCATGAAATCCGCTTCTTCGGCGGCGGCGCCGTGGCGGAGCTCGCCACGGCGGAACAAGGCGGCTTCCACGTCACCCCATTGCCCATGCTGGAAACCGTGCTGCGGGGCGGCCGCGTGGACCCCGTGGCCACGGCCCGTCACGCCGTGGGCGTCCTGCTGCGCCGTCGTCAGATCCTGAACACCTTGCGTCGCGACCTGGAAGCGTTCCAGCCGGACCTCGTCATCAGCGATTACGAGTACTTCACCCCCCGCGCCGCTCGGGAGCTCGGCGCGCCCACCGTCAGCCTGGACCACCAGCACGTCATCACCCACACCAGACACGACCCGCCCGAGGGCGACGCCATGAGCCGGCTGCTCACCAGCCAGCTCATCCTGCGGCTCTACAGCGCGGCCTCACGCTTCATGATCAGCTCCTTCTTCCAACCCCCGGCGAAGGACCCGACAACCACCACGGTCTTTCCGCCCATCCTGCGCGCTGCGGCCGCAGCCATTCCCCGCAGCGACGCCGTCACGGGCGAACACCTCCTCGTCTACGCCCGCGGCGCCGACTCGCGCTGGCTGGAGGAAACCTTGGCGGCGGCCTCCCGGCCGGCCATCGTCTACGGCTTCGGCGCCCGCCCCGACCACGGTCGCATCCGGTTCAAGGCCAATTCCCTCCACGGCTTTCTGGACGACCTGCGCACCGCCGCGGGGGTCGTCTCCAACGGCGGGCATTCGCTCCTCAGCGAGGCGCTGCACCTCGGCAAGCCCGTGCTCGCCTTCCCCACAGGCCTCTTTTACGAACAGCACGTGAACGCGGTCTTTCTGGAACGGCTGGGCTACGGCCTCTGCTGCGTCTGCTGCGGGAAACATGCGGACCCCGCCCCCAGCCGCGAAGCCGTGCGCGCCTTCGAAACAGCCCTCCCAGCCATGCGCGAAACCATCGCCGCCGCCGCCTTCCACGGCAACCACGCCGCCGCCGCCGCCCTGGAAGCGCTGCTGTAGCCCTCGGCAGTCGCCCGCCTGCAATCCGCGACTGCCCGAGCGCATGCGAACACGCCGCGGCTCCTCGCAGAACCCTTCGCAGGACGCGTTTCGGAACGACGACTCACCCGATGGCGAAGGCCGCGTCCCGCGCGTCCCCCACCAGCATGCACCCCGGCGCATGCGTAATGGCGAACGGCGGGGCCACGGTTTCAAGCGCAGCCAGCCCCGAGACGCCGCACGCCCAGAACACGGGGACCTCGTCCGGCCGGATGTCCACGGCGTCGCCCCAGTCCGGTTGTGCGAGGGAACGAATGCCGAGGCTTTCCGGCGCGCCTACATGGACCGGCGCGCCATGCACTGCGGGAAACCGCGCCGTGACGAGCACGGCCTCCGCCACGCGCGCGGCCTGCACCGGTCGCATGGAGACCACCATGGGGCCCTGGAAGACGCCTGCCGGGGCCAGGGGGCGGTTGGTCCGAAACATGGCGACGTTCCGTCCCTGCTCCACGTGGCGCATCGGAACGCGCGCCTCCATGAGCGCCTGTTCAAAGGTGAACGAGCAGCCCAGCAGGAAGGTGACGGCGTCTTCGCGCCAGCACTCCCTCACGTCCCGGGCAGGCGTGGCGAGACCGTTGGCCACCGTGAGATAGGCGGGACAGTCCGTGCGGATATCCGCGCCGGGGGCGAAAGTTCCGGAAACGGGGTCACCTGCTTCGAAGACCTCCAGCAAGGGCAGCGCCTTGGGGTTGCGCTGGCAAAAAAGCAGGAAATCCCAGGCGAGTGCGTGCGGCAGAATGACGACGTTGGCCTGGGCGAACCCGGGGCACTGCCCGGTCGTGGCGCCGGTGAAGCGCCCTTCCCGGCAGGCCCGGCGCAACGCTGCGGGGTCGGCGTACTGGTGTGGCGAGGCGTTGGCTGACATGGACGAATCCTTTGGCGACGGCGGTTGTTAACTCGTCACGCACGCCGCTGCATCCCGCATGTCCTGTCGGCGCGCAAGGAAAACGCCAGACCTCCGCCGCGTCGACACGCGGGCGCGGAAGAGCCTGGCGTGGCCTTGTTCCCGTGAGTGAAGCGCGTCCATTGCGGCTGGGGCGGGGGCAGCGCAACGCACGCGGCGCCGGATCCTAATACCGCGCGTAGACCTCCTGGAGGAAGCCTTCCGCCTCCAGTTCGCGCAGGGTGGTGGTGAAGAGCGCGGCGAGTTGCTCGGCGTCCTTGGGCGACTTGCGCGAGAAGCCGACGTACATGGGTTCGTCAGCCACCACGTAGCCCATCACCTCGAAAGCGTTCTGCACGTCCAGGGATCGGGCCAAGCTGTTGAAGACTATCTCATTGATGACGATGACGTCCACCCGATTGGCCTGCAGCTTCTTCAACAGGGTCTTGTTGTCGCCGGAGGCGTCGCGCTCGAAGGTGTCCGCGTCGTCGAAGCCTTCGCCGTAGGAATAGTCCGTGACCACGCCCACGGTCTTGCCGGCGAGATCCTCCAGACTGTTGACGCTGAGCCCGCCGCCCGCCGCCGATACGATGATGTTCTTCTCCGAACTCAAGCCCACTTCCGGGAACGCCAGAAACGCTTCGCGCTCCTCGTTCCTGAAGAGGGAGAAGATGGCGTCGGAGGCGCCTTGGCGGACCTCCTCCATGGCGCGGGCCCAGGGCACTTCGCGGAAAACAGGGGTGATGCCGTTGCGTTTGCAGACTTCGCGGATGATGTCCACGTCCGTGCCCTTCAGCACCCCGTCTTCGATGAACTCGTAGGGGGGGTATTGTTCGTAGACGAAAACGACCTCCTCGGCCTGGGCCGACGGGGCGAGGCTCAGCAACAGGACGATCGCGGCGGCAAGGATGCGCAGAGGGGTGTGTCGCATGGTGGAACTCCCAGACAGAGGGTGGATGGATGCGGCCGAGCATACAGTCCCCAGTTCACCGAGAGATGACGACCCCATGACGGCCCATGACGGCCCATGACGGCCCATGACGACCCGTGACAGCGCGTGACGACATGTGACGTCGGGAATCCATGACGGACGGAAGGCGCCGGCGATTCGTGCGGGATTCCGAGGGGAGCTTCAGCGCCGGCGAGCCGTGCGAACCCCGGGGGGGAGTTCTTCGGCGTGGCGAGCCGATCAGCGCTGCAGAATTCGGGCGGAGGGCCAGACCCAGTCATCAGCGCCGGTGAGACCGGTGGAGCCGGCGGGCGTTGTCCGTGTCAGCTGCGCCGTGGGACAGAAAGGCCCGTGCGCCGGCAGTTCGGCAGGGTCCGTCAGCAAGCGCGTCTCGCTTTGCCGCAACACGGCGGGGGCGTCCAGGTGCTCCGCCCATAGCCGACATCCCAGCGTGTATGGCGGCATGAGGGCGATGACCTCCGGCGAATCCGCCGGGATGGCTTGCCCCACCAGCGCGGCGCAGTGTGCGCACGGAGCGCAGAAGCCGCCCGCGTCCGTCGGCGTGTCGGCAAGAACCAGCCGCAGCGCACCGCCCTCCTCCTCCAACGTCTGGTGGAGGGTCAGCACGGCTTCGCGCAAGGCGAGCATCCTGTCCATGAACGCGTCGATGGCCTCGGCCTGGGCGCCGAGTTCTTCCAGATACGTCCAGATCACCTGTCCGGTCAGGCGACGAAAAAGGGGGTGCTGATCCAGCAGGGTCTTGTCGGGGTCAACCATGGGCGAGTCCCAGGGGGCGGGGCTGCTCACTCCGCCTTGGGGTGGAGTCGCGCTGTCGTCTTTTCACGGCACGCGGGGCACAGCCCGTAGAGGTAGAGGGTGTGGTCCGTGAGGACGAAGCCGTGGCGCGCGGCGAGTTCTTCCTGCATCCGCTCGATCTCCGGCGCCTTGAATTCGATGGAGGCCTTGCAGTGGGTGCAGATGAGGTGGTCGTGGTGCTCGCGGCCGATGCTGCGTTCGTAGCGGGTGCGGTTGTCGCCCAGGTCCAGGGTCTCGGCCAGGCCGGAGTCCTTGAAGAGCTTCAGCGTGCGGTAGACGGTGGCTTGGCCGATGGCGTCGTCCACCTGCTTGACGCGGTCGTAGAACTCCTCGGCGGAGAAGTGCTTCGGCTCCTGCATGAACAGATCCAGCAGTACGCGGCGCTGGGGCGTCATGAGCATGCCGTGCGTCTTGAGGTACTCGGTGAAGACTTCGTAGGGATCGATATTGGATGCTGTTTCCATGCTGGTGGGCACGCGTATGGTCTCCTTCGGCGCAAGGGCTCGGCGGCGCTTCTCTTGCTTTCGGACTCCTTGAGACGTACTTCATGCGCTGCAACTGGTCAATGGGGAACAAACCGAGGGCGTTGGCGGGCCCCGGACGCCGCGCGCCGCAGAAAACCCCGGTCCGCAGACCTTCTCGGCTCTTCATGGAGCGTCATGGAGCGTCATGGAGTTTGGGAATGCTTCGCCATCGACCGGCGCATGGCCGGGCGTCCTGCGCAGGGTCTGTTCTCGGGAGCATCCAAGGAAATCCGATTGACACGATGTGGACGCCGCCCCTGCCCACAGCTTGCAGCGACAGACGAAACCCCGGCCTCCCCCACGCTCTGCAGGGTTGACAGAAGACGCAACATTGTTGCCTACTGTGGGTGTCCCATCCGTCGTTTCGTCTTCTCTCTGGTGACGAGGTGTGCTTCATGGTGTGTATTTCCCGAATATTGCGGAACGTCTTCCCCCTGGCGTGGGCGGCGTTGCTGACCGGCTTGACGGTCGTCTCCGCAACGGCGGCGGAAAAGCCGGTGGTGGTGGCCTCCATCCCCCCCGTGGCCGCTCTTGTCGAACGCGTGGTCGGGGATTTTCTGGACAGCCGCGCCCTCGCGCCGGAAGGCGCAGCCCCGGACCACTACGTCCCAGAGCCCTCGAAGCTGGAGGCCATGGCGACGGTGGACGCCTTCGTGGCCGTGGGGCTCCCTTACGAACAGGCGTGGATCGAATCGTGCCGAACGCGCCACCCCCATCTGCACATCATCCATGCGGACAAGGGCGTGGCGAAATTGCCGCTGCCCGGCGCGCCGGACGACAGCGCCCGTCCGGACCCGCACATCTGGCTGGACCCCGACCGGATGCAGCGCATGACGGCCACTATCGCGGAGGGCCTCGTCGCGCTTGCGCCACACCACGCCTGGACCTTCCGCGAGAACCACGCACGCCTCGTCATCGAGCTCGAAGAGCTGGACGCGGCCATCAGCGCCATCGTGGCCGAGATTCCGCCGCGCCATCGCGTCTTCGTGGTGGACCACCCCGCCTGGGGCTACTTCGCGCAGGCGTACGGGCTGCGGCAGATCCCACTGGCGGCGCATGGCGAAACGCTGACGCCCGTGCAGCTGCAAGACGCCGTGGCCGAGATAGACCGCGTCTTCGACGCAGCAGCCCCCCGTGTGGTGGTGGCTCAGCCGCAGTTCGATACGCAACTGGCCGAACGCGCCGCCCGCGCCCTGGACGCGCGTCTGGTGGTGCTGGACCCCTTGGCCGCCGACTGGCAAGCCAACCTCTTCAGCGTGGCGAAGACCCTGGAACACGCCCTGGACTGAATTCCGCCCGAATCCACGCGAACCCGCCACGAGCCTGACGTCATGGTCGAAATATCCTCCCATACCGCCCAGAGTGCGGACGCGGTGCAGCCCACCCGCACCGAGCCGGCCATCCGCATCGAAAACCTGAGCTTCTCCTACGACGGCGAGCCTGTTCTCCAGGATATCAACATGACCCTGGAGCCGGGTCTCTTCTGCGTCATGCTGGGCCCCAACGGCGGCGGCAAGACCACGCTGGTCAAAATCCTGCTGGGCCTGCTGGCGCCCACCCAAGGGACCGTGCGTGTGCTGGGCAAAGACCCCGCCAAGGAGCGCACGCCCATCGGCTACGCGCCGCAGCACGTGAACGCCAGCGCCACCCTCCCCGTGACGGCCGCGCAGGTAGTGGCCATGGGGCTGCCCAGACCGCGCGGCCTGCTGCCGAAGCGGGCAGGCGTCAACCGCGACAAGGTGCGCCGGGCTCTGGAGCAAGTGGAGATGGAACGCTACGCGCGCCACCGCTACGACGACCTCTCCGGCGGACAAAAGCAACGGGTGCTGGTGGCGCGGGCCATCGTGGGGGAGCCGGACATCCTGCTCTTCGACGAGCCCACGGCCAACGTCGATCCACACGGCAAGATCTGTCTTTTCAACATCATGGCGAACCTCGGCGCGCATCGCACCGTCATCGTGGTGAGTCATGACCTCATCGCGGTCTCCACGCGGGTGGACGCCGTGGCCGCGCTCAACCGTCGACTCATCCTGAACCGCTCGGACCGTCTCACCCCGGAGATGCTCACCCTGCTGTATGGCGTGCACGGGCACGAATGCCCCATTGACGACTCCATGCGCGGGCTGGTGGCGTGCATGGCCCATGCGGATATCCTCGGGCAGGCGCACCACGGCGACCATCCCCCCGACACACGCAAGGAATCGTGAGCCATGCTGGAAGCCCTCTCCATGACCTTCGTGCAACACGCCATCGTGGCCGGCGTGCTGGCCAGCGTGGCGTGCGGCGTCATCGGCTCCCTGGTGGTGGTGAACCGTCAGGTCTTCATGGCCGGGGGCGTGGCCCACGCCGGCTACGGGGGGATCGGGCTCGCCTTTTATGCGGGGCTCCCCGTCATTCCCACCACGGTGGCGTTCACGGTGGCGGCCTCCCTGTGCATGGGCGCCGCGGCCTACCACCGCAGCGAACGCACGGATACGCTGGTGGGCGTGCTGTGGGCCACCGGCATGGCCGTGGGCATGCTGCTGGTGGACTTCACGCCCGGGTACAACGTGGACTTGATGAGCTACCTCTTCGGCTCCATCCTCACGGCGCCGGCGCAGGAGCTCTGGCTGATGGCCGGCTTGGTCCTCGTCATCCTCGCGACAGTGGCTTACTGGTACGAGGATTTCCTCGCAGCGTCCTTCGACAGGGACTTCGCCAGCGCCACGGGCGCACCCGTGCGGATGCTGCACTACCTGCTGCTCGCGCTCACGGCGCTCAGCGTGGTGATGATCATCCGCGTGGTGGGTCTTGTGCTCATCATCGCGCTGCTCACCATCCCGCCCTACCTCGCCGAATACAAGGCGCCGAGCCTGGCCGCCATGATGCGTCGCGCCACGCTCTACGCCCTCACGTTCACCATGACGGGGTTGGCGTTGGCCTACCATCTGGACACCACCTCCGGCCCCACCATCATCGCCGTGTCCGCAGCGAGCTTCTTTCTCGTCAACGCGTGGCGGCGCATCCGGTCACGACGTCACAGGTCGGTCACGCTGCGCCGCAAGGAGGCCCCATGAACGCCATTCCCCTGGATCCCGGCCAACTGCTCCAGTCCGCCGGCGTGGAGCGCACCCCCCTGCGCGAGCTGGTGGTGCGCAACTTGGCGCAAGCCGGCGAACCCTTGCAACCCCTGGAACTGCTGGAGCGCGTGCGCGCCGAACACGCCATCAACAAGGTTTCCCTCTACCGCATTCTGGACATGCTGACGGACCTGGGCGTGACCCAGCGCATCGCCTCCCCCAACCCGCCGGACCGCGCGTTCCGCTACTGCCTGTCCGCCCTCCACGGTCCCCGCCATTGCCACCTCTACTGCCTGCGCTGCAAACGCATGACCTGCCTCGCTCCCGACGATGAGCCGGCGCTGCGGGAAGCCTACGACGCCCTCTACCGCGCCGCCGCGGGCCATGGCGTACGCGTGGAGGCCATGGACATCCGCATGGACGGCGTGTGCGAGACGTGCGCCGCCCGGCCCGCCTCCACGGCGTGAGCATCGCGCGCCGCCGTGTCCGCCTCCTTGCGCAACGGGACAAGAGGGGCTAGGGTGCAAGCCGCAACGCTTCCCGGCGACCATTGATGTTGACGAGTGACGATGACGAGGCGTTTCCCGCGGGCGCCACAAGCCGACGCCGCATGAAGAAAGCCTTTCGCACGCCGCGAATGGCCCGACCAGCGGACCGCCGCGGTGGAGCAATGCGCCGCGTGACGTGACGTCGATGCGGCGGCTCTCACGCCGTACGCCGCCTGCTGTTCGCCCAGACGCATCCCCAGCACCCCTTGCCGACGGACCACACCACCCCATGGCGACTCCCTCTGCACCACTTTCGCCCGCACACTGGCGCGCCCGACTGACGCCTCTGGAGCCGCCGATCGTTTCGGAGGACGGCGCCCCTGTCACCCTGGAAGCGCTGTTCGATCTGGAGCGTGATGAACTCCTCTTCGACCTGACCGGGGTCCCCGCGCTGCGACTCGCCCGCATCGAACTCGCCACAACCGCAGCAACCGAGGCCGACTCCCGTGGCGCCGCGCCATCACGGCCCCGCACGCCCGAGGCGCAGGATCGAGCCGGCGCACTGTCAGCCCAGGAAGCCGCGACGTGGCGCGCCCACCTCCGCTACGGCGACGGGCCCTTCGTCCCCACGCCCCTGGCGCCGGTGCTGGCGGCCCCCGCATCGTCCAGCCTTGCCGACAAGGAGACTCGGGACGCCGCCACATCCGCCCCCCTGCGGTTCGTGGCCGGGGAGTCGTTTCTGCTTCGCGTTCCGAACTCGAAGGCGGCGCCCGTGTCGCTGCGCCTCCGCCGGACGCCCCTCGCCGAACACAACGCCGCAACGGCTGCGTCCCCGGCGTCCCCTTCCGGTGTGGCGTCCGCACCGGCCGAAACAGCCGGAACAGCCGGTACAGCCTCGCCGGGCGGGTCCATCCGACCCCACCACGCCCACCACGCCCACCAGGCCGCTCAACCGCATGGGCTCGACGACCCCGCGGAACAGGCCATTCAGTCAACACAGGCCATTCAGTCAACACAGGCCATGCAGGCCGGTACGTCCGAACACGGCGACCCCGCGAGGCTGCCCGGTCAGGGAGGTCAGGAGCCCCATCCCGACAACGTCGCAGACGCGACAGCCGCCACACCGCCACGACCCGACGCGCAACACCCGCTCTGCAAGGTCCACGAGCGCCATGAAAACCGCGTGAGCTGCGAGACACAGGCGGCTCAAGCGAAAGCATTGCTGGCGACCCTGCCCCCCCTGGAAGACGGCGTGCGCCCCACGTCCCTGGAGGACGCCGTGGCGACGCTTCTGCGCATCCAGGAAGCCGCCGTCCGTCGTGAACGCGCCGCCGCCGAAGCGCTGGAGTCCATGGAGCGGTCCTTCTCGTGGCGGATCACGAAGCCCCTGCGTGATATCCGCGCCAACGCGCCCGGCGCCGTACGCGCGGGGCTCGCCGCCGGCGCGCGCTGGACCCGCTGGACACTCCAGGGCGCCCTGCCAGAGCGGGTCTCGCTCTACCAGAAACGCCGCATCCTGAAGGCGTCCGGCTGCTTCGACGAAGAATGGCTGCGCCGCCAGCTCCCCGCCAGCGAGTTTGGCGAAACGCCGCCCATGGACTACTACCTGCTCCACGGCGCAGCGCGCGGGCTCTCCCCCCATCCCCTCTTCGACCCTGCGTATTACTTGGCGCAACTCCCCCAGGAAACGGCCGCGGCCACTGCGGATCCTCTCCTGCGCTACCTCGGCCATGGCGCGCAGGAGCCCCACGATCCGCACCCCCTGTTCGATGCGGCGTACTACACGGCGCGCGCCGCCCCGCCCCCGGGGGCGAACCCGCTGGCCCACTACCTCCAGCACAGGGGGCACACCTCGCCGGATCCCCATCCGCTCTTCGACACGGCTTTCTACCTGAAGCATTGCCCGGACCCCGCCGCCCAGGCCATGGCGCCGCTGCAGCACTACATCCAATGGGGCGCGCACGCGGCCGATCCGCATCCTCTCTTCGATACGGCGTTCTATCTGGCCCAGCTCCCGAATCGGGAAGCGCCGCAGCGCAGCGCGCCAGGGGCCGCCGTCCCTCTGGTTCACTATCTGCTGGAAGGCGCAGCCGCCGGCCTCAATCCCCACCCCCTCTTCGAGACGGCGTACTACGTCCGGCAAACTTCCGTGGGGGAGACGAACCCGCTCGTCCACTACGTCACCCAAGGCGCTGCGGCAGGCATGAACCCCAGCCCGCTCTTCGACGCATCCTACTACAATGCGCTGTATCCGGACGCAGCAGCCGCGCACAATCCGCTGGTCCACTATGTCTGCCTGGGTCGGGAGCAGGGTCGGGACGTGCTGGCGCCGCCGGAGGTCACCCCCGTGGAGAACGCGCCGGCCATCCTGGTGGTGGGCCGCCGGCAGGACCCCATGACCGCCGGCGTGGCCTCGGCGCTGCGTTTTCTCGGCTTGGAAGCGCGTCTTGCGTTTCTGGATGAAGATTCCGCGGCCACGCGCCTGCCGGACAGCCGGGAGATAGCCCAGGCAGCCGCTGCGGCCGGCGTGCTGCGCGCCATCTGCGTGGGGTTCGCCGCCGGCGAAGCAGCCGTGCGGCTGGCGGAACGCTCCATCCGGGTGACGACCCTCGCCGTGGAGCCCCCCGGCCAGGCGCTCGCCGCGCAGCTGCTCGTCAAGGTCGGTTTGGCGCTGACCCATTCCGACGTCGTCGTCTTTCCCACGGCGGCTGCGCAGAGCGAAGTGCTGGCCGCCTCGCCGGAGCGCGCAGCCCACTGCGTCATCCATGATTTCGGGATCACGCCGCCCGACCCCGTCCCCGGAGAAGCCGCCATCCGCGCGCCACAGCTCCGACAGGCCATGGGACTCGCGGCTCTGGACGAATCCATCATCGTGGCCGCCACGGGCCCGGCGGATCTCGCTCATGGCGTGGACCACGTGGTCTCCACGGCGTTGGCGGCGTTGCGCCGCGCCGAGGGCCGGCCGTTGCGCTTCGTGGTCCTTGGCGCAAAACGCAAGGACCTGGGCCGCTGGCTGCTGCAAGACATCGACGCAAGCGGGTTCGGTCAGCGCATCCATTTTCTGGAAGACGCCGGTCTCGAACTGCTCTCCGGCGCGGACATCGTGCTGGCTTCTGCGCGGGAACACGGCGCCCATCGTCCTGAATTGCGCGCCATGGCCGCTGGCGTCCCCGTGGCGGCGTTCCGGGATGTCCTGGGGGAGGTCCCCGCCGGGGCGACCGCCGTCCCCATGGGCGACGCCGCCGCCATGGCCCTGCGCGTGCTCCAGTTGGCGGCCGACCCCCTGGAGCGTCAACGACTGGGCGCCGCGGGGGCGCGGGCTCGGTTGAGCCGACGGACTCACTTCGGACGTACGGATCAGACCGCGCTCCTGGACGCCCTGCTCCGCCGCGAGCCGGAACTCGCCACAGTACTGGATATCGCCGAGATGAAACGACGGGAGGCCGTGGCTGCGGACTCGCCCGAGCGACTGCGCGTGCTGGTGGTGCTTGGCGACTTCGAGGTGGGCGGCGGCCAGATGTTCGCCATCCGCCTGGCCAACGCCCTCTGCGCAGAAGCGCGCGTCTTCTGCGCCAACGCGACGCCCGGCCGCGTCCACCCGGAGATGGCCGCGCTCTTCGACCCCTGCGTCACCCTGCTGGAAACCGGCGGTGACCCGAACGTGCTGCGTCGGCAGGTGCAACGCCACGGCGTGGACGCGGTGAACTCGCATCTGTGGACGGCGGACGCCCTCTGCTACGAGGCCCTGCGCCACGGCGACGCCCGGTGGGTCATCACCATGCACGGCTGTTACGAGCACCTGCTGGAACACCCGACCACGGACCCGCGCTTCGCGACGCTGGCCCCCCTGCTGCTGGAACGCGCAGACGCGGTGCTACATCCCGCCAAAAAGAATTTGCGCGTCTTCGAACGCCACCCCGTGACCCGGCCGACCAAGATCCGGCAAGCGTACTACGGCATCCTGCGGGAAGCCACGCAACGGCCCGCCACGCCGGCGTTCGCCCCGGCGGCGGACGAATTCGTCTGCGTGCTGGTGGCGCGCGCCATCCCCAAGAAGGGGTGGGAGCCCGCGGCGGAGGCCGTGCTCGCCGTGAACCGCCGCCTCGCCGAGGGAGAAGGCCGCGTCGGCCCCTACCGCCGCGCCACGCTCGTGCTGGTGGGCGCAGGGGAGTATGCGGAAACGCTGCGCGCCAAATACGCCGGGGAGTCCGCCATCCGCTTCGCCGGCCACTCCAGCGCGCCGGGCGAGTGGATCGGGCATGCGCATGTCGGCCTGTTGCCCACCTCCTTCGAGTCCGAAAGCTTGCCGAACACCGTCATCGAATACGTGGCGTGCGGCGTGCCCACCATCGCGACGCCCATGGGAGAAATTCCCGAAATGATTCAGGAAGGTGACGCCCACGCCGGCGCGCTCATCCCCCTGGACAGCGCCGGCGAACCCGATGCGGACGCCCTCGCCGAAGCCATCCTCCGCTACATGGCGGACCCGGCGCTGCTCGCACGCCACGCCGCCGCCACGGATGTCCTCTTCGAGAAATTCTCCATGCGCCGTTGCGTGGCCGCCTACCTGGAAGCCTTCATCCCCGACGCATCCGCCGAGCCCGCCGGCCGTCTCGCCAACCGGACGCTGCGCCCCCGCGGCGGGATCAGCGTGGTCGTTCCAGTCTACAACCACGCGCGCTACCTCCGCGAGACCGTGGAGAGCCTGATGCGCCAGACCCTGCCGCCTGACGAGATCATCCTCCTTGATGACGGCTCCACGGACGAGTCCGCCGCCGTGGCCGCTTCCCTTGCCGAGGGCCAGCCACACATCCGTGTCCACTCCCGCGCCAACCGCGGCGCCCACGCCACGCTGAACGAGGCCATCGCCATGGCCACTGGCGAAGTCGTCGCCATCTGCAATTCGGACGACCGCTTCCGACCGGAACGCCTCGCCCTCTGCCTGGAGCGACTCCACGCCGACCCGACCACCGCCATGGTGGTCACGCGCGTCGCTTTCATCGACGACCGCAGCGCCGCTGTCGCACAAAGTTGGTACGACGCCGCCGTGACGCGCCGGCTGGCTGCGAGCACGCCCGAGGACCTCGCACTCACCTTGCTGGAGACCAACGTCCACATGACCACGGGGAACATCGTGGCGCGGCGCAGCGTCCTCCAATCGTTGACCATTTCGAATGACGACGCAACACCACCCGGCCCCTTCGCGCCCTTGCGCTTCTGCCATGACCTGGACTTTTTCCTGCGCGCGACCCACGCCCGCTTGCGCGTGGCGTTTCTCGACATCCCCTTGCTGGAGTACCGCTGGCACTCCGCCAACACCATCACCAAGGATCCCGACGCCTTGCAACTGGAAGTGGCCGCGTGCATGGCCTTCCACGCAGACGCCCTGACCCGCGCCGTGGGCGCAGACGCCGTCCCCAGCCTGCGCGCCCTGGAGGGTCTCGCCGTGACCCGTGGCGTCGGCGAGGTCTTTCGTACACTGCTGCGCGCCGTCGAGGCAGGCCCGAAGCCGTCGCATGCGTGGGCGCTCATCGCGGACCCGACGCGTCGCCAGACCCTGCGGGAGGAACTCGCCCAGGCCCGCCGGCGTCTCGACGCAGCCGTCCGCGAGGCCCGTCCCGTGGGCGAGGCAGCCCTTTCCGTACACCGGGAACCGCCCTTGCGCCGCTTCACCCACACCGCCTCAGCGGAGCTCATCGCCAAGGCGCGCCGGCTTCCCGTCTACTTCTCCGCGCCGGACTGGGACGTGAGCGGCGTGAACACCGTCAGCGAGACGCTGCTCCGAGGCCTGCGCAACCAGGGGTTCGACTGCCGTTTCCTGCTGACTGCGCCCCCGGGCGCCTACGCAACCCTGCCCGAGGCGCCGCACGTTTTCACCAATCCGCAGGACGCCACCTTTCAGGCGCGGTGGAATGCGCTGGCGGCCTATCTGCGCAGCCATGCGCCGTGCGTGTACGTCCCGGGGTATGACTTCGATATGTCGGCGCTGACGCCAGACCTTCCCGACGACGTGGCGGTCATCGGGGTGGTGCATTCGGACGACCCCCTCCACTACGACCACGTTTTACGCCTTGGTCGATACTGGGATGCCGTCGTGACGGTCTCATCACACGTACTGGAGTCCGTGGAACGCCTGGACCCTGCCCTGACGCCCCGGCTCGTCTGTATCCCCAATGGAACGCCGGCGCCGCCTCCTCCCGTCCGCGCGCTTGGAGACACACTTCGTATCGTCTATGCAGGCCGACTGGAGCACCACCAGAAGCGCGTGCGCGATCTGCCGGCCATTGTCCAACGGCTCACGGCCGCTGGCGTCGACTACACCTTGACGCTCATCGGGGAGGGCGTGGACGCCGACTGGCTGCGGGAGGCCATGGCTGACGAGATCGCCGCGGGTCGCGTGCGCCTCCAGGGCCGCCTGGACCACGCCGCCACCCTGGCGATGATCGCCGACCACGACGTATTCCTGCTCATCTCCAGCTTCGAGGGGTTGCCCATCGCGCTCATCGAGGCGGCGGGCCGCGGTCTCGCACTGGTGGCCAGCGACATCCCAAGCGGCGTGCCGGACGTAGTCCATGAAGGCGTCAACGGCTTCCTCTGCCGTCCCGGGGATCCGGCGTGTTTCGCAGATCGGCTGACACGACTGGCGCGCGACAAGCAGCTTCTCACCAACATGCAAATAGCTGCACGCATACATTTTTTTTCGGACGGATTCGACGCGCGGAGCATGGTTTCACGGTGGGAGGCATTGCTGGGCCAAGTGGCTGTCGAGTTGACGGCTGGACGTCGGCGTCTGCGGCCCCTGGTGGACGCCGGGGCTGGCTCCATGACCCGGAAGAGCCTTCCGCCATGGCGGATCGTGCACCCGGACGTCGCGTGCGAGCACGACCCCTCCTCTTGATTTGGCCGGCGAAGGAGTTTAGGGCAATGACGTCATGCGGTTGAGACGAGACGGCGCCTCGGCAGGCGCGGTCACCACTCGCGGCGGACGTTCCGAACATGCAGACGCGCAAAGGCGCATCCATACCATCAATGCACATGCTACGTAATCTTACCCTGAATTTCTGGCGTTTCGTACAGCTGATCCTGGCGCAACGTTATCTCATCGTCTCCATGGCGTACCAGTCCATCTACACGAAGTACGCAGGCAGCTTCCTGGGACTGTTTTGGGCCATTGTGCATCCTATCGCGATGATCACGGTATTGGCGTTCGTGTTTGAACTCGGGTTTAGAATGAAACCCAGCGCAGATGCGCCATTCATAGTATGGTTTACTGCAGCAGCCGCCGCCTGGAATACGTTCTCCGAGATAGTCGGCAACTCTTCCGGTTTAGTCATCAACATGAAAAATCTGGTCAAGAAGACGTTTTTTCAATCGCACATACTGCCCATAATCTCTTTGGTGGAAGCATCGGTAACTCACGCCATCTACCTCGGTATTCTGTTTGTTTTACTCATAATATTTGGCATGGACTTCAGCTGGACGATGCTGCTTTTCCCTTACTATATGATTGGGATGTTTTTGCTTGCTTTGGGACTGTCCTGGCTGTGCTCCTCATTGAACGTATTCTTGAAAGACCTTGGACAGGTGGTCAATGTCATCCTGCAGATAGGGTTCTGGGGTACGCCGATTCTTTGGAACATCCAGATGTTGCCTGCATGGCTACAACCTTACATGTCGTTGAATCCAATGTTTCATGTTGTACAAGGATATCGTGACTGTTTCATTCATCACGTAGGACTTTTTCAAGATCCATGGCGGGATGTTTATTTCTGGTCTTTTACTATCATCGCGTTGCTGGTAGGCGCCACAGCCTTCAAGCGACTGAAACCACACTTCGCCGATGTGCTGTAAAGGTCAACCATGACACACGCCACGCCTCCCGTCATCACCCTACGCGATGTATCCAAGGTCTATAAATTGTACGATCAACCCTCAGATCGCATCAAAGAGACGTTTCATCCCTTCAAGAAACAGTATCACAAGGACTTCCACGCCCTCGACAAGATATCTTTTGACATCCTCCCCGGAGAAAGCGTCGCTCTGGTGGGACGCAATGGCAGTGGTAAATCCACACTTTTGCAGTTGATCTGTGGCGTCCTGCGTCAATCCAACGGCGCCATCGACGTCCGCGGCCGCATAGCTCCCCTTTTGGAACTCGGCGGCGGCTTCAATCCGGAGTTTACCGGCCTGCAGAACATCTACCTACAGGCCGCCATTCTGGGCATGGACAAGACGGAGACAACGTCACGCATCCAAGACATCCTCGCATTTGCCGAGCTTGGCGACTTTATCAACCAGCCGGTAAAACTCTATTCGAGCGGTATGTATGTTCGATTGGCGTTTGCTGTTGCTGTCATGGCAGATCCGGAGATACTTATTGTGGATGAGGCGCTCGCAGTTGGCGATGCAGCCTTCCAAAGAAAATGCTTTTCTCGCATCTGGAGCTTTCTCGAGCGTGGCAAGACACTACTTTTTGTCTCTCACAGCCAGCAAATGGTCATGGAACTGTGTGACCGAGCAATATTGTTGGATCAAGGTGAGCTTCTCCTGGATGGCGACCCCAAGTATGTTCTTGATCATTATCAGAAGCTTCTTTTTTGCAAGGAGGAGCGTCGCTCCGATGTTCGAGCCGCCATACAACTCATGCAGAACGATCCCGATCGCGCCACAGCGCTTCTGCTTGAGCAGGAACCGCACGCCGCGGAACAGGTGCGTGAAGGTAAGTATCATGGCGCAATCAAAACATGTGACGACACTTGGAACAGGCCCGCTATTTCCATTGTCACCGATGCGGAAGATATTTTTGATCCCGATTTGGCGCCCAAATCGACTGTGGAGTACCCTTCCACTGGAGCACACATCAGTGATCCGCGACTGGAAACGAGTGATGGACGGCGTGTCAACAATGTACGGCGAGGCGTCACATATTATTATACATACGACTGCCGATTCGAGCGTGACTTCGATGGAGTACGTTTCGGAGCCATGGTGAAAACCGTGACAGGCTTCGAACTCTGTGGTCTCGTCTCTCACCCTCTTGGATACGGCGCGCCTCATATTGCAGCCGGCTCCATTGTCCGTGTTCGTCTCCCATTTCGCATGGCGCTTGCTCCGGGATCCTACTTCATGAACGCTGGCGTCACCGCAATGATCGCTGGCGAGGAAGACTATCTCCACCGCATTGTGGACGCTTTCATGTTTTTTGTCATGCCGGAGAAGGATTTGTACTTCAACATGTACCTTGACTTGACAGCCGGCGAACTTCCTGAACTGTCATACATTGACAAACACTGAAGTATTGCTGACTTTATTGTATACGAGACTCTCTCTTTCACAAACAACATTACTACGTCGCACTCTGTGTTATTTTTTTAAGCATGGCTATCATCCGCGATTACATCAACCTGGGGCGCCCTCATCAATACCTGAAGAACGCCTTCGTTCTGGCGCCGGTTTTTTTTGGTTTCCAGATCACGACTCTTACGGCTGTACTCCCGGCGTTACAGGCCATTATCGCATTCAGCCTGCTGTGCAGCTCGGTTTACGCGTTCAATGACATCCGCGACCGTAACGCCGACAGGGAACACCCCAAAAAGCGTTTCCGGCCTGTGGCGTCCGGAGCCATATCTGTACGTAATGCTTATTTTTTCTCCGGACTTCTCCTTTTTGGATGCCTCTTGCTGTCACTGGGCCTCCCCTTGGCTGTCCTTGCGCTCTTTGCTGCATATATCGCTTTAAACATTTGCTATTCCTTGGGATTGAAGCACCACGCCATCCTTGACGTGGTCATGGTGGCGGTTGGGTTCGTCTTGCGGATATTCATCGGCGCCGTGGCCTCCGGCGTGGCGGCCAGTCACTGGCTCGTCATCATGACATTTCTCCTGGCGCTCTTTCTGGCGTTGGCGAAACGCCGCGATGACCTGCTACTTGCCAAGTGTGGCAATACAACGCGCAAGTGTCTTGATGGCTATTCCATGGAATTCGTCTCGCAATGCATGGCGTTGATGGCTGGCGTGGTGCTTGTGGCTTACATCATGTATACTGTTGACGACGCTACTGTCTCCTATTTGCATACAGACAAGGTCTATCTGACCACTTTGTGGGTGCTTCTTGGAATCATGCGGTATTTGCAGCTGACCTTGGTTGCTGAAAATACGGGTTCTCCAACACGATTACTCATCAGTGACTTCTTTCTCAAAATCGTCATCACTCTCTGGATCACCCATTTCTGTTTTATTTTGTATTTCATCACACCCTGACTTCTTCATTCATTGTCTCTTTAAATTTTTAGCAACTACAGCTTTTCTTCAAACACATCATGCCTGACACTCATTCCAAGTTATCCGGCTGGGGGCGTCACCCCACTATCAATGCGACGGTGTGTTCAGCACACTCTCAGGATTCCTTGACGCGGTGCCTGAAGCGTCCTACCCCCACCATTCCATTCGGCATGGGACGCAGCTACGGCGACAGTGCATTGAACGACCACGTCACCACCATGCGCGGCATGAACAAAGTGCTGGCGTTCGACCACGACAAAGGCGTCGTTACTGTGGAAGGGGGCGTCAGTCTCGCTGAGCTTATCGAGATTTTCCTTCCGCGGGGCTGGTTCCTCCCTGTCACGCCGGGTACGAAATTCATCACCGTGGGTGGCGCCATCGCAAGCGACGTCCACGGCAAGAACCATCACGTGGCCGGCTGCTTCAGCGACTGGGTGAAATCCTTCGACTTGATGCTCCCGGACGGCTCCCTGCTGACGGTGACGAAACGCAACAAGCACAAGGACTTATGGCTCGCCACCTGCGGCGGCATGGGGCTGACCGGGGTCATCGTTCGCGCCGTGGTGCAGCTTGCGCCAGCCAAGAGCGCCAACATCCGTCAAGTGACCTACAAAGCCGCCAACCTCCAGGGAATATTCGAACTGTTCGAATCGACGCAGGAGGAACCATACTCCGTGGCGTGGATCGACTGCCTGGCCGGGGGCGCAGCGCTGGGCCGCAGCCTGCTCATGGTGGGCGACCACACGGACGACGGCCGGCTGGTCCCCAAGACCAAAGGCAAACTCGCCATTCCCTTCGACTTTCCGTCCTTCGCCCTGAACCCGCTCAGCGTGCGCGCGTTCAACGAATTCTTCTACGCCAAAGTGCGCCGGAAAGTGAGCGAGGCCATCGTGGATGTGGATACCTTCTTCTACCCGCTGGACGCCATCCACGACTGGAACCGCATCTACGGCAAGAACGGCTTCACCCAATACCAGTTCGTCTTGCCCAAAGCGGCGAGCTACGCCGGCCTCGCCGCCATCCTCAAACGCCTCGCCGAGGCGGGGCTGGGCTCCTTCCTTGCCGTGCTGAAACTGTTCGGCAAAGGCAACGCCAATTGGCTCTCCTTTCCCATGGAGGGCTACACCCTCGCTCTGGACATGAAAATCCAGCCGGAGCTCTTCCCTTTGCTGGACGAGCTGGACCGCGTGGTGATCGACCATGGCGGGCGTCTCTACCTGACCAAGGACGTGCGCATGACACGCGAGACGCTGGAAGCCGGCTACCCTGACCTGGAACGTTTCAGAACCTTGCGTCGACGCATGGATCTGGACCTGGCGTTCGCCTCCCTCCAATCCAAACGCTTGGGGATTTGACCAATGCATGTGCTCGTACTCGGCGCCAACTCCGCCATGGCTCTGGCCCTCGCCAGCGAATTCGCCGCCCGCGACGGCGCCGCGCTCACCCTTGCATCCCGCAATGTGGAGTGTCTGGAGCGCCACGCTGCGGATCTGCGCATCCGTCATCAGGTGGAGGTCCGCACCGCCGCCTTCGACGCCGTGGACTTCGCCTCCCACCGCGACTTCTACGCGTCCCTCGCCAGCCGCCCCGACGTGGTGGTGGCGGCCTTCGGCATGCTCGGCGACCAGCACGCCGCCGAGATGGACGTCGAACAGCTCCGCGCCATGGTGGACGTGAATTTCACCGGCGCAGCCTCCATCCTGGAGATCGTCGCTGCGGACTTCGAGACGGTGCAACGCGGCTCCATCATCGCGTACGCCTCCCCGGCGGGGCAGCGCGGTCGGCAGTCCAACTACATCTATGGCGCCGCCAAGGGCGCGCTCATCGTCTACTTGAGCGGCTTGCGCCACCGCTTGCACCGCGCCGGCGTCCACGTGCTCACCGTCGTCCCCGGCTTCGTGCGCACCAAGATGACCGAGCACATGGACCTGCCGCCGGCCCTCACCGCGGACCCGGAAGAGACTGCCCGCGATATCCACAAGGCTTGGCGCAAGCGCAAGACCCTGGTCTACACGAAATGGATGTGGCGATGGGTCATGCTGATCATCCGCAACCTGCCCGAGCGCCTCTTCCTCAAGTCCAATCTGTGAGGCGCAACCGCTTCCCCGCCGACGCTCATGCGCAAGATCGAACCGGCATGCACGCGGATTGGATCGCGGAGGAGGCCGCAAACCGCCGGCACGGCGGAAGCGACGCGCTGCGTCAGTGGCGGCGCCGGGTGGCGGCGCGCCTTCGCGGCCCCTGACGCTCGGGGGCTTTCCGCACCGGGAGCGCCGGTCCGGCGCAGCGCTTCCACCCGCGCTGCGTCCGCGATCACAGGACGAGCCGGCATGCGCCACGGGAGCGGGCCGCCTTGCGTGAGGGGGCGGCGGGGCTGATCAGGAGGGGGGGGTGCGCGGCGAAGGCGCCTCGTCTGCGTTGTCTGCGTTGTCTGCCGGAGCAGCCGGAGTTGCGGAGGCTGTGGCGTCCAGCGGACAGGAGGTGATGCTGTCCACGCTGTAGGTCCGCTTCTCTTGCGATTCGAAGTAGGTCCGCATGAGCATTTCCGCCTGGAACCCCATCAGGATGGAGAGGCAGCACACCATCAGGAACAACACGGAAAGCAGCGGGAGCGGCGTCTCCACGAAGGTGTCGCCGAAGCCGTATTTGTAGACCAGCATCAACAGAAAGCAGAGCAACGAGAGTCCCAGGTTCATCAACCCGAACCCGCCGAAAGCGTACATGGGTTTCTGGCTGTATTTCACCAGAAAGCGTACGGTCAGCAGATCCAGCACCACCTTCCAGGTGCGGCCGAAGTTGTACTTGGAGACGCCGTGAATGCGCGGCCGGTGCCGTACGGGGATCTCCGCCACGCGGCCGCCTTCCCAGTTCACGTAGATGGGGATGAAGCGGTGCATCTCGCCGTAGAGTTTCACGTCGGCGATGTTTTTGCGACGGTAGGCCTTCAGGGAGCATCCGTAGTCCTTGAGGGTCACACCGGAGAGACGGGAAATGATGGCGTTGGCCACGCGACTGACGAAGACCCGTACGGGCGGATCGTTGCGGGGGGTGCGCCAGCCGGAGACCACGTCGTAGCCTTCGTTCAGTTTGGCGAGCAGACGGGGTATCTCGGCGGGGTCGTTCTGCAGGTCGCCGTCCATGGGGATGAGGATGTCGCCGGTGGAGTGGTGGATGCCCGCCATCATGGCCGCGGTCTGGCCATAGTTGCGCTGCAGGTGGATGACGCGGACGCGGGAGTCGCGGGCGGCGGCGGCGTCCAGTTGCTCACGGGAGCCGTCCGTGGAGCCGTCGTTGATGAAGACGAGCTCGCTCTTCTGGTCGAGGGCGTCCAGCACGGCGGCGATCTCCGCGTGCAGGGGCTTGATGTTCTCCACCTCGTTGTAGACCGGGACAATAAGTGAAATCGAGTCGGCCATGAATTCTCGCCTCCAGGGGGGTTGAACCGCCATGGGGTACACCAGCCGGCCGCGGTTGTCACCCTTTCGGCCGGAGGCTCTCCTGCGGAAAAACGTCTGCTGCGCCTCTGGACGAGGACAGCGCCTGCCGCTATGGTCCTCTGGGTCGCACACGATGTCCGCCTGTGTTGACGCGGACGCACGGCGAAAAGACGCGCCGCCCCGGCGCAGACGCATGCTGCAGCGCAACGAGCATCCTTCCATGCAACTCACTGGCAAACGCATTCTCGTCACGGGCTCGGACGGCTTCATCGGCTCGCACCTGGTGGAGACGCTGCTCGCCGCCGGCCACGAGGTCCGCGCGTTCGTGTTCTACAATTCCTTCAATTCCTGGGGCTGGCTGGATCATGCGCCGGAGCCCATCCGTCGCGAGCTGGACGTCTTCGCCGGCGACATACGCGACCCCTACGGCGTGCGCGAGGCCATGCGCGGCTGCGATGTGGTGATGCACTTGGCTGCGCTCATCTCCATCCCCTTCTCCTACCACTCGCCAGACGCCTATGTGGACACCAACGTCAAAGGCACGCTCAACGTGGTGAACGCAGCCCGCGACCTCGGCGTGGAGCGGGTGGTGGCCACTTCCACCAGCGAAGTCTACGGCACGGCGCGCTATGTCCCCATCGACGAAGCGCACCCCCTGCAAGGCCAGTCGCCCTACTCCGCCTCCAAGATCGGCGCGGACCAGATCGCGCTTTCCTTCCACGCCGCTTTCGAAACCCCGGTAACGGTGCTCCGACCGTTCAATACGTACGGCCCCCGACAGTCTGCGCGGGCCATCATCCCCACCATCATCACCCAGATCGCCAGCGGCGCCAGGACCATCCGCCTGGGCAGCCTGCACCCCACCCGGGACTTCAGCTACGTGGCGGACACGGCCGCCGCCTTCCTGGCCGCCGCGCAATGCGACGCCTGTCTGGGCGAGGTGGTGAACGCCGGCTCCGGCTTCGAGATCGCCATGGGCGACACGGCTGCAGCCATCGCCGACGTCATGAGCGCAGACGTGACCATCGAGCTGGACCCCCAACGCGTGCGCCCCGCCGGCAGCGAGGTGGAACGCCTCTTCGCAGACGCGCAGAAGCTCAGCACGCTCACGGGCTGGCAGCCTGCGTACGGCGGCCTGGAGGGATTCAAGCGGGGCCTTGCCGAAACGGCTTCCTGGTTCACCGACCCCGCACACCTTGCGCGCTACAAGGCGGATCGCTACAATATCTAGCACGCAATGACGCTGCACGCGATGGAACGCGTTCGTCCACGTCTCGGCTCGGTGAGCGCCCGGCCTCCGGCGCTCCCGGAAGGGGCGTCTCCCAGGCCCTCGCAACCACGACACTTCACGCTCTGACCACGAGTCGCCATGCACGCCGCCCCCATCCTGGACGCCATCCGCGCCTGCCTGCCGCCCGGGCAGTCCCGTTACCACCTCCATGAACCGCGCTTCGCCGGCAACGAGGCGGCTTACGTGCAGGACTGCATCACGACCACCATGGTCTCCAGCGTGGGCGCCTACGTGGACCGCTTCGAAACGATGCTCGCCGAGTACTGCGGCGTGGCCCGCGCCGTGGCCATGGTCAACGGCACGGCGGCCCTGCATCTGGCCTTGCTGGCGGCGGGCGTGCAGCCCGGCGACGAAGTGCTGGTCCCCGCGCTCACTTTCGTGGCCACGGCCAATGCCGTGCGTCACTGCGGCGCCACGCCCCATTTCGTGGACAGCGAACGCGCCACCCTCGGCGTGGACCCCTTCCGCCTCGCCGTCTACCTGGAGCACATCGCCTGCAAACGCGCCGGCGTGTTGGTGAACAAGCAGACGGGCCGCCCCATCCGCGCCGTGGTCCCCGTGCATGTCTTCGGGATCCCTTGCCGCACGGAGTTGCTGACCCGGCTGTGTCGTGATTACGGGCTGGTGATGGTGGAAGACGCTGCGGAGGCACTCGGCAGTTTCCGGCACGGCGTCCACGTGGGCGGCGCAGGCTTGTGCGCCACGCTCAGCTTCAACGGCAACAAGCTGGCGACGACCGGCGGCGGCGGCGCGATCCTCACCAACGACGAAGCCCTGGCCGACCGCGTGAAGCACCTCTCCACCACCGCCAAGACGCCCCACCCCTGGCGCTACGACCACGACGCCGTGGGCTACAACTACCGGTTGCCCAACCTGAACGCCGCCATGGGCGTGGCCCAGCTGGAACAGTTGGACGACATCCTCGCTGCGAAACGACGCCTCGCCGACGCTTATGACGCCGCCTTCACCGACGTCCCCGGCGTGGAGTTCGTCCGCGAACCGGCCCACAGCAGGAGCAACTGCTGGCTGAACGCCGTGCTCATCGAAGCCGACGACGTGGACGTCATGCGTACGGCTCGCGATGCGCTCCTGGCGGCGGCGCATGCGCAGGGTCTCATGCTGCGGCCGGCGTGGACGCTCCTCGCCAAACTGCCCATGTTCGCGCAATGCCCCAGCATGGGCCTCGCCATGGCCACCTATCTGGAGGCGGGACTGGTGAACCTGCCCAGCGGTCCAGCTCTGGCGCCGCCCTCCTCCTGAGTCCGCGCGGATCGTGACGCGTCACCAACGGGGACTCAACGCGCAAACGACGCGTCGCTGCGTCCCCCCCGAAAGGACTGGGACAAGCAACCACGGATAAGCCTCTCCCCGCCCAAGCGCCGCCTGGGCGCCGGGCCTGACCACCGGGCGGCGGCCCGGCCTTGGCGCTTGCTCCGGAGGCCGGACGGGCTCGTCACGCAGGGAGGCCCCCTGGCGGCGCGCCTGGACGCCGCCTAGAAGAACTTGATCTTGCGGGCGGCGAAGGCGGTCATCCGCAACAGCATCACGCCGGAGCTCCACCGCTGAATGTTCGTTTCCCCGTACATGCGGTCTGCGTAGCGCACGGGCACGTCCACGATTTTCATGTTCAGCTTGGCGGCGCCGAAGAGCAGATCGAAGTCGCCGAAGGGGTCGAACTCGCCGAAGAAGGCCCGGTTGGCCGCGATCGTCTCGTAACTCTCGCGGGAGAGGACCTTGGTGCCGCAGAGGGTGTCGCGCACGTGCTGGCCCAACAGCCAGCTCAACGCCATGCTGAAGAACTTGTTGCCGGCAAGGTTGAAAAAGCGCATGGCCTGCGACTCCATGGGGTAGACCAGCCGCACGCCGTTGATGAACTCGCCTGCGCCGGAGCGGATGGCTTCGTAGAACCGCGGCAGGTTCTCCGGCGGCACGGTGAGGTCCACGTCCAGAATCATGAGCACATCGCCCGTGGCCTGTTTGAAAGCCGCGCGCACGGCGTCGCCTTTGCCTTTGCCGGGCTGCTTGATGAGCTTGGCGTCCACGTCCGGATGCGCGGCGATGGCGCGTTCGATGGTCGCATAGGTGTCGTCGGAGGAGCCGCCTTCCACGAAGATGAGCTCCACCCCGGCGCCCATGGCGGGCATGCGCTCGAACACATGCTCGATGTTGCCGGCTTCGTTGCGCGCCGGGGCCACCACGGTCACTTTGGCTTCGCGCGTCGGCCACGGCTGCATCTGCTTGCGGGCGATGATGAAATGCGTCAGCGCGAACCACTTGAACAGCGGCAGCTTCACCAGATAGCGGTTCGCCAGCGGATCGAGCAACGGCGTCTGCGTGGGCAACAGCAGTTCATCAAAGTCCTTGATGGCTTCGAACCCCTCCAGGCGCAACAGATTTTTCGTGTCCTGCACGGTGAACCAGTTCTGCTGCAGGAGAGGCCGCGCCAGCCCCGCCGCGCGGCTCGCAGTGAGCACGGGTTGCCACAGCCGGCTGTAGGAATTGATGATGACGCGTGTGGAGGGCTTGCACAACGGCCCGATGGCGTTGAAGATCTGTTGCGCGTCCCAGATGTCGTTCAGCAAGTCGGAAAGGATGATGCAGTCGAAGACGCCTTCCACGGGAGGCGCGTGGGCGTCCCCCTCCACGAACGTGAGCTCGGGATGCTGCGCCGCCGCCTTGTCCAGCATGGCGGGGGCGATGTCCACGCCGACGCCTTCGGAAGGCGCCAACGCCGCGAGCAGATCCCCTTTGCCGCAGCCCAGCTCCAGCACGCGCTGCCCCTGTGGGACCAGGAACGAGTAGATCCGCTGCAGGTGCGCAGCGTAGTGGCTGCTGAAACGGCGTTCTGGCTCTTGCGCCACGGCGTTCCAGTGTTCGCGCCGCTGCTGGGTGAACAGACGCTGTTTGGTCTCCTGCACGGTGTGCTGTTCCGGTCGATGCCCTTGCTGCGAAGTCATTCCTTTTCTCCGTCCATGTGTACGGCAGGCGAGGCCGGTTGACATACAATGAGAGCCGGCGACGCGCGCTGGCGGAAGGCGGGCGTCCTCGACCGATTCGGTTGACGCCGAGTCTCTCGAAACGGGTCGCGCAACGCCGCGACCACCGCAGCGCGTCTATGCTGTGCCCTGGCGAAGGGGAACCGCGTCGGGAGGGGAAGCGTTTCCGGACCGCAGGGGGCCGGGTCGCTCGGTCCTCCATCCGTCGCACGCGCCTTGAAGGGCCCCATGGGTTCGACGCGTCTCTCCAACCAAGCGCCCCCTTCGCGGCATGGTCGCCCAGCGAGGGGCTCTAGAGAATCTCCTTCAGCAACATGAACGCCTCGGCGTATTCGCAGCCCGCCGCCGCGCCGCGATGCGCCGAAAGAGCGCGGATCTTCGCGTCGCTGCGGGGGAAGGGCGGCGGGGCCATCTCACCCTCGTACAACCGCATGATCTCCAGCTTCCGCTCCATGTATGGCGTCACGTCCATGAACACGTTGGGGACGAACGCGCAATCGGGCAACGCCGGGGCGAACTCCGTCTCGGAGGGCGTTTCCATCATCAATACACGACGCACCGTGGGGTTGCGGAAGGACTTCACGGCGCTGAAGGCGGCTTCGAAGACCACACGGTGGTCCGAGTGCACATCCGCGCGATGCGGCACGTAGACCTCCGCCGCACGGGTTTCGGCGACCACTCGGGCGAGGTCCGCGATGAGGGCGCCCCGGCAGATCTCGTCCAGGCTGGCGCAGGGTCGTTCCAGCCGGTGGGTGGTGGTGAAGCCGAAGGCGTCCGTCACGGCGCGCAGCTCCTGTTCGCGGCGGGCCACCCGCTCCGGCGGAAAGAGCGCGGGGTTCTGCATGGAGGTGACCACGCACCAGTGGATGCGCGCGCCCTCGGCCCGCCGTCGCAGCAACGCGCCGCCGCAGCCGAGGGTCTCGTCATCCGGATGCGCGGCGATGACAAGGACATCCATCATGCTCGCCCCCGAATGATGAATTTCTTGAAGAGCAGCGCTTCCCGGCCTTTACCGACAAGCTCCACCATGGCGTCGCGGGCCTTGAGGGCGGCGCGGCCGTCGCCGAAGAAGGTGCGCGCAGGTTCCAGTCTTTCGCACAAGCCGTCATAGTCCTTGAGGATATCGGCCAAGGCGGCGCGGATGGCGGCGCGCTCCAAGGGGGCGTCCACCACGTTGGCGGCGCGCAGGCGGTCCGCCTGGCGGTGTCCTATATTCAGAGCAGGCGTCCGGTAGAAGGGCGTCTCCATGAGGCCGAGGCTGGAGTTGCCCACCACCACGGTGCGGAAGTGCTTCTGCAAGGCGAGAATGCGCTCCGTGCCCAGGGTGGGGACCACCTTGAGTCTGTCCGAGACGGGCAAGGCGTCGATATGCGCGAGGATACGGTCGTAGCCCGGGTCGTTGTTGGGATAGGTGACGAGCGAGAGCGCATCGAACTCGGCCACGGCGTCCAGTATCGTGGTGAAATGCGCCAGGTTCTGCGAGGCGTCCAGCTCGTGGTCCGGGTGGTAGGTGATGAGGAGAATGGGCTCGCGGGTGACGCCGAGCTCTTCCGCCAGGGTCTGCTTCTCCGGCAAGAACCCGAGGCGGTCGTAGTCCAGGGAGAGATGGCCCACGTTGCGTACGCGCCAGGGCTCCTCGCCCATCTGTTCCAGCACGCCGGCGCTCACGTCGTTGGTGGGGAAGTGGACATGGGCGAGCTTGCTCATGGCGTGGCGGAGGTTGGTGTCGAAATAGTGGACGTTCACCACATCGCCACCGCAGAAATGGAAGACCGGCACGTTGCGCATGAAACACGCCATGGTGAAGCCGCAAGCCTCCACGCGGTCGCCCAGGACCACGGCGAAGTCGTAGCGGTCCGGGGGGTGCGTTGCGTCGAAGGCGGCGTCGTAGATGCGCGACAACGCCCCCAGGTAGGGGTCCGCCATGTCCGCCAGAGGAATGCGGTGGAGGGGGAGGTCCAGCCCCAGCCGGTCCAGCTTGTCCTCCACTTCTTCCACCGTGTTCCACGGCGGCAGCAGATGCGCTCCGGAGACGGCGAGCTCCAGCTCGAAGTCCTTGGCGGCTGCCAGCAGCAGCGGCGTGAGGATGCCGAACTCGGCGCGGTTGCCGGTGAAGACCAGGGCGCGGCCGTGGCTCATGCGCGGTCCCTGTGCTCCAGCATGTGGAGATAGAGCGTGAAATCGTGGGGCAGGTAGTCGTGTCGCAACGTGGCGAAAGGCGCCAGACCGAGCGCGGTGCGGAGCATGCGGTCGGGGTCGTGGGCGAAGATGTGTTCCGCCAGGGAGTCCAGCCCGTGCCACCCGCTGATGAAATTCGCCGCCACGGCCCGTCGGCTTCGCGCCGCCATGGCGCGCAGGATGGCCTCGGTAAGCCCGTAGTTGTCTTCCACCTTCAAGTTGAAGATGCCGGAAGCGACCACATAGTCGAAGGTTTCCTCCACGTCTTCCACGCGTCCCAGGCGGATGTCCAGATGCGGACGCTTGGCGCGGGCCATGGCCACCACTTCCGACGCGACGTCCACGCCCACGTAGCGCGCGTTCACCCCTTGCGCTTCCAGATACGCTGCGAAATCCGCGAAGCCGCAGCCCACGTCCAGCACGGAGCGGCCTTCCAGCTCGCCGACTTCCGCGAGCACGCCGAAGCGCATGCGCTGGGTGCGCTCGCCCCCCCAGTCCAGGGACTGCGGCGCGTCGCCGTGCTTGCGCGTCAAGGCGTTGAAGAATTCGCTGGCTTTGTCGATGTCGTGCATGGCGGACTCGTGGCGGACTCAGGGGGTGCGTGTGGCGTGAAAGCGGCGTCGGCTCTCTTCCAGTCCCAGGTTGCAGAGCATGTCCAGTGAGGCGAGGCCCGGGATGAAGGATTCGGTGTGACGCTGCGGGTACTCGGGGTGGGTGAATTCCTGATACGACAACGCAAGGCCTTCCGCCTTGAAACGCTCGGGATCGTTGTACGCCATGGCGCCGCGTCCTGAAAGATACGTCCCCGCGCCGGCGGCCTTGGCCAGAGCGATGATGAGCTCGCCCTTGACCAGGGGCGCGTCGTCCTCTCCTGTCGGGAGGGGCAGCGCGCTTTGGCGGATGACGGGCGTTTCGATTCCGAAACAGTCCAGGACGAGCTGCATGGAGGCCGCCACCACATCAATGAGGAGGACATAGGCTGATGCGAAAAAGGCGTCAAGCCGTGGGGCCATCTCGGCGTAGCCGGGTGTCTTTGCGTAGGCGTGCTCCAGCTGGCGCCGGTGTTTTTCACGCCAGGCGTCGTCCGCCAGTTCGATGGCGCGCAAGGGTTTGTCCCGGTAGCCTTTCTTGCGCAAGGGCAGGGTCATGTATCCGGGTTTGCCCTGGGGCGTCATCACCAGGTTGCGGTGCTGGTAGGCGCGGTCCGTGAGCTGCACGTCGTCCATGAGCACGAAGCGGTCGCTCCCGGCGATCTTGTCCAGCAGGCCCAGCCACGGGAAATAGCTGGGTTGATGGATGCTTACCACAGGGCGTGGCG
>CAYVWB010000039.1:0-40980 GCA_964455395.1 uncultured Desulfovibrionaceae bacterium
ATTGGTGGTGCCGAGATCGATGCCGATGATTTTACCCATGAGAAACGTTCCTCCTCCCAGAGTTGTGTATCCCAGGCGCGTCGCAGCGCGCCAAGTTGCAATGAATCCGAGTTATAATAACCCCCGTGAAGATTTCGTCCAGGGGGTGGGGGAATATTTTATGTCATCCCGCTTTGCTGACGGCGACCTTCGCCGGGCGCAGCAGCCGGTCCTTGAGCAGATAGCCGCGCTGCAGCACGCTGGCCACCAGCTCGGGCTCCATGTCGTCGCGGATTTCTTGGCTCACGGCGTCATGCCTTTCCGGGGTGAAGGGTTCGCCCACTTCGCCAATGGGGGTGAGCCCGTGGCGGGAGAGCGTGTCCAGGAAGATCTTGCGCGTCATGTCCACGCCGATGAGGAAGTCCTTGCACGCCTCCACCTTGCCGCCGTGTTCCAGGGCGAGGTCGAGGTTGTCCAACACGGGCAGAAGCTCCGCCAGGATGCTCTCGTTGGCGAACTTGCAGAAGTCCTCTTTCTCGCGGGTGAGGCGTTTCTTGAAGTTGTCCATCTCCGCGAGGGCGCGCAGTCGTTCGCTGTCCGCTTGTTCCTTCTCGTCGCAGACAGCGCAGACGCGTTCCTTGCAGAGGGCTACGAGTTCTTCGTCGGTCAGCTCCAGCTGAGGCGTTTGGTCCTGCTTTTCGTCGTCTTGATTCATGGCGTCCAGTTCTTCGTCCGTAATGGGTATTTCGACGCGGCTGTCGTCAGGCATGCGTCATGCTCCTTGGTATCATGAAAACGATTGCGGTCGTGTGGTGAAAGACCGGGCAGCGCCGGCGGTCTCCCCGGCGTATTCCGGGAAGGCCGTCCTCAGAATCGTTGTTTGAGGATGTGGGTAAGGGTTTTGGCGATATAGTCAACCAGGGGCAGCACAGTGGCGTAGTTCATGCGCACGGGGCCCATGATGCCCACCACGCCTTTCGGGGTCTCCTCCCCTCCGTAGGGTGTGGAGACGAGGCTGCAGCGGTCCAGGCCGCCCAAAGGCACGTCCGAGCAGAACGTCACGTTGACGCCTTCGTTGGCGATGGTCTTGTCCAGAAGCTCCAGGAGCCGGGAGCGTTCCTCCAGCAAGGCGACGATCTCGCGCATGGTGTCCTTTTCCGCGAATTCGGCGTGCGCGAAGATGTTCACTGCGCCTTCCACGATCACTTCCCGGGAATCCGCATCCGCGAAGGTGGAGTCCGCCAGGTCCAACGCGCTCTTGGCCAGATGTTGCAGCCGACGCTTGGCTCCCTGGAGCTCCTGGAGGATGAGCCCGCGCGCCTGGGTGAGGGTGCGGCCTCGAAAATGGTCGTTCAGGTAATTGGAGAACGTGACGAGGTCGTCCTGGGAGTAGTTGGCGTCCACCTGCAAGAGTTTGTTCTGAACGATGCCGCCTTCCAGCACCAGCACGGCGAGCACCAGGCCCGGCTTCACGCGCACGAAATCTATTTCGCGCCAGCGCGCGTCCTCCCGGCTGGGAGTGACGATCATGCCCACTTGATTGGTGAGGGAGGAAGCCAGCCGCGAGGCCTCGCCGAGGAGGCTCTTGAGCTCCAGACCGGCGTCCGCCATGGCGTGGCCGATGCGCGTTTGCTGCTCTCGCGAAAGGGGGGGCAGCGTCACCACGTCCCGCAAGTAGAATCGAAACGCTTCCGGCGAGGGCACCCGGCCCGCCGAGGTGTGCGGCTGGTTCAGCAACCCCTTGTCCGTGAGGTCCGCCATGACCGAGCGCATGGACGCCGCCGAGAGCTTCAGTCCGGACTTCTTGGAGACCGAGCGCGACCCCACGGGAGCGCCGGTGGCGACGTACTCCTCGATGATCGTCTTCAAGACGTCTCGTTCGCGTGGCTGCAAGGTTTCGGGCATGGCGTCACGTGTGTCGGCGTCGGGGGGAAGCGAGCGATCCAGCGCTATCCGTCACGATCCGTCGAGTCGGGGCAGCGCTGTGCCAGCCGGCGGACTTGCTCGCTGTGCGGCTTGTGGTCCGTCTCGTTGACTGGCGCGTCCGGTCTGTCCGTACTCGCATTGCTGTTGAATGTGCGCTGAACAATGTCGGACGCCGCAACACGCCGTCCACTGCATGGCCCCGACAGAAAGGGTTCTCGTTGCTGGCGCTCGGACGTGGTGAGCGCCAATGCATCGGGTAACAACGCCCGCGCTCCCTGTCAAGACGATGACGCAAAATACGGCGCGTAACCCTCCAGAATGTCCAGAGGATTACACCGCTGTCCCACCCGGCGCCCACGGCCCGCGCCACGGGGGGAGGCCATGCGTGGAGCGAACGCTCAGTCCCGACGGCGCACCGTCGCACGCCAGCCGTTCAAGGGCGCGCAGCATCCTTCGCCGGCGTGCAGCTCCCGGCGCGCGGTCTCACCCAGCTCGGGGTCCAGCATCAGTAGGCAGACGTACCGACCGAGGCCGTCATCCCAGAACACGTCGGGACAGCGCGGTAGATAGCCGTAGCGCCTGTGGGAAACGTCGCATTGATCGTGGAGACAGCACCAGCCGCAGCCGATGCACGCGTTAGACGACAGAAGACACGCCGCCTTCGCCGCCGGCGCAGAGCCGACTGGATGGCGCGTGTTCCTCGGGAGAAAGCGGGTTCATGGGAATCCTTGTGGGATGGGTGACGGACCACGGGGAAGGAGCGCGTCGCACGTGAACGAATGCTGCATCTGGCACAGGTGGCGCGAGCGCATTGTGCGACACTGACACAGGCGCAATTGTGCGCCTTGGGAAGAGGGGTATTTATTACACCATCACGGCGAACCCGTAAAGACGGGGGGAAGCCCCGGGTCGGCATGCGCGTCTCACCGCAAGCCCGTGGCCAGCCGCAACGCGCCGAGGCCCATGCACGCCCAAGCAAGCGTCTCCGCGCCGGGAAACTGCTCGCCCTGCAGAAAGAGCCCCGCCAACGCCAAAGCAGCGCCCTGCGCCAAAGGGGTCAGCAAACGACGCAGCCGTGCTTCGATGCGGTCCACCCCTTCCCGGGAGAGCTGCACCGCCTGAGATCCGTCTGCGAGCTGGTCCAGCACAGCGCGGGATTTGCGGACGGTCAGCGGCAAGCTCGTCAGTTCGCCTTTGATGGTGGGAAAGAGGCCGGCTTCCTCGCCCAACGCACGGTCCAGGTTGGCGCGCAGAATGGGCAGGATATCCTTGACGCCGTTGAAGTTGTCCACGAACGCCACGCCCAGGCCTTCGATGAGGGCGCTGGCGCGCATGACGTAGACGATCTCCTGCGGCAGTTTGAAGGGGAAGTCCTTCATGTTGTCCAGCACGTCGAACGCCAGGGCTTGCATGGAGGCAGCGGAGAGCCGTTCGTCCGAGAAGATCTCGAACATGCGCTCGGCGAACTCCTGGACTTCCTCGTCCGGCGCAGTGGCCGCCACCACGCCCAGACGTTTGCACGCAGCCACGTAGGCTTCGTAGTCCCGATCGTGCGCGGCCTTGACGTACTCGATCATCGCCACCCGCGTCTTTTTGGAGAGCCGCTTCACCATGCCGTAGTCCAGCAGGACGAGCACGCCGTCCGCAGCCACCAGCAGGTTCCCCGGGTGGGGGTCGCAGTGGAAGACGCCCTTCACCAGCATCTGCTCCGTGTAGAAGCGCACCACTTGCTCGATGAGCGCCGTGAAGTCCACGCCCATGGCGGCGATGGCTTCCACGTCGTCGATGCGCACACCCTCCTCGAAGCTCATCACCAGCGCGTCCTTGCTGGAAAATTCCTGGAAGTACGCTGGCATGCGGATGCCCAGGTCGCCGTAGAGCCGCTGGAACCTGCGCAGGTTCTGCAACTCCGCAGCCATGTCCACCTCGCGACGGATCATCACCGTGAATTCGGCGATGACGGCTTCCAGGGAGTTGCGGGTCTGCGCGCTGAAAAATGGCCGGAAGAGGAAAAGCAAGGACTCCAGAATGCGGATGTCCGTGGCCACACGGCGTTCGATGTCCAGCCGGCGAAGCTTCACGGCCACGCGCGCGCCGTCTTCCAGCCGGGCTTCGTGCACTTGCCCGATGGACGCCGCAGCCAGAGGCGTTTTATCGAAATGGGTGAATGGCGGCGTCTCGCCGAACGCCCGCTTGTAGACGATGTCGAGGTCCGCAGCAGCCATGGGCGGCACCTCGTCGTGGATGGCGCGAAGCTCCGCAAGATACGCTTTGCTGAAGAAGTCCGCGCGGGTGGCGAGCACCTGCGCGAGCTTGATGAAGCAGACGCCAAGTTCCAGCACTGCGGCCTTGAGCGCAGCCGGGGGCAGGGGGTTCAGTCCCAGAAAACGGCGGGTGACGTCCAGACCACGGAGGATGACGAAAATGGTGTGGAGGATGCGGAACGCTTTCCACGTACGCGCCGGGAGTCGGTACGACGCGACGAACAACGCCGCCCCACGGCGCAGCAAGGAACGCGATGCGTGACGCATGAACGCAGGAATAAGGAGAGCGAAGCGCGCCGCGGCAGGCGGATCATGGCAGCCGGCCGCGGCGCAGCGCTGTTATTTCTGGAGCAGCGCCTTGAGCTCGGCGATGTCGTCCTTGGTGGCGATGCCCATCTCGGCGATCGCTTCCTTCACTTTCTCTTTGACGAGGTTTTCGGTCTCCTCGCGTTCCTTCTCGGCGCGTTGCTTGGCGTCTTCCACGAAGCGCTTGGCCTCGTCGCGGCTGATTTCACCTTTTTCCTCGATCTCGTCGAGCAGTTCCTCAATCTTGTCCTTGGCCATGAAGGCGGCGCCAAGTCCCAGGTAAAGCAGGTCTTTCGGCTGCATGAGCGGCTCCTGTACAGAGTGTTTTCGGGGTTGGACGATCTGGGCGACCCCGTTCCGTGCGGCGGCGCAAGGGACGGCGGCTGCGCTAGGCGTCGGCATTGTCAAAGCCCCTTATAGCGCTCTTTGGCGGCTTGCGTCGAGGCCTGCACGATTATTCCACGCTCTCCAGGCGGCGCTCCAGCAACTCCAGGGTGGCGCGTGCATCTTCCAACACTTTGGCGCGGCGGGCTTCCACGGTCTCCATGGCGCGGCGGAAAGGGCTCTCCGCGTCCTCGGGCGCTACCACTCCGGGCGGCGGGGGCGTCAGTGTGGCTTCTCCGCGGGCTTTGAGTCGCACCTGCTCGACGGGGTCCATGAAGAGCTCGGGGGTCCGCCAGGGACCGCGCAGCCGCACTGGCAATGTCCCTGCAGGGAGACGCAGCCGCGTCAGCACGTCCAGCGAACGGCCGGCGATGTCCACCAGCCCCTCGGCGTCCGCGTCCAGGCGCTCGCTTTCCAGGCGCAGGGTCTGCGTGGCGGCCACGCCGTCCGCCATGGAGAAAGCGCCCCGCAGCTCCGTGAAGCTCGTCTCGCGCACGGCCTCGCGCAGATCGGCTGCAGCGGCGCGTTGCGGCAGCGCCAGCATCTCGGGCAGACGCGCCAACACGGGCAGGCCGCCGTTGCTGATGCGGAAGGAGCCGGCTCCGGAGAGGCTCTGCGCCATGGCTGCGGGGGAAAGGCCTTGCGCGGTGAACGTGAAAGCGCTGACGCCCCGGCCACGGATCGCAGCCTCGCCGGTCATGTCCTGCAGCAGATTTCCCACGTTGATGTTCGAAAGCGACCCTGTGAGCGCAAGCTGCGGGACGCCGCCTGCCACATTCAAGCCCAGGTCGGCGTCCAGTCCGCCGCCGTAGAGGTCCGCGCGCACCGGCGCGGCGTGGAGCATTCCCGACTCCCCAAGCACGTTGATGGCGACATTGGCGAGCTGGGCGCCCATCGCCCGCAGGCTGTGGATGGAGAGCACCACGTTGACGCTGGGGCCGGTGGAGGCGGGAGACTTAGTGGTTTCCCGGGACGCGGCGGTCGGGTCGGCTGTATCGGGCGCCGGACGGGACGCCTGCTGCAGGGGGAACGCCGGGGCGATGGCCGCCAGATAGCGGTCCACATCCAGGCGGGTGAGCTGCAGCCGGGCCTCCACAGCCTGGACAGGGGCGCCGGCGAGGGCGGCCGGGGGCGAGAGCTTCGCGAAGCCGGAGAGTTTGGCGTCGTCCAGATCCAGTTCGAACGCCTGGGCGGCGAGGGTCTGAGGGTTGCCCTCCAGTTGGAGTCTCGCGGACACGCGACCCAAGGCCTCGGGATCCGCCAGAGGGGGCAGGGGCCGTCCAAGGGCGGCGAGGGTCAGCCTGGGGTCCGTGGGATCCAGCGCCACGCTGGCGGAGAATCCCCAGTCCGGCATGGTGTTGAGAAAGCGCAGTTTGCCGTGGAGCCGCCCGCCGTAGCCTTCCAGGGAGGCGTTCTCCACGGCGATGGCGTTGAACTCCTGGTCCACGCTGATGTCTGCGGAAAACGCCAGGTCCGCGGCGCCGCCCGGCAGCGCAGCGCCCTTTCCGGAGAACGAAAGTGCGAAATCCTTGATGAAAAAACGTCGACGCCGGGGTTCGGCGATGACGCCGCTGCGCATGGAAAAGGACCCGTGCAGATCCGGACCGTGGCCGACCACTTCGCCGCCCAGAGACAACCGCGCAGCCACGGCGTTCCCCCTGGCCGAGAGTCGGGAGAGCGTCAGCCGCACGTCGCGCAGCTGGATGGAGTGATTGGCGGCCATGTCCAGATACGCCAGCGAGGCCTCGCGCATGGTCAGTTCGTCCAACCCGTCGAGCGCCGCCAGAGGCGTGGCCGCATCCGGACTCTGCGCATCGTCGTGGGAGGGTGCTGCAGCGGTGGGCGTCACGGCAGGGCTGTCGGCGTCAAGCGCGTTCAGAAACGCGTCCCAGTTGGAGCCGCCGTCCGCGGCGCGCACTACCGCAAAGGCTGCGCCTTCCAGCTCCACTTCGCTTACCTCGAAGCGGCCTTGCAGCAGGGGGAGCAGCCGCGCATGGAAGCGCACGGCCTGCGCCTGCAGCAAGTCGCCGTCGCCGAACTCGGGGGGATTGGCCAGCCGGGCGTCCTTCATACGGACGCCGACCCAGGGGAACAGACTGAGCGAGACGCCGCCAGGCGCTGTCAGGTCGTGACCCGTGACGGCCTGGACCTCTTGGCGCAGGGTCTCCGAAAAGGCGTCCGAGTCGATGGAGACCACGGCGATGAAGCCCAGCAACAGCAGCAGCACCGCCACGCTGGCGGCGAGGTAGAACGGGGCGCGAGGCAAGCGCGAGAGGCGTGACATGCGAGGGCTCCGGGGGGTGCGACGCTGAGGTTGGCGTCCTGTGGGAAAAGACGCGACTTGAAGCAGACGCTAGCCCATGGCGCTGGTGTTTGACAAGCGCTGGCCGACGCTTCACTCAGTGCTCGTACAGCCAGCGGAGCGCTTCGCCAAGGGCGTCGTCCTCCACCTCGAAGGCGGCGCCCATGCCCGGAATGGCGCGGCGTTCCCCCCAACGGGTGACGTGCGCCGTCACACACGGGACCGGCAAGAACGCCGCGCCTTCAGGCGCGTGGGGGCCCAGGTCCTCCTTGCGGAAGAACAGGTGGAACCACTGCCCCACGGCCGCAGGCGTGGCCGTGATGACGAAGCATCCGCCCATGGAGAAATTGGCGAGACTCGTGCGGAACGCCCGCGCGGGGTGCGGGGTGGGACCCATCAACACATTGTAATGGAGGAGCTTGCGGTCCGCGCGCCGCAAGGGGCGTGGCGAGAACTGCGCACACTGCGTGGCGATGAAGCGACCCAGGGTGTCCGCCACGTCGGGCGTCCCCGCCGCCTGCTCTGCGCCGAGCAGCGTGATGGCCTCGTCTTGTCGGCTGAAACGCATTCGCATCAGAGGATAGAGCTGCACCAGCCGCATGGCCTCGGCTTTCTCGGGGCCTTTCATGCGCAAGGCCGTGGGCATGTCCAGCACGACGCCATGGACCGAAGCAGCGGTGAGCACGCTGATGATCTCATCCAGGGAAGACGCGAAATAGCAGTCCGCGCCGGTGTTGCGGATCAGCCGGGCGTACGCGCTCATGGCGTCGTCGCCAGTCACCACGACGAGCAGGCGCAAGCCGCTGACGGAGGAGGCCGCAGTCATGGGGCGAGCGCTCCCGCCAAAGGCGCGCCTTGGAGACGTGTTCTGTCCATGGGGGTCGCAGTAGCGTTGCTGGACGTTCCCGTCAACACGGGGCGCCATTCGGACGCTGGCAGGGGAGACAATGGAGGGCGGCGGCGGCCCGCACACGGTGGCGTCCTGCGCGCAAATGGCGTACGTGCTTGCTCCATGGACAACCACTTCCTCCCCCCACCAGACAAGACCACCGCGGCAAGGACGCCTGCGCTCATGGTGCAGGGCGTCTGTTCCAACGCCGGAAAATCCGTCATCGCCGCAGGGTTTTGCCGCATGCTGCGGCAGGATGGCTACAGGGTCGCGCCATTCAAGGCGCAAAACATGAGCAATAATTCATACGTTTCCATGGACGGCCGTGAACTGGGCCGCGCCCAGGCCACACAGGCCCAGGCTGCCGGTCTTCCTCCGGACGCCCGCATGAACCCGGTCCTGCTGAAGCCCTGCTCGGACGTGGGCTCCCAGGTGGTGCTCATGGGCAAGCCCGTGGGGACCATGCGCGCCCGCGAGTATTACGACTACAAGCAGACAGCGTGGCGGACCGTGCGCGAGGCCTATGACGCCCTGGCGGCCGAGCACGAGGTGATGGTGCTGGAAGGCGCGGGCAGTCCTGCGGAGATCAACCTGCGCCGGCACGACATCGTCAACATGACCATGGCCGGCTACGCCCGCGCCCGGGTGGCGCTGGTGGGGGACATCGACCGCGGCGGCGTCTTCGCTTCACTGGTGGGGACCATGGCGCTGCTCGCCCCCTGGGAGCGCGACCTCGTGACGGGGTACATTCTCAACAAGTTCCGTGGGGACGTCACACTGCTGGAGCCGGCGTACGCCATGATGCATGAACGCACGGGCAAGTCCATCCTCGGCGTGGTCCCCTACCTGCCGGACCTCGGCCTGCCCGAGGAAGACTCCGCGAGCTTCCGGCAAGGCGCAGCCGTCTGCGGTCCGAAACCGGACGCGGCGCTCACCATCGCCGTGGCGGATTTCCCCCACATCTCCAACTTCACGGATCTGGACGCCCTGGGCCAGGAAGCGGATGTGCAACTGGTGCGCGCGGATCGGCCCGAACAGTTCGCCACTGCGGACGCCGTCATCCTGCCGGGCTCCAAAGCCACTTTGGCGGACCTCGACTGGCTGCGGCGTCGCCGGCTGGATGAGGCCGTGCGCGCGGCCGCCCAGCGGGGCGCCGCCGTGGTGGGGCTGTGCGGGGGCTTCCAGATATTGGGGCGCCGCATTGCGGATCCGCTGGGGGTGGAATCCGACCTGCGCGAGGCGCCGGGGCTGGACTTGCTGCCCCTCGATACGGCGCTGGCTGCGGAAAAGACGTTGACCCGACGGGCTGCGCGCTGCGCGTTCACCGGGGAGTGGGTGGCGGGCTATGAGATCCATCACGGCGTCACCACGCCGGCGCAGGGCGCCCACCCCCCGACGCCGGCGTTTCTGGACGAGGGACGCGCTGCCGGGGATGCGCCTCTGGGGTACGCCTCGCCGGAGCGGCCGCACGTGTGGGGGGCCTATCTCCACGGGCTCTTCGACGCCGACGGGTTCCGGCGACGGTTTCTGAATACGTTGCGGGCGCGTCGTGGGCTGCCTCCGTTGGAGTCGGGCGCGACCTACGCTGTGGACGCCGCCTTGGACCGTCTGGCGGACCACCTCCGCAGTCAAGTGGACTGGCCACGACTCAAGCGCGCCATCGGTCTGGAGTGAGCGGGCTCGACGCCGGTCGTGTCAGGGGGATCGGCCCATGTCGAGTGTCGAGTGTCGAGTGTCGAGAGCCGAGAATCGAGAATCGAGAATCGAGAATCGAGAATGGAGAATGGAGTTGCCGCATGGACGGCGCGTCCCCCCTGCTGTCGCGCGGGTTCGGAGCGCGTCCCATGGCGGCGGCGCGTCCGTGTGCTGCGAGGCGCAGCGTCGTCCATGCGTCGTGATGTGGTCAACGGTTCAGGACTCGCCTTTCCAGGCGAGGGTGTAGAGATCCCGCCGGCGGCTGCGCGAGTTCTGCACGCTGCCTTGGGCGCGCAGTTCCTTGATGAGGTCGATGTCGAGGTCCGTGATGAGCGTGGTCTCCACGCCGGCGGTGGTCTCGGCGGCGATGGCGTCGTGAGGGAAGGAGAAATCCGAAGGGGTGAAGACGGCTGCGCGGGAGTACTGAATGCCCATGGTCTCCACTTTGGGGATGTTGCCCACGCTGCCGGAGATGGCCACGTAGCATTCGTTCTCGATGGCGCGGGCTTGCGCGCACCGACGCACGCGCAGGTAGCCGTTCTTCGTGTCTGTCCAGAAAGGCACCAGGAGTATCTTCATCCCGCGTTCGGCCTGCAGCCGCGCGAGCTCCGGGAACTCCACGTCGTAGCAGATGAGGATGCCGACTTTGCCCACGTCGGTGTCGAAGACCTTGAGCGCGTCGCCTCCGGTCAGGCCCCAGCTGTCGCGTTCGTCCGGGGTGATGTGCAGTTTGTATTGCGCGTCCCAGGAGCCGTCCCGACGCAGCAGGTAGCTGACATTGTAGAGATGGCCGTCCTCTCTGGGTTCGGGAGCGCTGCCGGCGACGATGTTGATGTTGTAGGCCACGGCCATGTCCAGCATCTCGGTGCGCAGCCGTTCCGTGTGTTCGCCCAGCGCGCGCATGGCTTCCACGGGGGATTTGTCCGCGTATTTGTGGATGAGCGGCGCGTTGAAGAGCTCGGGGAAGAGCACGATGTCCGCGCCGTAGTCCGAGATGGTGTCTACGAAGAACTCGGCTTGCTGCATGAAGTCTTCGAAGGTGGGGAAGCGACGCATCTGCCACTGCACCACGCCCAGGCGGGCGATGGACTTGACTCCGCCGATGAGCCGGGTGGTGCGCTCGTGGAAGATGTTGTTCCACTCCAGCAGCACGGCGTAGCCGCCGGACTGGTGGTCCTCCGGCCAGTAATTGCGCATGAGCCGCTTGACGTGGAAGTCGTTGGCGAGCTGGAAGGAGAGCACGGCGTCGTAGAGTTCGCGTTGCTGCACGCGGCGGATGTACTCCTGGGGGGACATCGATTCAGCGTGTTTGGCGTAACCCGGGATGCGGCCGCCCACCACCACGCCCTTGAGGTTCAGGCTTTCGCAAAGCTCCTTGCGCGCGTCGTAGAGCCGACGGCCCAGGCGCATGCCGCGGTAGTCCGGATCCACGAACACTTCGACGCCGTAAAGGTAGTCGCCTTCGGGGTCGTGCTTCTCGAAGCGACCGTCGCCCACCAGGCCATGGTAGGTGTGGTGTCGCTTGATGAGGGTGGAGTCCACCATCATGGTGAGCGCCACCGCCACCACCTCGCCTTTGTCGTCGATGCAGATCTGCCCCTCGGGGAAGCGGGTGATCATCGCCGTGAGCTCGTCGCGCGTCCATGCTTCCGTGACGGCGCGATAGACGCGGCCCGAGAGTTCCCGAACGCGCTCGAAGTCGTCCAGGGTGAGACGACGGAGGGTCAGCAGGTGGGCGTCCTGCTCCTCGGGAGCTGCGGGAGCCGGCGTCGAGTCGGCAGGCGTCTGGTCACCGGAAAGGGTGTCGTCAACGCGCTGGTCGTCCGTGGGGGGGGAATCGTCGGTCATGGCGTTCCTTCGTGGGCTCCTGGCTGGATGGTGTATGCAGCCATGCTAGCACCGAATGCGACGTTCTTGAAGGGGCGGGGAAGGTGGCGCCCGGAGCGGAAACGGGGTATGGGTATGGCTTGCACGCCTTCGTCTCGCGTCGCCTCCAGGGCGTCCCGCTTCATCAGCTTCCTTCAACCCATCGAGTCCGCGATGACCACGCCGCCGTCCACCCCGCCTTCCTCGCCGCCGCAAGACGACTACTGCCCCCCGCGCTGCAGGGAACAGCCGCCCCAGCCCGCCGACGCCCCCGAGCTGGACGACATCCAGAAGAACGTGCTGCAGCGCTTGCGCCGCATCGAAGGCCAGGTCCGCGGCATCCAGAACATGGTTTCCCAGGGGAAGGAGTGCGAGGAGATCCTCATCCAGGTGCGCGCCGTCTCTTCGGCGTTGAAGTCCACCACGCAGCAGATCCTCAAGCGCTATCTGCAGGTCTGTCACACCCAGGCCATGGCCGCCAAGGATGCGGACGAAGCCATGGCGCAGCTCGAAAAGACAGTCAAGGTGCTGGCGAATTTCGTCGACGGGTGACGTGGGCATGGGCGCCCGCGTCCGCCGCGTCGGTCAACTCCGCTCGCTCAGCCGCCGCATGAGGGCGTCCAGCGCGGCGTAGTCCACTGGCTTGGCGATGTGCGCGTCCATGCCCGCCGCGAGGAAGGCCTCGCGTTCCTGGTCCATGACGTACGCCGTCAGCGCGATGATGGGCGTTCGCGGGTCGCCCGCCTCGCCAGCGCGGATGCGGCGCGTGGCTTCCACGCCGTCCATGCCGGGCATCTGCACATCCATGAGCACGACGTCATACTGGCGCTCCCGCAGGGCCTCCAAGGCTTCAGCGCCCCCGGGCACGGCGGTGACCTGATGACCGAAGCCGCCCAGAAACATGGCGGCGGCGCGGCGGTTGATGTCGTTGTCCTCGGCCAGCAGCACGTCCAGACCCGCAAGCTCCGTCTGATCTGTCGGAGCCGCTCCGGGAGGGCCCTGGGACGACGTCTGCTGCGGCGAGAGCTCGCCGCCCGACGCGCTTTGCGAAGCGGCGTCGGCTGGCGTGAGCCCATGGGGTGTGGCGTGCGTCGAGACTTCGAAGGGCAGGGTGAGCGTCACGCGGTTCCACTCGCCTTTCTTGGTGTGCATGGAGAGATGCCCCCGCATGAGCTCCACCAGCCGCTTGACCACGGTGAGGCCGAGACCCGCGCCCGCCACTTGCCGAGCGAAGGTGGGCTCCGTGGGGACGGGGGACTGGATGAAGGGGTTGAACGCTTCCTCCATGCGCTCGCGGGGGGCGTCCGCGCCGGAGTCTTCCACCAGAAAACGCAGGATGGCGCGATTCGAGGGCTGCTCCGGCAAGGGCTGGACGGTCAGCGAGATGGTTCCTTGCGGCGAGTGTTTGAGCGCATTGTTCAGGAGGTTGAAGAGCACTTGGCGGAGGCGATCCGGGTCGCCGCGCAGGGCACGGGGCGTCTCGTCGTCGAGGTCCAGGGAGAACTCCACGCCCCGCTGCTCCGCCATGGGCGCAAAGAGCTCCCCCACCCGGGCGACCACGCTCCGGGGATTGAACGCCTCGTTGCGCAGCTCCAGCCGGCCGGCTTCGATGCGGGAGAGGTCCAGGATGTCGTTGATGAGCTCGTGGAGGGCGCTGGCGCTGCTGCGGGCCATCTCCAGGCATTTGCGCTGGCGTTCTTCCAGGCCGGCGTCCTCCAGCAGGGCGAGCATGCTCATCACGCCATGCATGGGGGTGCGCAATTCATGGCTCATGTTGGCCAGAAATTCGCTCTTCGCGTGGCTGGCGGCTTCCGCACGCCGCCGCGCCTGTCGCAACTCTTCTTCCTGACGGCGGGAGGCGGTCACCTCCATGGCGCCGATCAGGAAATACGGCTCCAATTCCGGACCGGCCTCCCTGGCGGTGACATCCAGCCGGAAGATGCGGCCCTCACCCAGCGTGTCGTGCTGGAGATCCAGCTCCACCGTCTGGGGACGCCCCGATTCGCGAGCGCGCTCCACGGCGCTGAAGAAGAGGCGGTGCTGCTCCGAGGAGAGACACTGCTGGATGGGCGCGCCTTCCAGTTCCTCGGGACGTTTGCCGGACATGGCCGCCAGGGTTTTGTTGCAATGGCGGAGGCGTCCCGTGGCGTCCATGGCGGCGAGCCCGTAGGGCGCTTCATGAAACAGGGCGGCGCGTTCCAGAATGTCGCCGGAGACGATCTGAGGGCAGTCCTGGGTGTAATCGGATTCGGAATGGTGTTCTGCCATTGGTGTGGCTCTCGCAGTGTGTGGACGAGGAATGTGGCGTCTTGGTCCTTCGGGTTCCGAGGAGTGTACGCCACGGCTCCCACCGCTCAAACAGGTATAAAATGGCGCGCGGGGGGAAACGCGAGGCCGGGATTCCGAAAACATGCCGCCTCGTCCGTACGGGGGCATCCATGAATAAAGCGCCCCACACTCCCTTCCGGCGTGGCGGGTTATGCGGTATGTCGCCACAACGCAACGCGGAACACCAAGGCGTGGCAAGGCTGGTATGTCATGTGCGATTCCGGCGTCGGTTGCAGGCTTGGTCGACTGCTGTCCCCGACGCCGTCTATTCACCAGTATTCAGGAGACAAGCATTATGCCTGTGAAGAAGTATCGCGTGGTGCGCCCGCACGAAAGCGAGTTCCCGCAGCCCATTACGATCAGGAAGGGGGCTCCTCTCTTCATCGGAGAGGAGGATGCGGGCCCGGAAGGCTGGAGAAACTGGTTCTTCTGCAGCACGCCGGGGCAAGAGCCGGGGTGGGTTCCCGGTCAGATCATAGAGCGATTGGGCGACGGCGTCGGGCGCGCGCGGGAAGACTACACCGCGAGGGAGCTTGCGGTGCGGACAGGGGAGCTGCTTCTGTGCGCGAGAACGTTGAACGGATGGGCGTGGTGCGAGAAATCCGACGGGTCGGCGTCGGGCTGGGCGCCGTTGAACAACCTGGAAGCGCTCCCGGAGTAGCTCGGCCCTCCCACCCGATGCACATACGACCGACCGCCTCGCGGCTTCATGACACCCGCCTCGCAGCGTGGCGCGAGGTCCCTCCCCACCAAGCGAATGTGGTCGGCGGGGAGGGGACGAGGGCCGTCATCACGGCTCGGCGTTGGCGTCCGGCGTCGATGGCGTCTCACTGGTGGAGGGCGCGGTCGAGCCGGCGGCGTCCTCGTCGGGCGCGGCGTTTCGGAGTTGTTTGAGGCTCTGCTGGAGTTGTCCCAGGGCCTCGGCGGCGTCCTGGAAGGCGTTTTCGCCCAGGGCCTGCATGGCGCGTTGGAAGGCGTCGGCGGCCTGGTTGACGAGGGGCCGGAGCCCCATCGCGCCGCCGTCGGGGGTGGGCGTTCCGAGGGGTGGTTGCGCGGGGGCGTCGCCGAAGAGCCCTTGAAGCGCTTCCTCGAAAGTCTCGGCGTAGCTCAGGGTGTCCTCGTGCATCACGGCCACCAGCCGCAGCTCGGGGTAGGCGGCGGTCTCCGCTTGCAGATAGATGGGCTCCACGTAGAGCAGCGTGTCCTCCACTGGAATGGCGAGGACGTTGCCGCGGATGACATTGGAGCCGCGCTGATCCCACAGGGTGAGCTGTCCGGAGAGGTAGCTGTCCTGGTCGATCTTGGTCTCCACCTGCTGGGGGCCAAGCACCCGTTTTTCCTTGGGGAACTTGTAGGCGAGGAGCCGCCCGTAGTTGGGCGGGTCGCACATGCCGGCCATCCAGCCGATGAGCACCTGGCGGTTCTTGGGTGTGAACGGCATGATGAGCGTGTATTCCACGGCGTCGCTCTCCGGCGGACGCCACATGACATAGTAGGGCGAGACCGGAATGACGTCGTTGTAGTATTTCTCCGTGGCGCGCACCCAGAGGTCCTCCTGGTTGTAGAACACGGAAGGATCCGTCATGTGGTATTTCGCATAGACGAGGCCTTGGAGCAGCAGCATGTCCACGGGATAGCGGATGTGCCTGGCGAGGACCTCGTCCATGGCCTCGCGCGGCTGCAGCAGCCCGGGAAAGGCTTTGCTCCAGGCGTTGACCAGGGGGTCGCCGGGGTCGAACACATAGAAGTCCACGTCGCCGTTGTAGGCGTCCACCACGGCCTTCACGCTGTTGCGGACGTAGTTCACGCGGTCAAGATGCCGTTCGCCTTGCACCTGGGTGAGCACATCGGCGTTGCGCAAGGGGCCGGGTCGGCCGCGGGGGCCCGTCTCTTGTCGGAAGCTTTCGCTGTAGGGGAAATAGCCGCTGCTGGTGTAGCCGTCGATGATCCAGTAGAGCCGGCCATGCGCGATGACCATGTAGGGGTCGGCGTCGAAGTCCAGGAAGGGCGCCAGGGTCTTCACCCGATGTCGGATCTGACGGCGGAACTGGATGCGCGTGCCTTCCTGGGGGTAGCCGGACATGAGCAGCTTGGTTCCGTCGTAGCGCCAGCCGAAGAGGAACTTGCGCCACAGGCCTTCCATGAGCACGCCGCCTGTGCCGTTGTAGTGGACGTAGACGTTCTTCTCGCCGCTTGGATAATTGAGCTCCGGCTCCGAAGAGTTGACCACTGCGGGGTAGCGCGTCAGCTCGCCATAGTAGATGGCGGGCTCCTCGATCTTCAGACGGGGGTGGCTCGCCCGGGGCGGCAGGTCCTTCAGCAGCAGTTTGGGCAGACCTTGCGCCGTGAATTCGCTCACCTCGGTGAGCACGGCGCCGTAGCCGTGGGTGTATTTGAAGCGCCTGTTGACGAAGGTGTCGCTCTGCTGGGGAAGGTTGTCCACGTTCATTTCGCGCGCGGAGACCATCACCTGGCGGTAGCGGTCGCCCAGCCGGTACCGGTCCACGTCCACATCCTCGAATTCGTAATAGAGCCGGATCTCCTGGAACTGCCGGAAGACGGCGTCCAGCGCCCGCCAGTCCCACAGGCGCACGTTCTCGAAAAGATCGTCGTTGGCTTGCGCCATCGCTCGGGTGAACTGGCCCGTGTGGGGGAAGCGGCGCTCCTCCACCTGCTCCAGATGGAAGGCCTTGCGCGTCATCATGATGGAGTTGGCGATGTAGGGCCGCTCGTAGGTGATCTCGTTGGGCTCCACCAGCAACGACTGGGTGAGACTCGGGGCGATGTCCAACAGCAGGAACCCCGCGACGAAGATGACGCCGGCCACCACCGCGCCAAGGAGAGCCGTCCTGCCGATTTCCTGGAACGCCGCCAGCGCAGGAGTTCGTTTCACCAGCGGCGCAAGGCCCCGGCGTATGCCGGCTGCCGCGCGGTTGCGCAACGCCGGGGACGCCGCCAGCAAAGCCGCCGCCAGGTAGAGCGCGGCCATCGCCAGCCGCGCTGGCAGGCGCACGTGCATGTCCGTCCAGCCGGGCCCCTGCACCACGCCGTACGAGGAGTACAGCAGATGGAAGATGGCCATGACCTCGCTCCACGCCAGAAAGACCAGCGCAGCCGCCGCCAGGGGCGCGAAAAGCGTGAACGGCCTGGAGAGCACGAACCGCCACGCCTCCTCGGCGTCCTGCGCGTCTGCGAGAGTGTTCACGTCGGTGGTGGGGGAGGGGCCCTCAGGCGCGTCAGGCGCGTCAGGCGCGTCAGGGTCGGCGTTGCGACGCGCCAACGGGGATTCGCCCAGCAGCGCCGCCAGCGCCGCCGTGGCGAACCCGATGAAGAGCGCGGCCGTGGCCAGCTCCTGCAGCCGGTCCAGCATGGGCAGGGTGAAGAGGTAGAACCCCACGGTCAGCCCCAGCGCGGGGTCCGCCACGGCGCCTTCGCCGGTGGAGGCTCCGTAGAGGAATTTCAGGATGGTCTCCCAACTGCTGGCGGCCATCACGCCGCACACCACGCCGGTCAGCGCGCTTGCGGCCAGACGAAGCAGCCGGTTGCGTCCACCCCGGCCACGGCCACTCGCCGTCAAGGGATGGAGCAAGGCGTACACGCCCCCGCCGAAGACCACAGCCCCCGCAACGATGCTGAGCGCCTGCGTCAGGAAGGCCCGCCAGAAGCGGTCGCCGTACCCCACGGCGTCGAACCACAAGGCGTCTATCCACACATCCATCAGCTGAAAGAAGACCCACAGACCCGCCGCCAGGACCACCCCGGCGGCCTGCAGGACCGAGGAGCCCCGTGCGCGACCACGCCAGAAGAGCAGGGCGGCGAGTGTCAGAAAAAAGAGAATGAATACTGTATACATGAAAATTCCTGGCAGGTTGCTTCGGCGGCGCGCGCCGTGTGGTCAACGTGTGCGGAAACCCCGTCGGGCGCCGTGGCCGCGACAGTTCCGCGACGGTTCCGCGACGGTTCCGCGACGGTTCCGCGACGGTTCCGCGACGGCTCTGCGAAATCGCAGCCCGACATGCCCGATGATACCACGCAGAGGGAGGATCGTCACAGCGCCATGCAGGGAGATTCCGGAGAACCTCCAGCCCGGCCCGACCGCTCGGACAGGCTGCCCCACACGGCGTCATCGCCCACCCGAGACGTCCCCCTCCACGACGGCGTCGCCATGAACTATGGTTGACGCTGCGCGGATGGACAGGCTTCGAACCCTTGTGAAGCAGTGCGCCGGGGGCGTTGCTGCAGAGGCCTTTCCTGCGCACACCCCGACGCCGAGGCGAGGCCATGGGGGAAGCGTCCTTGCGAAAACACGGCGGCGCGTGCGCGCTGGCGGCGTGGCTCCTGCTGACTGGCGGCGCTTTCGGACTGTCATTCGCGACCGCCCCTGCAGCCACGCCCGGCGGGGTGGTCGCGTTGTCCCACGTCTCTTGTGAGGCGCCATCGCCATCCAGAAACCTTCCGAATCAGGCAAGTGCGGCGTCCTCGGAAATTCCGACCTCGCCGACGAATGCGCGTCGGTTGGCGCCGTGCGCGCCGGGGGCGTGCGGCCGCAGCGTCCCCGCCGTGGTCGGCATCCCCCCGTGCGACAGGGCTGCCACGCCGGCCCCCTCCAGCCCCCCGCCCTTCGACCCCGGCGTCCGGCCGACGCCAGGGGACTTCACGCCCTCCCGCTGGTGGGAAGGGCGACGCCGGGGGCGCGACCATTCGGCGCCCAGGCGCGTCATCCCCTTTCCTTGACTCCCTGAGGGTGGCCGAGCGGGGCGCCCGACGCCGGGGGCGATGCGTCGAGACGTCACCGGGATTGATATTTTTGCTTGACTAGACCGACCGGTCTGTTACTGTGGCGGCATGCACCCTGCCTCCACCCGCCAACGGCTTCTGGAAGCCGGCGCCCGACTCGTCCTTGAAGGGGGGTTCCAGGCCACCGGCATCCAGCAGATCCTCAAGGCGGCCGGCGCCCCCAAAGGCTCCTTCTATCACCATTTCGAGAGCAAGGAAGCCTACGGCGCCGCCCTCCTGGAGTTCATGGCCGAAGCCCGCAAGACAGAGATTCTCGCCACCGCCGGCGACGCCACGCTCACTCCCCTGGAGCGCATCCGCCGCATCTTTTTCGAACCCTGGACGGGCTTCGCCGAGTCCGGCTTTCGCGGCGGTTGTCCACTGGGGAACATGGCGCTGGAGCTGGCCGACAAGAGCGAGATGATCCGCCAGGAGACGTGGCGCTGGCTCGGCGGCCTCACCGCCACTTGTCAGGCGCTCATCGAGGCGGCGCAGGCTGCAGGAGAGCTGCGCGCGGACCTCCCGGCCGAGCGTCTGGCGGAGTTCCTCGTCTTCGCCTGGGAAGGCGCGGTGATGCGCTCACGGCTGGAGCGCAGCGCCAAGGGTTTCATCTTGTTGGAAGAAATGTTCATGGGGCTCGCCCGCCCCTAGCCCACCCCTAGCACGCCCCTAGCACGCCCCTAGCACGCCCCTAGCACGCAGAGAGACGTACGGAGCAATTTCATGTCAAGCCGCACCGCCCGCAAGGGCGCGTTTTTTCTCGTGGCGCTGTTGCTGATGCTCGGCGCAGGCGTCTTCGCCATTCGCGGTCTCGCGGAGCGTCGTCTGGCTACCGAGCCCACGCCGGTCTCGCCGCCGCTCATGGTGCGCGTGACGCCCGCAGAGCAACGTCAATCCTATACGATCATGCAGGACTTCATCGGCCGGGTCGAGTCGCGCCGCACGAGCGAAATCGGCTTCGAGATCGCCGGCTCCGTGGCGCATGTCCTTCTGGACGAGGGCGAGACCACGCGGCAAGGCGCAGTGCTTGCGCGGTTGGACACCAGCCGGCTGGAAGCCCGTCGCGACGAATTGGCGGCGGCCTTGCGCGAGGCCGAAGCGCAACGCGACCTCGCCGAGCTGACGCACCAACGGCAGAAGCGTGTCTTTCGGCGGGATTCCATCTCCGAGCAGGAATATGACGAAGCCAGACTTCGCCTCGCTGCAGCGGCTGCAGCCGTGGACCGTCTCCAGGCGACCTTGAGCCAGGTGCGGGTGGATCTGCAGAAATCCGAAGCGCGCGCGCCCTTCGACGGCGTGGTGGCCCGGCGCTTCGTGGATGAGGGCCGGGTGCTGCCGGCCGGCGAGCCCGTCCTCGCTCTGTTGGAGACTCGACGGCCTCGGGCGCGGGTGGGCGTCAGCGTCAGCGCTGCGGCCGTGTTGGCTCAGGGGCAGCGTCGTCAGGTGCGCGTCAACGGCCGAGAGGTCTCGGGCGTGGTGGAAGCTGTCCTCCCGCAGCTGGACGACCGCAGCCGCACCGTGGAAGTCCTGCTGGCGCTTGACGAAGACATGGAAACGCCGTCGCCGGGGGATGTGGCGGCCGCGCGCGGCGCACATGGGGCAGGGCGGCGCTTGCGTGCAGGCGAGCTGGTCCGGTTGCCCTTGTCGCGGACCGTGACGACGCCGGGCTTCTGGCTGCCTCTGGCCGCCATGACGGAGAACTCCCGCGGTCTGTGGTCCTGCTTCGTGGCGGCGCCGGATGGCGCGGGCGGACGCGTCATCGAGCTGCGCGAACTGGAGCTCCTCCACACGCGATCGACCGCCTCGTCTGCAGGCGGGGTCGCGGTGGCGTACGTGCGCGGCGGTTTGCTCCCCGGGGAGCTGGTGGTGGCGGAAGGCGCGCATCGGCTCGTCCAGGGGATGCCGGTGCGGGTGGGGTCCGCGGTGGAGGGAGACGCCCTCGGCGGCGCGCCGGAGAAGAATCCGGGCGGGAGGGGATGATCCATGCCGTCCCCCGTCGTCACGCTCATGCGCAACAAGCACCTGCTCGTACTGGCCGTGCTGGTCATCCTGGTTGGGGGCGCCAGCGCGTTTTCGGGCTTGCCCCGGCAGGAGGACCCGCGCCTTACGAACCGCAACTGCATCATCATCACCCAGTTCCCAGGGGCTTCGGCCAAGCGGGTGGAAGCCCTCGTCACCGAGCCCATCGAAACGGAATTGCAGGAAATATCGGAAATCAAGGAGTTCACCTCCACCTCCCGCGCCGGCGTTTCCGTGGTCTCCGTGGAGCTGGACGACGCGGTGACGGCGCAGGTCAACCAGGAGATCTTCGCAGACATCCGCGACAAGCTCGCCGACGCCCAGACGCGTTTCCCGGAGGGCGTGCTCCCCTCGATCTTCGATGACCAGCGCGGCGCCGTGGCTTTCACCCTGCTGGTGGGAGTGACGTGGGAGACGGCCGGACCCGTGCGCATGGGGGTGCTGAACCGGGTGGCCGAGGACCTGGCCGACGCGCTGCGCAATGTCCCCGGCACGGAGCTGGTGCGTCTCTACGGCGAGCCCGAGGAGGAAGTGCTGGTGACCGTGGACGAGCGCGAGCTCGCCTTGCTGGGGCTGACCACGGCGCAAGCCGCGGCGCTCGCCGCCGGCGCGGACGCCAAATCCCCGGCCGGGGTGGTGCGCAGCCAGCGCATGGATCTGCTGATGGAAGTGGAGGGCGCTCTGGACTCCGTGACGCGGGTGGGGGAAACGCCATTGGTGGTGGACGCCGCCGGCGGGGTGGTCCGTCTACGGGATATCGCCGCCATCGAGAAGGCGTGGCGGGACCCGCCGGCGGAAGTGGCCATGACGGACCGGCGGCGCACCGTGCTGGTGGGCGCGCGCATGGACGTGGGCCAGCGTGTGGACGTCTGGAGCCGGGACGCGAAAACGGCCCTCGCCGAGTTCGACAAGACGGTGGGACCCGGCGTGGCGCTGGTCACCGTGTTCGATCAGTCCATATATACGCAAGAGCGGCTCGCCTCCCTGGGGTGGAACCTGGCTGCGGGCGCCGCCGTGGTCATGGTGGTGGTGTTCTTCAGCATGGGATGGCGCCAGGCCCTGTTGGTGGGCGCAGCCTTGCCGCTCACGGCAGGTCTCTCGCTCTACACGCTGAGCCTCACCGGCGGCGCGCTGCACCAGATGTCCATTTTCGGGATGATCATCGCGCTGGGCCTGCTCATCGATACGGCCATCGTGGTGGTTGACGAGATCAGCGCCAAACTGCGGCAAGGCCTCCCCCGGGAGGAAGCCGCCCGGCAGGCGGTCTCGCACCTGGCCGTGCCGCTGTTCAGCTCCACCCTCACCACCATCCTGGCGTTCGCGCCCATCCTGCTGATGCCCGGCAACGCGGGGGATTTCGTGGGCTCCATCGGGGGCAGCGTGATCATGGCCATCGCGGCGTCCTTTCTCGTCTCCATGACGCTCATCGCAGCTTTGGCCGGGCTCTTCGCATCCAGGGGGACGGAAGATCGCGCGGGTGGTTTTCTCGCACGGGGCGTCCGATCCCGGCGGTTGGCCGAGGCCTTTCGGGCCAGCCTGCTGCTGGGCATGCGCACGCCGTGGGTGGGGGTGCTGGTGGGGCTGGCGCTGCCCCTGGCCGGCTTGGCCGTGGCGCCCACCCTGGGGAGCCAGTTCTTCCCGCCGGTGGACCGCAACATGTTCGAAGTGGAATTCTGGATGGACCGCGAAACCTCCGTCCACCAAAGCATGGAAACAGCCATGCGCCTGGACGAACACATCCGCGCGCATCCGGAAGTCTCGTCCATTTCCTGGCTGGCCGGGGGCAGTTTCCCTACAGTCTACTACAATCTGGTGATGAACCGGGACAATTCACCGCACTACGGGCATGGCGTCGTGACCACGCAGAACAAACAGCAAGTGGACTTTCTGGCGCCGGCGCTGCAGGCCGAGCTGGAGGACGCGTTCCCCGAAGCGCTTGTCACCGTGCGGGAATTCGGACAGGGCCCCCCCGTGCTCGCCGACTTGCAGTTCCGGCTCTTCGGAACGTCTATCCCCGTGCTGCAGGACCTCGGCGACGCCGTGCGGCGCGCCATGCAGGAACACCCCAAGATAGCCGCCACCCGCATGACCATGGCGCGGGGGGAGGCGAAGGTCTGGCTGGACGTGGATGAAGAGGAAGCGCGGCGCGCCGGGTTCGTGTTGACGGACCTCGCCGGACAACTCCAGACCCAGCTGGAGGGCGTGCGCGGCGGCAGCGTGCTGGAGGAGCTCACCAACATGCCCGTCCGGCTGCGTGTGGCGGACGATATCCGCGGCGACCTGCGTCAGGTGGGGGACCTCCGATTCATCCCGACCCAGGGCGTGGCCGCCGGAGCAGGCCACGGCGCTCCGCTGGACGCCCTGGGGCGGCTGGACGTGCGACCCGAACTGGCCGGCGTGGCGCGGTTCAACGGCGTGCGGGCCAACACCGTGGAAGGCTATACGGTGGAAGGCGCGCTGGCCATCGAGGTGACCAACGACGTGCTGGCGACACTGCAGGATCAGGGCTTCGAACTGCCGCCAGGCTACCGGCTCACCATCGGCGGCGAGACAGAGGAAGAGGGCGAAGCCCGAGCGCAACTGCTCAAGCACCTGCCTGTGCTCGTCACCATCACGGCGGCGACCATCATCCTCGCCTTCCGCAGCGTGACCCTGGCCGCGCTCCTGGGCGTGACAGCAGCGGGCGCGTTCGGCATGAGTCAGCTCGCCACGTGGATGATCGGCTTCCCCGTGAGCTTCAACACCATTCTCGGCGCGCTGGGGCTGGTGGGCGTAACCTTCAACGACAACATCGTGGTGCTGGCCGCCATCCGCGCCAACCCCAAGGCCAGGGCCGGCGACCACGAAGCCATCGCCGACGAGGTGGAAGGCTGTCTGCGTCACGTCCTTTCCACCACGCTCACCACCAGCGGCGGCTTCCTGCCGCTCTTGCTGTTCGTGGGCGGAGACTTCTGGCCCTCCCTCTCCATCGTCCTGGCGGTGGGGGTGCTGGGCTCCACCCTCATGGCGTTGTATTTCATCCCGGCGGCGTACGGGTTCTGCGCGCGGCGTCTGCCCGGCATGCGCGGCGCGCGTGAAGCGGCCGCCATCGCCTAGAGGGGTTCACATCCGCCCCGAACACGCCCGGACAAACCCGGACAAACCCGAACACGCCCGAACGCGTCCTGAAAAAACCGGACACGCCCGAACACGCCCGAACACGTCCTGACAAACCCGGACGCGCCCCGGTTGAACTCCGGACGAGCTCCCGTCCTCTCCGGTCAACCCCCGACTTCGCCGGAGAGGGGGCGCCATGGCGTGCGGGGTCCGGCGCTCGTCAGCTCTGGTGGAGAGGGGGACGGCTTGCTCGAAGGGCGTCCTTCAGGCGGCGCGTCTTCAGGATTTCGACATTTGAGGACTTTACGACTTCACGACTTGGCGACTTGGGGTGGCTTGGGGGCATGGGGGTGCGTCCTTCGAGCTGGGCGCGTTTTTCGGACAACGGGTGCGTCGCCGCTGCGGTCCGGGTCGGCAGGACAAGGCCGCGCCGTGGCCTTGCGTTGCAATTCCCGGAGTTTGCGCATAGGGATGAGAGGGGGCCGAGGCCGATTGGGTCACGGTAGACCCTCAGCAAGGACGAGTCCCATGGAACGCGCCGCTCTGGTCGACGCCATCATCGAGAAATCGCCCTTTCGTCGCAACATCTACACCATGATTCCGGAAGGGGCCTCGCGCATTCTGGATGTCGGCTGCGGGGACGGCGGCCTTTTGCTGCGGCTGCAGCGGGACAAGGGCTGCACGACGCTCCACGGCGTGGAGGTGAACGCGCCGGATTCGGCCCCCCTGCACGACCTGGTGGACAAGCTTTGGGCCGCCAACATCGAGACGGACTTCGAGCAGTTCCATGAATACGAGGGGTATTTCCGCTACATCATCCTGCATGACGTGGTGGAACACCTCTTCGATCCCTGGCGGACTCTCGGCCTCATCCGCACGCTGCTCCACGAGGAAGGCCGGCTGTTTCTGGCCACGCCGAACATCCATTTCTGGCGGCTGCAGTACAAGATTCTCTCGGGATTCTTTCCCTATGGACCGGGACTGTGGCACACGGGGCATCTGCGTTGGTTCACGCCCATCAGCCTGCTGGAGCTCCTCGTCATCTCCGGGCTGAGCGTCGGCAAACTCTATCTGGAGATACCGCACCACGTGGACCTCCACGCCTTGGCCAGGGTGAAGACCATGAAGCATTTCCAGGTCCCGCCGCCGGAGTTTCAGAACACGCCGGAGTTCCCCGAGACCTTCACGCTTTCCTACAAGCGTGACATCCGCAAGTACATCCCCGTCTTCCACGCCCACAAGATCCTGGCGGACTGCGGCAAGGGCGAAGCCTTCATGGAGCCGAAGCGGATGGTCTACAACTGTCCGCAGCTGGAGGCTATCCGCGCGAAGCTGAATTTACCGTTCGACATCTTCAACCCACCGGTGATGTATCCGCTTGTCGGCGAATGGTGCTGAGGGCGGTTCGGTCAGGCCCGGTGGGTGGGCAGGCCCGGTGGGTGGGCAGGCTCCGGCCCCTCATTCAAGGGAATCCATCAGGAACAGCGCCCAGGAGGGCGAGCCGGCGATGGCGCCCGGCGGTCGTCTTGCGTCATGCGCCGTGACGCCCGCAGGATAAGGAGGACGCCGGCCGTGCTGACCGGCGTCCTCCGTACGGCTGGCGGCATCGGTCTGGTCAGCAGACCTTGTGCGTCTTGCCCGTGTCTGCGGGCTTGGTGACGGGGCAGCTGCACTTCCTGAGCGCCGCCACGGCGGCTTCGATGTCCTCCAGCAGGAGGGAGGCCATGTCCCTGCGCAAGTCCTCGCGCACCACGATGCGCTGCACGGCCATGGTCTCCACGTTTTCGGGCATGGTGTAGGCGGGAACCTGCCAGCCGCGGTGGCGCAGCCGCTCGGCGAGGTCGAAGAGGGTGAAGCCCATCGGCTCCTTGAGTTTCCAGCAGAAGACGGGGAGCTCGTCGCCGCGGCTGATGAGTTCGAAGGGGCCCATGGCGGCGATGGCGTCGGAAAGGTAGAGCGCGGTGTCCTGGCTGGTCTGCTGGATGCGGCGGTAGCCTTCCCGCCCCAACCGCAGGAAATTGTAGTACTGCGCCACCACGTTGGAGCCGGCGCGGGAGAAGTTCAACGCGAAGGTGGGCATCTCCCCGCCAAGGTAGTTCACGCGGAAGATGAGCTCCTCGGGGAGCTCGGTCCAGTCTCGCCAGACGGCCCAGCCCACGCCGGGGTAGACGAGACCGTACTTGTGGCCGGAGACATTGATGGACTTGACCCATTTGAGGCGGAAGTCCCAGGCGAGCTCCGGCTGGATGAACGGCGCGACGAAGCCTCCGCTGGCGGCGTCCACGTGGAGGGGGACTTCGTGGCCGGTGCGGCTGTTGTATTTCTCCAAGGCGGCGTCCAGGGCTGCGATATCCTCGTAAGCGCCGGTGTAGGTCACGCCGAGGATGCCCACCACGCCGATGGTGTTTTCGTCGCAGAGCGCCATGGCCTCGGCGGGATCGAGCGTGTAGCGGCCTTCCCGGAAGGGGGCGTAGCGGGGCTCTATCTCCCAGTAACGGCAGAACTTTTCCCAGCAGACCTGTACGCCGATGGACATCACCATGTTGGGCTTGTCCGCGGGTTTGCCTTGGGCCTTGCGGCGGGCGCGCCACTTCCATTTCATGGCCATGCCGCAGAGCATGGCGGCTTCGCTGGAGCCCGTGGTGGAGCAGCCGCAAGCGCCTTTGGTCGTGTCGTCGTGTTCAGGCGCGTTGAAAAGGTCTGCGAGGATGTTCACGCAGCGCGCTTCGATCTCGGCGGTCTGTGGATACTCGTCCTTGTCGATCATGTTGCGTTCGGCGGTCTCCAGCATCAGCGCGCGCGCTTCGTCCTCCATCCACGTGGTGACGAAGGTGGCGAGGTTCAGCCGGGCGTTGCCGTCGAGCATGGTCTCGTCGCGGACGATCTGATAGGCGGCTTTGGCTGGAATCTCCGCGTCGGGCATGCGGTACTTGGGGGCTTCACAGGCGCAGATGCGCGAGCCGAAGGATGGTGTGACGAGCGAGTCGTCCTTGATGCGACGCGGGCGGTTGCCGTGGAGCATGCAGTTCCTCCTGGGGTGAGAGATGCGGATGGGATGCGGCGGCTTCGACTGGTCTATTTCTCCCGGCCGAGCTCCTTGCCGTCCTGGTGGCGGGGATAGGTCCAGCCGCCGGGGCGGAACGCTGCCGAGGTCGCCGTCAGGTCGCCGTAGAGGTCCGGCCGGCGGTCCTTCAGGTAGTCGTAGGTGGGCTCCTCCGGGTGGGTGGGTCCATACGCTTCCGGCACGCAGTCCGCCACCAGCAGGGTGTCCTGGTCGTGCCCGGCCGCCACGATGACGTCTCCATGCGGTCCGCACACGATGGAGTTGCCGCGATAGCGCCAATGGTTGTCGCCGCGGCGTTCGTAGCCGGCGCGGTTGGCGTAGGCGTAGAAGATGTCGTTGGCGTAGGCGTACGCTGGAATGAGCGTGGTGGAAATGTCCGGGTAGGGCACGGGACTGCGCTTGCCGTCGGCCATCTTGTAATAATGGTCTGCGGCCGTGGGGCCCACCACCAGCTTGGCGCCGCGCAACGCCAGGATGCGCGTCAGCTCCGGGAACTCGCATTCGTAGCAGTTCAGCACGGCCACGGGGAAGTCGTTCACCGGAAAGACAGGGGAGAGCACGTCGCCGAAGGCGAAGTCGTCGCGCTCCTGCTGTGCGTAGAGATGCGTCTTGCGATAGCTGGCGACGAGGCCGCCGTCCGCTGCGATGATGGCGATGGCGTCATACAGGCGTTCGCCGGCCGGAGTCTCGGCCTTTTCCGGATAAGGGACGAGCAACGCCACGCCATGGGCCTTGGCTGCTTCGCGGGCCCGGGTGACGCTGGGGCCGTCCAAAGGCTCGGCCACGGCGCGGGCGTCGGCGGGGCTCAAGGTGTAGCCGGAGACGTAGAGCTCCGGAAACGCAAGAAGCTGCACGCCTTGCGCTGCAGCCACACCCACGGCGTCTTCCAGGCGAGCCATGTTCTTGGCCGTGGCGCCCTCGCCGCAGTCGGCCTGGACCTGGTAGACGCCCAGGCGCACGCCTTTGCCCGGGGTCGGGGGCTCCAGGAACGTGCAGGTTTTGAGTTGCAGGGTCCGCTGACAGAGATGCACCGTCTCATCGACCGTGGCCATGGCGTCGCCTCCTGACTGGGGGTGGGCTCGGAGCGTGATGCGTCGCGTGGAGAATGGGATGACGCAGACGCGGAAACGTAGGCGGAACAATGTCACCCCGCCATGACGCGCGTGTGACATCCTGTCGATCAGTCGATTTTTTCTGCTCGAGCATGTGTTGATTGTCCTCTTTTATATAGATTTGTTGACATCCGGGCGCCCGGAACCGCTTCCATATCGACGCGGGGTCGTGGAAATCCACACGAGGAGGCGCCGTGCGACGCCGGAGGGATGCGGGCGTCCTCCCTGCCGTGACGTTTCCTCGCAGCTGCCGACACCGGGTCGTAACCATGCTCGGGTATGGTGACATCACATGACCGTACCAGGATGATTCGCATCGGCGTTTGGGGAGCGCCGACGCGCCGCATGCCGGCAGCCGCCGGCGCCCACTGACGTAGGGGGTAGCACCATGTTCCGCGGCTCCGTCAAGCACACCATCATCGTCGGGCTGGTGGTGGCCATCGTCATCCCGCTCGCCATCGTCTTCGCCTTCATCGCCAACAAGTTCGAGACGTACTCGCTCTCCACGTTCGTACGCTCCAGCGCGGGTCAGCTCGCTCAGGTGGACGAGGCCATGACGCTCTTCATCGACCAGGCGAAAGCGAACATCGCCATGGTCGCCGCCTATCCGCCCTTGCAGGACGTCCACCCGGAGATGACGACCTATCTGGACGACGAAGCGGCCAGGCCGGCCGCTCCGGACCCCGACGATGTCCTCGGTCAGCAGCTCACGGCGTTCTTCCTCCTGGTGCAGTCCCACCACGAGGCGTACACGGACGTCTACGTGGGCACCAGACACGGCGCGTTCCTCATCTCCACGGACACGGAGCTCCCCGGCGGCTACGACCCCCGCAAACGGCCCTGGTACGAGGAATCGGCCGCTTCCCCGCAGAAGGCCATCGCCTCCTCGGCGTACGTCTCCACGGACGGGCAAACCATGTTCAGCGTCGCCAAGGCCTTTCAGGACCAGCGCGGTTCGTTGCTCGGCGTGGCGGCCATCGACATCTCCCTGGACGATCTCACCACCATGGTGGCCGAGCTGCAGCTGGGCGAGACGGGGTACGTCATCGTCATTCAGGATGACGGCGCCGTGCTGGCGGACCCCCGACAGCCGCAGAACAATTTCAAGAATGTCGACGCCATTGATGGAGACGCCTACACCCGGTTCTTCGCCAAGGACGAAGGGCTGGTGGAGACGACGCTGCGGGGGAAGCCGGTCTACGCCAGCGTCTACACCTCGCCGGAGCTGGGCTGGAAGTTCGTGGGCGTCATCGACGCCGCTGAGATCGAAACACCTGTCAACGAGCTCATCGAAACGGGTATCCTCGGCAACGCCGGGGCCTTGCTGCTGGTCATCGCCGTGCTCTGGATCTTCATGGACCGGGTGGTGCTGCGTCCGCTCGGCCGCATGAACCACGCGCTTTCGCTTGTCTCCAGAGGGGATTACAGCGCACGCATCGAGCACGACCGCACCGACGAGATAGGCGCCATCTTCACCGCTCTCAACGGCGCGGTGGGGTTGCTGAAGGACAACATCGAAGAAATCGAGCGCAAGTCCCTGGAAGCGCAAAGCAAAGCGCAGGAAGCCGAAGCCGCGAGCCGCGTGGCGGAGGAAGCGCGGGTGAAAGCGGAGCGCGCGCGGTGCGAAGGCATGCTGGACGCCTCCACCCGGCTGGAGGAGGTGGTGATCCGCCTCTCGGCGGCAGCCGAGGAGATCACCACGCAGTCGGACGAGATCACCCGCGGCGCCGCCACCCAGCGCGACCGCATCGCCGGCGCAGCCACCGCCATGGAGGAAATGAGCGCCACCGTGCTGGAGGTGGCCAACAACGCCTCAGAGACCGCGGACCAGGCGATCGAATCCCGCAAGCACGCGCTGGAAGGCGCGGAAGTGGTGAACCAGACCGTCGCCTCCATGAGCGACGTGACGAACCAGTCCGAAGGCGTCAAGGCGAAGATGGACCAGCTTGGTCGGCAAGTGGAGGACATCGGCCGCATCATGACGGTCATCGAGGACATCGCGGACCAGACGAATCTGCTGGCGCTGAACGCCGCCATCGAAGCTGCGCGAGCCGGCGAAGCGGGCCGGGGCTTCGCCGTGGTGGCGGACGAGGTGCGCAAGCTGGCGGAAAAAACCATGGGCGCCACCAAGGAGGTGGGGTCCTCCATCACGGCCATTCAGGACGCCTCGCGGTCCAACATCCAGAGCATGGAAGCCATGGTCGCGCGCATCGCGGAAGCCACCGATCGTTCCAATCAGTCCGGCCGCGTGCTGGAGGGCATCGTCCAGGGCGTGGAGGCCTCGGCGTCGCGCATCCAGTCCATCGCCACCGCCGCGGAAGAACAGTCCGCTTCCACGGAGGAGATCAACCGCTCAGTGGACGAGATCAGCCATATCGCGCTGGACACCGCCCGCCGCATCGCAGACACCAACGCCGCCTTGCGCGACATGAGCGGGCAGGTGGGGGCGCTCGCCAATGTGGTGCAGCGGCTGAAGGAAGAGGGCGGCGCCTGTTGAGCAGCGCCGTCGCGGCGCATGGTTTTCCGGCGCGGGGTGGGAGAGCCTTCGCGATGCAAGGCGAGCGCGTTGCGACGAGACCCTGATCATATCGATCTGGTCCGCAACACCCACTCCTTTCCACGCGCAGACGACGCCACGAAGAAATCCGCCACTGTCGGGACGCGCGCCACGCGCTACCGGACTGATTCAGGACACAAGCCCAAAACTCCGACGAGACGCCACGCCGGGAACGCCTGTTCCGGCATGGTGCGGCGGGTCAGGGTGATGGGCGAAAAAATGGGATGGAAGACAGTGGACGGACGCGGCAGGATCCGCCGTCAGGTCAGGGCTTGACGGCGTCGCCGGGAGCAATGCTGCCGCCGCGCAACACGCGGGCGAAGAGCCCTTCCTTGGGCATTGCGCAGGCGCCGACCTGCTTGCGGATGTCGCACATGTGGTGGCACTGTTTGCCTATCTGGGTGATTTCCAACACGACGTCATTGATTTCAAGACGTTGCCCGATGTGCGCCTGGGAGAGATCGAAGCCCTCCAGCGTGATGTTCTCGGCGAAGTCTCCGGGGCCGAGTGAAGAAAGCTTCGGCTGGAGGCGTTCGATGCTTGCCAGATCGAGCAGGCTCACCTGCCGATGGGAACCGGCATGGGCGTCGCCTTCCACACCGTAATCTTCGACAAGGGTAATGGTCTCGACGGTGTGCTTGCGTGTGCCCGTCTCTGAGCTGATGCAGACGGCGTGGACTTTGGTCATGGGCGGTTCACCGTGGTAAGTTGACCCGAAGTGGAGGACAAGACGCCCGCGCGCAACGGAATGGGCAAGGCCCATGCTGGGGCGGCGGACCGAACGTGCGCGTACCCTACTGCGGCCTGCTGGAGTTGTCAAAGACGCCGGGGCTGCTTCCACATTCCGTAGGGCCGTCAACGGGTCAAAAAGAACCCCCGTGGACCCAAGAGAATGCCAAGCGGCTGATTTCGTTGCGCTTGAGGACTCTCACGGATCCACGAAGATTGAAATTTGGCGCGGCATCCAGGATTCGAACCCGGGACCGTCGGCTTAGCGCACCACTTCGGATTTCTCCGCCACGGGGAGCGTGTTCGTGGTCCGGACTATCCCTTCGCCGTGCCCGGCTGCATGAGCCGGGGGTAGGCGCCGACCGTCTAGTCTCTACACCTTCCCTTCGCCTGCACGGGGCGTCGGGCTTGGCTCGGGATCGCCATGCCGCGCGAAGACGGCGCAGGGTTCCCCGAATTTGGCCGGTTCTGCACCCACGGTTTCCCGAGGGGCACTCCTTGTCTTGAAGGCCGATGCTCTATCCAACTGAGCTAATGCCGCACGCGTACGCCCAGGGGCCGGCGGTCTTGCCGGAACCTCGCGTAAACCTCGTTTTCTATACGGGAAGGCGCCGCGCAGTCAAGTGGAGCAGGCCAGAGCAGCGACGTCCACGGGCCTCCATTGCACGCGGCGGCCTTGACTTCCCCACGCTTCCCCTGCATCCCAAGGCATGTCGTATTTCGATTCCCTCGAAGCCTTCGACGCCTTTCTGGAAGGCCTCGGCCTCTTCCACATGGATCTCTCCCTGGCGCGCATCGAACGCTGTCTGGACGCCCTGGAGCTCCGCCGGCCGCCTTACCTCGCGGCGCAGGTGGTTGGCACCAACGGCAAAGGCTCCACGGCCGCGCTGCTGGCGGGGCTCGCCGCTGCTCACGGCTTGCGCGCGGGGCTCTACACCTCACCCCATTTCCGCACCCCCCGGGAGCGCATCCGGATCATCGGTCCGGAGGAGACTCCCGAGCGCGAAGGGCCCTGCCTGTCCGTCGCGGCGTGGCTTGCGGCAGCCAACGCCGTGCACAACGCACAGGAGGCCGCGCCATTGACGTATTTCGAATTCTTGACGGCCATGGCCGCCGTCGCTTTCCGGGACGCGTCGGTGGATTTCGCCGTGTTCGAAGCGGGCCTCGGCGGTCGTCACGACGCCACCACGGCGCTGCGCGCGCCCTATGTTGGCTTCACCCGCATGGGGCTGGACCACGTCAACGTTCTGGGGGAGACCCTGGCGGAAATCGCTGCGGACAAGGCTGACGCCATGCTGGAAGGGGGAACGGCCGTCACCATCCGGCAGGAGGAAGCCGCGCGGTTCGCGCTGGACAAGGCGGCGTTGCTCCGACGCTGCCGCCTGCTGGAAGCCCGCCCGCCCGATCAGTTCGAGGACGCCTTCGCCGCGCTCCCCGGATTCCTGCGAGAAAATGGTCGGCTGGCCATGGCCTTGTGGCTGCTCGTCGCCACGGAGCACGATCACCCCGTGGACCCCGCAGCCATCACCCGGGTGTTGGGGCGCACGGTCATCCCGGGGAGAATGCAGCATGTGTGCGATGCGGACGGCCGCTGGCTGCTGCTGGACGGCGCGCACAACCCACAGGCCCTGGGCGCCCTCGCCACGGCAATGGATGAGCGGGGACTCGCGCCGACGGCGGTGATCTTCACCTGCCTGGCGGACAAGGACCTGTCGGCCATGGCGACGGCGCTGGCCAAGTCGCTTCCGGCGGGAGCCCTCGTCTTGGCGCCGGAACTGCCGGATGTGGCGCGGGCGAGGCCGGCCGGAGAGATCGTGGCGGCGTTGCGCCGTGTCGCGCTGGATGCGCACCGCCTCAACGATGTCGCCGCAGCAGTGCAGGCGGCGCCGGACACGCCTGCGGCCGAAGCGCCGCTGCTCGTTTGCGGCTCCTTGTATTTGTTGAGCGCCTTCTTTACACTCAAGCCCCACCTCCTGGGTCCACTTGCTTGTGACGAGCCATGAACGACACGCATTCCTTATACCGCATGCTGCCTTCGGTGGACGCCGTGCTGGAGGCCTTGCACTCGGCGCAAGAGCCCATACCCGCGCCGCGGCCGCTCCTGAAGGCCCTGGTGAACGACGCTCTGGACGAGACCCGCGCGTCCATCCGCGCCGGCGAAGCCACTGCCGAGGCCCTTGCGCCGGAGGCGCTGCTGCCCCGGCTGGAAGCCGTGGTGCGACAGCGCGCGCGGCCCCACTTCCGGCGGGTGCTGAACGCCACGGGGGTGGTCATCCACACGAATCTTGGTCGCTCCCTGCTGGCGGACGAAGCCACCCGCGCCGTGACCGAAGCATGCGGCGCCTATTCCAACCTGGAGTTCGACCTGGCGACAGGCAAACGCGGCAGCCGCTACAGCCACGTGGAGGACATCCTGCGCCGCGTGACCGGCGCCGAAGCCGGCTTGGTGGTGAACAACAACGCCGCCGCCGTGTTGCTGGTGCTGGACACCCTCTGCAAGGGCCGGGAGGTCGTCGTCTCCCGCGGGGAGCTGGTGGAAATTGGCGGAAGCTTCCGCGTGCCGGACGTCATGGCCAAATCCGGCGCGACCCTGGTGGAGGTGGGCGCCACCAACCGCACACACCCCGAAGACTACGCCACTGCCATCACGGAACACACGGCCGCGCTCTTGAAGGTGCACTGCTCCAACTTCCGCATCATCGGCTTCACCCGCGAAACCACCGTGCCGGAGCTCAAGGACATCGCCGCGCCGAAGGGCATTCCCGTCATCGAGGATCTCGGCAGCGGCGCGCTTTTGGATCTCGCTCCCTTCGCTTTCGGCTACGAACCCACCGTACAGGAGAAGCTGGCCCAAGGCGCGGACGTGTTGCTCTTCAGCGGGGACAAGGTGCTGGGCGGCCCGCAAGCGGGAATCATCGTGGGCTCGGCTGCGTACATCGAACAGATCAAGAAGAATCCCATGAACCGCGCCCTGCGGATCGACAAGATGACCCTCGCGGCGCTGGAGGCCACGCTTCGGCTCTATCTGGACCCGGAGGAGGCGCGACGCAAGATCCCCACCCTCGCCATGATCACGGCGTCCCCCCAGGACCTGGACGCCAAGGCCGCTCGGCTGGCGCAGCTCCTGCAAGAGCAGACAGTGGATGTGGCCGAGGCGGACGTCGTCCCCGGGGTCTCGCGGGTGGGCGGCGGCTCCTTCCCGGAACGCGACCTGCCCACGCGTCTGGCGCGGCTGCGTCCCCGCGCGGCGCACGCTTCTCTGGAGCGTCTGCGCGATGCGCTGTTGGCCGGGGATCCGCCTCTGGTGGGCCGCATCGAGGAAGGGGCCTTCCATCTGGACCCGCGCACCCTGCAGGACCACGAGCTGGCGCTGGCGGCCGGGCTGGTCGCCGCTGCTGCGCGAGGGACGTGGCCTGCAGCGTGAATTCTTGACCGCCGGCGCATCAACCCACTCACCAAACAGCCAAGGATAGACGGTTCGATGATGTCTGAATCCCCCCTGTATTTTCACGCCACGAGTTGCTGGGAACGCTACAGCGGCGAGGCCGACCGCGCCGCCATGGACGACCTCGCCGCGCGCTATCTCCGCTATCTTTCCACCTGCAAGACCGAGCGCGAGGTGGCGCATTACGTGGCTGACGCCGCCCGCGCCGCCGGCTTCTCCGAGGACCCCGCCGCCGGCGCGTATCTGCAGGTGTTCCATGACAAGACGGTGCTGCTGGCCCGCCGTGGTCGGAAGGACATGAGCCACGGCTTTCGGCTGCTGGGCGCGCACGCCGACTGCTGCCGCCTGGACCTGAAACAGCGACCCTTCTACGAGGAAGCCGGCGTCGCCCTCGCCAAGACCCACTACTACGGAGGCATCCGCAAGCACCAGTGGCTGTCGCGGCCGCTGGCCATCCATGGCGTCATCGTCAAGACGGACGGCGAGGTCCTCCGCGTCACGCTGGGCGAAGCCGAGGACGAGCCCTGTTTCGCCGTGGCGGACCTGTTGCCGCACTTGGCGCAAAAGCAGGCGCAGAGCAAGCTGAGCGAGGCTTTCGACGCCGAGAAACTCTCGCTCATCATGGGGCACGAACCGCTCAAGGCCAATGGCGGCGAAGCCCCCGAAGACGCCACAGAGCTGGAGAAGAAGGACGCCAAAGCCCGGGAAGCCACGCCCGTGAAGACACGGATTCTCGACATTCTGCTGGATAAGTACGGCGTGCGCGAGGAGGATCTCTACTCCGCGGAACTGCAGGGCGTGCCAGCGGGGCCGGCGCGGTATGTGGGACTGGACCGGTCGATGCTCGGCGGGTACGGCCACGACGACCGCATCTGCGTCTTCGCGGGACTGGAAGCCATGCTCAACAGCACAACACCGCCGGAACACACGCAGATCGCGCTCTTCTACGACAAGGAGGAGATCGGCTCCGAAGGCTCCACCGGCGCCAAGTCCCGCTTCTTCGAGTACACCCTGGAAGATCTGCTCGCGGCGTGGTCCCCCGACGTCCCCTTGCGGCAAGCCATGTTTGCAGCCAAGGCGCTTTCCACAGACGTGCACGCCGCCGTGGATCCGGACTATCAGGAGCTGCACGAGAAGTTGAACGCGGCCTTCATGGGCTACGGGCCGGCGTTCTGCAAGTTCACGGGATCACGTGGGAAATACTCCGCCAACGACGCCCATCCGGAATACGTCGCCTGGCTGCGGAAGCTGCTGAACGACCAGGGCGTCCCCTGGCAGATGGCGGAACTCGGCCGCGTGGACCAAGGCGGCGGCGGCACCGTGGCCATGTACCTCGCCAAGTACGGCATGGACATCATCGACTTCGGCCCCGCCGTGCTCTCCATGCATGGCCCCTTCGAGCTCGTCAGCAAGGCGGACCTCTACGCCACGGCCCACGCCTTCCGCGTCTTCCTGGAAAGCTGAGAGAGGCGACGCACACCATGTCCCCAGCATCCAACGCAGCGCCCGCCCTCGTCATGGGCACGGCCGGCCACATCGACCACGGCAAGACGTCTCTGGTCAAAGCCTTGACCGGCGTTGACACGGACCGCCTCGTCGAGGAGAAGAAGCGCGGCATCACCATCGAACTGGGGTTTGCGCACCTGGACCTCGCCCCGGGCCGGCGGCTCGGCGTTGTGGATGTCCCCGGCCACGAGCGTTTCGTCAAGAACATGGTGGCGGGGGCCTCCGGCGTGGACTTCGTGCTTCTGGTGGTGGCTGCAGACGAGGGCGTGATGCCGCAGACGCGTGAACACCTGGAAATCTGTCAGCTCCTTGGTGTGGAAAGCGGCCTGGTGGCCCTCACCAAAGCGGACATGGTGGACGAGGAGCTCTTGGAGCTCGCCGCCGAGGACGTCCAAGCCGCGCTGCACGGCACGTTTCTGGAGGACGCGCCGCTCATCCCGGTTTCCTCCCATACAGGCCAGGGTGTGGAGACGTTGCGGCAGGCCCTTCTGGAGACCGCCGACGCCTGCCAGCCCCAGGGCCGCTCGGATCTGGCGCGGCTTCCCGTGGACCGCGTCTTCACCCTGAAAGGCCACGGCACCGTGGTCACGGGAACGCTCATCTCCGGGGAGTTCGTCTCGGGGGAGGAGGTGGTCCTCTATCCACGAGAAAAAGTCAGCAAAGTTCGTGGGCTGCAGTCCCATGGGGAGAGCGTGGAGCGCGCTCCGGCCGGCCGCCGCACAGCCGTGAATCTTGCGGGGCTGGAGGTGGCGGAGGTGCGCCGCGGCGACACCCTGGCCCGGCCGGGTTCGCTTTTCCCTCAGCTCGCTTGGGACCTGGAAATCACTTGCCTCGCGTCCTCGCCACGGCCGTTGCGTCACCGTGCGGAGGTCCATTTCCACCACGGCGCCGCGGAGATCATGGCGCGGCTCTACTTCTTCGATCGTGAAAAGCTCGCCCCCGGGGAGACAGCTCTGGCGCAGGCCCGCTTCACCGAACCCTTCCCCGCCGTGTCCGGCGACCGCTTCGTGGCGCGCAGTTTTGCGCCGTTACGTACAGTGGCCGGGGGCCGAGTCATCAATCCATTCGGGAGACGGGTGCGTCGCCGCGCAGACGACCTGGAGACGCTCTCGCAGCTCGCCACAGCGGAAGGGGAGGCCGGCGTCGTGGCGCGGTTGCAGCGCGCCGGCCCTCCAGGGATGACCTTCGCGGAGTTGCAGGCGGCCACGGGGGCGGCTTCCAAGCCCCTGGAGAAGATGCTCCAGACCCTCTCCGGGCAGCGCGAAGCGACGCTGTTCGACAAGGAGTCCCGGCGTTACGCTGCAGCAGGCGTTTGTGAAACGCTCATGGAAAAAGCCTTGGCCTTCCTGGAGGTCTTCCACCGGAAGGACCCCGCCGCCCCCGGGGCCACCCGCGGCGCTGTGACTCAGGCCATGCGGCCCGCGCCGCCGAAGTTGGCGCACATCCTGCTGGAACGTTTGGTGAAAGAGGAGCGCGTGGCGCTGGAGCAGGATCGGCTGCGGCTGCCGGGTCACACAGCCACCCTGGGCGCTGATGGGGAGAGCGTGGCCGAAGCCATCGCCGAGCAGTACCGCGAGGCCGGGACGCAACCGCCCAATCTGAAAGACGTGCTGGAAAAGCACAGTCTCTCCGCGAAGGAGGCGACGCCAGCGTTGACGCGGCTGACAGGGGAGGGGACCCTGGTGCGGGTGAAGGAGGACATGTACTTCGACGCAAGTGCAGTGGCTTCGCTGGTGGCGGCCGTGCGTCGGTACTTCGAGACGGCGGAGGATCTCGGTCCCGGCGAATTCCGTGAATTGACGGGGCTTTCGCGCAAGTACGCCATTCCTCTGCTGGAGTGGCTGGACAAGGAAAAGATCACCATGCGCGTGGGCGACAGGCGGTTGCTGCGCCGCCGGGAGTAGGGGGCGCGTCTGGTCTTGCGTCAACCCCGCAGACGATGGAGCTTCCGTTGTCGGCGCGATTGCGTCCTGGTCACGACCAGGGTTGTTTGTGGAGCAGGGACTTGAGCTTGTCCAGGGAGCGCTCCCAACGCACGCTCTCGGCTTTGCGTTTGCGTGCTGCGTAGCGTTGTTCGCGGTTCAGCTGGGCCATGGTCTGCTGGTGCACATGTTGGAGATGTTCAACGCCGTACATGGTCTTCCTCCCCGGAGGTGAAAGGCTCGAATCAGGACGTGTTCGCGGCCGGTGTTGGGAAGCATGCGCCCTCGGCGCATTGTCCCCGGACAGCGCTCCGGGGAGTGTGTCGTTTCAGACGTCACGCCACGTCAACCCACGAAGAGCGACGTCACTCTATGCGAATTTGACGATTTTGGACAAATTGATTCTTCCTATGGATACTCGCTGCTGCAAGTCTACAGAATCGTGTGGAATCGAATACCGTGCGGATTCGCACTGTCCGGCGGCGGGCCATGGACGCCCTCCGGGAGCGTTTTCTCCGGGGCTGGCGTATCCATAGAGATGGTCTATAGCTTCGCGTTCGCTCCCCAAGGCGCGCGCTTCCCATGCAGGCACAGGCATACCAGGAGTCGACCATGGCCAACATGAGCGCTGTTCCCCATTACGCGTCCATTCTCTACGCCACGGACCTGTCGCGTCCATCGTTGCAGGCGTTGCGTCACGCGTTGGCGCTGGCGGGGTGTCACGAAGGGCGGGTCACGGTGTTGTATGTCACGCCGGACATGGCGGAGGAGCTTGCCCGGCAGACAGGTCTCAACACGCCGGGGATGGACGATTTCGCGGAGTGGCGCGACCTTGACGCGGCGCAACGCGCCGAGGCGGAGGCTGCGTTGGAAGCGCGGGTGGTGGCGTTTTGCCAGGAGGTGGACGCGTGCTCGCTCACGCGCGAGCATGTATTGGTGAAGACGGGTCGGCCTGCTGCGGTGATTCTGGAACTGGCCGAGAGCGGGGCGTACGACTGCGTGGTCATGGGGGCGCATGGGCAAGACATGATTACGGATCTGCTGCTGGGAAGCGTCACGTCCAACGTGGTTCGGCGCTCGCCGATTCCCGTGTTGAGCGTGCCCATTCCGCGGGAATGAGGGTTGGGTCGGGTTGCAGGCGACTTCGTGTAGGCCGCGGTGGCTGCGGCTGGTCGCGTTGGTGTGGGGTCGTGGTATGGGAGACGCTCGCGGTGTTCGGCGTTGGGTGTGGCCGGAGAAAAAAATGTTGTCGGATCGTGAAAATGGCTTGACGTTGGTGTGGTCAGCACGTAAAAGACACATCTTCCGAGCGCGCCCGTAGCTCAGCTGGATAGAGCGCCGGACTACGAATCCGTAGGTCGCACGTTCGAATCGTGCCGGGCGCACCAAGAATTACAGGGACTTAGGCGAAGCCGCCTAGGTCCCTTTTTCTGTGGTGAGACCACTTGGTCCCGGAATGGTCCCGGAATAGATGTTATTTCGAAATTTTTCCGGGACCGGTCGTGATGGGCAACCGCTGCGGTCACGATCCTCGCACCCCCAAGCTGCGGCCGGCGACACCCATCCGGCAGGGCAAGGGCGCGCCGCCGCGCATTCTCTCCCTCGCCGCTGAACGGGCGCGGGCGTGGTACGACCGGCCCGGCATGTGCCCGCCGCTGCAGTCCAGCGATGCCCGGCGCACCCGTAGCGAACGTCGCGAGGCCGTGATTATTGTCCTGGAGACGCTGCTCTCGCATCTTGATCTCGCCTCGCTCTGCTGCGGCGTCCCGACGCTTGCCGATGGCTTCATCGACGTCGACATGAAGACCCTCGTTCGCGATTCCGGTCTTGGGCAACGGCGCATCGAACGGGCCGTCGCCCAGCTCAAGGACGCCGGGTTCATGCAGGTGAGGCAACCCCGTGGCCGGAGCGACGAGGGCAGGTACTTCGGTTGCCGCGCCATCCGGGTGATGAAGGAATCCCTCTTCGAATGGCTCGGCCTGGGACCGATGCTCCGCCGCGAACGCGCTCGCGCTTCGGAACGTCTCCGTCGTAAAGCCCAGCGCGCCAACCGCAAGCTGGCGGATTTCATGCGCCGCACGACCTCGCACTTCCGCCCCCCGCCCCTAGTTGTCAGCAAAGCGTCCATTGAACGTAATCGCGTCTGGTCGCAGGAATGGGGTCGCCATGTCACGGCTGGTTGCGACATCCGGGAAGCCCAACGACGAACAAACGCTGCCCTCGGCTTGCCCCTCGACTATCAACCTGGATTGGATATGTAACACCAGCGCCTGAGCTGCGCCTCGTATAAGGCCAGCGCCTCGATTTGCTTCGCTTCAAAACGATATTCCATCACATTCCGCTGTATTCAGCTTGATCCAGCAACGTGTTGCCGTCTTTTGGCCTGCGTCCAGCCTGCTCGACTTGCAATATGTGTCGCGAGGTCAGGCCGCATGTGTCGCGCATAAAGACCAAGAGACAAGAAGAGGAAAAGGACATGATGCACTCCATGAATTAACGGGAGGTTGGAGTGCGTAGACGTTGGGCGATGCCTTACACAGCGTTACGAAATACAACCAGGGAATGGTTGAAATTCAACCAGCATGTGGTGTATATTCACCCCATGTTCGCTCGCAACCTACGCTTCCCACTCCACGAGGCCCTTGAGGACACCCCTGTTATCTTCATCAAAGGCGCCCGGCAGGTGGGCAAAACCACTTTGGTCCGCGATCTGCTGGACGACGGCCGTCGGTATGTCACCCTGGACAACGCCACTTCGCAGGCCGCGGCGCAGTCTGCTCCGGATGGTTTCGTCGCCGGCTTGCCGCACGGCGTC
>CAYVWB010000040.1:0-40821 GCA_964455395.1 uncultured Desulfovibrionaceae bacterium
GCGAGCTGTTCGCGCCAGTAGGCCAGGGCGCGCGCGGCGGCCTCGCTGGCGAGATAGCGCCGTTCCCACGCCACGAACTCGTAGAAACGAGGCGGTCGCGACGGGGGTTCGGGGGGGGGCTCTCCCCGCCCGAAGGCCTCGTAGGCGTCGAAGAGTTCCCGGACGAAATGGTTGATGGAGGCGCCGTCGAGGATGAGGTGATGCGCCGTGACCAGGAGAATGTGCTCCCGGGGGCCCCGCGTGAACACGTCCAGCCGCGCCAGGGGTTCGGCCTCCAGCCGGAAGGGTGTCTTCAAGGTCTCGCGGAGCCGGGACAGCAACGCCGCCTCGTCAAGGTCCGCGACCTCGTGACGCCGCGCCACGGGCGGCCTCGTGTGCTCGACATATTGGAAAGGCGCGCCATCCGCGTCACGCGCGAAAGCGTTTCGGAGCATGGGCCGCGCGCGCGTCAGCCAGGCGAAGGCGTGCGTCAGGACGGTGAAATCGAGCGCATCGTGGATGCGCAGCGCAATGGGCGTATTGTAGGCGGTCATTCCGGGGTGGAGTTGCTGCAACGCCCACAACCCCAGCTGCCCCTCTGTCAGGGGGGCGCGCATGACGGCGTGTTCCGGAGATGGCGCCGACAGCGTCCCCCGCGTCGCGGCCGCCTGCAAAGTCTCCCAGTCCGGGGCGACGTCGGCGAGCAGTGTTTGCAGGGGGAGCTCCGGTCGCCATGCCATCGTCGTGACCAGCTTCACGACCACAGCGGCAAGCCGCCGTCGTGAGGCCGGCCCGAAGCGATCCGCTCTGAACGAGGCCACGAGACGCAGCCGACCATCCGCCTTGATGATCTGAAAAAACATGGCGGCGAGGGCCTCCCCGGCGTGCTCCCCGGCCTGATCCGCAGGCGCGTGATCCGCAGGATACGTCAACGACGACGGGTGCGTCGAAGCTGCCGACCCGTGGCCGGAGCCTGCGTCCAGGTCCGTACTGTTGATGACCACGTCCCTCAGCAGGCGGCGGTCGTCGTCCAGATCCTCCAGGCCGGCCATGGCGAGCGCCGCGTCGAAATCCGCCCGGGCGTGACGCATGAGCTGCGCCGTGGTCGTGCGCGTGGCGTGCAGCGCTTCCAGGACTGACTGCTCCGGGGCCAGCTGCTCGCGGAGGTAAGGCATGAAGGCCGCCGCGGTGAAGTCGCCGAGGGTGTGCAGCAGGTCGGGTTCGTTGCGCTGGTTCACCAGAAACCGTGCCACGGCGCTGGGGTTGTCCAAGCCATGGGTGAGCGTCAACCCGATGGCGAGGGTGAACAGGTGGGTGAAGGTGTATCCATGGGTCGCGAGGAACCGGGTGATGGCGGCGTTCTCGGCGGAGGTGAGCGCCACGGTCTCCACGCCGGCCGGCGGAGGCGATGCCGCTTCGTCCGGAGGGTTGGCGGGACGCTCGGCGTCGCAGGGCAACCGGATGTCGAAGGGACCGCCAGTCGACCCGGCAGGCCACGCGCTGCTGGCCGCTTCGAATTGCCCGCGCCACCAGTCGAGAGACGCCGCATGGCGCGCGACCGCGGGGTCACGCTGCTCCAGGGCGTACTGCCAGTACTGCCGGCCGACGGCCGCGGCGTCGGTCCCGGAGGATTGCAGCGCCTCCACCAGCAACGCCGGCGTGAAGGCGTCCGCCACGGCGTGATGCGCGACCACGACAAGCCACTGCGCGCCCTCCACGCGACAGCGCCACAACCGCCATGGCGGGGTCGTCACATCCAGAAGCTCGCGGCGACGCGCTTCGGCGAAGCGATGGAGCGCCGGGAGGGAGTCCACCGCCAGCGGCTGCGTCCGCAGGGTCGGCTCGGGTTCGACAAGCTGCGCCCAGACACCCGCCGTCAGCTCGGCGAAGGATGTTCGCAGCATGTCCTGCTGTCGCGCCGTCCGGACAAGGGCTGCGTCCACTGTTTCCGCCTCGGCCATGTGCGTCGGCAAAGGCAGGACCTGGCCGACGTTCCAGGCGGCGCTGCCCAAGGTTTCGGAACCACCCAGCGCCCGACGCTGTTCCCGGGAGACGGGGACGACGAGCGTATGCCGCGGCAGAACCGTCGCAAGGCGCTCGAGAGGGTCGCCATCTTCCTCCACTGCGCTCTTTCCCTGCTGGTCCCAGTCCGCCAGGGAGTCCACCACCGCAGGAATGGAGGCGGCGCGGTGGGCCACGAATCGACACGTCTCGCCGTCGTGCAGCACGGCGACGCCGCCCGCCACAAGCCCGGCGAGCGCCCGCCGCGCCGGCCCTCTCACCCCTTCGAGAAGACCCTGCTTGTGCTCATCGACCATGCCGCGCCTCCTCCAGGCTCATGACTGCAAGCGAAGCGGGCATGGCGCGCAGACGCTCGGCGAACCACCCCCGCTCTGGCGGGATTTCCGCGTTGTTGACGTCCCCGGCGGAATCCTTCGCCTGCCGGCCATCGGATGCTGAAGCCGATTGCGCCGTGGAGGACTCCGGCGTCGCCATGCGGGACCGCACCAGCGCCGCAAGGCCCTCGGCCGTGTCATGGTCGAGGAGGTCCGTGGCGTAAAGCGAGACGGCGTAGCGTTCGCCCACCGCCGCAAGCAGCCGCATGGCCGTCAGGGAGTCCACGCCCAGCCGGGTGAAGGTCGTCGTGGGCGTCAATTCCTCGCGCGCATATCCGGTGAGCGCGCCCAGCGCTCCCAGCACGGCTTCCACTTCGACGTCGGGCCCATTCGCCTGGACCGGTGTTGACGTCGCTGGCGGCCGATTGGAATCAGGTTCCGCCGCATGTTCGTCGACCCAGCAGCGGCGCGCCTCGAAGGGATACCCCGGCAGGGAGAGCGGCCGTCGCGCCCCGGAGGCGATGTGGTCCGCCAAGTCGAGATCCCCGCCCTGGACGTACCGCCGCGCCAGCGTCACGAGTTTCTCCAGGGCGTTCTCCCCTCGCGCTGCGATGTGAACGTCGCCACCCGGATTCTCCTGGTGCGCCACGGCGTCCATGGCGTCCGCCAGCGTCTCGCGATCGGAGGCCACGAAGGCGCAGCGGAGTTTGAAGTGGTCACGGCGCAACGCACAGGTCGCCGCCACTTGGGCCAAGGGCGCCGAGGAGGTGCGGAGGAACGCCGCCATGTCGCCGCAGCGGCGTCGCAGCGCCGCCGCCGTCCTTGCGGAAAGCGCCACGAGCACGGGGGAGGCGTCGTCCTCAACGGTTTCTGGGGGCGGCGGTTCCGCGATGACCATGTGCGTGTTGACGCCCGTGGCGCCGAAGGAGTTGACCACGGCGCGTCGCGGGCGACCGTCTTCGCGAGGCCACGGCGTCGCTTCCCGGGGAATGACGAAGGGGCCTTCCTCCAACTCGAAGGCGGGGTTGGGCCTGTCCAGTCCATGAACAGCGGGAATGACGCCGTGGCGCATGGTCAACAGGATCTTCACGAGTCGCGTCACGCCCGAAGCCGCAAAGGCGTGGCCCATGGCGTGTTCCACCGTGGCGAGCACGCAGGGCCGCCGTCCGCGACCGTGCGCGCCGCCGTGGATGTGCGTGAGCGCCTGGACTTCCATGGCGTCGCCCAGGGGCGCGCCCGTGGCGTTGGCCTCCACCAGGTCGATGGTTGCGGGATCTATCCCGAACCGCTCGCCGACCCGGGTGAAGAGCGCCTGTTGCGCCTTGGCGCTGGGGGCGTGCAGGCCGTTCGTCCGGCCGTTGTGATTGCTCCCCCACGCCTCGATGACGCCGTGAATCCTGTCCCCGTCCTCCAGGGCCGCGCGCAGGGGTTTGAGGACGATAACGGCCACGGCCTCGCCTGGGGTCATGCCGTCTGCGGCGGCGTCGAAGACGCGGCTGCGATCCACGGGCGAGAAGAGCCCGGCTTGCGCGCCGGCCAACAGCATGTTCGGCGTGGAGAAGACCTGCGCGCCCCCGGCGATGGCGACTTCGCAATCGCCGTGGGCGAGATGGTCGCAGGCGAGCGCCACCGCCGCCAGGGAGGACGCGCAGCCGGCGTCCACGCTGTGGCAAGGGCCCGCCAGGTTCAGGGTATAGGCGATGCGGGCCGGAATGCGGGAAGCGGTGACGTGCGGCGACACCCCGAGCCGATCCCTGAGGAGCAGCGTGTAGTCTCCCGCGCCGCCGCAGAAGACGCCCCACGGTCGGCCCGCCAAAGCGCCGGGGGCGTAACCGGCGTCCTCCACCGCCTTCCACGCTTCCTCCAGAACGAGCCGCTCCGCCGGGTCCAGCATGGCCGCTTCCTGCGGGGGGATGGCGAAAAAGAGCGGGTCGAAGGCGTCGATGCGCTCCAGGAAGCACCCCCGACGCGGCAGGGTCACGCCGAGTCGCTGCGCCGCGTCTTGGGCGGCTTCCCAGTCCCACCCACGGTCCACCGGCAGAGGCCCGTAGACGTCGCGGCCCTCGCGGAGGACGTCCCAGAAGGCGTTCGCCGTCTGCGCTCCGGGGAACCGGCCAGCCATGCCCACCACGGCGATGGGCTCTGGCGGAGAACACGCCCTGCCCGTCGTGTCCGGCATGACGGTCGATATCGTGACGCGTTCGGCCGCGCCGCCCGCAACGGCCGCGCCGGCCGCAGTGGTCGCGGCGTTCGGGAAGGTCGAGAGAGCCGCGTCCTTCACGGGGACGCCACACACCGCGACGGCCCGGCCGCCTCGTGACCGCGTAGCGGATGTCGAGAGTCCTGAAGGGGCGGACCGCCCGTCAGCCACCGTGGCGGCGGGCTCCTGCAGCTGCGTGCGTGGCGCCGGCGCAGCCTGGGCCATGGCCGCCGCCACCATGTCAGCCATGGCGTGGCGCGCTGCTCGTCCATCCAGGAGTTCGAAGTGGTTGGCGCCCTCGACGACACGGGTCGTCAGGCTCGGCGCGACGCGTCTCCACCCTTCGAAGAATGGCGCCATGGAGCCTTTGGCCTGTTGTACGGCGCGCAGGTAGTCCGGATTGTAGACCGTCGGGGAGACGGCGTCCGCCGTACGCGACCGCACCAGCGTCACCGGGAGTTCGTCAAGGAGAAGCGGCGTCGCTCTGTACCCGGCGAGGGCGCGCAGATTGGCGCCGTGCACGTCAGCCATGGCGCGCAGCCGCGCCGCCAACGCCGGGGCCTCGCGACTGACCCCCCGCCGGCGGATGGCCCTGGTCAACGCCTGCACGAGCGTCGCTCCCCGACCATCAGCAAGGGCGTGCGCATCCAGGCCCGTCTCCTCCAGTCGTATCTCCAGGTCGGACCAGCTGACCTCCCCAGCGGCTTTGCGCGCACGGAAGCCCGGGTCCAGGTGGAGCATGGCGATCATCAGGAAATTGGCGTTCATGACCAGATTCTGTGCGGCGTCCGTGGTCCACAGCACGGCGTCCTCGTCGCGCTCCACCAGGGGGGCTTCCACCAGATGGAGTCCCCCCACGGCGGCGCCGCGTGTTTGCAGCTGTCGCGCCGTCTCGAAGGCGGCGGTTCCGCCCATGGAGGCGCCCCACAGATGATGCGGCCCTTGCGGATCGATGGCCTGGATGATGTCTGCATAGCGCTCGCCCAATGTTGTCATGGCGTCCAGCGGCCAAGCCTCGCCGTCGAGGCCGCGCGCCTTGATTCCCACAACGCGGAACCGCGTCCCGGCCGCCTCCGCCAGGCTGGCGTACAGGCCGACGTCGCCGGACATGGGGTGGATGCAGAAGAGCAGCGGCCCCGCGCCCTCCAGCTGCAGGGGGACCGCCTGGGGATGCGTCCTGAAGGCCTGGCGCCGACGCCCGTTTCCGGCGCCCGCCACCGACGCTTTCGGCTTGTCCGATGTCTTGCCCGTCTCTGCGTCAAGGGACGTCGAGGCTGTCAAGTGCGTCTCGGTCTCCGGGCTTTCACTGACAGCGTCGGCTCCCTCGAGGCGACACCCCCGCTGCGCCAACGCCGCAGCCAGGTCGCTGATGGTGGGGTGGTCGAAAGGCATCGTCTCCGGAAGCGTGACGTTGAAGCGCGCCGACACGGCGTGGACCAGCCGCACTGCCGAGAGCGAATCCACTCCCAGTTCCTGGAACGTGGCGCGGGCGTCCAGCTCGTCTTCGTCCGTCACCCAGAGCAGCTCCTGCACCATGGTTGTGAGCGCGTCCCGGAGGGCTGCCTCGGCGCGCCCCCCTGCGGCGGTCTTCCCGGACGATTTTTCGAAAGCCGCTTCGTGAGCCGCCATGGCCTCCGAGCCCGCGGCGTCGTCTGTGCGCTCAGGCAGAGTCGCCGCGTCCCCGTGGCGCGGGGATGCGCAGTCGGTCATGCTCCCGGAAACCGCCATGGCGTCCGGGGGCGGGACCGGTCCATACCAGAAGCGCCGCCTTGCCAGGGGATAGCCCGGCAGTCTCGTCCGCCGCCGGGGCGCGTCGTGAAGCCGCGTCCAGGGGATATGGTCCCATCCCTGCCGCCAGAGCGCGGCCACGGCGTGGAGATCCCCTGCGGCGGCGGCCTGTTCCGCCTCCTCATGGAGCGCTTCCCGGGAACGCGACGCCGTGAGCGTCTCCAGCGCGGCGGCGTCCCCGAAGGCATCTTCGCCGGCGGCGCACGCTCGCAGTCGTTCGAGGAGCGTCCTCCGGTCGGCCGTGACGCAGGCCCAGCGGCGTCGCAGGTGTTCACGCCCCATCTGCAGGGTGAAGGCTGCATCCGCCAGGTCGTCATCACCCGCATGATCCCCTGACGGATGCGAGAAGTGTGCGCGCATGGCCTCGGCGTATTCGCGCAACTGCGCGCTGGTGCGAGCGGAAAGAAGGACGAGCTGCGGCGTGCGCCCGGCTTCCATGGAGGCGGACGATGTGAGGGACGCCGCCTCTTGCGTGGATGACTCCTCGGGGGTGAACGTCGCCGGCGCCTCCTCCAGGAGCAGCGCCGCGTAGGCCCCGCCGGCGCCGTACGTGTTGATGAGGGCCATGCGCGGCGCATCCCCACGGTGGGCGGGCGTGGACCACGGCTCACCCTCCAGGACGAGGCGGAAAGGACTTTCCTCCATGCGCAAGGCGGGGTCCAGCCGGCGCGGATCGATGCGCGTGGGCGCGAGCCAGCGATGAGCGCACTGCAGCAGGACCTTGGCGAGCTGCGACATCCCCGCCGCCGCTTCCAGGTGCCCGATGAGCGGTTTGACCGTGCCGAGCAGGACCTCGCCACGCCCCCGTGTTCGAAAGACCTGGCGCAAGGCTTCGAACTCGATGGCGTCGCCCATGGCCGAGCCGTTGGCTGCGGACTCCACATAGTCGACCATGTCGGGATCGCACTGCGCGCGCTCCAGCACGCGTTCCAGCACTTCGCGCTGCCGCGTCACGTTGGGTGCGGCGTATGCGCCGGTCCCGCCGCCGTGGCGCAAGGCCGTGGCGCGGATGACGCCCTCGATGCGGTCGCCGTCAGCCAGGGCCGTGCGCAGCGGTTTGAGGACCACGGCGCCCACGCCCTCCCCCGGGATGAAGCCCGCGCCGTCTGGCGCGAAGCAGTGGATCTCGGCTTCGTGTGTCAGCATGCGATTCAGACAGAGATCGATGTAGTTGCGGGGGTGGAGGTGACAGTTCACCGCGCCGGCCACGGCCATGGCGCACTCCCCCCGGCGGATGTGTTCGCACGCCTCATGGATGGCCGTCAGCGAGGAGGCGCACATGGCGTCCACCGCCACGCTGGGACCCGTGACGTTCAACTGATGCGAAACACGGTTCGCCATGGCGCTGAACGAGACGGCCGGCAACCGGACATCCTCCAGCCGCGGCCCCAGACGGGTGTGCAGGGCGAAGCCCATCTTGGTCGCGCCGATGAAGACGCCCACTTCCCCGCCGGCGACCTCCGCGAGGCTGCGTCTGGCGTATCCGGCGGCTTCCACCGCCTGCCAGCACGTCGTCACCATCAGCCGCTCCTGAGGATCCATGTGGAGCGCGTCCACGGGGGAGAGACCGAAGAACAGCGGGTCGAACCGGTCGAAACTCTCGATGAACCCGCCGAGCCGTACGTAGCTCTTCATCGTCTGCAGGGCCCTGTCGCGATCGGGTTCGTGAAAGGCCTCCAGAGACCATCGCGAAGGCGGCGTCTCCGTAAGGCATGAGCGGCCCGCGCGCAGATTCTCCCAGTAGGCGTCCAAGGAGTCCGCGCGGGGGTAGCGCCCCGCCGACCCGATAATGGCGATGGGCTCGGCGGTATCCAGAATCCCCGAAGAGGCTTGCTCCCCGGCGGAGGCGCACGCGGTTCCCGTGGTTGAGACGGTTCGCATGGTTGACGCGGTTCCCGTGGTCGGCGTGGTTCCCGTGGTCGGCGTGGTTCCCGATTGAGGGAGAATCGTGTTGACGGAGGGACGCAGGCATACGGATGCTTTGGGTAAAGTCCCCTCTTCCAGCTCCGGCGACTCTTCCGGGGTCGCCACCAAGCAGCCGGCGTCCTGAAGGGAGGCCAACCCCCTGCACGCCTCGGGATGCGTCTCGGCCAGATACGCCGCCGCGGCGCGCAGGGTCTGGTGTTCGTAGAAAAGCGTCTTGGGGACGGCGCCGAAGACGGCTTCGACTTCGGGGTGCAGCCGCGTGATGGAGATGGAGTCCACGCCGTAGCGCTCCAACGGCGTTTCCGGGTCCAGCCGGCCCGGGGGTATCTGCATGGTCTCGGCGAGGCGCTTGGTCAGCGCCCGGAGCGCAACGTCGGCATGCGTCTCGGGATGGTGGGTGATGGCGTCATCAGCATCCGACGGCGCGGCGCGCGTTCCCTGCGCGACGTTGGCGTCCCGACCGCTCCGGGCGAAGAGCCCGCGGCGGATGGCCGTTTCATCCCCCACGAGGACGAGGAGTTGTTCCTCCTGGCCGGCCAAGGCGCGAGCGAGGCAATCGAAGCCGTCTTCAGTCTCCAGGGCCCCTGCGCCTTGTTCGCGCAACCGCGCCAGAACGAGGGGGTCTCGGCCCATGCCGCCCTCCTTCCACAACGGCCAGTCCATGCTGAGCGTCTTGCCCCGACGCAGGCCCGCGCGGACCCACTCGTTGCGCGTCGCGGCGAAGGCGTCCATCCAGGCGTTGGCGGCGGCGTAGTCGGCTTGGCCCGGGTTGCCCAAGGCGCCCGAGGCCGACCCGAAGCACACGAAGCAGTCCAGAGGGCAGCAGCGTGTGACCGCGTCCAGAACCGCAGCGCCCCGCACCTTCGGGGCGAGCACTTTCTTGAAGGTATCGGGATGCTTGCGAAGAATGACCCCATCATCCGTCACGCCGGCGCAATGGATGACGCCGCGCAGGGGGCCGCTTTCGCGTTCCACCGTCTCGACGAGGGCGACAAGGGCGACGGCGTCCGTCACGTCCGCTTGATGGTGTCGGACCACGACGTCTTCGGCGCCAAGCTCGGCTATCTCATGAAACCGCGCCTTCATCGCCGGCGTGGCCGCGGACCGTCCCACCAGGTGGAGCCGCGCCCCCGGGGCCTCCTGCGCGATGCGCCGCGCCATGGCGAGCCCGAGACCGCCGGCGCCGCCCGTGACGAGGTACGCCCCGCCAGGACGCCAAGGCGAGGCGGCCGACGCCGAGCGTTCGACCTCCCGCCAACCGAAGTCATGCCTTCGGCCGCCGAGGATGCGCACGCGCCGTGCGTCAGGGGTCCGGGCGCATTCCTCCAGAATGGCGCAGAGCGATTCCGCCGCAGCATCCCGCGGCGCCTCGATGAGCTGGCACACGCAGTCCGGGCGTTCCTGGCTCGCGGTGAGCAACAACCCGGAGAGGCCGGCCCAGCCCGTGACGTCTTCCGGGGACGGGGCCGGGACGAGCGTCTGGATGAGGGATGCTCCGGGCGGTGACGCCATCAGCGCTTCCCGGATGATCCCGAAGACGGCCGCCGCCGCCGCCTGGAACGTCTCTGCGGCCGCCAGGGCGTCAGGCCACGCTTCCATTCGGTTCGCACACGCCGGAAGCCGGACCACATGGCGACGCGTTTCGGGTCCAGATGTCGCCAACGCCCCTTCGGGCGAATCCATCCCGCAAAGGATGACGTGGCGCTCGAGGAAGTCCGCCCCCCCCGAAGCCTCGCCCGAAGCGATCTCCGGAAGCTCCTCGGGGGTCCAGCGCGGCGCTGCCATGACGATGGTCGCCGTTTCGGAACGCTCCTCTCCGGACTCTTCGCCGACGGGCGCGGCGGGAGCGTCCTGTGTCTCGCGCATCGCTTCTGCAACCGTCTTCAGACACGAGGGGGCCGCAGCCGGCTCGGCCCAGTAGCGCTCCTTGGCGAAGGCGTAGCCCGGCAGAGCGATGCGTCGGGGCGTGGGGCCATGGCGAAGGTCACGCCAGTCCACTGTCGCTCCCCGCGTCCAGCGCGCCGCTGCATCGAGAAGCGGCGTCACGCCCGGCGTTTCGTGGGACGCCCTCTCCGCCGGCGCCCCAGACGTCGCAGCAGACCGGTCGTCCCTGGGGGCGAGTTCCGACGCCTCATGGGGAACGATGTGGGGGTGGGCTCGATCCCCAAGCCAGTCCTCCAGCCGGGCCGCGAGTTCGTCGACCGTCTCCGCCACGAAGGCGACGCGCTCTTCCATGGCGTCCCGACCAGTCTGCAGGGTGTGCGCCAACGCGGCAAGGTTCGGCGGGTCTCCAGCCGCCTGCCATGTCCGCACAAAGCGCAGGAGCCGTTCGGCGCCGGCGCGCAGGCTGGCTCGGGTTCCGGCGGAAAGGGGAACGCACTCGCCCCCGGGCGGGGAAGGTGCGCTTGGTCCGGAGGCGTATTCCCGCACCACCATATGGACGTTGGCGCCGCTGTGACCGAAGGAGCTGAGCGCGGCCGTGCGAGGCGCGCCGGGCGCCGGCCGCCAGGGCTGTGTTTCGGCCAGGGGGTGGAAGGCCGAGCCGGCGAACTCGATGCGCGGATTCAGCCGCGTGAAGTGGGGCATGCCCGGCAATACGCCATGCCGCAGGGAGAGCAGAATCTTGATGAGCCCCACGACCCCGGCGCTGGCCGATGCGTGCCCCATGTGCGCCTTGGCGCTGCCCACGGCGCAGTAGTCGCGTTGCTGCGTGAACCGACGGAAGGCGCGGACCAGCGCGTTGGCCTCCACGGGGTCGCCGAGCGTGGTGCCGGTGCCGTGCGCCTCCACGTAGGTGATGTGTTCCGGGTTGACGCTTCGGCGCGCGTAGAGTCCGGCGATAAGCGCTTCCTGAGCCAGACCGTTGGGCGCGGTGACGCCGTTGCTGGCGCCGTCCTGGTTCATGGCGGAACACCGGATGACGCCGTGGATGGGGTCGCCGGCGGCTTCGGCGTCCTCCAGACGCTTGAGCGCCACCACGCCTACGGCTTCGGCAAGCGCCGTGCCGTCGCTGTCCGCATCGAAGGCGGCGCAGCGTCCCGTGGGCGAGAGCATGCCGATCTCCCCGAGCCCTTCCAGCATGCGCTGATGCAAGACGGCGAAGACGCCGCCGGCGAGAGCGACCGCCGACTCGCCGCTGCGCAGACTCTCGCACGCCAGATGGATGGCCGCCGCGGAGGAGGAGCATCCCGTGTTCACCACCATAGTGGGGCCCTTGAGGTCCAGAAAGTAGGAGAGCCTGGAGGCGATGAGCGCATCCGAGGCGCCGGTGAAGGTCTCGTGGGCGTAGCCGCTGGGCTCCGCGCCGATGAAGACGCCCACTGCGGCGTCCGCCAGGGCGCGGGGGTTCATGCCGGCGTGCTCCAGCGCCTTCCAGCCCTCCTGCAGGATGAGCCGCTGATGCGGCGACATGGACGCAGCCTCCCACGGCGAGATATTGAAGAACAGGGGGTCGAAGCAGTCCCGGTCCGCCAGCGCGCCGCCCCAGACGAAGGGAGAGTCGGCCTTCGCGCCGACCCGGTACGACGCCGGCAACTCCCGCACCACCTGCACGCCGTTCACGCAGTTCGCCCAGAAGGCCTCGGGGTCCTCGGCGTCCGGGAACTGACCCGAGTACCCGACCACGGCGATTTCACCCGGACTGCACGGCTGCGACCCGGCGCTGTCCATCGTCTCGGGCGGGACCTCCGTCCGGGCAAGCGTCCGCGCATTCGTCGGCGAGCCGCCGTGGGGCGCGGCTTCGGGACATGTCCGGGTGATGTGCGCGGCGAGCTTCTCGGCGGTGGCGTACTCGAAGAGCGCCGCCGAGTTGAGCGCCGTGCCGAGCGTTTCGTTGAGACGGTCCATGAAGCCCACCCCGAGGATCGAGTCCAGACCGTAGTCCGCAAAAGCCCTCTGCGCGTTCAGCCGCGCTGGCGATTCGCCCACGGCTTCGGCCAGCGCGCGCAGCACGGTTTCGAGCACGGGCGACGCCGCGGCGAGGTCCTCGGAGGCAGGCGCGGAGGTGGGCGATGGCGGCGCGTTCGTCTGGTGCGGCCGGGCGGCTGTTTCCTGTGTGCGTTCACGACAAGGCATGCGGATGAGCCCGTCGCTCTGCGCCACGATGACGTGCTGGCCCCATGCGGCGTCCGCATCGGGATAGAGGAACGGTCGGAAGCCGACTTCCGCCATGGCGTCGCGCCACGCCCCCGGCGTCAACAGGGGCGACCCCGGAATGCGCACGTCGACGTCTCGGGAACGCCACCAGCCATCGAGGAGGCCGAAAGTCAAGGTGGTGGCGACACGTGTGGCCGTGGCTTCGCTGATGCAGAGCAACCCGCCCTCCGCGAGCGCGGCCTTCACGTTGTGCAACGTTTCATGAATGGACTGCGTGGCGTGCAGCGCATTGGCTGCGATGGCGACATCGTAGACGCCGCACCCCACCCCACAGGCTGCGGGGTGCGACTCCACATTCCAGAGCCCTTCCGTCAGGAAAGGATACTCCGGCTTGAAGCGTGTGCGCGCATGCCGGAGGAACGCCCGGGAGACATCCGTGTAGTGGTATTCCTCGATGTGGTCTTGGAATGGCGCGAGCCGCGGCAACACGACGGCGGTGGCGCTGCCGGTGCCGGCGCCGATCTCGATGACGCGCAGACGCGCCTGCGGGTCCTGCTCCAGCCTTTGCCGTACGAAGACGGCCACGGCTTCCGCCAACACCTCGAGGTGGTGCTCCGCAGCCTCGTTGCCGCCGTACACGTCACCCACACGATCCAGCGCGGCCCTGGGGAAGAGCGCCTCCGTGGCGGGGAGTTCGCCACGCGTCACCGCTGGCAGGGCGTCGAGGCACGTCTCGGCCAGAGCGAGGGCGGCCGTTTCGTCCGGAGTCAGCGCGCCCGTCTTTTTCCGCTGTCCCCACGCCTCGGCGCAGGCGTCGGCCGTCACGACCGTGGCCCCCGGCTCGTTTCGAGCGACCCCGGGCAGCACGCGGTCATCTTCCACCCGCACGAGCCCCGCCCTGTCCAGAATGGCGAGACACTCCCGCCACCACCGCCCGTACCGCGGGAGTATCCCGAGACGTTCGCGCAAGCCCTCCACGGTGGGAGCCTCGCCGTTCGGGCTCCCCACCAGCGTGAAGCCCATGTCCTCCAGAACCGCATGCAGCCGCCGCGCGAGCCATTGATCCATCCCCTCCTGACGCACCCGCTGCGCGGCGATCAGGGCGGCGTCCACAGCCTGAGCGCGTCGGGCAAAGAGGGGCTCGATGACCGCCGTCGCGGCGGGACGAGGGGCTTTCTCCGTCGTCGGGAGGACCATCACGTGGTCCGCGGACGGCTCCATGAGCCGCCGCACCGGCTCGGTGGCGCGCATGAAGAGCAGTCGCCGCATCACCCCCCGACGCAACGCCCAGGTGAATCGTTCCAGACAGGCGAAGCCCTCGGCGTCTTCGATGGCGCCGAATGCCCCGCTGGCCTGCGCCGTCGTCTGCCCCGTGAAGGAGGCTTTCCAGAAGCCCCAGTTGATGACGCCCACGGGAAACGGCGCCGCCTGAGCCAGCACCTCCGTCAGGGCGTCCGAGTGCGTGACGGCGGCGGCGTACGCCCCCAGCCGCGCCGCCCCGGAGAATGCGAAGGCTTGTCCCGACGAGAAGAAGCAGAGGAAGTCCGGCTCGGCGCTCCGCAACGCCGCGACACAGCGGAGCGCGCCCGCAGTCTTCACCTCCAGAATACGCATGAACGCCTGTTCACTCATTTCATGGAGTGCTTCGCCGAAGCTGAAGACGAGTCCGGAAAAGAATGCGCCGTGCAGGCGGCCATATCGTTCCGTCATCGTGTCGACCGCTTGGGCGAGGGCTCCTTCCTCCGTCACGTCCGCCTGCAGGTAGACCGGTCGCTCCGCCTCGTCGAACGCCGCGAGCTTTTCCTGCAACACGGGATCATCCGCCGGGGTGCGGCCCACCCAGACCACCCGAGCCGCGTACCGCGTCAGCAGATGACGCGTCACGGCGCCGCCCACCACCAAGTAGACGCCCCCCCGGCGCAGGCCGCTTTGGCGTCCTAGGTCCCCCCAGTCGAAGGGGACGAACGTCTGCGTGAATCGCTGGCCGCCGACCAGACGGGTCAGTGCGCCGCGGGGCGCGGCCGGCTCCTCGAGGATGCGTTGCGTCATCACTTCCCGTTGCTGCTCGTCGAGCGCGTCCCGACGGCGCACGTCCAGATTGCGGACGCGGAAGCGGTGGTCCCCCTGGGCGATGGCGTAGCCCAGGCCGGCGAGCCCGCCGCCGTGGGGCTGGGCCTCCTCGAGAGAGACGGCGTGAGCGTCCAGCGTGATGATCGTGCAGTCGATTCGTGTATCGGCCTCCAGTCGCCGACGGAGCGCCGCGTACAAGCGCAGCAGGCCCACCTCGTTGCCGTGGTGGAAACGCGCCAGGCTGGCCGGCCCCGCGCCGTGCTCCGCGAGGAGTTCGCGCGCCGCTTCCTCCCCGGACAACGCCGTCGCCGCGCCGAGGCAATAGACGGCCTCGGGCGGGGCGTCCCCTTGCTCCAACCGCTCCAGCGCATCCTCCATCTTGAGGATCCGGACGACTTCGCCTTGCGCGTCGGGGAGGCGTCGACGCAAAGCGGCCGCGAGTTCTTTCGCCAAGGGCGCGGCGGCGTCATCCCTCGCGCCCTGTTCGGGATCCGCAGGGGAGACCGGGAGAATCCACGCACTGCGCGGCGCCGCCTGCTTCAGGACGTGGTCGGCCCGTTCTGCAGCCGCAGGCCCAGGCCGCCATGTGGGCAGATAGCTCAAGCCGTCCCAGCGGTCGGCGTCCGGGCAGTTTTCCGGGCGGCGTTCCGGGCAGGCGTCTGTGTCTACGTCAATGGTCAATGCCGCAGAAGATGCGGGGGGCGCCGCGACCAGAGGGCCCGGCGCGCCCGGCTTGGGCGTCGTCACGCCGTTGGATGGCGTGAACGCTTGCGACGCGGCAGTCGGCCGGCATGCGTCTTCGGGGACCGCCGGCCCGACCCAGAAGCGCTCCCTCGCGAAGGGGTAGGCAGGCAGGCTGACCGGGCGCGGCCTGGGGCCGTGGCGCAGGGCGTTCCAGTCCACATCCGCACCCATCACCCAGAACTCCACTATTTTCGAATGCTTGCCTTGTCGCGCCCAGTGGGCGAGCAGCGTCGTTGTTTCCGTGTCTTCACTGAAGAGGCGGGCCATACGGCGCGCAGCCCCGCTGCGGTCGTCGGCGTCGTCCGTCCCCGTGCGAACCCAGAAGCGGCCGCCGGGCGAGCCGTCATGCAGGTACTCCCGCAAACAATCCGCCAGCTCTTCCAGAGAATGCGCCACACAACCGAACCGCGCCGCCATGGCCTCCCGACCGGTTTGCAGGGTGAAGGCCACCTCGTGCAGGGTGAACGCCTCGGGGGCGGCGTCCGCCGTGTCCACCGTGTCCTGCGTGTCCTGCGGGGCGTTCGTGCGTTGGCGGGATGTCAGCATGACCGCGGCTTCGGCGGGGGATTCCGCCTCCGCCAGCACGGTGCGGATGGAATCCACTGACGCGTGAGAGGCGAGCGTTTCAAGACGTGCGCCAACGTGCGTGCGGGCCAAGGGGTCCAGCCCCATGTCCTCGAACCGCTCGGCGAGGTCGATCTCTGCGGGCGACACGTGCAGCGTTTCCGCCACGGCCTGTGTCAGCGCCGCTTCGAGCGATTCGAGCGATTCGAGCGATTCAAGCGCTTCAGGCGATTCAGGGCGAAAGGCCGTCGTTAGCGTCGAGATCATCTCCAGCAGACGCGCTGCGGCGTCGCGCAGTTGCGCATCGTTTCTTGCGGAAAGCGTCACCATCTCGGGGGCTATCGAGGCGGCGCCTTGTCCGGGAGCGTTCGTACCGAGGACGGGGACCGACGTCTCGACGCGTGGGGGAACATACTCCTGGACGACCACGTGCGCGTTGGCGCCGCCCGCGCCGAAGGAGGAAAGCCCGGCGATGCGCGGGACGGTCATCTGCCGGCCGGCCTCCTCGAGGATGGGCCGCGGCCACGGCGCCAGCGTCTGTTGGAGGACAAAAGGCGTCTCCTCGAAGCGGATGTGCGGATTGGGGTGGGCGGCGTGCAACGTCGGCGCAAGCTGTTCATGACGCATCTGGAGGAGGATCTTGCAGAGTCCCGCCACCCCGGCCGCGGCTTCCAGGTGACCCAGGTTCGACTTCACCGATCCCAGCGCGCACCGCCCCGAGGCCACACCGTCCGGCCGGAAGGCCTGTGCAAGTCCCGCCACTTCGATGGGGTCGCCGAGTTCCGTGCCGGTGCCGTGCGCTTCCACGTAGCTCACCATGCGCGCGCTCACCCCCGCGTTCTGCAAGGCGCTGCGGACGAGCGCAGCTTGCGCCGCCGGGTCCGGCACGGTGAAGCCGTGGGTCTTGCCGCCGTGGTTGACGTGGGAGCCGAGGATGACGGCGTGGATGCGGTCCCCGTCGTTCTCGGCGCGGGCCAAGGGTTTGAGCAACACGGCGGCCACGCCCTCGCCGGGGACGAAGCCGTCCGCCCCCCGGCCGAAGCTGCGGCACGCGCCGCCTTGGGAGAGCATTCGCATGGCGCAGAGGATGACGTAATTCGAGGGGTGCAGGTAGAGGTTGACGCCGCCGGCGAGGGCCATGTCGCACTGCCCTTGTCGGAGGTGCGCGCACGCCTCGTGGATGGCCGTGAGCGAGGAGGAGCACATGGTGTCCACCGGCATGCTGGGTCCCTGCAGATCCAACACATAGGAGACGCGGTTGGCCACGGCGCTGAAGGAGGTGTGCGGGAAGACGGCGCGACCTGCGCGTCGCAACGCCGGCCCGTACAGGCTGTAGCCTGTCTTGGTGACGCCGGCGAAGACGCCCACCCGACGGTCGTGCTGGAGACGCACACGCTCCCGGGTGTAGCCGGCGTCCTCCATCACGGACCACGCGCATTGCAGAAAAAGCCGCTCCTGCGGGTCCATGTTCAAGGCCTCCTTGGGGGAGACGCCGAAGAAATACGGATCGAAGCAGGCGAAATCCTCCAGAAAGCCGCCGTGTCGGGCGTAGCTTTTCCCCTCGGCCAAGGCCTGCTGGACGTCGCTGCGGTAAAAGCCCTCCAGAGGCCAGCGCTCCGGCGGCACGGTGGTGACGCAGTCCCGACCGGCGGCGAGGTTGCGCCAGAACGCATCCAGGGAGCCGGCCATGGGAAACCGACCGCTAGCGCCGATGATGGCGATGGGCTCGCACCCCCGCCCACTCCAAGGCCGCCCCCCGGACTCCGCCGAGGGCCTTGATCCACAAGCCTCGAACGCAACCCCGTCGCCTTGCCGGACCGCCGCAAACGCGGCTGATCCCGCTGTCCCTCCATATGCTGCAGAGGTCTCGGCCCTCCCGGACTTCTCCGATCCGTCGGCCGTCGCAGAAGCAGGCGCCGATTTCGCTGCAGCCGTGGTCGTGTGGGCGGGGCGTTCATGACTGTCAGTCAGTCCTGTCGAGGACTCGCCGTCGGCATGCGCTTCGTGCGTCGTCGCGCGTTGTTCGAAGGGGACTGCCCCGCGGTTGCCGGAGGCGCTGTCCACCCACGTCGCGCAGGCTTCAGGCAGTTCTCGGACCAAGCGCGCCGCCGCCGCCGCGAGGGTGCGGCATTCGAAAAAGAGCGTCTTGGAGATGGTGGAGAGCGGCCCCAGGCGCTCCTCCAGAGCGCGGTTGAGCGTGGTGACGAGGATGGAGTCCAGGCCGTAATCCTCCAGCGGGGCCTCTGTGTGGATACGCGCCGGCGCGAGCCTGATGGCTTCGCCGAGGATTTCCGTGAGCAGGCGCTCCACTGCCGGCTCGAGGGTTCGGAGGCAGGCGGTCGGGATGGTCTCGTCCCGGCGCTCGCCGTCATGGACGCCGTGGGAGTCAGGGGATTCGGGGGAGCCGGATGCGCCGGATACACAGAAAACATCGGGTGGTTGCGGCCCACATGTTTCCAGCACGCGCCGAAGGGTCTCCAGCTGTCCATGGAGGACCATGACCCTGCCGCCCTCCGCCTCGGGTTGCGCCAGGAGACGCTCCAGCGTCCGGACGCCGGCGGCCGTGGGCAGAGGCGTCATGCCGGCGCGTTCACGCATGGCCTCCACCGCCTCCGACGCCATGCGCATGCCGCCCTCGGCCCACAGGGGCCAGTCCACGCAGAGCACGCGCCCCCGGCGACGCGTGGCCATGGCCGTCGCCTGATGGGCCATGAAGGCGTTAGCCGCGGCGTAGTCCCCCTGCCCCACCCCACCGAAGACCGCGGCCGTGGAGGCGCAGCACACGAAGCAGTCCAGGGCGCAGTCCCGGGTGGCGCGGTCCAGGTTCACCAGCCCCGCCACCTTGGGCGCGAGCACGCGCTGCAGGGAAGCCGCGCTCTTGTGGCGCAGGAAGGCGTCTTCCGTCACTCCGGCGCAGTGCAGCACGCCGTGCAGGGGGCCATGGCGACGCTCCAGCTCCGCCACACGGTGCGTCACGGCCGCGGCGTCCGCCACGTCGGTCTGGACGTATTCGATGACGACGCCCGGCGCGCTCCTCTCCCGCAGCGCCGTCATTTTCGCCTCGATGTTCGGCGACCATGGAGAACGACCTGTCAGGACGAGGCGCGCCTCCGGGGTCCCCTGCGCGATGGCCGCCGCAAAATGGAGTCCCAGACCGCCTGCGCCGCCTGTCAGCAGATACCATCCCCCCGACCGCCACGGGGATGGCGTGGAATTTCCCTCGTGAGGCGCGACCTCCCGCCACCCCTCGACGAAGCGTTCGCCGTCGACGTAACGAACCCGGTCCTCCCCGGGCAAGGCGGCGTTCGCCTGGACGAGGCGGGCCAGCGCCTCCCCTTTCGTATCGTGATCCACTTCCAGAAGCTGAACGCCGAGCCCGGGTTGCTCTTGCCGCGCCGAGCGCAACATCCCCAACAGCCCCGCAAGGCCGGGGGAATGGACAACGCCGCCATCTGACGCGGATGGCTCCCGCCGGATGACGACCTGAAGGAGCGCAGACGTCTCGCCGGAGGCTTTTAGCACGTCCTGCAACATGACCAGAAGCGCCTCCGCCATGGCGGCGAAGTTTTTGTCCATGCCGCGATCCCTCAACGGAACACGAAGCAGCGTTGCAGGGGGCGCGCAGCGACGCAACGCCTCGACCGACTCGTCATCAAACCCGCAGAGCATGATGCGCCGCGCGCCGAGGCCGGGCGTCGACGCCTCGGTCCCCAGCGGACGCGCCAACCACACCGGCCGCGCCAACACCACCTCCTCGGAGGACGCCGGCGGCGTGCTGGCCGCCCCCGGCCGTTCGGAGTCATCGGTCGCCGTGTGCGGGGGCGTCGCCGTCGTCGGCGCCATGGGGTGACAGGCCGACGCATATCCCGGGATCGTTGACGATTCCTCTGCCAAGGGTCTCGCCGACGGCGTGTCATCCGGCCTGGGGCGTCGCGCGCCCTCAACGTGAGGGGCCCAGTAGCGTTCCCTGGCGAAGGGGTATGTCGGCGCGCTGATGCGACGCGGCGTCTCTCCTGCAGCGAGACGTTCCCACGGCGTCACTCCGCCACCGACCCAGTGCGCGCCCAGCCGCGCCAGATCGCCCTCGGCAGCCCAACGCATCACGTCGGCGGGGGCTTCGGCCGTCGGTGTCGACGTCTGGCCGGGTGACAACTCGCCAACGGCGTCGGCGGCTGTGTCGTCTCCCGAGGCGAAGGCCGCCACACGGCGGCGCAGTTCGTCACGAGTGGAGACCGTGAACACGGCCCGCGCCGGCAACGCCGGGCGGCCCGTCTGCCAGGTCCAGGCGATGTCCTCCAGCTGCGGCGCATGTGTCCGGGCTTCGACCGGGGCCTCGGTCGGCGCCTCCAGCAATGTGGTCAGCCATTCCGCCAACGATGCAGCGTAGGCGCGCAGTCGCTCCGGATCGCGCGCGCTCAAGGGGACGAGTCGAGGCCGCGCCGGCTCGGCGGACCGGTCGCGAGCGGCGTTGCGCGGCGGGGACGCGCAGTGTTCCCGAATGACGAAATGCGCATTGGTCCCACTGTGACCGAAGGAATTGAGCGCGGCCATGCGAGGTTCGCCGGGGTCGCTGCGCCACGGCGTGGTTTCGCTGCAGATGAAAAAGGGCGAGCCTTCGAACTCGACGAGCGGGTTCAGCCGGTTGAAATGGAGGAGCGCCGGGAGGGTTTTGTGACGCAAGGAGAGCGCCACCTTCACGAGCCCGGCTGCGGCCGCCACGGCCCCCGTGTGTCCGATGTGCGCCTTGGCCGAGCCCACGGCGCAGCGCCTTGTTCCGGACGTGTGGCGGCGGAAGGCCTGCGCCAGGGCGTTGCCTTCCACGGGGTCGCCGAGGACGGTGCCGGTGCCATGGGCCTCCACGTAGGTGATGCGTTCCGGGTCGATGCCGAAGCGTTCGTAGACGTCGGCGATGAGCGCTTCCTGGGCTGCGCCACTGGGCGCGGTGACGCCGTTGGAGGCGCCGTCCTGGTTGACGCCGGACGCCGCGATGACGCCGTCGATGCGGTCGCCGTCCGCCACGGCGTCTTCCAGCCGTTTGAGGACCACCAGCGCCACGCCCTCGGCAAGGGTCGTTCCGTCGCAGTCGGCGTCGAACGGTCGACAGCGCCCCGTGGGGGAGAGCATGCCCATCGCCGCAAGGGCGTCGAGGCCCTTGGCGCTCATCACCGCAAACACACCGCCCGCCAGAGCGAGGTCGGATTCGCCGTTGCGCAAACTCTCGCACGCCAGATGGATGGCGACGCCCGAGGACGAACACCCCGTGTTCACCACCAGCGACGGCCCCCTGAGGTGCAGGAAATACGCGAGCCGGGAGGCGATGAGCGCTTCCGATGCCCCCGTGAAGGTCTCGTGGTAGTAGTTCGTGGGCTCCGCGCCGATGAACGTCCCCGTGCGGGACCCTGCCATAGCCCTGGGATTGAGCCCGGCGTCCTCCAGCGCACGCCATCCCTCTTGCAGGACGAGGCGCTGATGCGGGTTCATGGACTCCGCCTCCCGGGGAGTGATCTTGAAGAAGAGGGGGTCGAAACAATCGCGGTCTTCCAGCACGCCGCCCCATGCATACCCCCCGGCGATGGCCTCGGGGTCCCGGTAATGCTCCGGCAGCGGCCCCACACTGCAACGCCCAGCGACAAGATTGCGCCAGAAGGCCCGTATGTCCGGAGCGCCCGGAAGCCGCGCCGACATGCCGATGATGGCGATATCACCCGGTTTCGTCGAGGCTTCGCACGTACTTTCGAAAATGCGCTCGGGGGCGCTGGGGATGGCCACGTCGGCCGACGCCACCGCCTCGGGAAACGTCTGCGCGAGGTGGGCGGCCAGACGGTCCACGCTGGCGTGGGTGAAGAGCGCTGCAGCGTTGAGGCGCGCCCCCAGCGCCGCGTTGAGCCGGTTCACGAAGGCGATGCTCAGGATGGAGTCGAGACCGAGCTCCGCGAAGGCCGCGTCCTCGGCGAAGCTTTCCGCCGGCGCTTTCAGCGTGGCCGCCAGGGCGTGACGCACCGCATCCGCCGCCGAGCGGGTCGCCGAACCGGACGCCGAACCGGACGCCGAGTCGGGGGAAGGGACGGACTCGCCAGCTACTTCACCGGCTACTTCACCGGCCGCGACGTCGCCTGCGACGCCGTCTGCACGAGAGGGGTGCTCCTGGGCTGGAGCAGTGGCGGCGGCTGACTCGGCCGCCTCCCGACGCACAAGGCCGTCGCTGCAGGCGAGCACGATCTGGAGACCGTGGCGGTGCTCGGTTTCAGCCGGGAATCGGACCGGGTTGAACCCTTCCTGCCCCAGCACCCGCCGCCACGAAGCCGGCGCGAGTCCCGGGGAGCCCGGCAGGCGCAGGGCCGGATCCTCCGCGAGCCACCAGCCTTCCAGCAAGCCGAAGGTGAGATGGCTGACGAGGGAGGATGCGCTCAATTCATTGAGAACCAGCACGCCGCCCGGGCGCAGCGCGGCCTTGGCGTTGCGCAGGGTGCGCCGGATGTTTTTCGTGGCGTGCGCCACATTGACGGCGAGGACGATGTCATACGCATTCACGGCCACGCCCTGCGTCACGGGGTCGTGTTCCACATCGAAGCGTCGGGTGTGCAGGAAAGGATACGCCGGGGCGAAGCGCGTCTCGGCATGGAGGAGGAACGCCTTGGAGATGTCCGTATAGCAGTACTCCGCGATGCGCTCCCCGAAGGCGGCGAGTTGCGGCAGTAGCCCGGCCGTGACGCCGCCGGACCCCGCGCCGATCTCCAGCAGGCGCACCCGCGCCGAGGGCTCCCGGCGGAGCCGCGTCGCCACGCATTCCACCACGGCTCGCGTGGTCACGTCGTTGAAGTAGGCAGCCAGCGGGTTGCCTCGATACATCCGTTCCACCAGCGTGGTCTCGCCGCCCGGAAAGAGCGCGTCCGTGGCCGTGCGCCGTCCTGCAAGCACCGCGGGCAGCGCGCGCAGACACCGTTCCACCACGTCCATGACGCCGACCAGGGACCCGGCGTCATCCCGACCGGCGTTCCCCCCATCGGAGACCGTCAGCCTGGACTTGGTTCGATCCCACTCGCGCCAGAGGGCGTCCGGCGCGTCGCCGCCTTCATCGTCGCAGTGTGGCGATGGCAGTGCGTCCGCTTCCCGCAACATGGTCCTGGACGCCTCCAGCCACTTGCCCAGATAGCCGGGGACAGTGACGTCCTCCTCCAGCAGGCCCAGGTCGTCGAGGGTGACGGCGAGGATTGAGCGCATGAGCGCTTCCGTCGCCATCGCTTCCGCCTCGGGCCCACCGCCATGGCAGGCGGCGTTCGGTCGACCCAGATCCGGATCATCCAGGAGCCCGCGCAACGGCGGGTCGGCCTCGTCGAATTGAACGAGGCGCACGCCAGCCATCGCCGGCTGCAGGGTGGAAGACGTCTTGACCACGGCCGCCTGTGGCGGCGATGCGGCGAGCACGCGTTCCAGAGAATCCAGCGCTTCGTCGACGTCGAGGGCGCGGAGGCCATCGCGCGCCAGCCGACGCTTCAGGGCGTCGCCGATGGTCTCGCCGCTGCCCGCCCGCCAGCGGCCCCAGTTGACGACCGTGGCGAGCCCGGGTCGCGTCGTCTCCAGGCGGTGCGCCAGCGCATCCATGAAGCGGCAGCCTGCGGCGTACCCGCTCATGCCCGCGGCCTCGCCGAAGGCCGTCAGGGAGGAGCAGAAGCAGAGGAAGTCCAGATCGTCCTGTCCGAAGACCGTCGCGACATTCGCGCTGGCCGTCGTCTTGGGCGCAAGCACTTCCCGGAACCGTGCTTCGTCCATGGCGTCGAGGCGGCTGTCGAAGGCGCCCAGGGCGGCATGGACCACGCCGTGGATGACGCCGTGTTCCGCCAGGATGGCGGCGCGGGCGTCGGCGAGGACGTCGGCGTCCGTAGCGTCCACGGCCATGTAGCGGGGTCGTGGCCCCCAGGCGGCGAGCTCGTCCAGGGCGTGTGAGATATCCGCGTTCTCCGGACGACGGCCCAGCCAGACCACCTGCGCCCGATGCCGTCGGAGGATGCGGCGGGTCCACGCCCGACCGACGCCCCCGGCGCCGCCGACGACGACGTAGACGCCGCCCTCGCGGTATGGCGAGGTGGTCATCTTCGGGAGCTCCAGAGGCGTCAGCACGCGCCTGAGCCACTCGCCGCCGCGGTGGGCCGCCGTCTCGTTGGAGCAGTCCTCCGCGAGAAGCGCCGGCGCAGCGAGAAGTTCGCGGACAAGCCCGCCGGGCTCAGCCGTGTCGTCATCCTCCAGATCCACCACACACGCCGTCCACCCGGTGAATTCCCCGACCAGCGCCTCGGCCAGTCCCTGCACGCATGCGCTTTCTGGACGCACGACCTCGCCGCGGCCCACCGCCGCCCCCTGGACGGCCCCCACGGTCCAGGCCAGCGGCTGCTCCCCGTAGCCTGCCGCGACGAACGCCTTGACGAGTCGGAAAAGTGACAACACGCCGGCCTCGTACGAAGCGGCAGGCGCGTGGACGGCGTCTTCGAGCGCCGCAGCACCCGGCGCAGGGGCGAGGAAGAGCACACGGTCCACCACCCCGTCTTGCCGAAGCGAGGCTTCCAGCGCCGCCGTGACGGTCGCCTGGTCGTCCGCTGGATGGATCGGGAGTCGCCGCGCACCGGAGGACGCCGCGGCGAGCGCCGCGAACCGATCGTCATCCAACCCCACGCAGAGCAGCGTTTCCGGCTCCGGCGCACCGCACGCAGCCCCCCCTTTGGCGGGGACCACCTCCCAACGCGGCGCCAGCATATGGAGGACATCCCCGCCCCCTCCTGAAGACGCACACACCGGGGAGTTCGCCCGGGGAGTCACCTCGCCTGCCGACGCGTCGACAACGGACGCCTCGGCGTGAGCCGACAGCAGGCAGACCTCCTTGGCGAAGGGGTACGTGGGCAGACTGATGCGCTGAGGCGGCGTTGTTCCATGGTAAGCGCGCCAATCCACGTCGCCGCCCCGCACCCAGAATGGCAACAGGGTGTCGAGACGTTTGGCGTCCAGCCAACGGGACGTCGCATCGCGCAAAGCGTCATCCTCGAAGAGGGTGCGCGCATCGCGGTCCACACGGCCGCGCCAGAGCCCCTCCGGGGTTCCGCCTTCCAGGTGCGCACAGAGCAGGGACGCGGCCTCCAGCGGCCCCGTCGCCAGCAGAGCCAGACGTTCCTCCATGGCCACGCGCCCCACCTGCAGGGTGTGCCCCACCGCCGCGAAGGCCGCCGACATGTGGAGAGTCCCGGCGTGTTCCTGCAGAAAGACGGCCAGTTCCCGCGCATAGGCCTTCAACCGTTCGGTGGTTTTCGCGGAAAGCACCAGCGCCACGGGCCCGCCGTGGTCGTCACGACCGCTGTTCGACAGGGGCGCTTCCTCCAGCACGGCGTGGGTGTTGGTTCCGCCGATGCCGAAGGAGCTGAGACCTGCGCGGCGCGGGTGGTCCGCGCGTTTCCAGGGGATGCGCTCGCGCGCCACGTGAAAAGGCGAGTTCGCGAAGTCGATGGCGGGGTTGGGCTGGTCGCAGTGCAGTGACGGCGGGATCTCGGCGTGCTGCAGACTGAGCGCTGTCTTGATGAGGCCAGCGAGGCCGGCGGCCGTATCCAGATGCCCGATATTCGTCTTGACGGAACCGATGGCGCAGTATCCGGTCCGTGTTGTGAACCGGCGGTAGGCTTCGGTGAGAGCCATGATTTCCACGGGATCGCCGAGGGCTGTGCCTGTGCCGTGGGTTTCCACATAGTCGATGGTGGCGGGGTCCACGCTGCTTTCCTGCAAGGCTTTCTCGATGACGGCGGCCTGCCCCGCCACACTGGGCGCGTAGTACCCGGCCTTGTCCGCGCCGTCGTTGTTGACTGCCACGCTGCGGATGAGCGCGTAAATGCGGTCCCCGTCCGCAAGGGCTTGCGTCGTTCTTTTGAGGACGACCACGGCCGCGCCCTCCCCGCCGATCATGCCGTCCGCCGTCGCGTCGAAGGCCTTGCACCGGCCGTCGCTGGCGAAGTTCATGCCCGGCTCGTGGAGGTAGCCGGGAGGCGAGACGGGAAAGAGCGCAGCCGCGCCGACCAGGGCGCACCGACTCTCCCCCGACCGCAGGCTCTGGCAGGCGGCGCGGACGGCGACCAGGGAGGAGGAGCAGTTGGCGTGGAGCGCGTAACTGGGCCCCGTGAACCCCATGTGGTGGGAGATGGCGGTGGCGATGGAGCCTTGCTGCGCCAGCATCCATGCGAGGTAGCGGTCCGAGCCTTCGGCGGCTTCAGTCCGGGCCAGGGGGGCCTGGTAGAGGTTGGCGCCCGCCGCCACGAAGACGGCGGCGTCCGGGACGTCCTGCGGGGTATGGCCCGCGTCCTCCAGCGCCCGCCACGCATGCATGAGCAGCTGCCGGTGCTGGACGTCCATCATGGCGGCGACGTGGCGGGAGATCCCGAAGAACGCCGGGTCGAAACACGCTTTGTCCGCCATGGAGAAGCGTCTGGCCACGTATCGGGGATCGTCCGCAAGCGCCTGCGGAACCCCTGCCTGCAGCAGAGCCGCACGGTCCAGGGACTCGGCGGACTCCACGCCCTCGCGCAGGTTCCGCCAGAAGGCTTGCGGCGTGTCCGCGCCGGGGAAGGCGCAGGATATCCCGACGATGGCGATGCTGTCTTCCAAGTGTGCCGGCAGCGCCTCCCCCACGGTCCCGCGCGTATCCCGAGACGCCCGGCCGTGTTGCTCCGGCGCTTGTCGCACGGATGTCCCGGACGCTTGCGCGGCCTTCGGCCTCGCGATGTGGGCGCGCATCACATACCGGCTCAGGGCCCGCGGCGTGGGGTGTTTGAAGAGCAGCGCGGCGCGCGCTTCGCAGGCGAAGGTTTCTCGGAGTCGCTCTGCAAGGATCACCGCAAGGGAGGAGTCGCCCCCCACGGTGAAGAAGCGGTCGTCCGGCTGAACCCCGGGGTGTCGGAGGACGTCGCGCCACAGCGCCAGAACCTGCGTCAGCACGGCTTCCTGCGTAGACGAGGCGGAGGACGCCGCGCCTGCCCGGCCATCGGCCGCCTCGGTCAGCGTCACAGGAGGCGCGGGTCGTTCCGGCAGGGTCGCGGCCGCGAGCGTCTTGCGATCCACCTTGCGGTTCGGCGTGAGGGGGAAACGCGCCACGAAGGCGAAGTGCGCCGGCGCCATGGCCGCCGGCAGCCGCTCACGCAGGAAGCCGCGCAGTTCGTCGTCATCCGGGGGAAGATCGCTGGCGGTGGGCACGACCCACGCGACAAGCTGGGTCGTCCCTGAGACCATGCGCGCCGTCACCACGCATTCCTGCACGGCGTCGTGGTCGGCGAGGTGGGATTCGATGTCCCCCACGTCGATGCGATGGCCGCGCACCTTCACCACGTTGTCCAGCCGGCCCAGGTGCTCCAACTCGCCGTGAGGCGTCCAGCGCGCGAGGTCGCCCGTCCTGTAGAGGACGTCTCCCGTGACGTCTCCCTCGGGAAAGGGGTGGGCCACGAAGTGGGCGGCCGTGCGTTCCGGCTGGCGCCAGTAGCCCTGCGCCACGCCATGCCCGGAGATGCACAGCTCCCCGGGCGAGCCCGCAGGCGCAAGGCCGCCGTGCGGGTTCAGGATGTAGACCTGGGTATTGTCGATGGGCGCGCCGATGGTCACGGGGGCGCCCGGCTGAAGACGTTTCGTCGTGGACCAGATGGTGGTCTCCGTGGGCCCGTAGCAATTCCAGACGATTCCGCCGGCGTCCAGCAGGCGTTGCGCCAGCCCCGGCGGCAAGGGTTCGCCACCGCAGAGAATCTTCAGTCCCTCGGGGTTGCGCCAGCCCGCATGGACGAGCATGGCCCAGGTGGAGGGCGTGGCCTGCATGACAGTGGCCTCGCTTGCCGCGATCTCCGCCATGAGCCGGTCCGGATCGCCCGACGCCGCCTCCGGACAGAGCCGGCACCGCGCGCCCACCGTGAGCGGCAGGAAGAGCTCCAGCGCGGCGATGTCGAAACTGTAGGTGGTCACGGCCAGGAGCGTGTCCCCGTCAGCCAGGCCGGGCCGTTTCGCCATGCTCTGCAGGAAGTTCGTGAGGGCCCGGTGGGGAACCATCACCCCCTTGGGTTTCCCCGTGCTGCCGGAAGTGTAGATGACGTACGCCAGCCCGCCTGCATGCCGCGGCGAGGCCTTCCGCTTTGCATCGTGCGCTTCTCGGGCGATGGTCTCCCATTCCGTGTCCAGGCAGACGATGCGGAAGGCTTCCGTCGCTTCCGGATGACGCAGCGCTCCCACGGTCTCCAGCAGAGCCGCCTTGGTGAGGACCACGCGGGTCCCGCTGTCCTCCACCATGTGCCGCAGCCGCTCGGGAGGGTAGGCGGGATCCAGGGGAACATACGCCGCCCCGGCTTTGAGCACGGCCAGCAATCCCACGACCATTTCCAGCGAGCGGTCCACGCAGAGAGCCGCGAGATCGCCGGGGCCCAGGCCTTGGCGCTGCAGCCACGTCGCGAGGATGTCGCTGCGGCGGTCCAGCTCGCCGTAGGTGAGGGTCTGTTCCTCGAAGAGGACCGCCACGCGGTGGGGCCGCCGCGCCGCCTGCGCTGCGACGCGTTCATGAACGCGCATGGTTTCGTCATAGGCCGCGTGGGTGGCGTTCCATGCATGGAGGAGCTGACGCCGCTCCGCCGGCGTGGTCACGTCGAGCGCGCCCAGGGGCGTCTCCGGCGCATCGACGGCCTGTGACAGGAGCCGCACGTAGCGCGTCGCCAGCGCCTTGGCGCAGTCGCGTCCCAGGCGGGAGGGGTCGTATTTCCAATGGAGAACGAAGTGCTCCCCTTGCGCCACCACCTCCAGTACGAGAGGATATTCGCCCTCCTGCCGCAGTTCGGGGAGGAACGTCACGGGCGCGTCTTCCTGCGCATGCGTCAGCCCTGTCGGCGCCTGGAAGTCCTGATACTCGAAGGCGACCTGGAACATGGGTGAGGGTTCGGATTCGCCTGCGAGATCTTCGTCACGGTCCTCGTCCCCGACCGACGCCAAGGCCCGCGCCACGGTCGGGAAGGGGCAGCGGTTCGCCAGGGCTCGCGCCGTGGTCTTCTGCACGGCCGCGCACGCTTCCCCGAAGCCCGCCTCCCGGAGGTTGCGTCCGCGCAGGGGCAGCATGGTCACGCACATGCCCACGAGCTCCCTGAAACGCGGCTCGTCACGCTCGTTGACGGGGACGCCCACCACCACCTCGTCCTGTCCCGCCAAGTGACTCAAGAGCGCCATGTACGCCGTGAGCAGCACCGTGGAGGGATAGCTCGAATGCGACACGGCGAAGGCCAGGATCGCCTTGCGCAGTTCCTCCGGGACGGTCGCGGTCACGGTCTCGCCCTCTGGAGAGGCGTCGCCCGCACGCCCGAAGGCGGCTTCCGGAGGCCAGTCCAACCGCGGCGGGGCGTCCCCCAGTTCTTCCCGCCAGAAGGCTTTCCGACGCGCGCCCTCCGGTCCCGAAAGCAGCGCTTGTTCACGGGCGACGAAGGCGCGGAAATCCGCCATCGACGCATCGTGCGAGGCGCTCGCAAGACCCGCGTAGGCCTCGGTGAAGGCGCGCAGGAACGGCGCCACCGAACCGCCGTCGAACAACATATGGTGGATGACGAACAGCAGGCGGCGGCCTTCGTCCTCATGGACGAGGCATGCCCGGACAAGGGGGCCTTGCTCCAGGTCGAAGGGCTGATGGACGCGCTCGCGCAGACGCCGCCGCACCACGGTCGGCGACTCGCCGCGCAGATCCACGGTCTCCCAGGGAAGCACTGCCTCCGGTTGAGGGACGAGACGCACGCCGCGCTCGCCGCGCTCGACGACGCACGTCAGCATGGGGATGCGCTGGAGGACACCCCCCGCAGCCTGCCGGAGGCGCTCGTTGGTGGCCCACGGCGCCACGCGCAGACACAGCGGCAGGTTGTAGGCGGTCAAGTCGGGGGTTTCCCGGTGAAGAACCCATATCCCCTGTTGAGTCTGCGTGAGCGGCGTCCCCCCGGCGGCTTCCCGTCGGGCCTTGCGCACGGCCAGCCGGCGGGCGAGTTCCTCGCGGGAGAGACCACCGTTTCGATACGCTTCGAACAACTCCACGATGGTCATGCGAGCACTCCCGCGTTGCGCAGTTCCGCCACTTCGTCGCCGGTGAGGAGGCCCTCGCGAAGGAAGGCTTCGACCTCCTCCCCGAGGGAGGGCGGCGCCGTTGTCTCTTTCTCGACCGGCGCCCCGGCCGCCGGCGGGACGGCGAGGGCCTGCAGAGCGCCCGGACAGTGTTTCGCCAAATACGCCGCCAAGGCCGCGATGGTGTCGTGGGTGAAGGGCAGCGTCGGCTCCAGGGGCTTGTCCAGGATTCGCTCCACATCCTGCATGAGCTGCACGATGTCCATGGAAGAGAGCCCCAGCGCCATGAACCCGGCGTGACGGTCCGGGGACGCGGCGTCCCGGCCCAGCCGACGCATGACGAGCCGACGCACCACGATGAGAGCTTTCCCCTCCGCGTCACGCGCAGCGAACCCGGCGTCGCCCTCACTATCCGAGACGGCCTCACAACCCAAGACGGCCGTGGACGCGACCGTGGGCTCCTCCGGATCCAACGGAGTCACCATCGCCGCGCTCGAGACGGCGTACACGCCGCCGCTGGACTTGCCAACGCACGGTGCGCCGCACGGTGCTTCCGCGGGTTCCGCCAGGCCGCTTCCGTCATCCGCAGCATCCAGCGGCCAGTAGCGTTCCCCGGCGAAGGGGTAGGTGGGCAGACTCACGCGGCGGGGCGTGGCGGCGTCATGCAGACTGCGCCAGTCCACCTCCTCGCCGGCCAGCCAGCGACGCGCCAGGGACTCCAGCCCGTCCGCGGCTGCAAAGGCCGCCTCCGCCGGCGACTGCCGGTGCGCAAGGCTCTGGTCGTCTGCAACCTCGCTGCTCGAACCGCGCCACACCGTCGCCGGGGCCTCGCCCGCGGCGAAACGATCGAACAGCGCCGCCGCCTCCGCCAGGGAGGTCGCAACGAACGCCAGCCGAGCCTCCATGGCGTCGCGGCCTGTCTGCAGGGTGAAGGCCACGTCGCGCAATGTCGGCGCCCGTCCCGGAAACGAGCCGACACGTCCGGCGGCGAGGTTGCAGGCAAGGCTCCTGATGGTCGCCCCGCCCTCCACGACCATGGCCCCCGCTTCGGAGTCTTCCTTGCCCGACACCATCGCCAACTGCGTGCGCTGCACCCGGTCCAGGCCCAGGTCTTCGAAGGAATCCGTCGGATCGAGCTCCGTCTCGTCCACATCCAGCATGGCCGCCACGGCCGCCTGCAGGCGGCGCTCCATGGCAGGCGCGCTCGTCGCGGACCCGGCAGGCGGTGCGCACGCCTCCCCTGTCGTCCGGAGGAAACGCGCCATCGCGCCGGCGTAGACTTGCAGTCGAATGTCGTCTCTGGCTGAGAGGACCAGCAGCGCCGGCGCGTCGTCACCATCGGGATGAGCAGCGGGTTCGACGTATTCTTCCACGATGGCGTGGGCGTTGGCGCCCCCCGCCCCGAAAGCGGAGAGGCCTGCGATTCTTGGGAGCCATGGATTCCCGACGTGCGGCTTTCGTGTAGGCCGTGTGGGTCGCTCCCAGGGCGCCAGTGTGCGTTGCAGCCTGAAGGGTGTGGTTTCGAAGCGGATTCGCGCGTTCACCGCCCCGCCATGGCGGTGCGGCGCGAGTTGGCCATGACGCATCTGGAGAAGGATCTTGGTGAGGCCAGCCACCCCGGCGGCGGCTTCCAGGTGGCCGATGGTCCCTTTGGCGGAGCCCAGAGCGCAGAAGCCGTTGCGGTCGGTCTCGCTGCGGAAGGCTTGCGTCATGCCGGCCACTTCGATGGCGTCGCCCATGGGGGTGCCGGTGCCATGGCCTTCCATGTAGCTCACGGCCTCGGCGGATACGCCGGCGCGTTTCAAGGCGTCACGGATGAGGGCGGCGTAGGCCGCCGGATTGGGCGCGGCGTAGCCCGTGGTTCGGCCGCTGTGGTTCACGGCCGTGGCGCGGATGACGCCGTGGATGTGGTCGCCGTCGTGCTGGGCCTGCTGCAACGGCTTGAGCACGACCGCGCCCACGCCTTCTCCCGGGATGAACCCGCCGCCGCTTGCGCCTGCCGGATTTTCCCCGAAGCTGCGGCAGACGCCGTCCTTGGCGAGCAGCCCGAGGGCGCAGAGCTGGACGGCGTTGGACGGATGCATGGCGAGGCTGACCCCGCCGGCGATGGCCATCCGGCAGCGGCCGGCGCGCAGGGCTTCGCACGCTTCATGGATGGCGGTGAGGGAGGAGGAGCACATGGTGTCCACCGGCATGCTTGGGCCTTTGAGATTGAGGGTATAGGAGACGCGGTTCGCCATGGAGCTGAAGGAGGTGGCGGGTCTGGCCGCCGAGCCGCGAGCGCGCAGGGCCGGTTCGTGGAGGGCGTAGCCCGTCTTGCTCACGCCCACGTAGACGCCCACGTGCTGCAAGCCGTCCCTCGCCAAACCTTCGCGGCAGTAGCCGGCGTCCTCCAGCGCGCTCCAGGCGCACTGCAGGAAGCACCGCTCCTGGGGATCCATGGCCATCGCTTCGACGGGAGGGATATGGAAAAACGCGGCGTCGAAGGTCGCGACATCCTCCAGGAAGCCGCCGTGTTTCGCGTAGCTTTTGCCCTCGCGAACGGCTTGGGCGGCGTCCTCCGTGTAGAACTCGTCCAGGGGCCACCGGTCGGCCGGCAGTGTGGTGATGCAGTCCCTGCCCTCGGCCAGGTTGCGCCAAAACGCCTCCAGCGTGGGCGACTGGGGATAACGGCCGCTCAGGCCGATGACGGCGATGGCTTCTTCATGAGGCGCAGACGCATCAACCCGAGCGCATCCCCGCCCGGCGTTCGGAAACGAAGCGGCGCACGGCTCGGCGACCGGCGCGGCGTCGACGGTCTCGATCGATTCCTCCGAAGGAGCGTCGACGCCCCAGACAGCGCACGCCTCGGGGTGCGTCTCGCTGAGATGGCGCGCCAGGGAGTCGAGAGTCTGGTGTTCATAGAGGAGGGTGGCGGCGAGGGAGCCGAAGACGACCTCCAGGCGCTGGCCGATCTGGGTGATGACGATGGAGTCCACGCCGTAGCGGTCGAGGGGTCGCTGTGGATCGAGCTGCGCCGGGGGCAGACCGGTGGCTTCGGCGAGGAGCGCCTTGCAGCGCTCCAGGGTATGCGCGCGCAGGACCTCGGCATCCGCTGGTTCCGGGCGGGACACTCGGGCCGGCTGTGGCGCTCCGGATCCCGAAGCGTCGGCCACACTCTCTTCGAAGACCCACCGCCGCAAGCGTGGCAGCACGCCTTCGATGGGCATGATCTGGCTTGGTTCGGGCTCCATCCGTAATGCGCGGCGCAGCGCGTGGAGACCGTTGAGCTCGCTCATGGGCTGCATGCCCGTGCGCGCTTCGATGCGTTCACGGGTCGCCTCGTCCACCCCCATGCCGCCGTCCGCCCACAGGGGCCAGTCCACCGCGAGGCTCCGACCGTGGCGCATTCCCCCCTGCCGCAGCGCGGCGCGATGCGACGCGAACGCGTCCAGCACGGCGTTGGCCGTGGCGTAATCCGCCTGGCCGAGGTTGCCGAAGACGCCGGCGGTGGAAGCGAAGAGCACGAAGCAGTCCAGGGGTTGATCCCGCGTGGCTTCGTCCAGGTGGATGGCTGCGGCCGCCTTGGCGCGCAGGACCTCGGCGAAGGCTTCTGGCGTCTTGCTGCGGATGCGCCGATCCCTGGTGACGCCGGCGCAGTGCAGGACGCCGTGCATGGGTCCGTATTCCTTCACGATGTCGCGGACCATGGCGTGCGTCCGGTTCGCCTCGCCCACGTCCGCCTGCCGATAGACCACCCGCCCGCCCAGGGCCTCCAACGCGGTGAGCCGCGCGCGTTTCGTTGCGTCATCCGCCAGGGAGGAACGCCCCACCAAAACCACCGTGGCGTTGCGCGTCGAGCGCAGGATATCCGCGGCGAAGCGCGCCCCCAAACCGCCCAGCCCGCCGGTGACGCAATAGACGCCGCCATCACGCCATGGGGATGACGCTTCCTTCGAGGCCGCAGCCGACGCGGGTTCCGGCGCAGGCTCCTCCCAGGCGCGGACGAAGCGGCGGCCGCCTTCGTGACGGATGTGGATGTCCCGCGGCGACGCGGCGTCCCGCAGGAGCATGGCGAACAGACGTTCCGGCGTGGCGTCGGGCGTCGGGTCGTATTCGATGAGCTGCCCCGTGACGCCCTGCTCCTCCAGCATGGCCACCCGCACCAGCCCGACCAGGCCGGCGTGGAGACGCCCTTCGCCACGCCCCGGGACCACCACCTGGAGGAGGACGGCCTCCTTCCCGATCGTTTCGCAGAGGGCTCGCGTTCGTGTGAAGACCTGCTCGGCCATTTGCATGAATCTGTCCGCAACGTCGTCGCCTTCTGCGCGCAGAACGACGACCTCGGCGCTTGTGACGGCGGCGGCGTGTTGCGCCGTCGTCTCCTCCGGATCGCAGAGCAAGACCACCCGCCGCGCATCGCCCCGTGGGAAGTGGGTATCCGACGCATGCGGCGGAAGCGGTGTTTCGCGCCATGTGGGCAGACAGAAGAGCACGCCCCTCTCCATGCCTCGGGGAGCCGCCACAAGTTCCCCTGGATCCCGCGGGGGGTCGATGTTTGTCGGGGGCGATGGTGCAGGCGGCTTCGGCGCCCAGTACCGCTCCCGGGCGAACGGGTATCCGGGCAGGCTCACGCGTTGGGGCGTTCTTTCGGATGTCGACTCCTGCACCACGCGCCACGCCGACTCGTCCATGGCGAGGCCTTGCGCCCACAGCGCAGCGATCTTGTGGCGCTTGCCTTTGGCGGCCCAGCCGGCGACCATGGCGCGCACATCCTCGTCCAGCGTCAGCACGTTCGTATCCTCGTCATCGTCCTCGGAGGCGCGGCCTCGCCATGCGTTCCAGCCATGGTCGTCGGCCTGGGCTTCGCTTGCGAACGGGGCGTCTGCGTCGCCTTGCGCCAGGTAGCGCTCCAGCGCGTCCGTCAGCGCGGGCAGACTCGCCGCTTCCACGATGAGCCGTTCCTCCATGGGCTCCCGGCCCACTTGCAGGGTGTGCGCCACGTCGACCAGGGGGGTTTGCGGATGGCGTCGCAGGAAGTCGCGCAGACGGCTTGCGGCCTCCCGGAGGCGTTCCGGATTCTTGGCGGACAGGGGGATGAGGCGGGTTGCGGCCGGGGCGTGCGTCTGTCGGGAGGCGCAAGGCGTCGGCACGTGTTCCCGCACCACCAGATGGACGTTGGTGCCGCTGTGGCCGAAGGAATTGATCGCCGCCATGCGCGGCGTGTCGCCGTGCCGGGTCCAGTCGCGCGTCTGCGCGGTGACGACGAAAGGGGACCCCGCGAACCTGACGCGCGGATTGAGCGTCTCGAAGCCGTGCAACCCCGGGAGCTTGCCATGTCGCATGGAAAAAAGGAGCTTGATGAGCCCCGCCACGGTGGCGTTGGCGCCTGTGTGCCCGATGCAGGACTTGGCGCTGCCCACCACGCAGTACGCCGTCTTGCGGGTGAACCGCCGGAAGGCGCGGACCAGGGCGTTGCCCTCCACGGGGTCGCCGAGCACGGTGCCCGTGCCATGGGCCTCCACTGCGGTGATGGCTTCGGGATCCACACCGAATTCCTCGTAGATGCCGGTGATGAGCGCTTCCTGAGCGGCGCCGCTGGGGGCGGCGATGCCATTGGAGGCGCCGTCCTGGTTGGCGCCGGCGGCGTGGATGACGCCGTAGATGTGGTCGCCGTCGCGCAGGGCGTCCTCCAGCCGCTTGAGCGCCGCCACGCTGACGCCCTCCGAGAGCGCCATGCCGTCCGCCGCCGCGTCGAAAGGTCGGCACCGCCCCGTGGGCGAAAGCATGCCCGTGCGCGCCAAGGGCCCCAGCCCGGCTTGTCCCATCACGGCGAAGACGCCCCCGGCCAGAGCCATGTCTGCAGCGCCGCTGGCCACGCTTTCGCAAGCGAGGTAGAGCGCAGAGCCCGAGGAGGAGCACCCCGTGTTGACGACGATGGCCGGCCCCGCGAGGTCCAGCGCGTAGGAAAGCCGCGAGGCGATGATGGCTTCCGAGGCGCCGGTGAAGGACTCGTGGAAATAGCCTGTCGGCTCGGCGCCCACGTAGATGGCCACCCGCGCCCCGGCCAGCGCCCGGGGATTGTAGCCGGCGTCTTCCAGGCAGCGCCACCCTTCCTGCAGAAAGAGCCGCTGATGTGGATTCATGGAGGCGGCTTCCCGCGGAGTGATGGCGAAAAAGCGTGGATCGAAACAGTCGCGGTCCTCCAGCCAGCCGCCCCAGGGGTAGTTCGTTTGGCCCGCCGGAGCGTCCAGGTATCGCTCTGGCAGCTTGCCGACGCTGTTCCTCCCGAACAGCAGATTCTCCCAGAACACGTGGACGTCCGGCGCGTCCGGGAACTGTCCGGCCACACCCACCACGGCCACGTCCATGGGAGGCCGCACGCCTGCGCGCGCCGCGACGGGCCGTCTCGGCGTTGCGTCGCTTCGTTCGCTGGAGCGCGGCGTCGCCGTCTCCGCGCTGCCGGTCCCCGTGGAGGACGAAGCTGACACCGCAACCGCCGTCGCAGCCGGAGTCGCAGCCGGAGTCGCAGCCGGAGTCGCAGCCGGAGTCGTAGCCGGAGTCGTAGCCGGCGTCGCTGGCCAAGGCGCGACCTCGCAAGCGGTGGGGGTGGGGTTCGCAGTCATCTCGAAGGCCTCGCCATGGTGCTCCACGATGTGGCGCGCAAGCCGCTCCACTGTGGCGGCCTCGAAGATGACAGTGGTGTCCAAGGCCACGCCGAGGCCTTCGTTGACCAGGTTGATGAAGTGGACGCCGAGGATGGAGTCCACGCCGAATTCCGAAAAGGGTGTGGTCCTGTCGATGCGTGTGGCGTCGATTTTCAAGGACTGCGCCAGACTGCGTTTGATGCACGCCCGCGCGAAGGCGAGCGGCGCTTCCCCGTCTGGGGCCAACGTGTCCAGGCCGGCGGTTCGTGCGGGCGCGACTTCCGCCGTTGATGGCGTCTCGTCCGCATGCGCTGCGCATGGCGCACCCTGCGGGGTCGTCGTCTGAAGGTCCGAGATCTCGACGTGCGCGCTTCCGCCGGCAGGCAGAACGCACAGGCCGTCGCTTTCCGCCACGATGACCTGCAGCCCCAGGGCGTGGTCCGCCGCTGCAGGGAAGTGGATGCCGCGGAAGCCCGCTTCCTCCAGCAGGCGTCGCCATGCGTCCGGAGTCAGGCCGGGGCTGCCGGGGATGCGCAGATGTTCGTCGCGTGCTGCGGACCACCCCTCGATGAGGCCGAAGACCAAGGTCTCATAGAGGGTTTTCTTGCTGATCTCGTGAATGATGAGAACGCCGTTGGCCGCCAACGCGGCTTTGGCGTTGTGCAAGGTTTCGCGGATGCTTGGCGTGGCGTGAAGCACGTTGGTGGCGATGGCCACGTCGAATCCGCCGCAGGGAACGTCCTGGTCCGCGGGATGCGCCGAGGCGTCGAACCGTTGGACCTCCAGGAAGGGATGCGCCCCGCCGAAGCGATTCTCGCCGTGTTCCAGGAAGGCGGCGGAGAGGTCCGTGTAGCGGTACGCTGCTATGTGTTCGCGCAGGGGGGTCAGGGCGGGCAGGACGAAGGCCGTGGTGCCGCCGGTGCCGGCGCCGATCTCCAGAAACCGGACCCGCGCTTCCGGGTCGGCTTCGGCGCGCAGTCGGACGTACGTGGCGGCTGCATCCCCCACGACGGTGTTGAAGTGGTCCACCAGCGCATTGTTTTGGTAGAGCGCTTCCATCTTCGCCATGGAGCCATCGGGAAAAAGGATGTCCGTCACCGGCGCATGCCCCTGCAGCACCTCCGGGAGGAAGCGGAAGCAGTCCTCCAGGATGACGGCCCACGGCCGCACGTCGTCGTCCTCCAGGAACGCCGGCTTGGCTGCATCCCAGGCGCGCCAGAGCGAGGCCGTGTCCTCCGGGGGGCTCAGCGCGCGGACCGAACCGTCCTCCACCGCCACGAGGCCTTGCGCGGCCAGGTGATCCAGGCACTCGCGCCACCAGAGGGCGTATTTGTCGTGCACGCCCGCGCGCCGCCGGAGTGTGTCCATGTCGTCCGGACGCTCCTGCGGCAGCCCGCCCATGGCCGACACGGCGGCCGCGGCGAGCCGGGTTATCCACCCGTCCAGAAGTTCGGGGCCGGACTCGGCGCGGGGCGCCCGGCGCGACGGCGCGCCCGACGCCAGCGCCGTGATACAGGACGGTCCGGTGACGGGATACCTGGTGAACGCCCGCTCGGCGAGGGGCACGGCCAGTGCGCCGCGGCTCTTGATGACGGCGAGCTGATCCGCCGGCCCCTCGAGCAGACGCGTCAAGGCGGAAAGCCCCTCCTCCGGCTCGATGGCCGCCACTCCGGCGTACGCCAGACGGGCCTTCATGGTCTCCGCGATGCGCGCGCCCCCGCCCTGTCGCCAATAGCCCCAGTGGACCACCTTGCACGGCGCGGCTGCCGTCTGGTTGAGCGCCTGGGCCAGGGCCGTCTGGAAGACGCACCCGGCCGCGTAGCCGCCCATGCCTTCGCCCTTGCCGAAGGCCGCCATGGATGAGAAGAAGAGCAGGAAATCCAGGGGTTCGTCCCGGAAGACCCGCGCAAGATGGACGCCCCCGGCCGCCTTCACGGCCAGCGTGGCGCGGAAGCGGGGCTCCTCCATGGCGGCGAAGCTGCCGTCGTACTCGCCCACGGCCGCGTGGAGGACTCCGTGGATGACGCCGTGACGCGCCTTGATGCGTGCGTACGCCTGCGCCAGCCGGACGGGGTCCGTGATGTCCGCCTGCTCGTACTCCGGCTTGGGGCCCAGTTCGGCCATGTCGTCCAGTTTCGCCCGGATGGTTTCATCCAGCGGCCGGCGACCCAGCCACACCACCCGGGCGCCGTGATGCGCGACCACGTGGCGTGTCCAGATCTCGCCAAGCCCTCCGGCGCCCCCCGCCGCCACATAGACGCCGCCATCCCGGAACACCGGGGCAAACGCTCCCTCGGGGAACGCCACAGGCGCGAGCCGTTGTCGGAACCATTCCCCGCGACGACGCGCCAGCACCTCCACATCCGGGACCTCCGCCATGGCTGTATTTCGCGGCGGGGTGACCAGCCATGCCGTGTCCGCGTTCGGGTCGTCGTCCTGCGACCATTCCAGATCGAAGCACCGCACCCGCCAACGGGGGAACTCCCGCGCCAGTGAACCGACGACGCCATGCACCCCGGCGTGCGCCAGCCCTGCCGGGAAGCCATCGTCCCACGCGCCCAGGGACTGGGCCTGCGTCGTCGTCACGGTGAGGGTCAGTTCACGGTCGCCGTACCCGAGGGCGAGCAGCGCCTTCACGAGCCGGAAGAGCTGGATAACGCCCGCTTCCTGCGCCGCGAGGAGCGATTCATCCAGCATGTCGCACGCACGCTCCATTGGCGCAGCCCACGCCACATGCGCCACCACGCCATGCGCCCGGAGGCTCCGGGTGATGGCGGGGATGTCATCCTCCGGCGTCAACGTCACTGGAAGCGCGCGCAAACCCGCCCGCGTCAACCAGATCTCCAGACGCGCCACGGCCGCCGGACAGCCCGCCGCCAGCACCGGAGATGCGGCGTCCGCATGCAGGGGCATAGGAGGCGTCGTCAACGTGGTCGGCTCCCACACGGGGCGCAGCGTCATGAGCGTCGCACCCTCGACGGCTGCAGCATTGACGGCGAGGTGGGCTTGGCGGTGGTCCCGACGCGCCGCCGGCGCCGTGGCGTCACCGCACGTCGTCTCTGCAGGCGCAGCCCAGTAGGTCTCCCGCGCGAAGGGATACCCCGGCAAGGCGAGGCGTTGGACATCCTCGGGATAGAGCGAGGGCGGCGCGTACCCAAGGCAGTAGAGCTCGCCAAGCGCGGCGAGGGCCTCTTCCCTCGCAGCCTGCGCCGAGTCCCCCGTCTCGTTCGAGCGGACCCGCGCAGCCAGCTCCTCCGCGTAGGCCTCCATGGCCTTCTGCGGGGCGAACCCGCGCGGCGTCGTCCCCTGGAACACGGGCGTGCTGTCGCCATCGCTGGGCGAGCGCCCCAAGGAGTCGAGGGTGGCGAGCGTACGTTGCGCCTGGGCCATGTTCTCCACCACCACGGCGAGTCGATGCCGGAAGTGGGTTCTGCCTGCGGCAAGCGTATGGCTGATCTGCGCCATGATCGTATTCGCAGCGCCTCCCGGCGCATGGGCGTCGTCAGCATGCATGGACTCCGTTTCGTGTCGAGCGAGAAACGCCGCCATGGCGGCGAGCTTCTCCCGAAGAGCCGCCTCGGTCCTGGCGGAAAAGAGCAGCAGCCAGGGCCCCGGCTGCGAGGGCGCACGGGGGGTCGAGGAGGGGGCTTCCTGCGCGACCACATGCGCATTGGTTCCGCTCACGCCGAAAGCGCTCACCCCGCCCAGACGCGGCCGGTCCATGCGACGGGGCCACGCCCTGGCGCGTTGGGGGAGGGAGAACGGACTTGTCGACCAGGGAATGTACTCGCTTGGCGTCTCGCAATGCAGCGTCGGGGGAATGACTTCGTGGCGCAGCGCCTCGGTCAGCGCGATGAGGCTCACCACGCCCGACGCCGCGAAGGTGTGCCCCATGGCCGACTTGGTGGAGACGAGCGCGCAGCCGCCGGGCTCCTGCACATGTTCCCGAAAGACTTCGTGGAGGGCGTTCACCTCCACGGGGTCGCCGAGACGCGTGCCCGTGCCGTGGGCCATGAGGCATTCGATGGCGGCGGGATCCACGCCGTGTGTCGCATAGATGTCGCGCAGCAGACGGGCCTGCGCCAGACCGCTGGGCGCGGTGACGCCGTTGGTGCGGCCATCGTAGTTCATGCCGCTGGCGACCAGCACGGCCCGTACGGGGTCGCCGTCCGCCAGGGCCTGCTCCAGGGGCTTGAGGACGACCACGGCCACGGCCTCCGCCGGAACCATGCCATCCGCGTCCGCAGCGAAGGCCTTGCACGAGCCCGTGGGAGAAAGCATGCCGGCCTGAACCATGGTCTGCAAGGGCTCCGGGGTGAGCATGAGGTTCACCCCGGCGGCGAGGGCCGTGTCGCACTCGCCGGCGCGCAGGCTCTGCATGGCCAGGTGTACGGCGACCAGCCCG
>CAYVWB010000041.1:0-6143 GCA_964455395.1 uncultured Desulfovibrionaceae bacterium
GCGCCAGAGCGAGCGCCAGAGCGAGCCCCCGCGCCAGAGCGAGCCCCCGCGCCAGAGCGAGCCCCCGCGCCAGAGCGAGCGCCAGAGCGAGCCCCCGCGCCAGAGCGAGCCCCCGCGCCAGCATGTTGCAAGTGAAAACGCGACGCGCTATGCAAAGCGACACCACGTTACTTTGTTTGGCGAGTAGTAGGCGAATAGTTGGACAATAAAAAAGCCCCGTCACCTTGCGATGCGGGGCTGTTTTACTGTGCAGCAGACAATAAAAAAGGCCCAGCGGCGCACCGCTGGGCCTTGTTTTTACTTGCTGTCATCCTTCCATGACCGCAGCAGCTAGAGCGGCGGTCAATCATGTTTACTGCGGAGAATAGCGTTCCACAGTATCGCGAACCCATTTGTCCGGATTCCTTCTGATGTCCGCAAAATCAGGGTTAGACGATACTTTCGGACCAAAATATAGAACCTCGGAACCGAAAGTTGTTCTCAGCCAGTCCACATAATCTTCCCTCAAAAAATACTTCCCATCGCCTGATGGCCATTTAATATTATTGACAGGATACGCCTCGGAACCTTCCGTTATATTGCGGCCAATAGTGTAGCAGATACCGCGACAGAATTTGTCGCTTGAAAGCATCCAAGCAACGCGCGGTAAATCCATAGGCGATGACGGAAGGCGAACAGCGAAACCTTGTACCTCTTTGCCCGTACTTGGCTTATGTGCGCCGATCGTCATCGCGTACAAGGCGACTGGCCGCATGATCGACAAGACAGAAACAGCGGCGCAAGTATATACGCCAATCTTTTCTAGCACCTCTTCACTTGTAAGTGCCGACGATGTCGTGTCCACAACAACCGTTAAAGGCGACGTTGTTGTGTTGTCTTCCCTGTACCTCACACTTGCTTTCGGCAAGTTAGCAAGGGCTCGGGGAACATTAGGCCGACCAAAGTAGTGGAAATCACGGACACGTTCGGTTGCTTGCGCCACCAAATCACGCAAACTGTCCGTTACTTCCAACGTCTTGCCGGCTAGGTCGTCATGCGGTTGCGTTATTTGTTCCAAGGCGTCGTTGATTGAAACGCCGCCTAAGAACTTTTCCTCATACTCGAGAACGGTAGGGCCACCAGAGCGATTACCTATCGTCCCGGCGTAACGCTTAAGCTCGGACAAGCTGTCGAACACAACAAACGTTGTATCCGATGGTTTAACTTGCCTTAAACCAAATATCTGGACGCGCCGCATTACTGATTCTCCTCGGCTTTCATTTGCACAATCCGTACCCGATAGGCATTGCGCAAGGTTTCACGTTGATCGTCGGTCAATCCTGCAAGGTAAGTTGCCATCCTGACCTCGCGTTCGCCCATGCCCGCAGCAAGCAGCGCTTCGCCGCAGAGTATAGCCCGCAGATCAGCCGCGACAGGTAGTTGTAACTCATCGGCAACTAACGAAATGGTTTGGCACTCCGCCGCCCATTTCTTGTTATTTACTAGGGCCAATTCCATGTTGAAGTCTCGGCCCCAGTAAATCTTAGCGGCGAACCTCGATAGCGTCGCCGCGTCAAGCCGTTTCCGGCTTGTATACTTGGCGTCCGGTCCCATGCCGAATGTATTGGCGGCACCAAGGCAAACAAAGTCTTCATGCCGATTGATGATCTCGCCATTTGGCAGATACATTTTGCCAATGGACAATGGCGCATTGAGTCCAACAAGAGCCGATGGGCTCCAGTCATCCATTTCATCAAGCAACATGACGCCGCCTTGACGGAACGCCTTAACAAACGCCGTGTCGTGATATTTTCCGTGCGCATCGACGAACCCGGAAAGGTCCACGCTATCAAGCGCCGTGCCTTGGAAATAGAAGTCAAGGCCAAGTATATCGGCGCATTGTGCCGCCGCCGACGTCTTGCCGGTCGCGGCGGGACCGACAAGCAGCACGGAAAACGCGCCGGACAACGCTCGCGATGCTTGAATTGCAAGCATCAGGTCGTCAAACTTTTCATGTTTGACTTTGACCTTGGAAGTATCCGGCAAGTTGAAACCGCGCCCATTCCTCTCAATCTCTTCACCGATCAAGACTGGGATGCCGGCTTGCCCGGCGATAGTGCGGAGAATGTTTGCTATATCGGCGGAACCACTTGCGGACATCGCATCCTCGGCCTTTTCCGCTTCGCTTTCCTCGGCATGTTCCGAGTTATTTTCCGTGTCATTTTCCGGCATCTCTTGCAGGACTCTGTCAAACTCCGCAATTTCGATGCCGATTACTTCCGCGAGCCAATGTATTGCGTCCGAGCTGTCGATTGCGGAAGTATTGATCCCGAACACTCGCTTAACTTCAGACCATTCCCCGGTGTATGTCCGCACGATATACTTGCGCAAAGCGAAGATTTCCCGCTGTTTGTACCTGGGAGGCTTGTCTTTGCCATGAGGAATGGGCCCGACACTTACGTTGATCGGCATTTCGTTCTCCCTTCTCTGCTGATACTCCATGACACGACCGCGCGGCCCATAGGCCGCACCGCCGAGCCTAGTGTAGGCCGCCCACGGCTCGAGCGCAAGGGCCTCAGTCACGCTCTTAAGCGCGTGCGGCCAGGACGGGAGCCTTGACGTTGTATCTGCCCGGTTATGTCAGGTTGTGTCGCCGATCGCGATTCGCAACCATCCACACAACCAACCACAATCCAACCCAACCTAACACCGGCCGACCTAACACCGCCCCCGCCTACGGTGGTCGATCTATCAATTTCAAAACCTTGGTGGCCCACCTACCATACCACAAAATTACAAAGGCACTTGGTGCCCCTTTGAAATTATTTAATGCAACCTATGGTGGTGTACAAATCCTGTTACACGTCTAATCAAAACTGCTACAGGATCGCCGCGAGGCCCTGCCCGGTACCACCCTAGCCCCCGACCCCATTGCGCGCACGCTGACACGCGCCCATGTCACGGCAACCACCACCCCAACCCCGGATCCTGCCCATGCTCCTCGCCACCTACGGCCGCACCATGGCCCTACCCGCCCGGCGCTACCGCTTCACCGCGCGGTGCCGCGAGGTCGAGGTCGCCGCCCTGAATGATGTCGAAAGTAAACTTGCCCGCCGCCTGATAGAGTTGGGCCACGACCCGCAAGAATTGATCCAGTTCTCGCATGATGACGCGCCGCCGTCGTGGCGGCCCGCCCCGCTCGCCGCATGGGCCGGGCTGACCGTACGCGACAGCGCCACGCGCACGGCGTTCGCGCCGTACGAGCCGGGACCGTTTCAGGACGAGGACGGGGACGAGGACGGGGCGCGGTAGCGCTCGGCCCCGTCGCGCGCATACGCGCACGCGCCCATGTCAGGCGACGGGACAGAAAAAAAGCCCCGGCGGATCGCTCCACCGGGGCTGTGAGTGCAGAAGGGAGGAAGCCCCGATCGACGCGTTCAGGGCCGCACGTACACATGGAAGCCGCGGCGCGGCCTGTCAAGCGTCAAGGTTAGAACGTATCAAGAACATAACCTTTAGTTGTATCATCTCAAATTACCACAACCTTAAGAGGTATGCACTGAGTGAATAGCAGCTATGCATAATTGATGGGTAGCCAAGTCACATAATGTCACTTAGGTTCGAATTGTCGCCGGCACGGTGCGGGCGACGAACCCAAACGGAGGCTTTACAAATGGCACGACGCAAGGCTGCGGACAACATGGAGGCGGCGGCCGCTTCCCCCGAGGTGAACATCGATGATGTTCTGGCCGAGTTGGCGAATGAGGCCCATGAAGCGGTCGACACTCTGGAAAGCGTCCAGAAGAAGTCCGGTCCCGAGATGCGCCAGGCGTGGCTGAATTACGGTGCGGTTCTTCTCCGCATCCGCGCTACCATCCCGTCCAAGCCGGAGTTCGGTAAGTTTCTTGTCGAAAACAATCTCGACAAGATCGGCGGCGAGGATACGGAGAAGGGCGTGCGCAATGCTGCCATGAAGTTCGCCGAAATGTCGGACGGCGAGCGAGAGGTGATCGCGGCCATGTATCCGGCGGTATTCAACCCGCGCACCATCGTCCAGAAATACAAGGGCCTCTTGGAAGATGCTTATTCGGCGCTGGAGGATCTGTGCGCGAATGATGATCTCGTGAAAGACAACCTCACTTCGCTGCCGCGTGGTGAAGAGCGGGATGTCGAGGCAACTTCCAACGTTCAAGAGGCTGCCGACGCACTTCGTCGAAATAACCTTCACGGCCTCGCTCAGTTCGTGGAGGCGACCCGCCCGATCAACTTCATCGAAGGCTTCCGCAAGTATAAGCCCAAGGAAAAGGTGGAGCGCAAGTCGTTCGTCGATCTCACTGTGGATGAGGCGCTGGACCATATTCGGGAGATGGTCAAGAAGCACCCCGAAGCGGAGGAGATTTTCCTTCGCCTTGGCGATCTCTCCGAGGACGACTACGCGGACTAGGAGGGCGAGGAGTAATCCAAACAACGGGAAGGGAGGGCGGTGGTGCGCTCTCCCTGTTTCGTTTTATTTTCCCCCTTGACACGTCGATTTGTGCGTGCTACCTTGGGGCGTGCTCAAAGGCACACCTAGTCACTAACCGGAGAAAACCCCATGACTTCCACACTCAATCACCCGTCGTGGCTCGCCGACCCTCATGAATACGCGGCCCATATCCGCGACGCTGGCGAGCGCGCTTTCTCCCACACTTACGGAACCTCCATCCATAACGTCGCGCAGTCCATGCGCAAGACACGTGTTGATCGGCACAATCGCACGCATAGTAACGTCACCGTTTACCCGGCCCACCCGCAGGACTTCCACGGTAGGACCGGCGTCAAGGTGTCGCTGTATGGGACGGTGATTTTGTGGTGGCTGCCGGACATTGACGGCGCACCGACCCGGTTCACCGTCTCCATCGGGTCCGACGAGAATAACACACTCACCACCCGCCGTTGGATCAACGGTCTGTGCCGCGCGTTCAACGTCAAGTTTTACTGCTGGAACCACGACGGTGAGCCGTGGGCCATGTGGGCTTATGACGACAGCCAGAAGCTGGCCGTTCAGTCGATCCTTCCAACCGATCTGATCGTCGCTTACGCGCGCTGAAACATGAGGGGGCGATGGCCCCCTCTCCCTCTTTCCCTCAAAGATACAAGGTGTACTGATGACGGTGGATGAGCTCATCGTGGAGCGCGGCATCGAGGTCGAATTAGCCAGGGATGCCGCGCTTAGGCGCTGCGATCCCACGTTCTTCGAGCGGGTGCAGGACGTAATGCCAGACAACATCGTGCATCTCATAATGTTTGGCTTCACGGTGTGGGCGTTCTGTAAGCTGGTCAATTGGCTATCACAAACAAGGAGGAACAAGTGAGCAAGAAACCCGGCATCTATAACCCCGGCGAGAACGGAAAGATCGTCTCCGAGATCGCGAACGATTGTTTCGGTAGCTATGAAGAGATGTTTGTTTTCCACGACTGGCCAGAGCGTGGGTCAGATATGTTGCGCGCCGTCCAGAAGCGCGTGCGCGAAACATATGGCAGTATTCAGGAGTTTGAAAGGATTTACCGGAAGCAGGGAGGCGAGGTTAAGAACGTGGAGGAAGAGATCGACGACATCCGCGGCGTGGACTTCCTTCTCTTCGACGACAAGGTAGTGCTCTTTGAGTGTGTTTGGTGGAAGCCCAAAGCCATGAGCGTGACCAAGTGGCTGTGGTTGTGGGAGAACGTCAAACTTTTGGTCGAGGGCGATCACGTCTTAACAAATCTGGATGAGGAAGAGTGATGATGGACGACCAAGCGGCGTCCCAAGGACGGATGCATTCAATCTTCGCGGATGACCCGAGGGGCACACAAAACAAAGAAAGAGCGATGACCATAGTTGGTAAGGAGATGGATATTTTGATCGACGACATTCGCAGGACAGAAAGAAAATATCAGCGGATGTGCGGCCGTGCGGTCGAGTTAGAGGTTGAACTAGCAAAAGCGGTGCGCTCTTTCAAGACCGCGGCCGCCGTGGCGGCGGCTTCCTTCCTAGTCCTCTCTGTGGTGGTGGCTCTGATTTCCTGGTGAGATGGAGGGTTGACAAGGGCGGTGGCGTATGCTATCCTGCCCTTGTCGTCAACCGGAGAACCTATGATGAAACGCGACAATTTGGGCATCGCCCTCTTTCTGGGGCAGTACGT
>CAYVWB010000041.1:6243-27952 GCA_964455395.1 uncultured Desulfovibrionaceae bacterium
AACCTATGATGAAACGCGACAATTTGGGCATCGCCCTCTTTCTGGGGCAGTACGTTGAGGACGTCGAGGCGTTGGGTGACGAGGAAGTCATCGACCGACTGCATAGGGCGTGGAGGTCGGAGCGGGGCCGTGGTGCTCGCGGGCATTGGTCTTTCTCTAATGCTCGCTTCATCGCCCTCGCCTACCATCTCCGCAGCATGGGAGTGACCGTCAATGACTGAGAACGTGACCGCCGTCCCGGCCAAGCACCTTAACTTAGCTGCCGCTGTCAGTGAGCCGTACAATCTGACGACTAGCGGCATCCTGTATCTTTGCGCCGTGCTCTCAGACGGAGAACTCTCCGCCGGCTGCGCTGACGGCATCAAGCGTCATATGGAGATGGCAGCGTCCATCTCGATCTTCGACCGGGAGTTCACCGGCAGCCCTATCCACACTCTGTCGTATCTCGGCTTTTTGGAAGTGATGCGCCTAAAGAAGGACGAGGGTGTCGCGATCTTGACCGCTATGGCCCGTGTTTCGTACAAGACGATCGGGCAGCAGTTGTCTGATTTGTTTGATTTCGAGGACGAAGGAGGCAGCAATGATGCGACGTGATGACATGCCGAAGGAGGTTCTCGACCAGACGCCCGCATCGCGGACGTTGCCGGTCGATGTGTTGGTGACGATACCGGCGATTACCTCTTATGTGGAGGCGCTCGGCCTGATGGGTGGTAACATCATCCACGAACTGACCGGAGACGAGTTGCTGGAGGGCATCCTGTCCCTGAGCCTGACCGACTACCATTTCCGCCGGTCTCGCATGTATCGACTGACGAGGAAGGGCCTTCTCATTGCCCTCTACCTCTATTCGAAGGCGCTGTGTGACAATCTGGACAATGCCTTCGACATCGTGGAGAAATGCGAGGACACGTCCGACGCCAGCAAGTTGGAGGCCATGATCTCCGACTATAAAAAACAGAAGGCGAGGCCCAATTGATGCAGACTGCCGAATATTTCGAGAACGCAACCCGCCGGGAGATTATTCTCCCGGCGGTCCCGGATCTCATGAAGACGCAACAGGACGACGCCGCCCTACTTATTTCAAAGAGGCGCTTCTGTCTCTTTAACGAGCCGGGCACGGGCAAAACTTTGACGGCACTGCAAGCGTGGCTCCATCTCGGTATGGCTCCGCCCCACAAATTGGTGGTGATCTGCCCGCCGGTCGCCGTGGTGAATTGGGTCGAGTGGACTTTGGCGATCTGGCATCAATACAACAAGCGCCCGCTCAACCTCCAGGTGGTGCGCAGTTCCAAGACGCGCGTCAAGAATGAGGCGGATGTGATCGTCACGACATATCCTCTATTCTCCACGTCGCGAAATAACTTGATGCGAAACATCATCGTTTACAACCCTGACGTGGTGGTGCTCGATGAGAGCCACTATCTCGCCTCCGCGGATGCGGTTCGCACCAAGACGATTTATGGTCTCGGCTCCTATGAGGGCATCGTGTCCAAGGCTGAATGTGTTTGGCTCCTGACAGGGACGCCTATCCGCCGGTACAACGACGACCTCTGGCCCGCGCTTCATGCCGTGTTTCCTGAAATCGCAAAGGAGCATGGTGTCGCAAAGAAGTATCAATACTTGTCAACGTTCTGCGAAACACAAAAGTTTCGTTATGGTGGGAGGATCGTTGACAAGGTGGTGGGTTCCAAAAATCACGTCAAGCTGAACCGTATTTTGTTTTCTGGTGAGAATTTTATCGCCAGACAGCGCAACCTCGATCCGGAAACGATGCCGCCCGTCACGTTCCGAAACGTTAGCGTGGATTACAATCCAAGCCCTGAACTGGCAGCCTTGACCAAGCAGGCTTCCAAGGTGCGGTACAACACCGAGGACGGAATCGCAGAAATGAACCCTGCGATCTCGGCGTGCTGGTCAACTCTCGCACAGGCCAAGGCCGGGAGCGTCCATTCCTACCTGAGCGGGCTGCTAGAGGACGGCGTGACGGGCATCCTCGCGCTGTTCTGGCATCGGGAGATGGCGTCCATGATGTCGTCCCTGACGAATGCTCCGCACGGTGTCATCCATGGTGGTGTCAATTCTGCTACGCGGCAGACCATGATCAGCAAGTTTAACTGCGGGGAATATCCTATCCTCTACGGGCAGATCGGGGCAATGGGTGTTGCGATCAATCTCCAACAGGGTGGGAAGTATGTTGTCTTTTGCGAGCGGTCTTGGTCGCCAGGAGACAACGTGCAGGCGTATCGCAGGGTGTGGCGTATGGGGCAGTCCAAGCATGTGCAGGTGGATGTTTGTTTGACCAACCACCTGATTGATGACATGCAGTCCCGTATCCTCACCAAGAAGGAAGCGTTTACTCATGAAGTGATGGGGAAGTGAAATGACCTACAGGCGAGACACTATCTTTGAAGAAGGGTTCCGCTGTGCCTTCGCGTCAGAGAATGATGGCCTTGTCCGAAAGGACATTGACGGGAACATCATCAACTCTTCCGACTGGCTAACAGCCAGCGAAGCGTCGAAGTGCGTCCGTCGCCTCCGCTATGAGAAGATCGGCACCGTCGGCGACACGACTATCGAGAACGAGGAAGAAGGTTTCGACCTCGACATTTCTCGTGGCTACATGGTGCGCGGCAAGGAGATGGAGAAGTGGATCGTTGACCAACTCTCCAAATATTACAAGGTGATGTATGTTGGTGACAGCCAATATACACTCATCGATGAATACTCCTATGTCGCCGGCACCCCCGACGGGCTCTTGCAGGACAACGACGGCGATCGGTGGGTGCTTGAAATCAAGACGACGGACAAAGACATCTTTGAGCCTTTGGCTTCGCATAAGATGCAGCTTTCCATTAACGTGCAGCTTGCGCATCTTTCGTCGCAGGGGATCAAGGGTGGCCTCCTGGTCTATGTGAACGCCTCTAATTGGTATAAAGTGGACGTATTCAGGGTACTGCTCAAAGATACAGAAAGTCTCTTTGAGAAAGCCTGCAATAAAGCGGCCCTTCTGTTCAACAACGAGACGGATATTCTTCCCTTCGAGGGGGCGAGGACCGGCGAGTGCCGAGCTTGCGAGTTTGCGAATAGATGCTACTCCGCAGCGAAGTCATCACCTATCGACGATAAGCAGAACATCCTCGAAGGTATACGCGGGAGGGTGAGTAACGCCCGATTTCAAGGTTTTTCAAACAAGGAGGACAAAGAAAACTGCGAAGTAGCGTTCATCGAATATATGTCGTCGAAGGAGGCGGCGAAGAAGTTTGAGGAGGATGCCGCCAAGCATCGTGACGAGGCGCTGAGGTGGGCGTACTTCCAAGACGATGGTGCGCCGTACATGGACAAGTTGGTGCGATACAACATGACAACGCGGCGCAGCGTTGACCAGAAGAAACTGGCTGACCTTTGCCACCAGTACGGGATCAACCCTGACAGTCTTATGAAGGAGACTGTGGTGGAGAGCTTGCGTTCTGTGAAGCGCAAGAATGGTGGTAGTGTACCAGAGACGAAGTAATGACGCATGAGGAACTGGCGAAGGCCCACGACATTCTAAACGAGACCCTGACCCGCATGGCTGAGAAGTTGCGGGAGGGCAAGCGGCTGAATGTGCCGATAGTTGATAAGCTGCGGAAACCACTATATACCGTGTCTAATAGTGCGCAGTTTGCAGAGAATATCGACGAGTTGGATAACGCGATGGCGGTACTTTGTTCTGTGTGGGACATGCACGTTATCATATCCAACCACCATTATTTGGAGTTGTTTAAGATCGTCGGCAAGTTTGGTGCGTTCCTGACAAGAAGTCACCGTTCTTGGGACGATACTATATACTCAAACTCTCTGCTGCCTGCCGACTTTGGCCCTCAATTTATTGGAGGCAAACTCAAGAATGCAATGGTGCCGGCGTATTTCTCTATTGAACCTTGGTGCCTCCCGAGGGAGGCGCAAACTAAATTGGTGAGCAATCGAAACAAGGGAGGGTGGTTAACGACGCCCATCCTTCTACACGAGCCGGAGCCTGATAGCACCTACATCTACTATCTCGATCCCAAGAAGAACGAAGGGGCGCACAACGACATAACGCATGAAAGGAGGTCTTACGACTTTCTCACTGACGAGAATGTAAACTCTGCGTTGGCGGAGTGGGAGAATTATAGAACCTTCGTCCTAAACTATATAGATCTAGAAGAAAAGCCTTTCCTCAATAAGAAGGCGGGTGGTCCTACAGCTACTCTCGCCGCCTGTGTTAGACATTTCAGGGCGCAGCGTGCTTGCTTGCGTGGTGCCATACATTACGCTTGTTGGTGGGCCAAGAAGAATGTCAATTATGATCCTCAAGAGGAGGCGCTGATCGACCTGACGGATCGCCTGAGAATGTATCAAGGCGTAAGACCCATGCTGTACCTTAGACCGGAGGACATCAACAAGAATGTTGTTGGTGACTTCCCGGTGAAGTGTCTCTACCGACCGCCCCTTGCTATGAGAGAGTTTGGTGTATAACTAGTGGAACCAAAAATAGGGGGTTGACAAACAAGAAGAAGTATGCTATAGTCAAGACGTTATCGGATGAGGGGTTACTTATACGCCGCCGATGACAAACGTGAACCGAGAAACGAAGGAAGGCGAGACTATGAGTGACAACAAGGCGGTGAGCCTCTTTGGTGGCATGGCTGTGCTGAAAGATAAGGGCAGTGCCCTTCAAGCCATGCAGGGATCAGCACAGCTTGATCCTCGCAATCTCCCTGACGGTACTGAATACCTCAACTTCTCCGGCAAGCGTGGTGCCTACAGCATCGGCCGGGATCAGGAGGACGTGGACCCGGAGGAAATGTGGCTGGTCAACATCTACTCTTGGCAGGACGGGTGGATTTGCTGGAAGGGCTCGCGTCCCGTCGCCAAGCGTATGTGGGATGTGTTTGGCGGCACGCCGATCCCTGCGCCAGACGCTTCTGAGTACGGACCGTTTGACGACGGTGAGGGTTGGTTTCAGGCCAAGGCGTTCATGCTAAAGAGCCTCGAAACCGGAGTGCAGGCGATCTTCACGATCAACTCTAAGTCGGGCGTGAGTACATTCGCCGGGCTTCAGTCTCTGATTGCTGACCGCATGGCGAATGGTGAGCGCGACTGGCCGGTGGTGCGGCTGGACAAGGAGAAGTTCACCGCCAACAAGCACGTCAACTACAAGCCCAGGTTCGAGATCGTTGGCTGGCTGACCGACGAGCACATCGAAAAGCTGGGAGACATGGGCGACGATGGGGTGGACGCCAAGGCCCTCAACGCCATGCTCAACCCTGACGAGGAGGGGGACGAGGTTTCTGAGAAGCCGACCCGTCGGCGGATCTCCCGCTAACTAAGGAACGCGGTGTCTCTTTCGAGACACCGCGTTTCTTTTTCATACCGGAGACAACCATGGCAATAATCGAAATGCGTCTGGAAGGGACCGACCATAACGTTGTGTATCTGACGCGACGGGAGGACGCTGAGGGTTTTCTTCGCGACCATGTGCAGGAGTACAGCGACACATTCCCCGACGATCCTGTGTCGCTGGACTTTGAAACAACCTCTCTGTATCCGTGGGAGGGCGAGGTTCGGCTGACGAGCATCACGGCTGGTCAGTATACTGGTGTCATTGACCACTTCACCGCCGGCACGTTCGCTTCGCTGTACGATGACATCGTGGGGGCGACGGATAAGTATTACGTATTCAACGCAAAGTTTGAGTTACTTTGGTTTGACTATGCACTAGAGCAGCGGGAGAAGGGCATCCCTGCGCGTTGCCATGACATCGCGTTCCTGCGCAAGAGCGTCATGGGTGGTGGCCCGCTATCCCTCGCCCTCATGTGTAAGTGGGACTTGGGCATTGACCTAAACAAGGCGCAGCAAACATCCGACTGGTCGAAGTCTAGCTTGGGTCGAGATCAATTGATCTACGCCGGTTTGGATGCAATTTATACCCGCGACCTTGCCCGCATGTGGATCGCGAAGATGGAGCCTCATCATTGGGAGGGCTTCTTTGTTCTCAACGAGGCGGTGCGCGCTACGTCGGAGGCGGAGCAAACCGGGCTTCTCATCGATGAAGATTACCATAGGTTCCTGATTAAAATGTGGACGCGGCGACGTAACGTTGCCGAGAATACGATCCGCCGCTTCACGCCGGAAAATGTTTGGCCAAACATTCGGTCGAAGAAGCAACTTAGCGATCTCATCAAGTCCTCCTTCGATAGTGACATCGTGCGTCTTTGGCCAAAGACTGCTAAGACCGGACAGCTTGACACCTCGCGGGCGGTTCTCAATCAGTTTTCCTATCGCCTGCGCTATCCGGTGTCCAGGTGGCTGGCGGCGATCATGGTGTTCAATCGTGCCGACAAGTACCTCGGCACCTATGGCGAGAAGCTATTAAATACGCAGCATCTCGCTGGGCGCGTCTATGCCAACTTCAACATGGCGCAAGCCGTAACTGGACGCTATTCTTCTAGCGGTGCGTGCAACCTTCAGAACCTGCCAAACAGCCCGAAAGTGCGTCGGTCATTCGTCGCCCCCGTCAATTCGAGGTTCGTCATCGCGGACTATAAGTCTATCGAATTGCGGGTCCTCGCGATTATGAGCGGCGACGAACAACTGACGCAAGACGTGATCTTTGGTGACAGTCACGCACAGTCGGCGCTGGCGATTTACCGCTTCGACGAGGCGCAGTTCATGGAGGCTTTGGAGAAGCACGATCCGTGGGCCGTAACGGCTCGGCGCAAGGCTAAGTCTTTCTCTTTCCTCCTTGTGTATGGTGGTGGTCCGCCTGCCGCTGCTGTCGCTCTTAGATGCAGTGACGACGAAGCTTCCGAGTTCATCAAGCGGTGGGCAGCTAAGTATCCGGTGGCCTATCACTTCCGGCAGAAGATGTTGGAGAAGCTGAACATGGACGGCTTCTTGCCGTGCGTGTCGGGCCGGACGATCTATGTGCCGCGTCAGGACCGCAGCACCACAGTAGCGGCGAATTATCCAATCCAAGGCACCGCTGCTGACGTCATGTATCGGGCTATGTTTCACACGAAGAACGCTCTGGATCGGCTGCAGATGGACGCTCGCATCGCCGCCACGGTGCATGACGAGATCATCGTTGAGTGTGCTATAGACGAGGCTGAGGAGGTCCAAGCGGAAGTAGAGTGCGCCATGAAGGCTGGGTGGCTCGATATATTCCCCCGGACTTCTGTACACCGCTTGGTCGAGAGCGCGATCGGCTGGCATTGGGGTGAGAAAGCATGAACAAGATCATCGTGGGCGTGGACCCCGGACATCCGCCGCAGCTTGCTTGTCTGTTGGTGGACGAGTTTGGTTATGAGGGCGGCGTGGCGTCCTGCCGTTTGATGGAGTTTTCTTACGATAACGACGTATTGCTTAAGGATGGGTTACTCTGCCCTCACAAGATCGCCCGGCTGATACAGCGGTGGCGAAAGTCTTACGGTGTAGAGAAGGTGTCTGTGGTGGCGGAGAAAGTCTCCATGCGCAAGGGCGAGGGCACGGTGAGTGCCGTCAAGTATCTCGCCTCTTTCTATGTCATCCAAGGATTAGCCGCTGGGTTGACGTTCGAGTTCGAGAGCGTACATCCCCGAACGTGGAAGTCTTGGTCAGACAAGCAAGTGAGCCTCGACCTAGCAGCGAAAGAGTGGCCTAACTTTGCCGCCGCCTTCGCAAAGAAGAAGAGCCACAACAAGGCGGAAGCGGCGCTGATTGGTCTCTGGAAGTTCAAGGGAAAGAAGCTGACCGCGACGTGAATAGTTTACCCGGAGGAAACTATGACAACGGCTCTCGGTAAGGCAGCATGGGAATACTGGGGCAAGTTTGGTGTCCCGGTGTTCCCGTGCTCATCAAACAAAAGACCATTAACGCCGCGCGGTTTCTATGACGCCGTGACGGACAAGGCGGCGGTGGAGGAGTTGTTCGCCGCCCACCCTAACGCGCGATATATTGGTGCCGCCACTGGCAAGGACGCGGGGTTCTTTGTTATAGACTTCGATCTATACAAAGAAGATACCGACGCTATCGCTGTCAAGGATGAGTGGGAGAAAGACGGGTACCTACCTAAGACCCGTATCCATAAGACGAAATCCGGTGGGCTTCATTACCTCTATAGGATGCCTGTCAAATCCGACGTAAGAAACGGCGTCCCTGCCGATGGTATCGAGATCAGGGGGACGGGTGGCTATGTTATCGTACCTCCTAGCGTCGGCTATGAGGTTCTAGACGAGGCTACTATCGCGGAAGCGCCCGCAGCGTTGGTGGAGCATTTGCGCCGCGGGATCAGGAAATTCAATTCTAGCAGTTCCGATTACCTTGAAGGCGTGGTACTTGATGGGACAAACTTCCATGAAGCGTTGATGTTGCTTGCGGCGAGGCGGCAGTCTGACAACGAGGACCGCGCCTCTACTCAAAGATACCTGATGTCTCTTATAGAGGCGTCCACTGCATCTAACCCTGCGCACGCACGTCACGGGCGTTGGCTGGAGCTTACCAAGGACAGCGGAAGAGAACTGTCGAGGATTGTATCGTCCGCATATAACAAGTACAATACGTCAGGATCTTCTCGCCGCTTGAAAGAAGCTAAGAAGCACGCTGAAGGTGAGCGCGTTGAGGAAGCCACCGAAGAAGATCAGGAGAAAGAAGGGTTTCGGAGAAGCTACGATCTTGCTAACATTCATTCCAGCGATCACGATAAACCATTCGTCGTGCACCCTCTTTTCATGGAGGGCGACGTTATCGTACTCTCCGCCGACCCCAAGGCCGGTAAGTCGCTGTTCGCTATGACCCTCGCCCTCCACATGGGGGCGGGGATTTCTCTGGGTAACCTGGTGCCGGTTCGCGAGACTGGGGAAGCCTCGCCCGTCCCTTGCGTCTATTTTGCTCTCGAAGGACAAAGCGCGCTGCGGCTGCGTATTCTAGCGTGGCTCAAAGAGACAGGTATGTCTCCAAAGGACGTAGCGGTGCACGTAGTAGAAGAAGGTATCGACTTTACTTCGCCGCGGTCTAGGAAGTATGTGGTGGATAATCTGGTAAGGTTGGAGGAGCAATTTGTCGAAGCTGGCTACGGTCCCATCGGCCTCGTCGTTATCGACACGCTCACTAAAGCGATGCCGGGCAAGGATCAAAACAAGGTGGAGGACACGTCAGAAGTATTTGACATTGTACGGCATCTCCGAGACGCTGGCATCAACGCCTGCGTCATGTATCTCCACCATAACCGCCGTGATGGTGAGATGCCTCGCGGCAGTAGTAATATCATGGCGGAGCCTGACACGGTAATCAGCTTGAAGAAGCATGGTGATCGACTTCTTGACGGTAAGCCGGTCAACACCGTCGAGATGAATATCTATATGGCGCGTGCTATCGACGACACATTCTCCGAACAATACGCCATTCAAGAGGTTGGTATCGGCGTAAACTCCCAAGGGATCGAGAGAAAGTCCGCCGTTCTGAAGCATGTGACGGTGAGTGTATCGAAGGACTATGCCTCCAAGGTCATGGATGACAAGTTGGCGGAGAAAACCGAAGCCAAGAAAGAAGCTGGCGAAGCCCAGTATTTCTACGACTGGCTTGGTGGTCTACTTGCCGATAAAGTCTACACCGTGGCAAGTATCGAAGATAGGATGTCGAATAACCAAAGAGTAGTTGACTACTACAAAAACATGAAGCGAAAAGTGCGCTTCTCTAAAGACTCCAAGATTTGGTCACATATAATCAACCAGAACCCTCTAGTTGAGGTCACGTTCTCCATAGAAAATAAGGACGAAACAGCTAAGGGTGCCTTGCGTATACGAGGCACCCTTAACAAGGACGCTTATTCTGTGAAAAGGTAGTTACTTCAACATCTCGACATCGGTGGGCTGTGGGTCAAACACGCTAGCGTCCAGAAGGCCGGCGCCGCCCGCTGTTCCAGCGACGGTTGGGCCAAACTGGATATTCCCTGCGGCCTGTTGGATATTATTCATCGAGAAGCCGTAGGGATCAGGTATGCCGAGTGGTTCTGCTTCTGGTCGAGTCGTACCAACCATATAGTCAAACAAAACATCCGCGGGTCCCGACGTATTGTCTCGCGCGTTGCGTCCGACGATCTCGCGAATCGCTGAGATGCGGCCCGTCATGGAAACATTACCGACGCTTCCTGGACCGAGGGCGAAGAGGCTGTCGATACCTTCCCGAAGATACCGCTCCGCTGCGGGCATCTCAAATGCTTCTCTCGACGCCCCGTAAGCCTCGAAGAACTTCTCCGCAGCAAGGTTCTGAGCGTGTAGGTCGGCAAGATCTTCTATAAACTCATCGAATACCTTGGAACCGTCTTGGTCCACACCGAGGCGAAAAAGGTCCTTGATCTTCTTCTGGGCATCTTCAGCGGTGCGAAGGCTCCTGCCCTTGTCGGTGATACCGCCGAGAAAATTGATAAAACCTTCTGCGCCGCTTCTATCACGAGACTGGCGAAGGTTGCTGAAGGCACCGTCTACAAAGGCATCAAACTTAACTCTGTCTGCGCCCTTATACTTCTTTTTCAAATCCTGAAGGAGAGAGGCGAAGTCGCTGGCTTCCATCTGTTGGAAAGCCTTAGCGCCTTCTTCGAAGTTTTCTTCTGATGATCTTGCTCTTTCCAACTTGTTTAGATAATAACGCGGGTTGCCTGGGCTCTTAGGACCTAGTAGCTCTGTCAGACTGTCCCTAAGCTTGATGACTTCTCCCTGCGAGGCAGTTTTCACCGCCGATGAACTGGTAGCAACATCTTCCACGATGTCACCAATCTGGTGGCGGAAGTTAAGAACCGCGCCGGGCTGAAGTTTACGCTCAAGTGCGAGGTAAATCTGAGGGTCCGTCATGGAATTGAACGTCTCCTCAAACTGGTCTGGCGAAAGGTTACGGAACTTGGGGTGCGCCCGCGCCGATGCCTTCAGAACTTGCTCGCGAAACCGCCTCCTGATTTCGTCTCCTAGCGGGACAAGCCCCTTGGATATAGCCTCGGTACCCTCCTTGCTGGGCGACGCCGAGAAAAGATTGCTGAGGGTTTCGTAGAACCTATCGCCGTCCAACCACTTGTTGACGTCGTTCTGAGTGCGGGTCTTGTAACCGTCGAGCCACTTGCTGACGGACTTTGAGGCTCTCTGAGCCTCATTCTGATACTGCCCTAAGGTACGCCGTGTACCAAAGGGTGAGATGAGGTGGCTGTTGATCAGACTCATAGCGGTGTCGTCATAAGATGACAACCTTTTGCCCATGAGGTCCGCAGTTTTTGCATAGATGCGACGGTCAGGGGTGGTGGAAACCCGATCTAGGAAATCCTTGAAAAGCGGGAGCGTACGGCCACCCGGAGCGGTCACGGTTTCCGACAGGATTTTACCTTCCGGCACACTACCGATGTCTCGCACGAAGTCGTCAAGCTTATAGGTACCGGCTTGGCGACCAAGCTTCTTCTCAATCGGGTTCGCCATACCAGGACCGGGGGCGTCGAACATATCCAACATTCCCTCCGAAGCTTCCTCGAAAGGGTTTGGTGCCATTCTGGTAGATGAAGTGCTGGCTAGTGTTTCGTCCACGAGGTTAGGCGTCTCCATCAGCTTCTTGGCGCGACCGCTCTTGCCAATCTTTTTGAGGGCGCTAGCCCCATAACCAAGAATACCACCAAGGGCTGCGCCTGCACCTCCTGAAAGCAACGCAGTCTGTAGAGCGTTATCCATGTTTGTCTCGCCGGAGCCTACTCCTTCGGAGACGCCAAGCGCCGCTGCTCCGGCTCCGGGAGCAACCACGTTTCTTCCAAACGAGTTACGAGTAAGAAACTTTCCGGTCTGCTGGACGCCGGGGATATTTCTCAAAGCAGCAGGAAGTGCCTTTGCACCTGCGGCGGCACCCTGAAGTCCCTTGGAAATCGGGATCATGGACAGGGCGGCACCCGCAGCGGTGGAACCAACCCTTTGGATGGTTGACAAATCTGCCCGCTCGTCGCGCATCGTCTTGCGGACATCTTCAATGGATCGCCCGCTTACCGCCGAGCGAAGAAGCTGTTCAACCCCACCTGAGATACCTGCGGTCGGAATGTTAATGGTGTCGAGGAAGGCGCGGCGAGCGTTATCATCCGTCGCAACTTGGCGACCAAGTCCAACAGGTCCCATGCCTGTGATAGCGTCGAAGGCTCCACGGATAGGGCCCTCTCCTGGGAGGCGGATACCCCAGCCGCCCCCTTCTCCAGTAGCGTCGCTACCCGGCTCCTGTACGGGTCGAGCCTTACCGCCCCGCTCCTCACGAAGTCTAGCGTCGCGAGCGAGTTCGACTTCGAGCCCACGTTCTTTGATCAACTCTTCGACGGTCATGGTGGCTACTCCGATTGTAGTTCGATGATTTCATTCATAATTTTTCGGCTGCTTTCCTTGGTGAAAGCGTTACCATTCCTGTCATAGAGGATTGTATTTTGGTCAATTAGCCCTCTCTGATACGCTTTCCACAAGTTATCAGCATCGAAGCTAATCCTAAAGATGACGGGCTGGGTTCTGAGATCGCCCGCCTCCTCCATATCGACCCACTCCTGCCTGCGGCGGTCAAAGTCAGCGACGCTCTCATACCCCCTCATGTGCTGTTCGTATGCCTGATACCTCTTGGCGAGGCTGAGCATACCATTAACAGCGGCAAGGGCAGCCTCTTCTGTTGTGTTGGCGTCCGCAATCTGCTGAGAGATTTTCTGGACATCAATATTAGAGGTAGCGCCGGGCGTCCTCGGAAGGTTCGGGAACAACCTAGCCGCAAAAGCCTCGAACTGCTGTCTTGTTTTAATAGTCTCTTTGTTGACCCCGAGGGTGTCCGACACAAGATTTGTGAACGGACCAAAGAACGAAACAGCCGGACCCGAAATATCTAGTCCTTCATCCATAGCGTGAGTAATAGTGTCTTTCAGACCTTCTAGGGCAGGTACCAGATCTTTAGTGGACCTAGCTTTCTCGGAAATAGCCGAAAATTCGTCCTTGATCATTCCGAGTTTCTGGTCCATAACTCCTTGCTGTTCCGGACTAGGAAACGCTGTCCTAAATGCTTCTTGCTGAGTAGCGCCTGTAATGTTGGCGATCGCCGTTGTCTCGCGGATGCTATCCGGCGGGGTCGCTAACTGTTCGATAGTAGCAAACTGCTCATCGGTGATACCTCGATCTGGATCGAGACGATCCAAAATATCACCGATAGCCCTCGCCTGGCTATACATACCGTGTTGGATCGCGTTTTGTTGCAGCGCCTCCGCAAACACGCGGTTAGATACACGCCGTTCCTTTGCACTCTGCCGATCCGCAAGATCGACACGACGCCGCTCAAGTAGGTCATTGGTGGAGGATTGATACCTTAGGTCCTGACCACGCATCTCTACGTTGCGCTCCTGCCCGGCTCCGATCAGGTCAGCAACAATCTTACCGCCATTAGCTTCTGGGTCGGTGAGTTGTGCAGCAGTGGCCGCGATCTCGGCAGGATGGAGCCCAAGGTCATTAGGATCACCACCAAGAATACCTTGCGGTTGCTCGCGCATAAAAGGCGGCGGTACTAAATCAATATCCGCTTGCTCACCGATAGCCGGGTTGCCGCCAATGGACTTAGGGCTAAGCAACATGCTGTCGCTTTGAGGCTGCGGCTGTCCTCCACCACCTCCCAACAACATCTTAGTAAGTGCAGCGTTCTGTTCGGCCTGCGCAGCCCTTCGAGCCTCGTCCTGCTGGAGTTGTTGTGCAGCGATCTCGGCCTCACGAGCGAGACGCTCCTGCTCCGCGGCGAACTTCCTCTCATCGAGGGCGTGCTGCTCTTGTTTCAGACCAAGGCGATCCCTACCAAGCCCAATCTCAGCCTCTCTGAAACCAGCGGTGCGCTCGAATTGCTCCTCGTCAACAGTCATACCGCGGGCGGCGAGGGCAGCATCAAACTTCTGTTTGGCAAGCTGAAGCTGTCGAAGGCGATAGGCCTCCTTCTCGCGGCGGCGTCGTGCTTCCGCCTCCATCACAGCAGACAAATCAACACTTTCACCCGCGCCAATCTGCGATAGAGCGGTACCGATACCCATGAGCGCCGGAGAGAACCGCCCAAACATGCGGCTTGGTTCCTGGTAAGGCGTATTCATCTCTTCGATAGCAGCGGCGTATTCTTCAATCATCCCCTGCGGCGTCAATTCACCACCCGCTGAAGGAACGATATTTGGTGCCATTTGCGCGAGGATTGCGTCGATACCGCCCTTCTCGCCGTTACCTGCCACGGGGACTTGACCGGGTGGCATTGCAGGATTGTCGATCCTACGTGGAAGAGTGTCCGGGTTGTAGCCGGTGGTCGAGCCCTGCAACGGGTCGTCCGTCCGCCTCGGAAACATATCTGGGTTGTAGCCGGGAGGCGGGTTGAACCCCTGAATACCGTAGGGAGCGTTGTTTGGGTTTGGTGGGCGAGGCACCGGCATCATAGGGTTTTCGAGAGGACCGCCTGGGTTGATTGGAACGCCCCCTTCCGGCGGCATCGGCCCCTGCATGGGTGGGCGCTGCCGGTTCTTACGCGGAAACGGGATGGGCGGGTAAGCACCTCCCGGCTCGATTGGTGCTCCCTTAGTAAAGAAATCTTGTTGGGCAGCGAGGGCAGCCGCCGCGGGGCTGCTGCCCTCAAGCATGGCAAGCGCCTGTTGACGGCCAATCTTATAGTCCGCGTTCAAGACATTGTCTTGAATACCTCGGATGATAGGATTGTCGATAAGAGCGTTACCGGCTCGTTTGGTTGCTTCACGGACAGTCGTACCAACATCCCTACCCATCGGAGAAGATGCTATCTCTTGACCGAAATCCTGAGCGAGAGCGGCGACAGTGTTTCGCGGTCTTTCGCTGGGGGGTGGGGTCGCGCTCTCGTTCCCGCTGCCAATAACAGTACCGCTAGCCTCAAACAAGTTAGTCGGCATACCTTCGATGATAGAAGCTAGCTTAGAGGAATAGTTAGGATCGGTGGCATAACCTGACGCCTGCAATGCCGCAAGCTGCGCCTCCAACCCATCCGCTTCGAGGAGTGCGTTATAGCGAGGATTAGTGTTGAGAAAGTCAGCGTAGTCGAGCGCGCTCTCTTCTGGGCTGTCGTATCCGCGGAAGCTGGCAGTAGTCCTTACAGGCTTACCATTTACAACTTCAGTGGTGGCATAGTTGCTACCACCTACTCTACCGTGAGATTTGATACCAAAATAATTATTGTTTGGTGCGCTCTTACCATAGCCTGTTTCGAGAGCAGCCTGCGCCATGATGATGCGCGGATCAACTCCAGTACGGCGAGACGCCTCAAGGACGCCCGGAAGCATAGACTGATAAAACTTATCCTGTCTGCTCATCGGCCGCCTCGTTGGTGCTCTAACTGGTCCTCCGCCGGAGCTAATCTGATACCCGGCGTTCTCCCAAAGCCTACGCTGTTCGTTGGTGAGGCCGGTCTCCCAAGAGCCGCCTGCCATTCCCAGTCTAGATGATCCGGCGAGGTCAAACTGCATGGTGTCGAGGGAACCATACCTGTTTGGGTCGCCGCTGAAATAGCCGCCCCAACGAAACGCTTTTTCCAATTCGGGGTAAAGTTCTTTCTGGACTTCTCTGGCAACCTTAGCAAACTCTTCATAAGCACCGAAGCCCTCGGCAGCACCGCGGGCGGAAGCCTGATTGATACCTCCAGCACCGTGGGGAATGCGATTACCATTCTCGTCAATCAGCCAAAGGTCAATAGCGAGGCCCCTATTGTGCGCGCTACCGCTCCGCCGCCTCTTTTCCGCGCCGCTTCTTATTTCAACCTTGGTGCCACTACGTCGCGCGGCCTCCTCAATGATCCTCCGCAGCTTAGGATCAACGCCCTCCCATTCTGAAATAGGGACGCGGTTCTCATTCAGGAAAACGTAGTCAGTAACGTGCATAGCGACACCATGTATCTTTCAGTTACCGAGTTGCGGGCCAACCAGCCCTCCAAGCCAACGGAAACACGGTCCACGATGCGACCTTGGCTCCCACGATATACCACCAAGGAGCGCTGTGGTTGCGTAGCATACGGAAGAAAACATCGTCCGCCATCTTCATCGTAACCCACGGAGGCCGTGTCTGCTTATCGTACAGATAATCATGGATCAACGTGGCAGCGAGGTTCCAGTCTCGTGTTGGACCAAGCGAAGAACCATCCCACTTGAAGCCTGGGGGTATCTTGACAGTTCTCCCGCCAACAAGAAAGACCACACTCTCTTCGATGGTCCAAGTGTTGCGACCTATTTTGATATAACCATCCATTTTATAACTCCATCTTATTACCCAAGGCCCGGAAACAGGGATAGTCCTTGGAACAACCCGCCTAGGATGCTAAGAGGGCTCGGCGAAGTTCTAGTTACGGTATCCGTCTTTGAATTAGTAAGACGGGAACCGGGGTTCATACCAAGGCTCGTCAGTCGCAGGTTGAGAAGTCTTTCAGGGTTGCTGATATATTCCTGGACCTGTCCTCCAGCTTGGCCAACAATAGCCTGCGTCAAGGCTCTTGCGATTTCGCCCTGTTGCTGCTGCTGTCCAGTAATAAGCGAACCGATAGACACACCCTGACTGCTTAGGTCACTGAGAGTTTTGGCGATAGCCAAACTATTTGCGACTTGACTATCAGTACGACCAGCGTTGAACTCCCTCGCCCTATTCGCAGCCGCAGTATTGGTGAACACCCTTTCGGTGTTGTTTGCTACATTGGTGTCGATGGCACCTTGGCGACGGCGAGCGTCTTGTTCAGCCCTCTGCGCTTCGAGGAGCCTATACGCCTCTCTTTCGGCATTAACAGCAGCAGCGTTAAGCTCGCGAGCCCGCTGCACGTTACCAGCGTTAAACTCTCTCGCCGCCTGCTCCCGCATAGCGTTGGCTTCTTGGCGATTAAACTGTTGGATAGCGTTAAACTGTCTAGCTTCATTGGACATCCCGACATTGAATTGGTCAGTGACCATTTCATTCTGAATGTCTTGTGCAGACAGCCCTGCTGCCGTATCGAAGCCCTGCCTCCTAAGATCCGCGGTAGTGTTAGCGATGACATCCATCGCGTTGCGGTTTGTTTCAGCTTCTGTTAACCCGTGCCGGCCTCCACCGAAAGCCCCCGCCCCGACAGCGTCAGCGCGCACCCTTTCGAGGGCCATGCGGCGAGACCTGTCAACGTCGCTGACAACTCGGTCAACGACGTTTTGCTCATATGGGTTCATGTAGTCGTCAATACCCTGATAGATTGCATCAGGGTCTTGCGCCCCTAGAGGATTGTATGTTGGTGCTACACCTGCCGCGGCACCTTGCATACCCGCCGGGCCTACGCTAGACACGTCATGTCGGTAAACCGGCCTAGACCATGCCGCACGAGATCGAGGGAGCGATCCTGCGGGCATATAGACTGGTCTATACATACCGCCACCATTCCTAGTGGCGAACGCGCTAGCCTGCCCAACAGCACCCAACGCCCCCGAGTAGGCCCCGGCGGCCTGCCCGTAGACATTGGGGTTGTTAGGAAACATCATGCCCCTTTGAGGATACGGTGTAGGCTGAGGGTATGTAGCGGCCGGTATCTGCGGGCCAACCGCACCCTGAGCGTTAACCGTAGGAGGCTCTTCGTAAGTGCTTGGCGGAAAACTAGGTCCGCCTCCTCCACCACCACCCATGATTATCGCGTATCCATCTGTTCTCTGCGAAGCTTGGCGCGGTGTTCTTTTTCGTCTCTTAATAGATGATCGGTGCTACTTTTAACGCGGCGGTCGACTTCTTGGCTAAGAGAGTCGCTGCTTCTACCAGCACCAAGCCTGTATCGTGGAGCAGGTACGGTTGGGTTCTGAGGTATAGCGCCAGTGGCAGGTTCCATCGTAAAGCTGCGCCGCATGGCTTCCTGAGCAGGGAAGCGGCCTGCGTTGTATTCTAGGCTCGCGTTGTACACAGGTTCCGTAGAGTAACCACGAAAGCCTCCCGCCGTAGTAATAGGAGGCGGCATACCTAGCAACATGCTTAACTGCTCTTCACGAGTAAGGAGCGGCTGGTCATTCATGAGACGCCGCCGGTTCTGCCGCCCAAAGTCGACGCTAGGGAGACCAAATGCCTGCGCCGCCGAGTTGATGGCTAGAGCAGCGTTATCCTGCATCGGCGTCATGGCTGCTACGCTCGGAGTAAAGTTAGGCGTATAGCCCATAGCGAAAACTTCGTTCGCAATGTCTAGGTTTTCGCGGGCCGCCTCTTCCACCCAAGGAGGAAGTCGCTGCTCTTGAACCTGAGTACTAGACTGCTTTCCGCCCATCGTGGCCTCCGTTCAGATTGCGCTGCTGCTCAAAATTAAACAAGTCGATGGTTTCCTGCGGTACGTCATAGGAAAAGACGGCGTTAGCAGACTTCCACCCAAGTTGTTCCATAACTTTACGCCACCCCGGACGCCCGTTCATGGTGGCGTGCTTGTAGCCCTTGGCGGTGTAGTAATCCATAACTTCTTTAATAAGCTTGGTGAGATCGTCTAATTCACCGCACACAAGAAAGCCATGAACCACGGTTTTTCTAGGGAAGGTTTGGATTTCGGTCAGTACGAGAGACTTGTCGCTGTCCGAAACAAACCAAGCAAACTGCCCTTGAAACACCATATAGCACACGTCATCGAACGTGTGGGTTCCGTTAGCATACCTTAGCGCCTCTTCTATACCGGGACGAAATGCCCACATATGGTTTAGAGTGAGCCGAGCCCAATCATACCAACTTTCGTGTCCTTTTAGGCTTGTTTTCATCACGGTATCTCATCGGCCCAAGCAAGCGGCTTCCAAACACCGCCGACAGAAACAACAACACGGCTTATGTCAGGATCAAACAGCATCATACCATCAACAGTAGCGCGTTCGATCCCGACGTTACCAGTCCCCAGCTTCCTAGGAAGAACAACGGGGGCAGGATCAGCCCTTCTTTTAATCTCCGCGGCATTGGTTGTTTCACCTAGTCTGTTAGGTGCATCCTGTCTCTTTGAGTTATAAACCATCATCGCACACCTCCCGAGGCCATGTCAAGTCTTAAATCTCCTAGACACCAACAGCCTCCGGCACTTTCAATCTTGACCTTGATAGTCCGGCCACGAGCCCTAGTAGGTATCGGCTGATTTATCGTTGGTGGATAAACCAGTCTATAGGGACCATAAGCAACTTCTGGTCCTTCTGGTTGATCCACTGAGAGGAATGTAACATCTACCTCGCCACTATCATTAAAGTCAGGGAAAATACTTCTGATATAAGAGATTGCTGCACCATTTGCTATTTCAAGAGGCCCGCTTTCCAAGTAAATCTCGGAGAGGTCAGTGAAGTAGGGAGGCACGCGAGTTTGCTCGTGCTGGTAGAGATACCCGTCTTGAGACATCATAAACACTTCGCCAGGTACAGTACCTAAGCAGGCAGAAGTCCTGTTGATTGTCCCCGTCCCCCAATGATTAGTTTCATAATTCCAATAGACGTAACCATTAACCTCGGCGCTACCGTCAATTGGAATGAGCCACCAAACCTCCGACCACATAGGATTATGAAAGCCAACAATGGCGCTAGCAAAGTTACCGAGAAGTGCGTCAGAGATCCTATCAAGTACCTCGCACTCCAGTTCCTGAACAGCGCCGTCGTATACAAAAAACTTTCTTTGAGAAAGCCAAACTACAAATCGACCAGCATTGACGACAGCATTGCCGCTGATCGTACCGCAGTTATCACCAGCCCTATCAAACCCGAAGATATAAGGCGGACCGATATATCGGGCCACGTGAGCATCAGTCTCCGAGATCAGAAGTATCTCGTTCCGGTACTCCGTAATCTCTTTGAACGCCCCTCGTCCGGGAAGGATTTGGAAGCCAGCTTGGTTATCAACCGCCGGGACCCAAGTAGAGAGATCTTCGCTATCCGACCACTTGATTAGTCGAGGCTCATTCAGTGTGCCAGCCACCATGACAATACGCTGCTCTGTAACGTGCATCGCATCGCCGTAGGTGGGAAGGTCAGCATCGCCAGTGATAGCTGCCGCTGGGGTCGCAGGCGTGAGGTCCCAGCGATAGATACCTTGATTATTAATACCTCGCGGCATCGCAAGCAAGTCTTCGCCCCAAAGGCGGAGGCACCAATTAAACACACCTTCGGCGCTGACAGATGGGCGGGCAGTGCCGTGCGCGCCTCGTCCATAGACCCAGCCACCATAGCCAGTATTCGTCTGCACACCTCCGACGACCGGCACAAAACCAGTAGGGGTAATGTCTGCTACAGCGGCGTCTGTACGGCGACGGAACCCATACAGCTTCTTGTTGGTTGCTATGACGGTAGCAATGCCTCCATCGTTAGTGCGCCAAGATAACATGGCGCGGGATACCTCGTCGGTATCCGAGAACACCCGGTCAAGGAGGCCGGTGTCCACCGCAAACCTTGACCAACCACCGATAGGTCGAATAGAGCCGTTCTCCCAGCGCACACGATCCCCGTTAATCCAGCGACCGCGGGACTGATACTCTGTACCGGTTTGTCGCATACCGGCTGGGAGGCTCAAAGGGACAGGCTGTACCATTGTTATGCCCTGTATTCGACCCAGTTTCGAATGGCGGTCGCAGTCGATTGCCTATACTGCCAGCCGGGCGGAACAACAGCCATAGCCGTGTAAGAACCACTAGTAATGTCCACAATACTTCCGTCCACCGGGCGAACCTGCATTGATACGCTGATGCCGTCCATATGAACGAGAAGGGGACGGCCAGTGCCGTTGGTATACCAAGTTTGCGGGTTTCTGCCCGTAGTAACATCCTGCGGCGTGATACCATCCAGATTGAGACAGGTTGCCCAAATATAAGAACGAGGCGTCAAAGTGTTAGGCGAGGTAACAGTCTTGTCCACCACCCGTGCAGTTTTCTGCGCAATAAAATCTCCGTCAGAAAGGAACCTTGCTGCTAGATTATTTTGGGCGTAGATACGCGCCTCGTTACCACTGAAAGCGCGGAACTCCGCTAGATCTCCAGAAACAGAACTTTTAATTGTCCCGAAAGTTACGTTTACATCTGCGTTAGAAACGTCTCGCCTAAGATAACGCTCATCAGCCTGTCCCTGCGTGATGAACCCACTAACATCACCGATTTGGAGGTATCGGGCGTCTCCTGCGGCCCGCGTTAGCACCGCTTCATTGGCACTCAACGCACCATCCTGAAACATAATGTAATCAGCATCGAAGGAGCCGCCGTCAGGGTTGTAAAACCCAACTTTCAACGATCTATCAGCATCATTCCAATAGAGTACAGCTTGAAATTGACCAGAAGAATTATTAAATCGCAGATGTTTATTACCATTCGCGTTCATAGCGATGGTATTGTCAGCAAATTCGCCATCGTCCTTGGGATGGTAGTCATTGTCGCAGTCAAGCTGAGTCATTATTTTGTTGTTAGCGGAATAAGCGGTGCCACCATTCTGGATAGCCCAAATATCCTGGTTAGCATAAAATGTAAGGGTCTTGCCCCAAATAGCAGTACCGTCCTCGTCGTGAGGAACGATTTCTGACGTATTATGAGCGTCATTTGAGCGGATTGTAAGGCGAATATCTCCGTCACCATCCACAAGGCTAGTAAGGGTTCCTCGGATTTCCCCGTCAACATCTAGAAGGGTTCCTCGGATTTCCCCGTCAACATCTAGACGGGTTCCTCGGATTTCCCCGTCAACATCTAGAAGGGTTCCTCGGATTTCCCCGTC
>CAYVWB010000041.1:28052-31953 GCA_964455395.1 uncultured Desulfovibrionaceae bacterium
GGGTTCCTCGGATTTCCCCGTCAACATCTAGAAGGGTTCCTCGGATTTCCCCGTCAACATCTAGAAGGGAGCTAGGGTTAACCTTACCAATACCAACCCGCCCGTCTTCGAGGATAGCGACCGAGTTTCCCGCATCTGGATCGTCAATACTGGGGCCGCGGGCTCGTGTGTTTAAATAGATAGGGCCTAAACGTGACCCGATAATCAGCCCGCCTTCGCTGTTCCCATCAGTATCGTCTAACTTATAGCCCTTGACCCAGCCATAGACTGAATAACCAGCAGAGGAATTGTACTGACCTTCGAAACAAATAGAGCCACCGACATTAGCTGCAAACTCGCGAGTGTCCCGCAAACGGAGATTGTCAGAAAGCCATGGAAGGCTATTATCAGTAGCCTCACGGGCAAAATAAACATCGCCCTCCGCATAGAAATCTCCCGGACCAGCCTCAGCACCTACAATGAACTTACCAGTATTTACGAAAGATGTCCCGCTGGCCTGCCCTGAAATACGAGTCTTAACGACGCCGTTATCTGAGATGCCAAGAGACGTGAACCCACTTGCATCGCGCTCAAACGTGATAGCATCGCCGTTAGCCGCCCCAAGATCATTAGTAGCGAGGAATTGCAAGTCGCCTTGATTGTTACGAACTAGTATGTTGCGGGCGTTCGCCGGCCCGTTAGCGTCCTCCATACTAATGGAAGGCATATTGCCACCAATCAGCAGCACAGTAAACTGCTTAAGTCCCGCTCGGAGATCGGCAATAAGCGACTGAAGATTGTCGATGTTTGTAGCTTCCGACGACAATTCAGTCTGAATACCATCGAGGGCCGTATCAACGGCCTCCCAATTGTCATTCAGCTTGTCGCCCCAAGTATCCCTGGAGCCACCTACTTCGGGCTGCACAAAGCCATAATTGGGGGTTGTCGAGTCGGTCATCGGTTCAACCTCGTCAGGCGATCACGCCGGGGATCGGCATATCGAGAGCGTCATTGCCGTACTGGCGATACATCTCAAAGGTACGTACTGCCTCTTTGAGATTTTCGTACTTGGCTTGCATCAAAGCGGCCCATTCAAAATCCCTAAGCCAAGTATCAGAGATGTGCTGCATAGCGCAGGTAGCATAAAAATCAAGATGTCGAGAAACAAATCCATCATTCGCCCCCGGCGCGGTGTCGAAGAAAGGCTCGATAGCGGAATAAAACACAATTTGCAGCGTGTGCACATCTTCGAGGCCTTCGCATGAGCCTACGATAAGCTGATCGTTAAGCGTCGTGTAACCATAGGGATGCGGGGCGTCGCTGATGACGCGGTTCGGCTCCATGTAGTAGAGCGCAGCCTTCCTGTCCGGGCTGTAAACAGTCTTGATGCGCTTGAGATTTGGGATGACGAACCTACCATCAACACCCGCTGTAAACTCCTGCATCTTTGGTGCGGAGTAAAGCAAAACATCGCGGTCGATCCGCGAATTGACTTCTTGAAGGAGACGCGGCATGGCAGCGGTGAGATCAACGTCACCGACCCGCCACATCTTTTCAAGAATGTAATCGGTAAACTCTGTTTCAGTCATCGTACTCCACCCTCGATCGCTTCAGGTTAAGAGACGCTGCGAATTGGTCGAAATGATCCGCCGGGATAACATCCGTACTCGCCGAGACATGGATCATGTCAAGAAACGCGGTGATGTCATCCTCGGAATAACCTGGGAGATCAGGAAACTCCTCGGCTGTCAGAAACTTCTTGAGATCATCCCTAGCCCAAACATGGAGCCCCCTATGAGTGTACGGAGGCTCGCCTGTTTCGGAGAGTGGAACGCTAAGTTGCACCGTGTAACCTAGAGCCGCTGCCATATTAATGGCAAGATCGGCAGCGTCGTTTGGTACGATGACAACCAGCGAGTTATTGTAAAGCATACCCATCAGCCTATCCCGTAAGTGTCAATGATCCATTCAGCCACTCGGCGAAGTTCGGGTATAGTCATAGCTTGGTCAAACACGACGAAACATTCGACCTCACCCTGCGTGAAGTTTGTAGCACCGTTATAAAGAAAGCTGAGAGTAGAGTTATCAATATCAAACGTAAATCCGAAGGCCGAATTGCTAGTCACGTCATTAGGCATCGTATGTAAGGTAATATCTGATGACGTCAAAATCGCGCTATAAACTAGAGTAGTACTGTCAGGGTCGTCTGGTCCTACAACAGTTGCATTAATACCGCCGTCCTCAACCCTAGCACGGACCTGAGTATTAAAATAAAAAGAGTAGAACCGAGTACCAGAGGCGTTACTGATGTCCCAAAGAGGACCATTGGCGTCAGAACCTTTTTGCGCCACTTTCCAAACAACAGAACCTTCGTTAGTCATACTTAGTCCGGGGGCCTGTAATGTGTCATCTACACCGTCGTAGATCGCGACGCCATTAGTAATCGTCGGACGAGCGTTATCACTAGGCGCTGAAACATCGTTGCCATACTGGCTCACATCGGTCATATAACCAACAGGATCAGTGTCGTTTTCTGCCAACGTCGTCGGACTAGTGCGCTCCTGATATTTGATCGAGGAATTGCGATCTATAAAAACATAAGGGTTGTAGTAGAGCGGCGTCCAAGGCTTTAGAGGGATACCAAAGTCCTTAGAAAACTGCTCTTCAATGGCTCTCTGATCGTCAAACGGCAACAGCCTTTCATACATCACCAGACCATAAAACTCTGATGCAGCGCCAGCGCCAATCTGTAAAAGAGTGTTACGATCTTGCATAGGACTATCACCTGATGTAGTTTGTCTACTTACAAGTTCTCCATTTTTGTAACACAGAAATACTCCATTTTTTTGACGGAAACTGAATATTACCAGTTCACCGGCAGTTAAATCTGCACACTCAAAGTTCCAACTACCGGGGCTGTCGTTTGGATACGTCAACTGAATTTTGTCATTCGAGTTAAGGGTTACTCGACATCCCGTTGGTGCGCCGAGTACGTTAGCATTTATAATAAGCCCAGGCCCATACGATACAAATGCAGCAGTAAAAGTAAATTCAGTATAATCTACAGAAAACGTAAAGTCTAGTGCGTCGTCTACGCCATCAAAATTGATACTATTAGGAGAGCCTAGCGGACGACGATCATCCGCCGAGGCAGTAAGATCAAAACTAGAAGGACCGAGATCAAGAAGGCGACCTACCGGATCGCCGGTACCGGCCACTGTTTGATACGGGAATGTGCGCTCCACGAACCTAGAGTTTCTAACAGTAGCATTATAGTAAACAAGAGGATTACTTGCTTCGATGAGAAATGCGGAACCCATAGACAGAACAAAAGAAGCGTCGAGATACTTCTTGCTCTCCGCCTCTCGGGGGATATGTACGTTGTTCCGCTTCTGGTAGAAGGGAATACGTGGTTCGTTGAGGACTGGGTCCCGCATAGTCACATCCTGTCACTTAGAGTGGGCGGAGGTACTTATAGTTTGGTGACATAAGTTTCTTCTTGGCGTACTCTAGCCACTCCTTAGTGTAGAGCCGTGTACCGCTCTCCTTCGCCCATTCCAGCGCGATGACATTAGGAATAGAGCCAAGATAGTGCATATTCTTACCCTTAGGACGTTCAATGGCACGGATAGCCCTAATGGCTTCCTCGACATCTTGCGTCTTAACGATATGCAGCTTATCGTCTTGTTGGGTGTAGTTGTAGTTTACAGGGCAGAACATGCTACTACTCAATCGTCCGTGTAAAGAGACACGATACCTCTTTGAAGCCAAACCTTGGCCTTCTTGGCGTCCACTTCGAGGACTTCACCTTCTTTCTTACGAACGCCCATTTTGCGGCGACCCGAAGGGTCAGGGGCCCAAATGCCGCATCCTGGGTTGACTACCACAGATACGGTCTTGGGTGCAGTACGCTTCGGCTTAA
>CAYVWB010000041.1:32053-40627 GCA_964455395.1 uncultured Desulfovibrionaceae bacterium
TCCCGTCGGTGTCGCGGATGATACCGTGCGCGGCCTCATTGAGGACGCACAGAGTATACTCACACCAAATAAGGCGCTTGGTGCTGTGACCAGTCTCGGCGAGAGGCTTCTGTCGCATCGTCTCAAGGAAGGCGATCTCGATATAATCAGGATCGAGAACGTAGACAGCGAACGCCGTGTTGGGCGGTGCAGCGCCCGGATCAAGAGCCGGCTGAAACCTGTTCGGTACAACCGTCAATTCGCCAAAGTCCGACGTGTAGATGTCGATAGCATTGACGAGACGCTTATCCGTGGCGTCCTTGTATCGGGTCGAAGAACCCGTGAACGTCTCGGAAATGATGCGCTTGTTGTTGGCGTTCACCATGGCAATCGTAGGATTACCGCCGCTTTCCCAGCAAGCCTGAATGACGTCGTTGAAGTCATCCTCGTTGAGACCGGTAACGGTGCCTACCCCGCAAGCGGTGTCCGGAAATCCCGACGTGGTGTCAGAGAGCGCCGGGTCCGTGCTGTCGGCCGGAGCCACGACGTTCGTCCTAATCCACACCGGAAGCCCTGCGGCAGTGCGTGCGGTTCCCGGAGGGCCAGCGGCGCCCGCAGAGGCAGCCACGTTGGACAGGAGCATTACCTCCATGTCACGCTTCAATTCGCGCATCTTCAGCGCCACCTGCTTAGGGAGGCGCTGAATGTTCTCGGCCGCCGCATTAACGGCGTTAGAGGTATTCGAGGTAGACACCACCTTATCGGAAATCTGAGTGTAATTTCCGACGCGGGTGGCGAGAGTACCTGCGTCAATACCCGGAGCGTCGTCGCCTTCGAGGACCCGGTTATCAGCCTGCGGGTCGGCAAGAGCGACGATAGGCCACTCGTGATACGTGTTCTCGGCGGTCGCCCGTCCAGCCATCTGCTGGAGCGGCGTCTCTTCCGGCGAGATCATGAAGTACTGCTCCCACAGATCTTCACGGATCACGAGGTTGTCGTAAGTTTCAACAGTCCCGGCGGCAATGGCCATTTTCTACTACCTCCTACGCTTGGTGGGAGCAAGGAGCGTCGCGGCAACATCGTCCACGGAGCCCGTCTCCCTTGCCTTTGCGTATGCTTTCTGAACTTGCTGACGGATTGCACTGGAAGCCGGCTTCTTACCCTGTTTAGGTGCCACCCTTGCCTTAGTCTTTTTGACCTCTATGCCCTTGGCTCCCTTAGACTTCAGCATCTTGTAACGGAGGGCATCGGCGGCCACCACAAAGAGGCGGTGATCGACGGCGCTGTTAAGGTCCTCCATAGAGAAGCCGTAGTCGTCGGTGAGCATCCTGACGAACTCATCACGGAACTTGGGTCCCTTCTGAGGGTCTTTGAGGATGGGAAGTTTAGACTTCAACTTCTCACCTTCGAGACGCCTCACTTCAGCGAGCGCCTGGTCAGCCTCTTGGTGCATGTGCTGCATGGCCTGCTGAATACCCGCCTTCCGCTGATGGATAAGCTGCATTTCTGCATCATAAGCATCCTTAGCGAGAAGGTAGGCAGTCGGGTCTTGCTCCATCAAAGATACATCAGGTGGCTTTACGGATGGCGTAAACAGGATTTCGCTAACCGCCTTGACAATGTTCTCCATCTGCTCACGGTTGATGCGCGCTTGCTCGGCAGCCGTCTTGCGTGCTTCAGTGGCTTCCTGCAAACGCTTTTCAATCGCGCCTTCGCCAGCATACCGACGCTTCAGATCGGCGATGGAAACTTCCTGCTCCTCACCGTCCACAGTAACCTTCACGGTTACGTGGTCGCTGACAGTGGTGGAAGTATCCTCGTCGTCTTTGTCGTCCGGGCTTTCGTCTTGCGCGTTCGAGTTATCGCCTTCGCCGCTATCTTGGGGGTCGGGTGTACCCTCCCCAAATAGATCGTCGAAGTCGTCACTCACGCTAGCTTCTTCGCTGTCGTCGTGAGTATCCTCCGCATCCTCGTTGGCGGGAGATTTCGGCTTGTCCTCGTCGGGCGCCGGGGGCGTCTGAGAGGACGCGGGCTCAACAAGGGACCGCGCCACATCATCGATGGTCGCAGGAGCCTCGGAGCCGGCGTTTGCTTCAAGGTTATTCATTGTCTAACCTCCTAAAAGTCGTCATTATTTGAAGCAAGAGATTTGAGCGTCTCGAAAAACGCAAGCATCACCTGATTACCAAGGTAAACACGCTTGATGTTTTCATCGCTTAGATCAGGGTTGTCGAGCGAAACAAGATTTGTATCTCGCATATACTCAAACAGGTAAGCAATCAACTTATCGTTGTCAGCGATAAGTTGTGCCGCCTGCTTAATTTTCATCATATCATAGTCGTCGTCATTCATTATTGCCTCCGGCATCCGCCTTGGTGGCCTCTTGCTGTTCGCGGACTTGCTCCCTATCGAGGGCTTGATTGTTTAGTTTGGCGGCCTCGATATAGAGTTTTTGCAGCATCTCGTCGCGCTTAAGATCGTCGGACATGAGAATTTCGACCATCTTGGTGCGCGTCTGACGATCCTGCTCCGCCTGTTTAGCCTCCATTTCCCTCGTCTTGAGGCGGGCGTCGAGTTCAGCCTTCTGTGCTTCAACCTGAGCCTTGATAGTTTCGACCTCAACGAGGCCCTGCGTAGGATCAGGCTGCGGCGGAGGCTGCATCCGCTCCATAAGCTCCTGCATGAACATAGCAGTTGTTTCTGGGTCAACGAGGTTCATATACCTTGAAATATCGTCGAAGCCCATGAGTTTCGCCTTGTCAGCGATAACGTTGTAGTGCTGTTCCAGTGTCACGACAGGGTTGTGGAGGCCGAGTTGCTGAAATGCGTTGAGTTGGTACTGTTCCATTTGGGTGAGGAGCGCAATCTTCTCCATGCGGTCGGCGTTACCGAGACCAACCTTGACCTCAATGGGAAGATCAGGAAGGAAATATTCTTGATTAATGACAAGATTATTGAACGCGATGTCGCGGCTGTAGTAGCGAATAGACAGATCGAGGAGGGCGCGGAAAAGAGAACGGAGCCCCGTTTCTGCGAGATTGCGAGCGTAATATTCGACCTGTCCCTTAGCTAAATCGATGGTGTTACGAACCGCATCCTTATCGGTAGACTGCATAGCGGTCGGATCAAGACCGAGAGCCGCAGAAGTAACGCCGGACTTAACCTCGCCGCGCTGATTAAGGTACTGAAGGAGCGGGAGCATCGCTCCAACCGTGGGCTGCGTGCTGATCTCTTGGATCATGCCCGGAGCGCGAACACGGATCGGAGCGCCGATCTTTGGCGAAAGAACATCCTGCATGTTGACCATCGTCTCATGGACGGCGAGGCGACGGTTATTGGTTAGGTGAGCGTTATCGACAGTTGCGCGAAGGAGAGACGTGTTGACGTCTTGCGTCTCCTTCATAATGTCATAAAGAGACTTACCAAAGAACGCCGCTGGCTGAGGATCGGCTAGGAACGCATGGAAAGGTACATGAGGTATCTTTTCATAGTCGATTAACTGATACGACGTACCGCCGAGATAGAAACGGTAAAGCTGAGGGACGCCTGCCCCGTCGAAGTCGAACCTAGCGTAGACTTCAGTGAGAAGTATCTTACGCATGGAAGGGTCGACTTCATGCGTAGTTTCGGAATTGTCCTTGATATAGCCTCGCCGAGCCTGGCTTTCACCAGTCGCGTCATAATCTTCCGGGTCGAGATCGTCGAGGGACCCCCAGTCCTCATATTCGAGACCCATAGCAATACAGTCGCCCACCGGGATCGAGCGGCGGCGACCTATTACACGAGCGTCTTTTGTATTAGTGGCGCTATCAGTGATAAAAAACTCGTAGAGAGGTACGTGCTCCATAACGATCTTACCGATCTTGGAGACGTAAGAAAACTCTACATCGAAAAACACGCCTTCTGTAGCGCCTTCGGTCGGCTGCGCTGATGTGATGGAAACGCTGGGGTTGTTCGCAAGCTGTTGGTAGCTTTCAGCGTCAATCCCCTTAGCCTCGAAATTCTCTACGGAGTAATCTTCCTGCCAGTCGGCATACACGATGCCGACATTTTTGAGTAGGACGTCGTGAACAATGTCTACGAGAACGCGGTATCCGTCATTCGCCCAAAAGAGGTGCTGAACGTATTTTGTTTGAATACGGGCAAGGTCAGCAAAATCAGCGCGTTGCGATCTGTATTCGACGATGGTATCTTCGGCGGTCAGCGCTCGCATGATCGAAGTCTTGACCGCCCTCGTAGCGTCTCTGACAGCGGTATCTGTGGCTCTCGACCTACCTGGAATGGTAGGGAGATCAGTACCTCCGTCGAAATACTCCTCCGCCTTCTCCCACTCCGGCATCCACTCGGTGGATATGAAGTTGGCAGCGTCGTCGATCAACACGGAAAGCATAGAGACGGCATCATCGACAGAAATAGGATCGTCGTCGGCGGCTTCAGCCTCCGGCTCCGCATCCTCGTCGAAAATGTATTCGTCGATCACGCCGTCTCTAATTGACATGGTGTCACTTTACTTCGACTTCACACGACCCGCGTTGAGCGGAGCATTTTTCGGCGCCATGGCGTATCCAAGAAGTTTGTGAGGAGAAGGAGTATCCCCATGCTTCTTGAAAAGTCCGCGGTGCATCACGGAAGATGCAGCGGGCGTTTTGCCGCCAATAAACCTCTTTGCCTTCGACACCCTCATATCACTTACCCTTCTTGGGCGGCCAAAACTTCTTGGCCGGAGAGCCATTCTTGATCTTACCGCCGCCCATCTTCTTACCGCCGTAGCCCTTCATCTTAGCCTCCTACAGTTCGGGCCTATCTGCCCTGCCGCGTTCTAGCATCCGAAGTCGGCTCCTATTGGACCTGACTTCTTCCCGAAGATCGCGAATATGAGCCTCCAACGCATCAACGTCTTGCTCAAACTCTACCACTATCAATTCGATGCGTGCTTCATTAACCGTTGCAGTTTTGTCCAGCGTGTAGACAATGTTAATAAGCCAACTAACAGCACCAGACAAGATTAAAAGCAAAACGCCGATAACTGGTTTAATGTATTGTATCAGCGTTTCTTGCTTTTCGTCTCCATTTGCCACTTCTTACCCCGCCGTTTTTTGTTTGCAGAATGGCACTCCTTAGCGACCTTCTACAAAATACCCGCTTTGTAGATAAGTTTTTTATTGTTAGCGGCAGAGGTCATAAAAGCGGCCTGATTTTTCGATCTGGATGATACAGCTACTAGGCATCTCTGCGCTTGGTGGAGACAGCTTCAGAACCTCCGGCGGGGATTTCGCTATCTTCCTCAATATCGAGGCGCGCATACAGCTTCTTAACGAGCCCTGTTTCACCGCCAAGCCACTTTACCACATCTCCGGCAGCCCCCACGGCGTAAGCAGCGGCCTCGCGGACGACCGTGTTGGCTACGTCAACCTCCAACTTCTTGCCGTGCGCTGCTCTATCCGTAGCATTCAGCCCATAATCGACCGCCCTCTTCAGAAGCTGTTCGGCTCGAAGCATCATGAGAACGCTATAGAGCGGCTTTGGGAGGACAGCAGAAGCAAAAGTCAGTGCCAGCCCCAGCGCCATCAAAACAAGGTCGCCGAGAAGCGGGAGGAGCGCCTGTACCCATTCGCCCCAAGGGATCGTCACCGTGGTGTCCATCTCAATTCTCCGATTTCAAGATGCAGAGTGTAACTTAGCTGTTCCGTAGATGGTCTCGTAGCTCTTGAAAGGCTCTATCAAGCCTCTCAATCCTCTCGTCTATCCGCTTACCGGCCTCGTCAAGCTGGTCCATCAGAGCGAGGCGGTTTGTGATCTGCTGGAAAGCGTCGAGGAGGTGCATTAGTATCTGGTTCGGCTCTCCGAGATTAGGCAAATTGGGCTCAATGTCGCCTTCTTCCTCGGAAGATGTGTATTCGCTGTTTGCGACATCTCTAACCACATCGAAAGAAGGGCACGCTTTCGCAGCGAACTGATTATGCCCGTAAACATCATCCCAAGTGAGACCATATTTGTCAAGCAGCCTCGCCGTAAGCGAATACATTGACGCAATCTGAGCGTCGGTGCGAGTATCCTTCGCTCTCTTGGTGCCATCACTTGTAATCCCGCCGGCGTAAGAAATCCCGATGCTGTCGTGATTTTCGCCCTTCACGTGAGCGCCGACGAGACCTTCGTCGCGGCAGGCAATGACCTCGCCTTCCAACGTGATGAGATAGTGATAACCAATATCCGACCAACCATTTTCCGTCACATGCCAGCGATAGAGATCGTCGCGGGTCACTTCGCGACCTTCTGGCGTCGCGGTACAGTGCCAAATAATCTTTTTCGTCGTCTTGCGTTGCGTCATTCTCCGGCTCCTAGTAAATATACGACGTTTCAACTTCCAGCGGTCTCGCCCAATTCGTCTTGTCAAGGCTTCTCATTACGCCGGAATAGACAGCACCTTCCTGAGCGAACGTCAAACAAGCGGCGTCGGCAAGGTTAGGAGAAGCAATTCCTCGCCGGCGGAGGTCATCTTTGCGCTCAACCGCATTTTTTCCAGACGAGGTAAACAGCGCCAATGGGGAAGTAATTTCAGCGAGGATTTTATCTACGATTTTCTCTTCGAGGTAGATGCCTTCCTCTATGGTGCAGGTCAAATCCTCAATCCAGAACTTCAGGGAATACCACAACTCGTCCCTAAGTCGCAAGTATGTCCCTTTGAGCGCAGCCGTTTCGCCCACATTGATGTCGATTGCGCTGTAGCCTAATTCACGAAGGCGGTCAGCGACAGGGCCACCAACACCAATACTATCGACGAAAATAGCATCGGGTCTAAGAGATCTGGGTAGTGCGTCGATTTCTTCTTTGACCCAGCCGACGGTGGACATTGCGTCCGCTGAGTTATACTCCTTCGCAAAGAAGATGCGATTACTCTGGCGCCCGACCAAAGCAGAAGCGTCCCCACCGCGGCCGATATCGAGGCCAAAATAAATAGCACCATCACGGCCATGCACATCGCGATTTCTTGCAGCATCGGCTACATCCCTTCCTATAAGTGTTCGTTCTTCTCTTGTCGGGAACTCGCCAAGAACTTTAACTCGATATTGGTCGCTGTCTTCACCGTAAGTGTTTTCAATTGTGTCAACAAAAGCCTGATCGACACGCGACGTATCAAAACTCGTAAGGTGCACCGTGTGCCAATAAGGCTTCAGATCGTGATGGGTCCTATAGAAAAACCCGCTGAGGCGGGTCGGGTTGGAGATCATCACGAAAATGGCACCGGGTGTCGAAAGCGTACCTTGCGCTGCCTCGTATACCTCCTCGGCTACACCACTGGCCTCATCGACGATGCACAGCACATATTTCGAGTGAATACCAGCCAGTGCTTCAGGTGTCTCTCGCCGGGCGGTTCGGAAAGAGATGAACGCATTTTCGATATTATCCTGGCGGTAGATACGATCAGACGTATTCTTGATTGGTTGTTTGAGGAAGTCGGGAAGCTGTTTGCGCCATTTGATTACTTCGGGGAAGAGCCCGTCTTTCAACTGAGACGCTGAAGGCGAAGTGACAACAATCTTACATTCAGATCGGAAAAGCAAAAAGTGAAGGGCTAAAATGGCGCAGAAGAATGTTTTGCCTGCACCATTCCCACTTCGAATAGAGATGCGAGTCTCTCCGGCGTCTAGCCTCTCAAACACGCTCCGCTGCCAATCTTCCAATTCGAGCCCAAGCACAGCCTCGCAAAAGTAAATCCGATCACCAGCGCAGTTTGCGACCAGATTATCGAGGCGCGTTTGGACGTCGTTATCTTCGGCTTCGAGCAGCATTACTCGGCAGCCTCATCCGACATGCTCATCCCATACCGCGGCACATCACTTCTCGGCAGTCTGACCACGTTAGAAGAAGTCGGGCGGAGAGACGGTCCGTCGATAACCGCCGGAGATCGGTCACTCGGCGTCTCTCCGCCCTCGGAAGGGTCCGGTGGTGCTAGACGGACCCTCCCGTTTCTCGACGCGGCACCGGACGATTTCCTCATCTCCGGCGGCGTCCAACCCTCGATCTTATCCAACTGCTTACCAAGTGACAAGCTGTCACTTTGGTTTGCTGCGGCTGTATCCCGAACCCTAGCGACCTGAACCTGACTATCAATCTTTCCATAAGCCCGATCGAGGGCGAGGTTGAGTACTTCCAGCTGCGTTTTCACCGGCAAGTCCGCAAACCTCTCGTCCTCAAGCATAGCCAACAACCGGAAAGCCGCGATCTTCCCGGCGCGCTTCAGAGCCGCGACGACTACAGCCGGGGCTGCGTATCTTTCGACAAGCACATTCGTAGCCCCAGCGAAGTCCACAGCCTCGTCCTCGGCTACCTCGAACTTCTCGATAAGTGCAGCGATGTCCCGGCTCATTTGCCCATCCCCCGGCCCACTTTGGAAAGCCCTGAAGCCGAATTTCTATCATGCCTTCTAACATAACACATCTCCAGGCCCCTGTCAACCCCCTATTTTTGCGAACAAAACACCTGTTGATAATCGTCGAAATTTTAAGATACATCATGTAAATTTACATCCTGAAAAAATTTTGAAACGACAACGAAATTTGATCTGGAAAAAATTTTGAAACGACAACGAAATTT
>CAYVWB010000042.1:0-40376 GCA_964455395.1 uncultured Desulfovibrionaceae bacterium
ACAGCTCGCCGGGGCGCCGCCGGCCCTGGCGCTTCCGTTGGACAAGCCCCGACCGGCGCGCCGCGCCTTCACCGGCGGGGCGCGCTCTCGAAGCGTGGCCACAGACCTTCTCGCCCGCACGAAGGAGACAGCCCGGCGCCTGAACGTGAGCCTTTTCGTGCTCTTGTTGAGCGTGTACGCAGCCTTGCTCCAACGCTACGCGCGGGAGGACGAGTTCGTGGTGGGGCTGCCCACATTGGGTCGACCGGAGCCCCGGTTCGCCGAAGCGCTGGGGCATTTCGTCAACGTCATCCCCTGGCGTGCGGTGGTGGATGAGACGGAATCCTTCTCGGCCCTGGCGCGACGCACCCGGCGCACGGCGACCCAGGGGCTGGACCATGCGCAATACCCCTTCGCCAAGCTCGTGGCGGACTTGCAGCTTCAGACCGGGGAGGACCAGGCCCCCGTCTTCCAGACGCTCTTCGTCCTGCAGCAAGCGGAGGCGGACGGCGGCTCCCGGTTCGCCCCCGTGGAGGGGCTTCATCAGGAGGGCGACCACGACTTGAGCGTGGAGGCCGTGCTGGCGGGCGATGGGTTGACGTTGCACGCCGCCTATGACGAGGCGCTCTTCCATGAAGCGACCGTCGCCCGGTTCCTGGAGCACTTCACAACGTTGCTGGAAGCCGTCCTCGCCAACCCGGAGCTCCCAGTGGGCAGCCATCCCATGGCCCCCGAAGCGCAGACGCGGCAGGATCAGTGGAACCGGACCGCCGTGGACCATCCCCAGAACAAGCTGGCCCACCAACTGGTCAAGCAGCAGGCGCGGCGGCGTCCCGAAGCGCCGGCGGCGCTGTTTCGCAGGCGTACGCTGACCTACGCACAGCTCCACCGCTACTCCCTCCAGTTCGCCAAGCAGCTCCAGCAGCAGGGGGTGACGCGCGGCGTGCTGGTGGGGCTGTGCATGGAGCGTTCCCTGGAGATGATCGTCGGCGTGCTCGCCATCATGAAAGCCGGAGGTGTCGTCACGCCGCTGGCGGCGGAGCACCCGGATGAGCGCCTCGCCACGATCCTGGAGACCAGCGGCGCGGCGTGTGTGGTGACGAGCCGCTCGCAGCGAAAACGGCTGGAGACGCTGACCCGAGAAACGGCCTGCGCCGTTTCGGTTCTGGACAAGACATGGATGCGGCCGCGACGGGTGTCGGGTCGACTGCAGGGGACGCCCCTGCTGACGGATCCCGCCTATGTCATCCACACCTCCGGGACCACCGGCGCGCCCAAAGGCGTGGTGGTCTCCCATGCGGCGTTGCTCAATCAGTGTCACGCCGCGCGGCGGGCGTATGGGCTCACCCTGGCGGACCGGATCCTCCAGAACGCGCCGCTGCATGTGGACACCGCCCTGGAACAGATCCTCCCCGGCCTGACGGCGGGCGCGACCCTCGTCCTGCAGGAGACGGCGGTGGCGAGCGCCGCGCAGTTCCGCGCACTCCTCGACAGCGCGGCGATCACCGTGGCGGACATCCCCCCGGCATACCTCCACGAGCTGCTTCTGGCCCCCGGCGGGCTGGCGGAAGGCGAACCCCCAAGACATCTGCGGCTGACGCTATGCGGCGGCGAGGCGCTGCGGCCCGAGACGGTCCGACTCTGGCGCGCAGGGCCCATGCGAGCGGTTCGACTGATGAACGCCTACGGACCCACCGAGACGACCATCACCAGCCTCTTGTACGAAGCGTCCACCCCCATGGCGGACGACCACGCCCCGAACGAGCAGCCGCCGAACGAGTGGCCACAGGAAGAGGGCGTTGTCATGACGACCGTCCCCGTAGGTCTCCCCCTGGACAACGAGCAGGCCTGGATTCTCGACGCCGCGGGCCGACCATGCCCCGTTGGCGTCCCCGGGGAGCTGCACATCGGCGGCGCTGGCGTGGCCATGGGGTATCTGCACGATCCGGAACGCACTCGCGCGAAGTTCATCCCCGACCCCTTCGCTCCGTCAGGCGCAGAAGGAGCGCGGCTCTTCAGGACGGGGGATCTGGCGCGCCGCCGGCCGGACGGCGTCATCGAGTTTCTGGGGCGACTCGACGAGCAGGTCCAGATCCGGGGCTTCCGTGTGGAGTGTGGCGAGGTGGAAGCCGCGTTGACCGCCCTGCCGGAGGTGGGTCAAGCCGTGGTCCTGGCCGCGAAGGACGCCGACGGCGGCGCCCGGCTCGCGGCCTTCGTCACCGCAGCGGAGCCCTCCGCGCAAGCGGGTCGCGCTCCTGACGGCAAGGCGCTGGCGGACGCCCTGCGCACGCGGCTGCCCGCATACATGATCCCTGAGGTTTTTCTGGAAGTGGAAGCCATTCCCCTCACCCCCGCCGGCAAGACGGACAAACGCGCCCTGCTGCGCCGTCTTCCCAAGCGGCAGGACGCCCCGAGACGGGAGGGCGTCCCCGTGCGCACCGCCACGGCTCGTCGTCTGGCCGCGCTCTGGAGCCGTCTCCTGGAGACGGACGTCGTGCATGGCGACGACAACTTCTTCACACTGGGGGGCCACTCCCTGCTGGCGGTGCGACTGGCGGCGCTGGTGGAACAGGCGTTCGGGACGGCGCTCCCCCTGCACGTGATTCTGGAGACGCCCACCCTCGACGAGATGGCGCAGCGACTGGATTCGTCCACGGCCGCAGGGGAGTGGGGCAGGGCGCCGGGCGAGCCATGTTCCGGAACGAGCCGCCTCGATGCCGAGACCGCTCCGTCGATCCTGGCGCCCATCGTCCGCAGAGGATCACGTCCCCCGCTGTTCTTCGTACACCCCGCCGGCGGCGAGGTGCTGGCCTACGCGGCGCTGGCGCCGGCGTGTAAGGATCGCCCTCTCTATGGCGTGCGCACGCCGGGCTTGACGGCGCCTTCACCGCGCCTTGCGCATGCGGACGACGAGGCCACGTCGGTGGCCGGGTTGGCGCGGCTCTATCGGGAGGCGGTCGAAGCCGTGCAGCCGCGTGGGCCGTATCATGTGGGGGGGTGGTCCATGGGCGGGCTGGTGGCCTACGAGATGGCCCGGCAGTGGGAGGCGGCCGGCGAGACCACAGCCGTGGTCGCCATGCTGGACACCTATACGCCTGCGGCGCTGGCGATGCTGGAGTCGACACGGCGGACGTCAACGGGCGACGGAGCGGAGCGCGTTCCGGCGGAAGGCACGGTGGAAGACGATGCGCTGCTGGCCATGGATTTCGTCCGCGAGCTGGGCTTGTCGGGTGAGCACGCCTTGACAATATTGAAGAAACATCATCCGGATGTTACCCTGGCGGCCACGGCCTTCTGCACGCACGGTCCTTGCGGCGAGGACGGTCGACCGTCTTCCCTCGGGGCGCACGTCGACGAGGCGGAGCTCGCTGGACGGTTCGCGGTGTACGCGACCAACGTGCGCGCCATGCGCGCCTATGCGTTGCCCCCGCTGGGGACCAGACCGCCGCATGGCCTCGCGCTGGCGTGCGCCGTCGGCGAACCGCCATGGGACGCCGCCGTCGGGTGGCGCGCGCAGCATGGCGAGGCCGTGCTCGTGCGCCGGCTGGCTGGCGACCATTTCAGCCTCCTCTCGCCGCCTCATGTGTCGGCGGTGCAGGCGTGGCTTCAGGAACTGCTCGGCGCGGCGTGAGCGCAACGTCGTCGGGCGCGAGTCTGCGATCGGACACAAAGGAGTACGAGCATGGCGTCTGAGCGATTCCACCTTCATGGGGACGGTCGATTCCTCCTCCTCAACCGGGTCAACCGGGTCAACCGGGTCAACCGGGTCAACCGGGTCAACCGCACTGTCCGCGCATGGGGGCTCTGCGTGGTGCTGACCGGCCTGTTGCTGGCCACGGCGTGCGGCGTCGCCCCATTGCGGGAAGCGCATGCGGCTGACAAGGCGGAGTTCGTCGTGGAGCGTCTCCCCGGCGTGAGCGCGCCGCCGGCGTTCAAGCAGTACGCGGGTTATCTACCCGTCAACGAACAGTTTGACGACAACCTCTTCTTCTGGCTTTTCGAGTCGCAGACCGCGCCGGAGACGGACCCTCTGGTCATCTGGCTTTCGGGTGGTCCGGGGTGCTCCAGCATCGCGGCCATGTTCGAGGAAAACGGGCCCTTTTCGCTCCACCGGGAGGCGGGCGGCGGCGTCGCCCTGCAGAACAACCCCTCCAGTTGGAATCAGCGCGCCAACATGCTGTACCTGGATCAGCCCGTGGGCACAGGCATGTCCTATTCCGGCAAGAACGTCTTCGCCAAGAATCAGTACGAGGTCAGCGCGCAGTTCTATGCGTTTCTCACGCAGCTGTTCGAAGTGTTTCCTGAATACAAGGACCGGCCTCTCTACATCACGGGGGAGAGCTACGCCGGCCACATGATCCCCGGCATCGCCGACTACATCCTCGATCGACAAGGCAAGCCGGGCGCCATCGACGTGAACCTCCGGGGCCTCGCCGTGGGCAACGGCTGGATCGACCCCCTGGCCCAGCGCCGCGTGTTGCCCGACCTCTTCTACAACGAAGGTCTCATCGAGGCCCGCCAGCGCGACGAAGCCAAGCGGCTCTTCCAATGGGCTGTGGACAACGGCGGGGTCCCGGTCGTGGAGGACTACGGCGTCCCCCCCGAAAAGCCCGGGTACACCTTCCCCGAGATCGAGCCCGAGACGGCTTATCCGGGCCTCACCCTGCCGGAAGCGCTGCAGGGCGACCCCCACGCGCAGCAGCTCAAGACGGTGCTGGACAAGTACGAAGGCAAGCTGCTCAACGCCACGCTCACGGTCACGGACTTCATCGCCATCATCGACATCGTGGGCAAAGGCCCCAAGGGACTGCGGAAACTGCTGCCCACCGAGCTGAGCGTCGTTTTTCTGGACCACGGCTACCCCCACCTGGTCTTCCAGTTCTTCCTGGAGCGGCTGGTCTCCTACACCGGAAACAACCGCAACTATGTCAATCTGATGGATTCCCGGAATTACGGTCCGACCAGCTTGGTGGGGCTGCCCACGGAATGGCCCCCCGGCGACGCCATCTTCCAGGAGTACATGAACCGCCAGGACGTGCGGCAGGCGCTCAACGCGGAAGCCTACCCCCACAAGGAGACCGCGCCCTGCAACCCCATGGTCTCCTACGTGTTCAACTACATCAACAGCGAGTTTCAGAAGTCCTTCCTCTTCATCTATCCCAAAGTGCTGGCCGAGGTCCCCGTGCTCTTCTACAACGGACAGAACGACCTCATCTGCAGCGCCGTGGCCACCAGCGAGTTCCTGCTGGACATGGCGGAAGACCCGGACGTCTACTACTTTCCCGGCAAGGCCGAGTACGCAGACGCGCCCTACACGGCCTGGGCCGTCAAAGACCCGGACGCCGGTCCCCAGGCCTGGGGCAACGTGAAGGAAACCCGCCACGGCTACTCCAAACGAGCGGGCCACCTGCACTTTCTGAACGTGCTGGACGCCAGCCACATGGTCCCCCTCTCCAAGCCCGAAGCGGCGCTGCTGCTCCTCAACGACTTCATCCACCACGGTGAGATTTTGACGGATTGAGCGGACGCCCGACGAACGCCTGACAAGCGAAATTAAACCACGGGGGGAGCCGGACGCCTCGCGACTCTCCCCACCCTCAAACCACCTGTCGAGCAGAAACCATGACCAGCGACGCCCCACCCGTCCCCTCCAGCGACCCCTGTGACGCCATCGCCGCCTTCTACGAAACAGCGGAGCACTTCGCCTGGGAACACCTGACCGGCGGACAGATCCACTTGGGCTACTGGGACGACGCCAACGCCGACGCCCCTTTCGCCGAAGGCGTGCGGCGGCTCACCCAGGAAATGATCGAACACACCGAGGTCGCGCCCGGCGAACGTTTCGTCGACCTGGGGTGCGGCGTGGGCGAGCCTGCGCTGGAACTCGTTCGTCAGAAAGACTGCCTGGTGGATGGCGTGACCCTGAGCCCCTACCAGCGCGACGAGGCCGCCGGACGCGCCGCGGCCGCGGGTCTGGCGGACAAGGTTTCGTTCCACCTGGAAAACGCCGTGGCGCTCCCCTTCGCGGAGGGCCATTTTCACGGCGGCTGGTTCTTCGAATCCATCTTCCACATGGGGCACGAACAAGCCTTGCGGGAAGCGCACCGCGTGCTTGCGCCGGGGGCGGTCCTCACCCTCACGGACGTCAGCGACATCGGCGCCCTCCCCGACGAGGCCCGGGCCGCAGCCAAGGAAGCGTGCAACGCCGAATACGTGCGCGCGGAAACCTACCCCGACATGCTGCGACGCGCGGGCTTCGAGCCCCTGCTGGTGGAGGACATCACAGATCGCGTCATCGCGCCTTTTGCGGCAAAGTTCACTGCAGCCGTCACGGCGCATAAGGAGGAGGTGCTGGCGATCTTCAAGGGCGACCAGGAACGCTTCGAGGCCTTCGTCGGGGTGACTGCGAAGTTCTCGACAATCGGCTACGTGCTGGTCAAGGCGCGCAAGGTGGCGTGACCAGCGCCAGGCCGGGGACATGGGCGCAATCCGGACGCCGCGCACAGCATGAGGGATGATCCAGCACGGTGGCGTCCTGACTAGCTGGGCGGCGATTCTTGTCGACAAGTATTTGAATGAAAAGGAAAAACAAGTACGCGCATCGTGCGCGCATCTCCGAGGCCCGCTTCCGCGAACTGGTGCGGCTCTTCGCCTGCGATCTCACGGCGGACAACATCGCCCATATCGCCCGGCTGAACCGCAACACCGTCAATCGGTACGTGCGGCTCATTCGGGAGCGGATCGCTCAACACTGCGAGGCCGTCTCGCCGGTGCTGGCGGACCCCGCTGCGGCCGAGGAGATTCTCCCCGTGCGGGAGGCCGGTCCGCCCATCTTCGGGTTGCTGCATCGGGAAAACCGCATCGTCACGGAGCTCCTGCCCGCGTACATCACTCCGGCGGTGCGCGCCGTGCTGCGAGAAGGCCGCGCTGAGACATGGCCCGCCTTCAGCGGCTACGACTGCCTGGTGGACATGGGCAGCGCGCGGCCCTACCACGCGCGGCCGGGCGGCTCCGGCGGTCGCGGCGAACACAGCCTGAGCGGCTCCTTCTGGTCCTTCGCCATGCGACGTCTCGCCAAGTTCCACGGCGTGCCCCGGCGCACGTTCTACCTCCACCTGAAAGAGTGCGAGTTCCGCTTCAACCTGCGCGCGGAGGGGGACGCGGAACAATGCTATCGTACGCTGCTGGCGCTGTTGCGTGAAAACCCGCTCAACTAGTCCAGACCGTCCCAGGCAGGAAAGGTTTTGCGCTGTTGCGTGAAGCGCGCGTATACAATGGGACGAGGACCGAACGTTTCGCACGCGGCTCCCGCCATGACTGGTTCGATCGGTCTGGAGGGGCGTTCGCAGCAGCGACCAACACGCAACACGAGGGAGACGAATCATGGCGGAAACGCCCACAGACACCAAGGACGTGAAAACCCCCGCCCTGACCTCGGGCGAAAGCGGTTTGGTGGACGAGCGTCGGCTGGAGGAAGCGAACAATTTCGTGCGGCGGCGGATGTTCTGGTCCGCTGGCGCCGGGCTGGTGCCGGTGCCGCTGTTCGACTTGCTGGCGCTGACAGGCATGCACATCGACATGGTCCGCGTGCTGGCCAAGGACTACGGCGTGCCCTTCAAACGCGACCTGGCCAAGACCATTGTCACAGGCCTCTTGGGCGGCGTGGTCCCCGTGAGCATGGCGCCCACCGTGGGTTCCCTGCTCAAAGCCATTCCCATCGTGGGCTTGCCGCTTGGCGTGCTGAGCATGAGCATCCTCGGCGGCGCCTCCACTTACGCCATCGGCAAGGTGTTCATCGCGCACTTCGAAGCCGGCGGCACCCTGCTGAATTTCGACCCCGAAGCCATGAACGAGTACTTCATGGAAAAATTCGCTGAAGGCAAAGCGATGATCAAGGACGCCAAAAAAGGCGCTTGAGTCGTCCCTGCCGGATTGGTCCGCGTGGGCGGCGGGCGAGATGTTCCTCTGGATTGATGTCTCGGCCGCCGCCTTTCGTGCGTCGTCATGAATAAAGCGCCGCCTTTCGCGCATCGTCATGAATAAAGCGTCGCCTTTCGTGCGTCGTCATGGATAAAGTGTCGCCTTTCGCGCATCGTCATGAATAAAGCGCCGCCTTTCGTGCGTCGTCATGAATAAAGCGTCGCCTTTCGCGCATCGTCATGAATAAAGCGTCGCCTTTCGCGCATCGTCATGGAAAGAACGCCGCCGTGCGCTGCGGGAAGCGCCCGGGAAGTGTCTGGAGGCGACACGAGTCGACCACAGCAGTCACGGCTGTCACGGTTGATACGGTGGTGGCGGGGTCTGCGGAAGGGTGAGGACACGCCTTGAGATGACGGCCTTGCAGGGTCGCATGGTCAGGGGGCCGCAGGGTCGCATGGATCTGCGGGGCGTTGATGTCGCGCCATCGGGACGTCTTTGGTTGCATCACCCCGTCAAATATGGTTTCATCCGGCAAAGCCCGCTTGCGGACGCCGGACGCCGGACGCCGGACGCCGGTCAGCAGGCGCGAGTCAATGGACGACAGGCGCCGGGCTTGGCTGCGGCGTGTTCGCCTCGAAGCATCCTGTTTCCTGCTGTCGGGGAGACGGGCCGTCCGCGAGGCCACGCGGGACCAAAGTACTCGGGAGCACGCGAGTCCACGAGGTCGCACGATTGCGAGACCGCGAAATCGGGAGTCGGGCAACCCTGTCATCGGATAGTCCAGTCGTCAGGCCGTAGGGCCGTGCGTCTGTAAAGTAGCGCCATGCACCTCCTCCAATCCCCCCTCATCACGCTGCTTTTCTCTCTGTTGGGGGAACAGAGGCTCAAGGTGCTGCTGCTCACGGGCTTCGCCGGCTTGCTGCACGCCTTGCTGGTGGTGCTCATCAGCGTGGCGTCCGACATGCTGAACGACCCCACCGCGAACACGTTTCCCCATTTCGCCATGTTCCTGTTGTGCGTCGCGGGCTATACGGTGATGCTCGGCAAGGCTTCGTCCATCGTCATCGGCTGCATGGGGGAGTGGATCTACGCGTCGCAGAAGCAGGTGGCAGGGCGACTGCTGGACGCCAACTTGAACGATTTCGAGCGGTTGGAGCGCACCCGCATCTACAGGAGCCTCATCGAGAACACCGACCTGCTCATGGACTCCACACGGATGGTCATCCTCGCCGGCTCCGGTCTGGTGATGGTTGCGGTCTCCATGGCGTATATCTTCACGCTCTCCAAAGGCGCCTTCATCATCACGGTCGCCACCACCTCGCTCTGCGCGTACCTCTATTCGCGCAAGCAGGCGCAGATCAACGCGTACATGGCGAAATTCAAGGTGATGGAAGGCCGTTTTCTGGAAGCGCTGAACCACATTCTCCACGGCCTCAAGGAGCTCAAGACCCACCGCGGCCGGCGGCGCGATCTCTACGACAGGCACATGACGTGGGTGAACCGCGCCACCCGGCGCACCAAAGTGAAAGCCGAGCGGCTCACGGTGGAGAACTACATCTTCGCCGAGACTTTCCTGCTGGCGCTCATCGCTTCCGTGGTGTTCCTCATGCCGCGCTTCGCCGACACCAACACGGAGACGGTGCTCATCCTCTCCATGGCCATTCTCTACGCGCTGGGTCCGCTGGGACAAGTCATCAGCGCGGCACCGCTCATCAGCAAGGCGGACTGGGCCATCAACGACATGAACGCCCTGCGCGATCTGCTGGCGGAATACAACGAGACCGACGCCTTCAACCCCGACAACCGCCTAGCCCGCAAGCAGGGCCGATTCGCAGCCATCACCCTGGAAAACGTGGAGTTCAGCTACCCCCCAGTCGTCGAGAACGGCCGGGGCTTCAGCCTGGGGCCCATGCGGTTCGCTCTGAACCAGGGCGAGCTGGTCTTTCTCGTGGGGGGCAACGGCAGCGGCAAGTCCACCTTCCTCAAGCTGCTCACGGGGCTGTACCCCCCCAGCGAAGGGCGCATCCTCATGGACGAGACCCCCGTGGATGACGCCAACCGCGAGTCCTACCGGGAGCTCTTCGCCGTGCTCTTTGCGGATTTCCACCTCTTCGATCGGCTCTACGGACTGCGTGATGCAGACATGGAGCGCTTCGAGACGCTGCTGGAACAGATGGACATTGCAGACAAGACAGCCGTGCGACGCGGCAAGTTCACGACCCTGGAGCTTTCCAGCGGACAGAAGAAACGTCTGGCGCTGTGCGTCTGTCTGCTGGAAGACAAACCGGTCTATATCCTGGATGAGGTGGCGGCGGACCTGGATCCCGAATTCCGGCGGCGGTTCTACGAAGAGGTGCTGCCCGGGCTGAAGGCGCAAGGGAAAACCATCGTGGCCGTCTCGCACGACGACCGCTACTATCACTTGGCGGACCGCGTGGTGAAAATGGACTATGGCGTCATTGACGCCATTGTCGACAACGCCGGGTCCGACGCGTCATGACCGCCACGCTTGTCACGACAATGTCCAGCAAGGCGACTGGAGCAGAGCGGCCATGATCAGGATAGCCCTCGTGCTGGCGGCGGTCATCGCGCTGTGGGAGGTGGGCGCCGCCATCTACTATGCAAGCCTCAAGCCGGAAGATCCCCTGGACGAACTGGAGAGCGCCTACCTCGCCAGCGTCGAGATCCGCACCCGACCCTCCACCGCCATGCTGGAAACGTTCGCCGAGGAGCGGGCTTCCTGCCTCTACCACAACGTCTCCATCATGGATCTGAAGAACTGCAACAAGGGCTACCTCACCGACGTCGTCACCTTCGCCAAGGAAACCATCGCTTCCCCGCCGGACAAAGCGTCTTTCGTGACGTGCGCCATGCGCTGCCCCGGCGTGCACGCGCTCTGCATGGGGGCCTCGGCGCAGCACGACGCCACAGCCGGGACGGCGTGCGCCACGGTGGAGGCCGGCTGTCTGGAGCTCTGTCTGGACGAACACTGGCGCGGCGGGTCCATGCTCTCTTACTCGCCCATGTGGAAAGACGAATAGGAAGCAGCCATGTCCAAGCCCCCCAACGCCGCCAACACCGCCAACACCGCCGGGACTTCCACCCGCCGCGCTCATCCAAAGCAGGGATGGCTCAAGCGTCTGTTGCAACGGTATCGCGGCCGTCTGGCGTTGTCCGGATTTCTCTTTCTCATGTTCGTGCTCTACTTCTTTCCCTCCATGTTCATCACCATCTATCCCGGGTACAACGGCGTGCTCTTCAAGCGCTTCATCGAAGGCGTCGTGGAGAACCGCGTCTACCAGGAAGGGGTGCATGTACTGTGGCCGTGGAACATCATGTACCAGTACGACACGCGTATTCAGGAAACCCACGAAAGCGTTCCGGTGCTCACGACGAACGGCCTTGTCGTAACTCTGCAGGTTTCTGTGCGGTATTTTCCGGATCGGGAGAAACTGCCCATACTGCACAAGACCGTAGGTCCGGAGTATGTGGAAAAGGTGGTGAAGCCCATCACCATGGCCGCTGTGCGTATTGTCATCGGCAAATACAGTCCGGAAGAGATCTACTCCACGGAGACGCAAGTCATTCAAGAGGAGATCTACATGGAGATCATCCGGCAGAACGGCCGTATTCCCATCGTCTACGAAGCCTTCCTCATCAAGACCATCGACCTCCCCGATGTGGTGCGCAGTTCCATAGAGAGCAAACTGAAAGTGCAGCAGGAGTTCTTCACCTACGAATTCCGGCTGAAGAAAGCCGCCGAGGAGATCAAGCGCAAAATGCTGGAGGCGGAAAGCATCCGCGTCTACAACAATATCGTCACGGAATCCCTCAATAAACCGTTGCTCACGTGGTTCGGCGTGCTCGCCTCTCTGCGGCTGGCCGAGTCCGACAACGCCAAGGTGGTGCTCTTCGGCGACGGGGAGGGCGGCTTGCCTGTCATACTGAACCTGGAAGGCGCGGACCAGCCCAACCAACAGGCTTTCCCCGGAACGCGGGACGCCAACCGAACCCGGGGGTTGATGCAGCAAAACTCCTCCTTCTACAGGCAACTCCGGGAACTGGAACAACACGAGGAGCGTTTCGAGGAATTGCTGCTCTCCGTGCCGGGACTGCAGAATCTGTTGGACGAGTTCGACTTGGACAACCTGGACATCTACTCCCCGAGCGGGGAACAAGGGCAATAAGGCGACGTCATGCAGTATATTCTTCTCTTTCTGCTGCTGTGCGTGCTGGTGGGGCTGTTGGGCGACCACCGCAAATGGGGCTTCTGGGGCTACTTCTTCGCCTCGTTGCTGTTCACGCCGGTCATGGGGCTGCTGTTCGTGCTCGCCTCCGACCCCCGCAAGGACCGCTGAAGCCGCCGACACTCCCCCAGGGAAGCCCCCATGCAGTGCGTCTTCCACCACGTGACCATCCCCGCAGATGAAAGCGCATGGCGCGAGAGCCCCTTCGAACGCGGCCTGGCGCTGCTGCCGCCCGTCATGGTCAAGGATGTCACACGCTACCTGCGGCCGGAGGACAAGGCCGCGGCCCTTGCCGCCCGGCTCCTGCTGCGACGCATCGGGGAAGCCGCGGGCGTGGCCGCGCCCCTGGCGCAGCTGCGCCGCACTCCCAGGGGCAAACCCTACTTCCCGCACGGCCCGGCTTTCAATCTCTCGCACTGCCGGGGTCACGTGGCGGCTGTCGTCGGGAGCCCACAGGCGCCCCCCAATGCGCCACCGGGAGCCTTCGCGGACGCCTCCCGGGACCTGCCGGCGCAAGCCCTGGACGCCCACGCTGCAGGCGGATTGGGAGTGGACGTGGAAATTCCGCGGGGGCTGACGCCAGAGGCGCTCGCCAGCGTCCTGCGACCGGAGGAAGCCGCGCGGCTCGCCCACGCCGCCGAGCCGGAGCGCGCGCTTCTCCAGCTGTGGACGCGCAAGGAAGCCACGCTCAAGGCGTTGGGGTGCGGTCTGGCGCTGGATCCCGCCGCAGTGGTCATCAACGGAGAAACAGCCATCGCCCTGGGGCGGGTGGCGCTCCTTCACGCGCTGCGCGTTCCCGGTGGAGGCGTTTGCTGCGCCGCTGCGTTCGAGGCGCTTGAAGTGGCGCGGACCGTGCGCTGGGACTTGGCCGGGCTCATCCTTGCTACGGCGCGTTCGGTCGAGGCGGGGCCGTCCTGCGTGCATCTCCAGAATGCTTGGATCCCTTGCGAGGAGGCCGCGTGAAGATGATACGCTTGAGCACGCTGCGACTGACATTCTGGAGCCTTCTCCTGTGCGCGCTGGTCCTGTGCTGGCGCGCCGAAACGTTCGCTGCGCAGGCGGGACAACCGGGACAGGCGGTACAACCGGGACAGGCGGGACAACCGGGACAGGCGGAGTCTGTGGGTTGGATCGCCGCGCCCACGGGCAACGCCTCGCGTATCCGGCTGGAGCGGGATGTGGTGATCAACACGGCGTTTCTGCAAGACGGGCCTTCGCTTGTCTTCACCAGCTACCTGCAGCATGTCATCCAACAGTTCGCGGCGCTGGGGCTCGCCCCGCCGGCGCCGACGCACGCGCCGCTCTCGGCCACGGATCTCTGGCGGGTGATGAGCCAGCACGATGACGACACCATGCTCCGCTTTCTGGAAGACGGCGTCTACGACTGTGAATGGAGTCCGGAGAAACGTGCGGACGAGGTCGCGCGTATCGCCAAACGCATCCGCACCCGAGGCGACATCGACCTCCTGGTGGTGATGGGCGACTGGTCCAGTCAGGAAATCTCTGGCCTGGAGCACAGCGTGGCCACCCTGAGCATCAACAGCTCCACCATGGCTTTGGAACAGGAACGCGCCGACTACCAAGGCAAGGTCATGCGACTCTACGCTCATCTGGAGTCCAAGAGCTTCAATCACGAGGAGCTCAACTTCTTTCACGATATCAGACGATTCAAGACGCTCGGCGTCATCTACGACCCCTCCCCGATGGGTCGGGACATTGCGGATATCGAGGTGCTGCGGGCCGCCGCCGACGAGAAAGGCTACACCCTGCGGGAATGCGCAACCACGCTGCTGGGGGTGGATCAAGTCGCCGCCGCCGCCAACTTCATGGGCTGTCTCGCCGACATGGAAGGCGACATCGACGCGTTCTTCATGCACGAAGGCCCCCCCCTGAACCCCGGCGACAGACACGCCGCCTTCGAACGTCTCGCCGCCTTGGGCGCTCCCGTCTACGCGCAAGTGGGAGAAGCCGACGTGCGTCTCGGCGCGCTGCTGGGGCCCTCGCGCAGCTCCCTGGAACGCCAGGACAAACGCTTCGCGTACATGCTCAGCCGCATGATGCGCAGCATGCGCACCATGGTCTCCATGGCCAGCACCATGCCCATGAAGATCGTGTTGAACATGGACACCGCTCGGCGCGTGGACTACATGCCAGCGCCCAATGTCCTGTTGCTCTGTGAGGTGATCGTCGCCGAGAACCTCCCGACCCCTGCCGCCGTCGAAGCCTCGCGAGACGCCACTCCGCAGCAGGAGGCGCCGTAATCCCACGCCGTCCTTCGCGTTCCGGGCTTGCTCCACGCTGTACTGCCGCTGCAACGCCCGAGGCGCGACGCGCGACTCCGAGTCGCCGGACATCACCGGACATCACCGGACACAGCGCACGAGACGCCGAAAGAACGACAAGGAGAATGGCCATGGCCGGGCCGCTGATCTTCATGTTTTCCGGACAAGGCTCCCAGTATTTCCACATGGGGCGGGCCCTCCACGCGACCCAGCCAGTCTTCAGGGAAACCCTGGAGCGCCTGGACGACCTCGCGGCGGCAAGTCTCGGCCGGTCCGTCATGGAGCGTGTTCACGACCCGTCGAAGACCGCCGCCGACCACTTCGACGACTTCGAGCTCTCGCACCTCGCCATCTTCATGACGGAATACGCCTTGGCCCGCTGCCTGACGCACGCCGGTCTGCAGCCCCACGCACTCCTCGGCGCAAGCTTGGGGGAATTCGTGGCGGCCGCGGTCGCGGAGGTCGTGGACGTGGAAGCCGCCATCGACACCCTGGCGGGGCATTCCCGGCTGGTCTCGGAACATCTCGCCCCGGGCGGCATGCTCGCTGTCCTGGGGGACCTGTCGCTGTATCATGAGGACGAGGCCGTGCGCAGTCGCTGCGCCCTCGCTGCGGTGAACGCGCCCTCGCATTTCGTGGTGGCCGGCGCGCGAGAACCACTCGCCGAAGCGGAAGCCATCCTGCGCAAACGCGGCGCCGCCACGCAGCGACTGCCCGTGCCGTACGCCTTCCACGCGCCGGCCATGGAGGCCCTGCGCGAGGCCTTCATGCGCCTCCACGAGGGTTTGCGTTTCCGCGAGCCGGCCATTCCCATCGTCTCCTGTGCGGAAGCAGGGCCACCCCGACGGTTCGACGCCGAGCACCTCTGGCGCGTGATCCGCCAGCCCATCCGCTTCATGGAGACGGTGCAGACGCTGGAGCGAGACGCCCGCGGAGCGCCACGGTATCTCGACGTGGGCCCCTCGGGAACCCTGGCCGCGGCGGCGCGCCATGTCCTCGAAACGACTGACGGACAGCGGGTATGGGCGGTGATGGCGCCCCTGGGCGACGACGACGCCCGATTGCGTCAGGTCTTGCGTGACGTGGTGCGCGAGCCTCGGGAAGCCAGGCGCGCAGGCGTCGTTCAACACACGGCAAACGCATCCGGCGACCGGGTGACCATTCGGGAGGAGACGATGAGGCGCGCAGTGGTGTTCCCGGGCCAAGGCGCCCAGCACGTGGGCATGGGGGAAGGCCTCTTCGAGGCGTTCCCCGAGCTGACCGCCACGGCGGATCGAGTGCTGGGCTACTCCATGCGAACGCTCTGTCTGGAAGACCCTGACGAACGCCTCGGCCAGACGGCGTTCACCCAGCCGGCGCTCTTCACGGTGAACGCGCTCGCGTACCTCCACGCGGCAAGCGGACATAACGCCCCACCGGCCTGTCTGGCAGGACACAGCCTGGGCGAATACAACGCGCTCTTCGCAGCCGGCGTCTTCGATTTCGAGACGGGGCTGCAGCTGGTGGCCAAGCGGGGCGCGCTCATGGCGAAAGCCCGCGGGGGCGGCATGGCGGCCGTGGTGGGTCTCACGGAAACGCAGGCGCGTCGGGTTCTGGAAGACGAGTCGCTGACAACCCTCCACATCGCCAACCTGAACACGCCCACGCAAATCGTCGTGGCTGGACCCGAGGAGGTGGTGGCGAAGGCCGAAGCCGCCTTCGCGGCGGCCGGCGCAAGTCTCTACCGGGTCCTCAAGGTCAGCGGCGCCTTTCACACGACGTACATGAGCGAGGCGCGGCGGGAGTTCGCAGCCTTTCTGGAGGGATTCCACTTCGCCCCGCCCCAGATCCCGGTGTTCGCCAACGTCGACGCTCGACCCTACATGCCGGAGCGCATCCGGGAGACCCTCGCCGCGCAGATTGACAGCCCCGTGCGCTGGACCGAGCTCGTCCGCCGCCTCCTCGGAATGGGCGTCGCCGAGTTCGAAGAGGTGGGCGAGACCGGCATCCTCACGCGCATGATCGAGGCCATCCGCACGCAAGCAGACCCCTTGCCGCCCGAGTCGCTGACCGCCACGGAGACGCCGCACTCCACGGATCCCGAAAGCTCCGCGCAACCCGAGCAACCCGCGCGCTCCGTGCAAGAGGCGCCGCAGGAGGCGACTTCGGATCGTGACGCCGCCGAGCCGGCCGCGGCCTCGGCGACGCCCGCCCCCCTCGCGCCTCCCATGAGCGCAGACGCGCAACGGCTGGGCAGCGCGTTCTTCAAGGAAAGCTACGGCCTGCGATGCGCCTACGTGGCGGGCGGCATGCGTCACGGCGTGGCCGGCGCAGCACTGGTGCGCGCCATGGCCCAGGCCGGCATGCTCGCGTTCTACGGCGCGGGTGGGCTCCCCCTGGAGCGCGTGGAAGCGGACATCCGCCACCTTCAACAGGAGCTTCATGGCGCAGCGTTCGGGGTGAACCTGCCGGCCGACGATCTCGATGACGCGCTCATGGCGTTGCTGTTGCGTCTGGACGTCCGCCACGTGGAGGCCTCGGGTTTCATCCAGGTGACGCCGCCATTGGTCAAATACCGTCTGCAGGGTCTGCGGGAGGGGGATGACGGCGGTGTGCTCCGGGAGCATACGGTGCTGGCCAAGCTCTCCAGGCCGGAGGTGGCCGAAAAGTTCCTGGCGCCGCCGCCTGCGGCCATGGTGGAGGCGCTCCTGACGCAGGGGGAGGTGAGCCCGGAGCAGGCCCGGCTGGCCCACCGGGTTCCCATGGCGGACCATCTCTGTGCGCAGGCGGACGCCGCCGGCCCCACCGAACAGGCGCTGGCGGCAGCCCTGACGCCGACCATCCGCCGCATGGCGGAGGAAGCCCTGGCGACCTACGGCTACGACCGCCCCATCTGCGTGGGCGCAAGCGGCGGCTTGGGCTCGCCCGAAGCCGTGGCCGCGGCCTTCGTGCTGGGCGCGGACTTCGTGCTCACGGGGTCCATCAACCAGTGCACGGTGGAGTCCGGCGCGAGCGACGTCGTGAAGACGATGCTGCAGCAGGCCAACGTGCAGGACACGGACTACGCCCCAGCCGGGGGTCTGTTCGAGCTCGGCGCCAAGGCGCAGGTGTTGCGCCGGGGCGTCTTCTATCCGGCGCGCGCCAACAAGCTCCAGTCGCTCTACCGCCATTGCCATTCGCTGGAAACCCTGGACGACGCGACCCGCACGCAGCTGGAGGAACGCTTCTTCCGCCGGAGTCTGGCCGAGGTCTACGAGGAGGCGCGCGCAACGCTCACGCCAGAGGAAGCCGCCAAAGCCGAGAGCAATCCCAAATACAAGATGGCGCTGGTCTTCCGCGCGTACTGCGAAGCCGGCGCCGAGTTCGCTCGCAAGGGGGACCTCGCCAGGAAAGTGGATTTCCAGATCTACTGCAGCCAAGCCATGGGCGCCTTCAACCAGTGGGCGAAAGGCGGGCCCCTGGAAGCGTGGAGCGATCGTCGGGTGGCCGAGGTGGCTGCGGCGCTCCTCGAAGGCGCAGCCGTGAGGCTCTCGCGGTTCTGCCGGGAGTGGGAGCCGACATCGTGCGGGAGAGCGTGAGACCCGAAGCGTCCGCATGCGAGAATCCGTAAGTATCCGCGAGAATCCAGCGAGGCATCGACCCGGAGGAAGACGCATCTCTCCGTCTGGAGACAAGGGCGCCAGACCCTGCTGGTGTCGATGCGGGTTGTGGCTGGAGGGGGTGAAAATCACACGGGGGCCCCTTCCGCTCGTGCGCGCTCTCGCGTATGGTTCAAGGAAGACCAGCCATACGCGTTTTCAACGCCACGCAACCTCCCTGTTGCAAAGGAGCGACGCCCATGACCACGCCCTCCACATCCGATATGGCCGACACGGCCGCCATGGTCTCCCTCGGCGCCAAGCCGCTCGCCCAGCCCGCGCCGGTTTGGGTGGTCGGAACCTACCTCGACGACGGCCAGCCCAACCTCATGTGCGCGGCCTGGGGCGGCATCTGCTGTTCGGAGCCCCCTTGCGTGCAGATATCCCTGCGCAAGGCCACCGCCACCTACAAGCAGCTGAAGAAGCGCAAGGCCTTCACCCTTGCCCCGGCCGACCCGCCCCGCATGGAGTGCTCGGACTACGTGGGCATGGTCTCCGGGGCGACAGTCAACAAATTCGAGGCCGCGGGCCTTACCGCCGTCCGCAGCGAGCTGGTGGACGCGCCTTACGCGGCGCAATATTCCATGGTGCTGGAATGCGAGGTCATCCATACCCTGGAGCTCGGGCTGCACACGCTGTTCGTGGGTGAGATCAAGGACGTCAAGGCGAAGAAGGCGGTGCTGGACGCGCAAGGCAAGCACGCGGACATGGCCAAGGTGAACCCGTTGCTCTTCGCGCCGGGCTCGCGGCTCTACTACACGCTGGGCGAGGTGGCCGGACAGGCCTTCGCCGCCGGCAAGGCGTGCATGAAGAAGGCGTGACGTCATGAGCGCGCAACGGGTGACGCGGGGTGCGCCCCCGGCGGAGGACGTGGCCGAGAGCAGCGACGTGGCCGACGGCGCCGCGTTCGCCGACGCGCCCCCGCCGCCCGAGGCTGCGCCTTGGGCGCGGCTGCTCGAGATCACCACGGCCCTTGCCGCGACGCCGCCCTTCGGACCGGTGCTCGCCGTGGCGTTTCCGCAGGCTGGGGCCGAGTCCCGCATCGTCCACGCGTATGGCGGCTTGGGCGGAGAGCACGCCGTGGCCAGCGCGCTGCACGGGCGTTCCCTCCAGAGTCTGATGGCGGACCGCGTCAGCGAAGGCGTCCTGCAGGCGGCGCTGAAGGGCGGCGTGGAGGCGGACGGCCTCATCCTGAATGTCGCCCTTGCCGGGGAAACCGCACGCAGTCGGCGGGTGCGCGGTCGACTGGCTTTCGCCGGGCCCTACGCGCTCCTCGCCATGCGCTGCGAGATTCCCGCCCACGACCGCTTCGCTGCGGCCATGGCGCGGTATCCTGAACAGAATCCCAACCCCGTGCTGCGCTGCGCCGCCTCAGGCGAGGTGCTTTACGCCAACGCGCCGGGTGGCATCATGCTGCGGACCATGGACGCCGAGGCGGGGTGGCTGCCATCCACCCTGCACAACGCCGTGCGCACCGCCCTGGCCATGGACGGCGCCCTGAAGGTGCAGCTGAAGGCCGGCGAACGTGTGGTGCACTGGACCATCACCCCGCTGCGGGAGGAGGAAGAAGCCCTCGCCTACGGGTTGGACATCACCGAACGCGTGGTCGCCGAACGCGCCGTGGAGCAAGCCCGCGCCGAGCTGGAGCGCAAGGTGGAGGAGCGTACTCGCTCCCTTTCCGAGGAAATTGAGACCCGCCGCAAGACCGAGGAGGCCCTGCGCCTCGCTTCCCTCATCGTGGAGCGCAGCCCGGCTGTCCTCTTCCGACGGCAAGCCGGCGAGGATCCACGTCTCGTCTATGTTTCCAACAATATCGACCGTTTCGGTTACTCCGCACAGGAAATGCTCTCGGGCGAGGTCACGTATCGCGATCTGGTCCATCCGGACGACCGCGAGATGCTCCGCCAGGAGATCGATGCCTACTATCGACACGGCGTCATGGAATATGCGCAGGAATACCGCCTTGTCACCCGCGGCGGGGAGGTCCGCTGGGTTCATGACGAGACCACGGCCGAGCGCGACGAGCACGGCGTCATCACCCACTACCACGGCATCGTGGTGGACATTACCGAGCGCAAGAAAGCCACGGACGCTCTGGCGCTGGCGTCCGTCATCGTGGAGCGCAGCCCCGTTGTGCTCTTCCGTCGGCAAGCCGGCCCCGAGAGCCGACTCGTCTATGTTTCCGAGAACATCGCCCGACTCGGCTACCGGGCCGGGGATTTTCTCGAAGGCCGCATCAGCTTCAACGAGATCGTCCACCCGGAGGATCGCGTAACCCTCGCCAACGATGTGGAAACAGCTGCGGAGCAGGATCTGGACGAATACCGCCTGAGCTACCGGGTGCGCACCGCCGCGGGAGAGACTCGGCACATTGACGACCTGACCACCGTGGAGCGAGACGCCGAGGGCGTTCCAACGCATTATCAAGGCGTGCTCAACGACGTGACCGAGCAGGTGCTGGCCCGTGAGGAGTTGGCCCGCAGCGAATACAAGTTCCGCCGCATCGTGGAGACTGCCGGCGAAGGCTTCATCCTCATGAACGAGGAGCTCTCCATCCTTGTGGTGAACGACGCCTACTGCGAGATGATCGGCCGCAAGCGGGAAGACGTGCTGGGCCACAACCCCATGGAGTGGGCCACGGACCAGTTCCGCGCTTTCATGGTCGCGAACAAGGAGCATATTCTGGCGCAGGATACGCGCACTTTCGAAGGCTCCCTGGTGGCTGCAGACGGCCGGGTGAGGCCCATTCTCGTCCATGGCAACATCCTGCGCGACGAAGCCGGCGAGCTCATGGGCCATGTGGCGTTCGTCACCGATCTCACGGAGCAGAAGAAAGCCCTCGCCCTGGCGGAGGAGGTGCAGCGCAGCCTCCTGCCGGAGAGCCCCCTGGCGCTGCCCGGAATGCGCGTGGCGGGACTCTCCGTCTCCTCGGACGAGGTGGGCGGCGACTATCTGGATTTCCTGACCCCGCTGGGTGAGGATGCGAATCGCCTTGGTGTGGTGGTGGGCGACATCGCCGGCCATGGCGTGGACGCAGCCCTGCTCATGACCTCCGCGCGCGCCTTGTTGCGCATGCGCGTGGCCCGCGGCGGTCCCTTGCAGGCGATCGTCGCCGACCTCAACCAGTCCATGTTCGATGACATGAATGGCTCCGGCCGCTTCATGACCCTGCTCATCGTGGTGGTGGACGCCGCAGCCAAACGGCTGGAGTGGGTCCGCGCCGGCCACGATCCCGCACTCCTCTACGACCCCGCCACGAACGTCTTCGAGGAGCTCAAAGGCAAGGGGTTGCCCCTGGGCGTGGACGCCGACTACCCCTACGACGCCAACACGCGCGCCAGCCTCGCTGCCGGGCAGTTGCTCATCCTCGGGTCGGACGGCGTCTGGGAGGCCATGAACCCGCAGGGCGAGATGTTCGGCAAGGAGCGCACCCGCGACGTCATCCGACGCTACGCCGACGCCGAACCCGATGTCATCGTCAAGAATGTTCTCAACGAGGTCTACCTCTTCGTGGAGAAGCCCACCCTCGAAGACGACGTCACCTTCGCCGTCCTTCGTCTGGAGTAGACGGCCAAAGGGCGCGTCGGGAAGCGCTGTCTTCATGGGGCGCCAGCTGGCTCTCATTGGAAAAGGGGCGACCCCGTCAGTCCGGGGCCGCCCCTTTGGCGTGCGATGTGGCGCAGAGACCAGCGCGAGGGCTGATCCTAGAACATCTGTTTGAGCAGGAAGTCTTCCTGTTCGTCCAGGGGGGCGGCGGCTCCCGGTGCGCTGCCGGCGTTGTGCATCACCCAGCGGCTGCCGGCCACGCTGGGCTGGGTGCCGCTCTTGAAGGGCAGGGTGTAGGACTGTCCGGCCATCTCGCCCACATCGGCCACGTGTTCGAAGACGATCTCGTCGGGCTGAGGGTACTCCTGCAGCGCGTAGTTTTCTTCCACTTTCATGCGATATTTCACCCAGATGGGCAGCGCCGCGCGGGAGCCGGTCTCCTTGTCGCCCATGGGCGCGAAGCTGTCGAAACCGACATAGACCCCCGTGAGCAGGTAGGGCGAAAAGCCCATGAACCAGGCGTCTCGTTGTTCGTTGGTGGTGCCGGTCTTGCCGCACAGGGGGCGGTTCAGGAGCTTGGCTTTGGTGCCGGTGCCGTGCTCCACCGCGTGGTTGAGCAGGGTGGTCATGATGTAGGCGTTCTCGCGGGAGATGGCGGGTTCGATGATGGGCGCGGAGTGGAAAATCTCCCGGCCGCGGTGGGAGTTGATGGAGAGCACCAGCCGGGGCTCCACGGTGTCGCCTTGGCGCGCGAAGGCGGTGTACGCCTTGCAGAGGTTGATGGGCCGCACCACCTGCGAACCCAGGCAGATGGAGAGGTAGGGCGGGAAGTCCGGCTCCAAGCCCATGGCTTTGGCGCGGGCGATGACGTTCTCGATGCCGATGTTCTCCGCCACTTGGATGGTCACGATGTTGCGCGACTTGGCGAGCGCCGTGCGCAGCAGCGTGGGTCCGAAGAACTTTTCCTTGTAGTTGCGTGGTTTCCAGAGCTTCTTGGTGACGGGGTCCCAGTAGGAGATGGGGTGATCGTTCACCACGGACGCCGGGGTGAAGCCGTGGTCCATGGCGGCGGAGTAGACGATGGGCTTGAATGCGGAGCCGGGTTGCCGGTGGGCTTGGGTGGCGCGGTTGAAGTGGCTGTCCTGGAAGTCGTAGCCGCCGACCAGCGCGACCACCTCGCCGGTGGGTGGCTCCAGGGAGACGATGGCGCCTTGCACCACGGGCTTCTGCTGCAGCCGCAAGGGCAGAGGGTCCGCCGGCAGGGTGGCGGGGTAGACGGGATCTTGCGGGAGCTGCTTGTCCCACTGGGAGAACATGAGCAGGGAGTGGATCTTGGGCTCGTAGTTCTCGGGCAGGAGGGAGGCCCACACCACGTCCCCCGGGGTGAGCACGCGCCGTGCGTCCTTGATGGCTGCGACGCCCTCGGTGGGCCGGTCCAAGTTGGGGGTGCGGCACCAGTGCATGGTGTCCACGCCGATGACGCCTGTGCGGTCGCCAGCGCGCACGGTGGCTGCTTCGCGGGTGACGTCCGTCACCAAGACCTGAATCCAGCCGCCTTCCAGCATGCGCTTCCACTCGCCCGTGGTGGGCGCTTCCCGCTCCAGGAAAGCCTGTTGCAAGCCGGGGGAAAGCTGCTTGACGGGACCGCGCCAGCCGCGCCGCTTGGAGGAGGCTTCCAGCCCCTCGCGCAGGGCGTTCTCTGCGGCGCGTTGGTGCTCCAGGTCGATGGCGGTGAAGACGTGCAGCCCGCCTTCATAGACGGCGTCTTCGCCCACGCGGCCCAACTCCTCGCAAAGTTCGGGGGCGTTGTCCATGCTGAAGTGGTCGATGAGCCAGCGACGCACCTCTTCGAGGTAGTAGGCGCCCTGTCCCCAGGAGGGGTCGGCCATCTCCTTGTAGACCAGGGGCGCCGCCGCGGCGTCGTCGTGCTGAGTCTGCGTTATCCAGCCCAACTCCAGCATGCGGCCCAGCACGTAACGCTGCCGGGCTTTGGCTTCCTCGGGTTCGCGGTAGGGGTTGAACTTGGTGGGCGCCTTGGGCAACCCGGCCAACAGCGCGGCTTCCGCCAAGGTGACGTCGTGCACGTGCTTGCCGAAGTAGACGCGCGCGCCCGCCTCCACGCCGTAGGCCCCGGCGCCGAGGAAGATGTCGTTGAGGTAGATGGCGAGGATGTCGCGTTTGGGAACGTGACGCTCCAGCCGGTAAGCGAGGATGGCCTCCTTGGCCTTGCGGATGTAGGTCTTCTCCGTGGAGAGCAGCAGCCGCTTCACCACTTGCTGGGTGATGGTGGAGCCGCCTTGCACCACTTCGCCGGCGGCGACGTTCTTGGAGAACGCGCGGAAGATGGCCGTGAGGTCCACGCCCTCGTGCTCGTAGAAGCCGGCGTCCTCCGCGGCGAGGAAGGCGTCCACCACGTGGGTGGGGATCTCCTTCAACGGGGTGAGGAAGCGCTTCTCGTGATAGAGATACCCGAGAACGCGACCGTCGCGGGTGTAGACGGTGGTGGTGAGCGCCGGGTTGTAGCGCAGGATGCGGCGGAAGTCCGGGACGTCCCGGAGGGAGTCGGAAATGTCCAGGGGCGAACCGAGTTGCGCCGGCATGGGGCAGGCGAGGCCGGTGCGCGCGTCGATGAGCTGGGACCCAACGGCGAAAGGTGTGGTGGCGTTCCTCGGCTGCGTCGGAGTCGGCGGCGACAGCGCGTCACTGGTGACGCTTGGAGCGGCGTCGCTCGACTGCGGTTCAGCCAGGGCGACAGCGCTGATGAAGACCGCCGCGGTGAGGGCGGCGAAGACGGCGCAGGCGAGGACGGCGCCGTGGACTCGGGGGGGGCGTGTGGGGTGCTGCATGATCGTGGCCGCTGCAGGCTAGGCCTGGGTTATGCTGATGGTGAAGAGCTTTATGATGTTGGTGATCTTGCGCATGGTCAGCACGTCTGCGGCGCGCATGGGTTCATCCAGCACCACATCCACCGACAGCTGGCCCGGCTCCTCCACGTACGCGGCGAGCACCTCCAGGGAAGCGGCGGCCTTGTCGCGGCCTTCCGCCTTGGCCATGGCGATCTCCTCCGCAAGACCTTCGGCGAGGAAGCGGGTGAGCTCGGGTTCGTCGTCCCGTGTGGAGCGCATGATGGCTTGCAGGAACTGGACGTCTTCGTAGACCAGGTGGAGCTTGCGCACCGCAAGATCGCCCAGCTCGAAATTCTTCAGCGCGTGCTGGTCGATGTGTTCCAGATGCGTCACCAGTTTGAAGGCGCCGATGTCCTGCACGGTGACTTCCAGGGGCTCCAGCGCCACGCCGCGCTTGTCGGGAGAGAGGGTGTAATTCACGCGTACGTCGGCATGGATGGTCTCTACGCCCAGCTCGCGAATCTTCTCCGTTTCCTCGCCGAAGTTCTCCGGCGTCACGGGGGCCGCCACGCCTTCCAGGGTCACGTCCGCGTGCTGGGGCCGGCGGGGATTCTCCAGGTCGTATTCGCGCACCACCAGCCGTTTGGCGGTGAAATGGCGACCGTCCTTGAAGCGCACGGCGATGTCCTCCATGATGAGGCTTTGGGAGAAGAGGTCCACCCCCACATCCTGGTAGGCGACCTCCGCCTTGTCCTCCATGCGGCTGAGGGTGGCGGCGATCTTGTCGTTGGCGAGTTTATTGATGAAGTACTGCGCGGCGACGAAACCGCCGACGAGGATGAGGAGCAGCAGGGTGCAGGCGATGGCGAGCTTGCGCATGGGGAGGCTCGTGTGAAGCGACCGGTTCGGGCTCGCTCTCTGGAGGGAGCGTCACGGCCTGGAGGGCTTGGGCCTTGCCGGCTTTGGGACGGCTGGAGGCGAAGCGGCCCAGGCGCGAGACGGCGAGCTCGCTCGGGACCGGTCTGGCCGCGCCGGTGCGCCGGCGTCGGGACGAGGTTGAGCGACTATAGGACACGGCGGACACGGCGGACACGGCGGACACGGCCCGTGTGCGGGTCGCAGCGTCTCCAAGGCGATGTGAAGCCGCTACGACGAGAAACGAAAGTCCGGAATTCCGTGGAAGACGCCTTGACGGCTTGGTCCGGATCGCTCCCGATTCGCTCCGGGACGTCTCCATGCTGTGCGTTTCGCGGCGGCCGTTGCGTTCGTCTGCGTGGGCCAGCATCGTGTCGCGCTCATGAAATAGTCAATAATCACTGTAATGGCAAGGCCGAGAGCCTGCAAAATGCCCATTCGTTGGGAATCAGTAGTCCATGCTCCAATCCAGGCCAACGCCTTGTTCGCCGCGATCGTCCATGGTCCCTTGCAGCATGAGCTGATTGGTGATGTCCACCTCCACCTCCACCTGGGTTTCGCTCTCGCCCACGCCTTCCTCCACGTTCACCCGCACCCCCTCCGTGAGGTCCTGCCCGAGTGCGAAGACGCCGCCGCCTTCTTCGTCGCGCAGGTCCAGGTCCAAGCCGCCCAGGCCGGGAACTTGCTGGGCGTTGCGCTGGATGGAGAGAAAATCGTCGCCGGTCAGCAAACTGGCCGTCTGCGCCAGCTTCAGCGCTTGCACGGCGTTGATGCGGTCCAACCTGCGTCCGAAGAGGATATAGGCGAGGATCTCGTCGCGAGGGCGGCTGGGCTCCGATGCCAGGGTGATCCGTGGCTTGGAGGCGAGCCCGGCGACGTTGATGATGGCGAGGACCTCGCCGGCTTCGGTCACGGCTTGCACGTCCACGCGTGGCGTAGGCGGCTGGCGGCCCCAGAAGTTCAGTCCGCCCTTGCGGATATCGAAGCGTTTGCCGAGGAATTCGATGTCGCCGCGGGTCACGTCCACATTGCCCACCAGCTTGGGCGACGCGAGGGAGCCCTCCGCGTCCAGGCGGCCTTTCCAGGTGGAATCCACGCCCAGACCCTGTACGCGCATGGCGCCTTCGGGAATCTCCACCCCCACCTCCAGGCGGGGATTGAACCCCGTGGCCTTGAGCGCGGCTGTGGCGTTGGCGCGGGGCTGGTCCTCTCCGTCCGCTTCGGGAGCCGGAGCGCCATGGGGTCGCCCGGTGCGGATGTCCACCACCTCCACCTCCGCCACGCTGGGCGGCAACTGGCTGGGCAGGTAAGCGCGCACGGGGTTCAGGGTGAGGCCTCCCAGGACCCGGCTGTCCTCCAGGTCGCCCTCCAGGCCGATTTCTCCAGACACCACCACGATGAGGTCGTCGGAGCGCGTGGCGGCGAAGTTGGCCATGGCGGCCTTGACGGTCATGGGATAATTCGTCGCGGGGTCCACGTCCAGCCAGCCGCTGAGGGTCAACTTGCCGTCGTAGCCGTCCTGCGCCTCCAGCGTGAGAAGGACACGGGGGCGGCCTTCATGTTCGGCGGCGGCGGCTTCCAAGGTCATCTCGGTGAGGGAGGTCCCGCTCTGTGCAGCTTTGATGGAAGCGTTGCGCAAGGCGGTCTTGCCGGAAAGTTCGGGGGCCTGAAGTGTTCCCTGCAGGGTGAAATCCGCGCGGAGTTCGCCGGCGGCTTCGATTTGATAGTAGGTGAGGATGGGCTGGAATCCCGCCAGATCGAGGTCTGCCGTGACGGCGCCGTCGAGGGCTGCGTTCTCCGGCTGGGAGAATGCGAAGGGCGCCAGGCTGAGCCGCGCCGGCGCGTTGGCCGTGACGGTCAAGTCGCCGTCGTCGGGCAGGCCGTCCACATCCACCTGCAGGGCGAGCTCTCCACCTTCGATGGTCGCCTCGGCGATGACCGTCATGGGGTCGAGCTCCTGCAGAGGAGATTCCGGATCGGTCCGCATGGCGATGTCGCGCACTTCGAGGTTCAGGGCGACGCGTGGCGCGGCTGCGCTGCCGGCGAGTTGCAGGGTGGCCTGCAAGACAGCGCCGGGGGCCAGGGTGTCCGCGGCGCCGGCCATGGCCAGAGGCGCATCCAGGGGCAGGTCGCGGATGGCGGCCTCCAGGTTCACGCCGTCCGGCCGAGCGGGGCCCCATCCGCCCTCCATGGTGAGCGTTCCGCCGGCCCAGGCCAGCGCAAACCCGTCGATGGCGAGGGCGTCGCCCTGCGCGCGGAGTTCGCTTGCGGAGTTCAGCCGCAGGACTTCACCTCCGAACTCGCCTTCCAGGCTGCGCAAGGTGAGCGCCAGGGCGTCGTCCGGCCCGGCGGGGGGCTGTAGCGTTCCGGTGAAATCCAGGTCCAGGGGAATGGGCTGCGCCGCGGCGAGGCGGGCGGTCACCGCGCCTTCGAAGTCCAGCCCCTCGGCGCGCTGGATCACGTTCATGCCGATGCGGGATGCGCTGAATCCATCCGTTTCCAGGCCGGTGAGCGTGATCTCGGCGTCGCCGGCGGGGGTCCCCAGGAGATCGACGAGCTGCGCTTGCGCTGCGACGGTTTCCAGACGCAGACCGCCCGCGGCGACCTGCCGCGCATCGAGGGTGATGTCCGCAGCCTGCCCGCCCTCGGCTGGCGTCGACATGGCTATGGTGAGGCGCGCCGATCCGGCGAGCTCCTGCCCGAGGAAGTCGCCCAGCGCGGCCAGGTCTGCCGACCCACCTTCGAGTCGTCCCGTCATCAGCGTGGTGTCCAGGTTTGCGGACAACTCGCCGCCAAGGCGCAGGCCGGGGCCTTCCAGCGCGAGAGAGCGCAGCGCCAAGACGCCTTCCTGCAAGGCGTAGGCAGTCTGCAGCCCGAGGGACGCCGTGGGAGGAGGCGTGGCGCTGTCTGCAGCCGCAGGGGGGGCGGGTGAAGCGGCGCGCACGCCGGCGAGGTCCACCCGCAGGTCCCCGGAAAGCGCTTCGGCGGGGCCTTGCGCGGTGAGCGCGACTTCCAGCCGATCATAGGTCTGCCCTGCGAAGGCGGGTCGCGTGACGGCGAGGTCGGCTTGGAGGCGCGGCTCGGCCATGCTGCCTTCCGCAGTGATCGAGGCCTCCACGGCGCCGCCGAGGTCGGCGTTCACCAGGGGAGCCAAGGCGTCGAGACGGGGGACGGCGAGCTGGGCGTCAAGCGTCAAGGGCGCGTCGGGGTCGGTGAGACTGGCTTCGCCGGCGGCGTTCAAGGCGAAGGCCTTGGCGTCCGTGGCGAGGCGTTCCACCACAAGTCGGCCGTCTTCGTGCAGCACCACTTCCCCTGTCATGGCGGGGGTTTCACCCATCAATGCGCCCACCTGCTCCAGCTGGCCGGGCGTGCGGCCGGCGGCGGCTGTTGCGGGGGGTGCGTCCACGGCGCCCACAGCGAGATTCCGGGTAAGGAGAGAAAAGGCCACGCGACCTGCAGGCGCGCTCCAGTCGCCGTCGGCGTCGATTTCCAGCTCGGCGGCTCCTTCCAGGGCTAGGCCCAGCTCCCGCGCCGGGGGCGCGAGCTCATCCAGGGCCAGGGTCGCATCGAGGGTGGCGGGACCTTGCAGGGAGACATTGCCGGCGAGGTTCAGCCGTGCGCGTTGTCCAATCAGTTCAAGGGATTGGATGACGATGGCGTCCGGGGCGGTGGTCGCCAGCTCGGCGCGCAGGAAAGGCGCATCGCCCACGGCCGCAGCCACTGAGCCCAGCCCTTCCGGGAGGGCCAGGCCGGTTGTGGTCAGGTCCAGGGCGAGTGCGCCGGCGGGCAAGGGGCCGGCCTCCTGAGGCGCCGGCTGGTCGTCGACACGCGGCTGCGGGGTCAACCGGACGGCAAGGGTGGCGTTGTCCGCGGCGTAGTCGTCGTAAGCCGCGTTGGCGAGGGTGAGGTTCGCGCGTCCGTCCAGGCCCTCTCCGGCGCGACGCACGGTGAGGTCCATGGCGGCTGCGCCGGTCGGGGTTCCGGGTAGGAAGGTCCCCAGGATGGCGAGATCCGCCACACGCACGACGGCTTCAGCGTCGAGGTCTTCCAGGGTGCGGCCCAGCCGAGCCGAAGCTTTCAGGGTGAGGGTTTCGGCCGTCATGTCGAGTTGGTCCAGGTCCAACCCGACGACCTCGCCGTCCGCCAGACGCAGAGTCGCCTTCTGTTGCAGCGACACCCGTTCGCCGAGTTCCCAGGCAGCCGCGCGTTCCTGCGCGCCCAGCAGCGCATGGAGGAGTCCCGGGGCGTCTGCGCGGCCCACAGCCGTGCGTGGGAAGAGGGCTGCGTCCACGGCCAGGGCGAGGTCCAGCCTGTCGGGGTCGCCATCGGGGTTTCGGACACGGATGCCGATGCCGCCGTCAAGGAGGGTTTCGTCACCGGTCTGCAGGGCCATGGTCCCGTTCCAGTCCTGTACGAGACCTTTTCCACGGAGGATGAAATCGAGGGGCGCGCGCTGTTTCAATCCTGTGGCCGCGGCGAGGAGGCCCTCCGGCGGTTCATGGACTTCGATGTCGAGCTGCAGCTGTTTGTCCGGCCAGGAGTCGGTGAGGATGGCGTTGAGCCGCAGGCGCGCCGGCGACGCTGTCCCGGAGTCCGTACGGACGAGATCGAGGGCGGCGTCCAGGTCGGCGCCTTCGGCGCGCGCGTCGCCCGCGAGGGTGAACACGGCGGCTTGGCCGAGGACGGGTTCATCGAGTTCGATGCGTTCGACATGGAGTTTCCGGAGATCCAGTCGGGGCAAGGCGAGTTCTTCAGGCGGCCAGACAGGGCCGGGCTGCGGTTCGGGGGCCTGGTCGGGCGCGCTCGGGGGGAGGGACGAAAGCCGCAAGCGCCCAAGCTCCAGGGTCTCCACGCGGATGGTTCCGGAGAGGAGCGCCAGCGGGGACCAGTCCAGGGCGAGGGCTTCCGCCTCCAGCCACGTTCCTTCTGGCGAGGCGAGGGTCACCCGGTCCACTGCAAGGGTGAAGGGCAGGAAGCCGCCCAGGCCCTCGATGGTGATCGTCATGGCTTCGCTGCTTGCGGCCTCTGCGGCGAACGTGGCGAGGGCGTTCTTGACGGGGCGCGTCTGCAGCAGAAGGAACGCCGCTGCGACGAGGAGGACCAGCGTTGCCAGGGCCAACGCGCCTGCGAGGAGGATGCGGCGGGATCGTCTGGTCATGTCAGAAGGCCTGTCCCACGGAGATGTAGAATTCGAAGAGGTCGTCCACATCGGCGCGGCGGCGCAGGGGCACGGCGACATCAACGCGGAAGGGTCCGATGGGCGTGTAGTACCGCAGGCCAAGACCGGCGCCGAAGAGCAGATCCTCCGGCAGGGGCACGGCGTCGTTTTCTGCGTAGCCGCCATCGATGAAGGGGACGACGCCGATGGTCTCCGTGATGCGGATGCGCGCTTCGGCCGAGACGGTGACGAAGGAAGCGCCGCCGAGGGGGGTGTTGCCTCGCAGGGGGCCGGCGAGCTGATAGGCGTAGCCACGCACGGAACCGCCGCCGCCTGGGTAGAAGCGCAGCACGGCGGGGAGGTCTTCGCGGGTGGCGCCGATGGTGGAGCCGGCGGCCACCCGGCCGGCGAGCACCACGCGGGGACTGTCCGTCAAGGCGAGGTAGGCCGCGGCGGCGAGCTCCACTTGAGCGAACGCGCGGGCGTCCTGGGCGGCGTCGGTCACGCTGTAGAAAGGCTCCAGTCGGAAATCGATCTTGGCGCCTGTGGTGGGATCCAGGGCGTTGTCGCGCGAATCCCAGGTGGCGCGCAAGGGCAGGGAGAGGTAGTCGAACTGGCGGCCGCTGTCGAAGGGCCGGGCTTCATCCTCCTTGATGTCCGCGTGCCGGAAGGTGACGCCGGCGCCCACGTTGAGATGCGCCATCAGCTGACGTTGGAGGAAGAGCTCCGTGGTGATGGTCTCGGCGGCGTAGGCTTCCGTGTCGTCGTTCTCGTACAGGGCTTTTGCGGTGAAGGCGTTGTTCGTTCTCAGGAAACGGGGGTCGGTGTAGGTGAGCGTCAGATCGGACTCCACTTCGGAAAGACGGGTCTTGATCTCGAAGCGTTCGCCTGCGCCGAGGATGTTGCGGTGCGCCCAGCCGCCGCGGATCTCCGGGCCCTTGTCCGAGGAGTAGCCCACGCCGGCGCGGACGGTGCGGTGCTTGCGTTCCGTGAGGATGACCTTGATGGGCGCGCGGTCGGCTTCGTCCAGCGTTTGTTCCGGATCGATGCGGATGGTGGCGAAGAGGTTCAGTTGGGAGAGGCGTTCGTAGTAGACTTCCAGGAGACTTTGGTCGTAGCGCTGGCCCGGCCTCCAGGGCATGTAGGCGCGTACGAAGCCTTCCTCCACGGAGGTCAGTCCTTCGATGGTGGTCTCGCCGAAGTCCGCCAGGGGACCAGGCGTGACGGTGTAGACCACGCGTGCGGTCTTGGCCTCGAAGTCGGCCAGCACGCGGGGTTCGCTCACTTCGGGGAAGGGCCGGCCCGCATTGGCCAGCGCGGTTTCTATTTCGCTGCGCGCGGCCTTGACGGGTTTGGCGCGGAAGGGTTCGCCCACGGGCAGCTCCAGGGCTTGAGCGTCCGGCAGGTCGAGAGGGGGCTCGGACGTGTCCTCCCCTTCCGCCGGGGCCTCGGGCAGGGCGTACTCCATCCCCGTGAGGGTGAAGACGGGCCCCGGCTCCACGGTGAAGCGCGCCACGGGAGGCTGGGCCTCGGCGTCGTAGGCGGCGTCCACGGCGGCTTCGAAGAAGCCTTGGCTGGTGAGGGCGGTCTTGAAGCGCTTGACGTCTTCGCTGAGACGGCGCTGGAGGATGCCTTCGAAGGGTGTGGGCTCGCCGGCTTTGGCTTCGGTTTGGGAGAGCGCGCGCAGGAGCTCTTCCAGGTCCTCGTCCACGCCGGTGATGACCACTTCGTAGGCGGGGACGGCGGGCGCTTCGTCTTCCGTGGCGTCATCACCCTGCTCGGCGTCGGGGATTGAGTCGGCGGCGGGAGGGGGCTCGACGGAGTCGTCGGTCTGTGCGCGGGGTGACGTCGTCATGAGCAGACAGATGACGCAGAGGACGCTCAAGACGCAGGCGATCCGGCCGGCGACGAACGCAAGACGCGCCTTGCGGCGGAAAAGGTGGTGCATGGCGAAGGCGCTCCCTATCAGGAAGACGGGCGTGACGCGGGGGGGGCGCGCGCATCGTCCATCATCGTGCGAGCAGTCGACGAGGTCGGCCTGCCCATCTGGCCGGGACGGACCGCATCCGAACCCGGCGCGGTGGGTCAGGAGGAGGAGTCGAGACGTCCGGGCTCCTCCAGGAAATTGTCCACCACGGCGGCGAGCTTCTCCAGTTCCGCCGCCACCTCGTCGAAATCCTCACGGCTCAGGTGTTCTGGGTCGTTGTCCTGAAAATAGTTGGCCAGTTTGCGCAAGCCGATGCAGACCTGCGCGATCTGTTTCAGGGTGTCGTTGGTATCGTCCATGGTGGTGCGGTTCTCCTGGAGCGGCGGGACGAGCCGCATTTTCTAGAGTACGTATATGAAATGGTATGGCCTATTTGGCTGACCATGGCAAGCTGGATTCCGTGTCGCATGGCGATGGGTTCGCACCAGGCCGCTCAGTCGCCGGCCATCATGACGATGGCGGGCTGGAACTCGCCCACGATGTCCACCAGGTCGTGCTGTGCGCGCATGACGGCGCCGATGTCCTTGTAGGCGCCGGGGCTTTCGTCCAGGCCGCCAGCCAGCAGGGTCACGCCGCGTTCCTTGAGCACCTGTTGGAGGTGGCGCCAATTCTCCTTCGCTTTGGCGGCTTTGCGGCTCATGACGCGGCCGGCGCCGTGGGCGGCGGAGTGCATGGACGTCGCCTCGCCTTTGCCACGCACCACATAGCCCGGCGCGGCCATGGAGCCGGGGATGACGCCCAGCACGCCCGCATGCGCCGGGGTGGCGCCTTTGCGGTGCACGATGACTTCCTTGCCGAAGTGCGTCTCCTTCCAGGCGAAGTTGTGGTGGTTTTCCACCACGGCCAGGGGCTCCAGGCCCATGCCTTCGAGGATTCGGGTGTGGATGACCTCGTGGTTGGCGGCGGCGTAGGCGCCCATCAGCTCCATGGCGGCCCAGTATGCCTGCCCCTCGGCGCCGCCGGCCCCGTCGCGATCGCCCAGGGGGAGCCACGCCAGGTGGCGCATGGATTTGGGGAGTCTGGAATGCGCGCCCACGGCGAGGCGTGAATAGTATTTCGCCACTTCGCCGCCCACGCCCCGGCTCCCCGAGTGGGTGAGCAGGGCGAGGTACTCCCCGGGGGGGAGCTCGAAGGCCTCGTCCGTGATTGTCAGCGCGCCGAATTCCGCGAAATGATTGCCGGAGCCGCTGGTGCCCAGCTGCGCTGCAGCACGCTCGCGCAGGCTGCGGGTGATGGCGGTCACGCCCCAGTCCTGGTGCAGGACGGGGTGGTCCGGCAGGGTTTTGCCTTTGCCGCCCACACCGAAGATAGTCCCCGTGCGCAAGGCGTCCGCCAGCTTCTTGTCCTTCTTCAACAAGAGCGCCGGCGAGGCGTCCAGGATGGCAAGTCGCATGCGGCAGGCGATGTCCATGCCCACCGCATAGGGGATGACGGCGTTCTCCGTGGCGAGGACCCCGCCGATGGGCAAGCCGTAGCCCATGTGCGCGTCCGGCATGAGCGCCGCAGCCACAGCCACGGGGAGACGCGCAGCCTGCTCGATCTGCGCCAAGGCCGCGGGTTCGGGAGCGAAATCCTCGGCTGCGAAGATGGCGATGGGCGCGCGGGGCGCCTCCGGAATCTCTCCGTCGTCCACTTCCGGTATGGTGATGGCTTCCTCGCCCTGCATGGTGAGCGCGTTGGCGGCGCGGGCCACCTCGGCCCAGTCGGGGTCGTCCAGCCATGCCGTGGGCTCGGCGGCGGCGTCCACGAGATGGCGCTTCACCTCGGGCATGGCCATGCCGAGCTTGAGGGCGCGTTTGCCCGCGCGGGAAGCGGCCCGTCGCAGGGTGCGGTCGCGGGGCAGACCGAGTTCGTCCAGGATCTTGGCTTTGAGCGTCTTCGCTTTCATGGGGTTGCTCCCTGATGGCGCCGGGTGCGTGTTTCTCAAGCGTGACGGGTGTCCCTGCTCAAGGGGGACGCGGCCCTCGCAAAGCGCCCTCCGGCGCAATGGAGAACCACGTCCTCATACACCATTTCAGCCATCACGGCGAGCCCCGCCCGCCTGAGCCCCACGGAAAGCCCCCCGATTGCGCGTTCCGGTCCATCATGCCGGGCGAGCGGGCGCGCCATGGGTTGCGGCGGAGCCTTCCCCCACACGGGCAAAAGACCTCGGGGCGCCGTGCCGGCCGAGAGGTTTCGTGCGAAAGAAAGTAAAGGCCGCGCAGGACGCGCAGCCTGCGTCAGGCTGGCGGCGGCTCCGGGGCCTGATGCGGCCACTTCTGGGGATCGTCCTTGAAGAGCTTGTAGGTCAACGCGTCCACCAGAGCGTTCCAGCTTGCATGGATGATGTTGTCCGAGACGCCCACGGTGATCCACCGGTGGGCGTGGTCCGCGGATTCGATCAACACCCGCACCATGGAAGCCGTACCACCCCCGCGCTGGGTGGCGCCGGGCAGCACCCGGACCTTGAAGTCGGCGAGGCGGATTTCGCGGATGCAGGGGTAGAAGCGCTCCACGGCCTTGCGCAGGGCCTTGTCCAATGCGTTCAAAGGGCCGTGACCGCCGGCGGCGGTGTGCTCCACCATGCCGCGGACCTTGACCTTCACCGTGGCTTCACTGACCACGGCGTCGCCGTGCAAGGCGTCATAGACGCGGAAGTCCATGGGTCGGAAGTACTGCCGCGACCACCCCATGGTGCGGTAGAAGAGCAGCTCGAAGGAGGCTTCGGCCGAGGAATACTCGTACCCCATGCTCTCCCGTGCCTTGAGGTCGGCGAGGAGGTCGTGGACGATGACGTCGTCCTTGTCCAGCTCGTAGCCGTAGCGCTTGGCCTTCTCCAGGATGTTGGCGCGTCCCGAGAGATCCGAAAGGAGCACGCGCTGCTGGTTGCCCACGCTCGCCGGGGGGACGTGTTCATACGTGGCGGGATTCTTGAGGATGGCGCTGACGTGGACGCCACCCTTGTGCGCGAAGGCTGCGCGGCCCACGTAAGGCTGCCGCAGGAACGGCCGCAAGTTGGCCACCTCGCTGACGAATCGGGAGACGGTGGTGAGCTTCTCCAGACGGCCCTCCGGCAGGCAGGCGCAGTCGCATTTGAGCTCCAGGTTGGGGATGACGGAGCAGAGGTTCGCGTTGCCGGCGCGCTCGCCGTAGCCGTTGATGGTGCCTTGCACGTGGACGCAGCCGGCGAGCACGGCCTCCACGGAGCTGGCCACGGCCGTGTCCGAGTCGTTGTGCGTGTGGATGCCCAGACGCGCTTCAGGCAAGGCCTCGGCCACGGCGGCGACGATCGCGCGGATCTCATGGGGCAGCACGCCGCCGTTGGTGTCGCAGAGCACCAGCACGCCGGCGCCGGCTTCGTGGGCGGCTCGCAGGCAGGCCAAAGCGAATTCGCGGTTGGCCTTGAAGCCGTCGAAGAAGTGTTCCGCGTCGAAGAGAACTTCGGGGAGCGCGGCCTTGAGGTGCGCCACGGACTCGCCGATCATGGCGACGTTCACGGCGTTTTCCACTTTGAGCGCTTCGCGGGCGTGGAGATCCCATGTCTTGCCGAAGATGGTGGCGGCGTGGGGCTGCGCTGCGATGAGCGCCTGGAGGTTGGGGTCGTTATCCGCGCGTTTCCTGGGATGACGGGTGGAGCCGAAAGCCGCGACCCTGGTGGTGTGGAGCGTCAGGGCGCGGACTTCCTCGAAGAACTGGCGGTCCGTCTCGTTGGAGCCGGGCCAGCCGCCTTCAGCGTAGGCCACGCCCAGCTCGTCGAGCTTGCGAACGATGCGCAGCTTGTCCGTCAGGGAGAAATTGATTTCGCCGTCCTGCCCGCCATCGCGCAGGGTGGTGTCGTATATCTCTATGGATTTCATGAAAAAACCCGTGGTGATGGCGCAGCGGCCGCGCGCCGCGCCGGTGTGAGAGGGAAGCGGCGCTTCTTGTACCAAGGTTGCTTGGGAAAGACCAGCGCTTCAGCGCGGGCGTTCGAGCTGCGCAGCGCTCAGACTTCCGGCTCCACTTTGCGGTAGATGCGATGGGGGGGCAGGGCGCGGCCCTCGTGGGTCAGCAGCGCCTTCACGCGAACGCCAAGCAGCCGCTCGTTCTCCTGCAGCATCGGTTCGAGCAGCGCCCAATCCGCCGCCGTGAGCGTGGTCAGCCGGCCGCCGTTGAGCTGTCCCTCCTTCACCACGCCGCCGGGGTCGCGGACGTAGACGGCGCCTCCCGAGGATCGTGAAAAGAGGTTCCCGCCAGGGTAAGGCGTGGGGAGAAACGTCAGCGCGTCGACGGCGTCGTCCACGCTTTCGGAGCGCGTCGGCATGCTTGGAGCCACGCCGTTGATGACGACGAATCCGCCGCCGTGGAGGGGGTCGCCAGCCATGAAGGACTCGGCGAGGAAGTCCAGACAGGCGCCGTTGATGACGACGCGCGGCGCGCCCACGGCGTTGATGACAGGCCGGCTGGCGGCCGAGCCCAGCACGAAGATTTCTCCGCCTTTCGCTCCGTAGAGGAAGGCGTGGCCTACGTCACCGTGCGCCACCAGACGGCCGCTGCGGAAGATCTGGCCCAACTGATCCTGCCCATGGCCGTGCAGGCGCAGGTCTGCGCCGTCCACGCCGCTGCCGGCGTAGTCGCCAGCGTCGCCGTAGCAGTCGATGCGGACGCCGCGTCCCAGCTCGCCCAGGCCGCAGCCCAGAAAGCGATGGCCCCGCAGTCGGTGCAGGATGATGCGCCGCCACCCCAGCCGTGTCGCCACGGCCACGAAGCGCGCCAGTGAGGCCTCGCCTTCGCGGGGGAACCCGCGCGCATCCACCACCAGCGTGTGCTGCGTGTGCGCGCGACCGCCGAAGTCCTCCACGGTGCGTGGGTTGTCCAGCTCCGTGCGTGTCTCGTAGTCCAGCCGCCACGCCTCCGGCGCCGCGCCGCCTCCGGCGGGGCCGCTGGCCAGCTCCAGCACTTTGTCCACAGCTTCTTCCACCATCACCCGCACGGAGGACGCTTTCTTTTCGCCGCACGGGAAGGGTCTGTCCAGCAAGAGGGTCAGCAGATCCAACGCACGGCGCCAAATGGCGCCTTCCTGCGCAGCCACGCGGACAAGAGCGTCCAGCACGGCGGTCAACTGGGACCAGCGCAGCGTCGGCATGGCCTGCAGCAGCGGGGTGGCGGCGTCTTCAGCTTCGGTCCACAACCGGTCCTGCACGGCTTCCACCATGATTTCGGCAAGGGGCGTAGGAGCCAGGGGCGGCGCCAAGGGCGCGTGTTCGCAGAAGTCGTCCAGCTGCACGGGCTCGCCGAACTTGTTCGTACAGACGAGGCGGTTGTCCAACCCGATGCGGAACGCATAGGCGCCGCCGTCCGTGTGGGAGCCGCCGCGGGCGCTCCAGGTGTGATCCGGCAGCGGTTTGATGCGGGGGTCCAGCGCAGCCAGTCGACGGTGCGCGGCGTGGATGGCGTGACGCTCCGAAGCGACCATCCCCACGCTCAGGGCGGCGCTGTCCTCAAGGCAGCGGTTTTCGAACAGGGAGAAGACGTGCGGCCGCAGCATGCTGGTGTCCGTCACGCCGAGGAGTTCGCCGCGATGCGTGTCCGGGTCGGCCCGACCCACGACGAAGAACCATGGTCCGTCGGGGGAGTGGTGGATATGCGCGCGCTGCGTGGCTGCGTAGGCGCTGGCTTTCTCCGCATCCAGAAACTGCATGTCGTACCGGGACGTGGGCGCCAGCAGCTCCAGCACGTACTCCAGAGGGTACCCGTGCGCGCGCAGGTAGAGGTCCATGGTGAGCGCAGCCAGCTCCGTGTCCGTGGCGAAGAGCGGCGCCGTGTTGCTCTCCAGCAAGGCGGACGCCACGGAGACGTAGTTGGCGAGGTCGCCGTTGTGCGCCAAAGCGAGGTGGGAGGCGGCGAAGGGATGACTGCCGGCGGGGTGCATCACCCGGCCGCGGGTGGGGTAGCGCTGGTGAGCCACCCAGACGCGCGCAGTCATGGTGTTCAGCAGGTAGTGGTCCAGAGCCTCCTCGGCGTAGCCCACGAGCTTGAAGACGGCGATATCCCGGCCGTGGGAGAGGACGAAGGCGCGGTGAGCGCCGTCCGCATAGAATTCTCTGTTGATGTGATGCATGCTCTGGTGGACGAGCTCGTCTTCCGCCGTGCGGGCGGCGCCGTCCGCAGCAATAGTGAGATCCAGTTCCAAGCACATGGCGCGCAAGGCGGCGTCCTCCGGGATGACGAAATACCGCCAGACAGCCGGCGGCTTGTGGCGCAAGCCGGAGACGGTCCAGTCCTCCCGCGCGGGAACTTTGCTGCGGTGGAGGATGACGAAGCGCTCTTGCAGTCGGCTTTCCACGGCAGCCTGAGCGCTTCTGTCGATATAAGCCATGTGGATGAGAGTGCGCTGCGCCAGGGTCTCCCGGTCCACACCCAGAGCGGCCGGGTCCAGACCGACCATGGCCACCCCGCCACCCATGCCGTTGCCGCGGTTGCGCATGCTGGCGACGCCGGCGCGCACCGCGTGCCCCGGCGCAGGGAAATTCGCCGCAAGGCCCAGCACTCCGCAGCCGCCCTCGGCTGTCTTGCGCTTTACCCCATGCCCCGCAGGGGACATGGCCGCGCCCCTGGCGCGAACGATCCGCGCGGCGAGGCTCGTCTCACGGTCAGTCATGATCGACCCCCCGGAGCGGGACCGACGCATCCACGCGAGTCTCCCGGGTGTCCTCCAGACGGACGAGGAGGTCCCGACGGCCGCGCAAGGCGGCGACGCTGTGCAGGTCCAGCCGTTGCAGCAAGCCGGCGAGCTGGCGCGCCATGGCCGTGCGCAGGTGGACGAGTCCTGCAGCCGCGGCTTCGGCGTCCACTTTGGCGGAGTGGACCGGGTCCGTGGTGGTGACGCCGAAGGGACAGCCGTCCGGTCGTTCGCACCGGGCCAGTCGCACGCAGCCCATAGGGGTGAGGTCCAACGTGCCGAAGACGACGCCGTCCGCGCCCAGCGCGATGGCCTTTGCTGCGTCGAACACGGTGCGCACGCCGCCGGAGGCCATCAGCGTCACCTCGTTGCGCAGTCCCTCGGCCGTGAGGAAGTCGTGGGCCTTGGCCACGGCGTATTCGATGGGCGTGGCGATGTTTTTCTTGGAAAGTTCCGGCGAAGCCGCCGTACCGCCGTAAGCGCCGTCGATATTGATGATGTGCGCGCCGGCGTAGTAGGAGCCCACGGCCACCATGTCCACATCCGAGGGGCTGGAGACCTTCACCGCCAGCAATGCGCGGGGGTTGACCGTGGCCAGCCAGTCCAGATGCTTCTTGTGATCCTCCACGGAATAGACGCTGTGGAAGGGGAATGGCGAGAACAGTGCGATGCCCGGCGCGGTTTCGCGCTGGGACGCAACTGCTGCTGTGTTCTTGATTCCCAGAAGATGTCCTCCCAGGCCGGGCTTGGAGCCTTGCGCGTATTTGATCTCGATGACGCGGGCGCGGGTGAGGGTGGTTTCGCTGACGCCGAAGAGGCCGGTGGCCACCTGCGTCATGATATGGTCCGCATAGGGGAGCAACGCTTCCGGATAGCCGCCTTCGCCCGTGGAGATGAAGCTTCCCAGAGCCTGGGCGGCCCTGGCGCGCGCCAGCATGACAGGCAGGCCCACGCTGCCGAAGGACATGCCGCCGCCGTACCACGGGGCGGGCAGGGTGATGCGGGGCCGGTCGTCATCCCGGCGGTTCAGGGAGAGGCCGAGGTCCACGGCGTCTGGGTCGGCGTCGGGGATGTCGCGGGGGTCCCATCCTTCCAGTTCGAAACGGAACGCCAGCCGGTCGAAGCCGCCGCCGGAGGCTCCCGTGCGGTACTCGTGCGCGTGGCCGGTCAGGGTTCCCTGCTCGCTCATGACTTTGGCGGCGCGCAGCAAGGCGCCGGTCCAGCGCTTGTCGCCGCGTG